>NZ_LR760298.1:698916-1397832 GCF_902806445.1 Listeria sp. PSOL-1 | reverse complement strand
TCGTCAGCTGGCGTTAATACTTCACTTTCATCAATATAATCAACACCCATTGCTTCAAGAACACGAGCTTCAGTAATATGCCCAATTCGTGCCTTTGCCATGACAGGGATTGAAACCGCATTCATTACTTCTTCAATGATGCGTGGATCTGCCATTCTTGCGACACCGCCAGCAGCTCGAATATCTGAAGGAACGCGTTCAAGAGCCATAACAGCTACAGCGCCTGCTTCCTCAGCAATTTTTGCTTGTTCAGCATTTACGACATCCATGATGACCCCATTTTTTTGCATTTGCGCCATGCCGCGTTTTACTTTTTCAGTTCCAGTTATTTTTTCCATGTGTTTTCCTCCATTTCTAATTTGTGTATCTTTGTTACTTATGATAAGCTATGACTTAATTTGAAAAAACAACCAATTGGATGTTTTTTAACCCATCCAATTTTAGGGAGAGGATTGCTTAATGTGGAATTTTCAAAAACAAGAAAAAAAGCCTTTATACCAACAAATTGTTTGCCACATCGAAAAGTTAATTGAAACGGGGAAACTGTTGCCAGGCGAGAGATTACCCTCCGAAAGAAAACTTGCTGAAAGACTTGGTGTCAATCGGTCCACGATTATTCACGTGTTTGATGAATTGGAAACTGCTGGAATGATTATCCGAAAAAAGGGCAGTGGAACTTATGTAAATGAAGATAAATGGGGAATTCTTACAACTGGAAAAACCAATTGGCGGCATTATGTGAGCCAAGGAGCTTTTCATACCAATTTGCCCTATATTCGTTCGATGCGTGAACTAGGTAAGCAATTTCCAAAAGAAGTGATCGACCTTGCAACAGGGGAATTGCCAGTTGAATTATTACCGCCTATTCAAGTACCAAACTTATCTTGGCAATCCTTTTTAAAAAAAGAAGGTGCAGAAGATCCATTTGGCTATCTACCGCTAAGAAAAACAATCAAAACGCACATGCAGCAAAAACTTGGGATTTCAACAGATCATGAAGAAATTTTGATTACATCTGGTGCGCAACAAGCCTTATTTTTAATCACGCAATGTCTGCTTTCACCTGGAGATGCGATTGCAATCGAAGCACCTTCTTATTTTTATTCACTTTCGCTTTTTCAATCAGCAGGCTTACGAATTTACGCCTTACCCGTTAACGACTTTGGCGTAGACTTGAATGTATTGGAAGAGCTTTACTCAAAGCATCGCGTTAAAATGGTATTTCTTAATCCAACTTTTCAAAATCCAACTGGAATGGTTATGACTAAAGAGCAGCGACAGTGTTTGATTGCTTGTTGTGCTAGACTTAAAATCCCAATTGTAGAAGATGATCCATTTGGACAATTTACGTATGATGTTCATTCATTACCAAGACCACTTAAACAATTAGATGCTGAAAATGTTCTCTATATTGGTTCGCTATCTAAAGTCATGGGAAGTACAACACGGATTGGTTGGTTGGCGGGACCACGTGCTGTTGTTGAACGATTAGCAGCTGCTAGGCAGGAAATGGATTTTGGCTTGAGCATTTTTCCGCAAGTATTAGCAGATGACGTCTTAAATTCGACAAGCTATTTTGAACACATTAAGAAATTGCAGACGCTTTTAGCTGAAAGAAAAGAATGGCTTGTGTCTGCTTTGAATGCTTATCTACCAAATGGAATCAGCTACAATGCACCGCTTGGAGGATTAAGTTTATGGGTAAAATTAACTGATTTTGATACGTTGACTCACTTTAATTTATTTTTGGAAAAAAAATTACTTGTCATGCCAGGTTTTTTATTTGGCGTAAAGACGTCTACTTTACGGCTCACTTTTGCTCGATTAAATGAGACATTGGCTGAGGAAGCGGTAAGACGTTTGGCGATGATTCTTGGAAGAAAATAAATGGGTGGGGGTGGAGAGCTCTTAGTGAGTTCTCCACCCATTTCGGGGATAAGGCGCAAGCTCGCCATATGAGGAGATTGAAAGTTAGCGTTTATTGCTTTTTAGCATAGTATTTTGGCATTGACATCACTTTTTGATAACTGGCAAGCAATTTATTGGCACCGACAACAATTTTAACAGGCCTATTTTCTGGTAGTTTGGTGTCGGAGTAGAAGGTGATTTTGCTTGTTCGACCATTCGCTTTACGAGCAGTAGTAATATATTGATAGCCTTTAAAATGACTTTTTTTCACTTGAGAGCCCGCGGTATTAATTTTGACATAATAAAAATTAGCGCTAGCAGAGTTAGGTGTAATATATTCAAAAATGGCACAAATAGAGATTAAAATGGCTGTTAGGAAAATGATAAGACACTTTTTATTTTTCATAATAAATTTTCCTCTCATTTTTTGATATCCTTAGTTTACAACTTACTTCATATTTAATCCCTCGCTTAAAATGACAAAGTAAATCGATAAACTTACATTTTCGTCACAAAGCCAATTTACAGCTTGCTAAAAAGACTTGGATATGTTTAAATAAGGAGGCTAATTAACGTTAGGTATAAGAGGGTGGGAAAGTGGAAAAGATAAATCAAATAATGGAACAAAAACCTGTTGGCAGAGTATTTTTGCATTATTTAATTCCTTCGCTAATTGGGATGCTTTTGATGTCTGTCAATATTGTTATGGACGGCATCTTTGTAGGACATCGGCTTGGCGGGGTGGCTCTTGCTGGAATTAATATTGTCGTTCCGGTCTTCTCTTTATTTACGGCAATTTCGCTTTGGATTGGAATTGGTGGAGCTACACAATATTCATTTGCACTTGGTGAAAAAGATTTTGAAAAAGCAAAAGCTATTTTTACGCGTTCAGTAGTGCTTGTTATCTCTATTACAATAATGTTAGCGGCGGTTGCTTTTATTTTTAGATTTCCTTTAGCGTATTTGTTAGGTGCAAACAGTGAGACGATTCATTATGTCATGGAGTATATGAATATTTTACTGCTGTTTGGTTTTATCCTGACACTTGAAAATATTTTAAGTATTTTTGTACGAAATGATGGCAATCCTAACTTAGCGATGATAGCTTTGATTGTCACAGCTGTTGTTAATATCATTCTTAACTATATTTTCTTATTTATTTTGGATTTTGGTGTTTCGGGTTCGGTGGGTGCAACCATGGCTGCAATGGTTATAGGTGTATTCATTCTTGCCACGCATTTTTTTAAACAGAGTAGTCATTTAAAGTTTGTTCGGTTTAGCTTAACGCTTGCGTCGATCAAGCACACTTTTGCCATAGGCTTGCCGAGCTTCTTATCTGAACTAGGCCTATCTGTCTTTACAATGGGATATAATATTGCGATTGCAGCAGCTGCAGGAACAGCTGGAGTAGCTGCATTTTCAGTTTTAAATTATGCCCATAGTGTCATTTTGATGACATTTTTAGGGATGTCTTCTGCCATTCAGCCACTTATTAGTTATTACCGTGGAGCTGAACTTGCTATACGTGAAAAAAAGACTATCCGCTTGGCTACAAGTGTAGCAGTTGGAACAGGAGTGGCGTTTTTTATCATTGGCCTTTTATTTGCTAAACAGATTATTGATTTATTTGGAAATTTCTCTACTGAAATCGAAAATCTGGCCATTATGGGTGTTCGCGTGTTCTTTACTAGTTATCTATTTATGGGTTTTAATTTTGTCATGATGAAGTACTTTCAAACAACCAATCGTATTGGTATGGCTATATGGATTACGATCGCACGAGAATTGATTTTCATGGTTATTTTCTTGGTTGTTTTACCACCATTTTTAGGCGCATTTGGTGTGTTTTCAGCAATCCCCTTGTCTGAATTAATTGTTGCAATAACTGTTTTTATTTATACATATAAAAAGCACTTATTTCATAATGATTGACATTTGACTTGTGAAATTAAAAAATTTGTTTTAGCGTGACAATTTAATCTTACTAAATCTAGTCTATTAAAGTGTTTAAGCCACAACCTATAGTGGCTTAATTTTTTTGGATGTGCGCTCACTCACAAAGAAATAACCATCAAAAATTTTTTTAGTAGCGCTCAAATGTTCTGCCAACAGGTTTTAACCATATTTACCAAAAAATAGCAAAGTACTATATCTTGCATTCACAAATGAAAAGTTATACCATATATAGTATCGAAAGCGAAATAATACTTCATAGTTTTTTAACTTTTTCAGAAAGTGATTATTCTGGTTGAAGTTAATTTTTTTGTCCTAATGGAATGTTTTTATGCTCCATAAAGAAGCGTTTAAGCCGCTTGTAAAATGGAAAGAAATGGGGAGTGTGTCAATGACTACTTATATTGTAAAAGACGGAGGGAATCGCAAACTACCTTTTGATAGAGAGCGCTTAAGCCGTTATTTAGACAAAATTCATGAAGAGTTTCCAAAGCTTGATATAGAAGATTACAAACGTAAAATCTTTAATTTTATTGAGAAAAAAGAAGATTATCCAGCAGATGAGCTTGTTGACTATTTAATTCGTGAAGCTGAGGCTAAAACGGATATTCACTTGCCAGATTGGGAACACTTTGCAGCGCGTCTTTATCTAAACAAACTCTATAAAAAAGCTAGTAAAAATCGCTTTTATAATGATGACGATAAATATGGTTCATATGTTGGTCTTCAAGAAAGTTTAGGAGAACGTGGAATTTATTCAGGTAGTATTTTAAAAAATTACTCCAAAGAAGAGTTAATTCAAGCAGGAGATATGGTTGACCCAGAAAAGGATAAACTATTTACATACAACGGACTTTATCTTTTGGCGACGCGTTATTTAGCTACTGATCAAGCGCGAAATGTTTATGAGTTGCCACAAGAACGCTGGTTAACGATTGCGCTTTACTTGATGCAAGACGAGCCAAAAGAGCAAAGAATGAAGCTTGTTGAAGAAGCTTACTGGGCTCTTAGCAATTTATACATGACAGTGGCAACACCTACCCTTGCTAATGCTGGGAAAACAGGTGGCCAACTTTCTAGCTGCTTCATTGATACGATTGATGACAGCTTACAAGGGATTTATGACAGCAATACAGATGTTGCTCGCGTATCTAAACATGGTGGTGGTGTTGGTGCATATATTGGCTATGTTCGTTCGACAGGTGCATCAATTCGCGGGGTTAAAGGTGCGAGTGGCGGGGTTATACCATGGATCAAGCAATTAAATAATACGGCTGTAAGTGTGGACCAACTTGGACAACGAAAAGGAGCGATTGCTGTTTACCTTGACGTTTTCCATAAAGACATTGAAATGTTCTTAGATTTACGCTTAAATAATGGTGATCAACGCTTGCGTGCCCATGATGTCTTTACGGCAGTTTGTATCCCTGATTTATTTATGGAAACTGTTGAGCGCCGAGGAGATTGGTATTTATTTGATCCTCACGAAGTAAAGGCGAAAAAAGGCTGGTATTTGCAAGACTTTTACGATGAACAAAAAGGCGAAGGTTCTTTCCGTGAGAAATATGAAGAATTAGTTGCCGACGAAAATATTAGTAAAAAAATTGTTAAAGCGATTGATATTATGAAGCGCATTATGATCAGTCAATTAGAGACTGGCAATCCATTTATGTTTTATCGTGATGAAGTTAACCGCATGAATCCTAATAAGCATGAAGGTATGATTTATTCAAGTAACTTGTGTACTGAAATTATGCAGAATATGAGCCCAACCAAAATGATTCAAGAAATTATTTCTGGCGATCAAATTGTTATTACTAAACAAGCAGGAGATTTTGTTGTTTGTAATTTATCTTCTATTAATTTGGGACGCGCTGTAGTAACAGATGAAGAAAATACATTAGAACGCTTAATTGATATTGAAGTGCGCATGCTTGATAATGTCATTGATTTAAATGTGCTTCCAGTCCCTCAAGCGAGCATTACAAATAAAAAATATCGTTCCATCGGTCTTGGCACATTTGGCTGGCATCATTTATTAGCTCTAAAAAATATCGAATGGGACTCCGAGGAAGCTGAACAATTTGCTGATGAGCTTTATGAAAAGATCAATTATTTTACCATTAAAGCAAGTGCTAAATTAGCTAAAGAAAAAGGCGCTTATAAAATATTTAAAGGTAGTGATTGGAGCACTGGTGAATACTTTTCTTATCGTAATTATACAACCGAAGCATGGCAAGAGCTTGCAGAAGATGTAGCCCAAAATGGTATTCGTAATGCTTATCTTGTAGCAGTCGCGCCAAATATGAGTACAGCACAGATCGCAGGTTCAACTGCATCAATTGATCCAGTTTATAGCGCCTTTTATTATGAAGAGAAAAAGGATTATCGACGTCCGGTTATTGCGCCAGGCCTGAACTTAAATACCTATCAATTTTATGAAAAAGGTGCGTATAAAGTAGATCAGTTCTCAAGCGTACGACAAAATGCACGTCGTCAACGTCACGTAGATCAGTCTCTTAGTTTTAATTTTTATGTTCCAAGTGGTATCAAGGCAAGCAAGCTATTAGAACTCCATTTAACAGCTTGGCGCAAAGGGCTTAAAACGACTTATTATGTCCGTTCGAATGATATTTCAGTTGAAGAATGCGAATGGTGCTCTAGTTGATTAAATAAGGTATTACCAGTACAAAGGAGGTTTAGTGCTTATTATGCCAGAACAAAATGAGCAGTTAACACGTATTAAAATTTTAGAACCGATGTCCCCAAATCGCTCCACTGCAATTATAAATGGAGTTACAAGTGGTATTTTAAATTGGAACGATATCCCTTATCCTTCCTTTTACCGAGCGTATAAGGAATTATCGACTAACTACTGGATTCCAGATGAAGTTGATATGAAAGGTGATGCCAAGCAGTATCCTGAACTTTCGGAAGAAGAAAAATATGCTTTTGATGCGATTATTGGTTTGCTTGCAACGCTTGATTCTCCACAAACGCGTTTCATGTATAATGTGGCGGAATATATCACTGATCCAGCTGTTCATGCCAATATTGCGATTATTGGTCAACAAGAGGTCATCCATAATGAAAGCTATTCTTATGTTCTTGCTTCAATTACAAATTTACAAGAACAAAAACGAATTTTTGAATTAGCGCGGACGCATCCGACGATTATTAAACGTAACGAACCTATTATGGACGCTTATGATAACTTTATGAATGATAAGACACCAATTAATCTTGTCAAAGCACTCATTCAATCTTCCATTTTAGAAGGAATCAATTTTTATAGTGGCTTTGCTTATTTTTATAATTTAGTGCGCCAAAATAAAATGAACGGTACAGGTAAAATTATTAGTTTTATAAATCGTGATGAGCTTGCACATTCTAAATTTATTTCAGAAGTTATTCGCGCTATTCTTGGGGAAAACCCAGAGCTGCAAACAGATGAGCTTATTGAATATACACATAATGCTTTTCGTCTAGCGGTTCAACTTGAATCTGAATGGTCTGCTGAAGTTTTGCAAGGTATTGAAGGAATCGATGTAGAAGAAATGGTTGATTACGTTAAATATCGTGCCAATAAAATGCTTGGGATGCTTGGAATTGAAGAACTTTATCCCGGATATAGTGATAATACAATGACCTGGATTAAAGCTTACGCGGATAATTTTACAGAAACGAAAACCGATTTTTTTGAAATGCGTAATTCTAGTTATAAAAAAACAAACGTCGATAATGGTTTTGACGACCTATGAAAATCCTCCTTGCTTATGATTCATTAAGTGGGAATACAAAAGCTGTTGCAGAAGAAATTGAAAGGCTACTCCAAGAACAAGATCATGAAGTTACAACTTTTCGCGTTTCTCCATCAGCAAATTATCCATTAGATAAAGCATATGATTTATACATGTTAGGAGCATGGACTGTCGATTATGGCAGAACACCCACTGACATGAAAGATTTTATCGCTGAACTTGAAATGAAACCAAAGCATGTTGCTCTTTTTGGAACGGGCGAGACCCAGTGGGGGATTGAGAATTTTTGCGGCGCTGTTGACCGAATGAGCCAATATTTTAAGAGTGATTATCCTACATTAAAAATTGAACAAATGCCACATCGTAAAGAAGATTACGAAGCAATTTATCAGTTTGTTCAACAAGTATTAGAAAAAAGAGGTGGAGTCAAATGACAAGTATTGAAATTAAATCATTAGACGAATTTAAGCAACATATGGATTCTGACGAGTTAGTGTACGTAGATTATTGGAAAGATAACTGCCCAAATTGTAAAATGCTAGATTTATCATTCCAAGAATTTAGCAACTCTACTCAAGCTAGCCATGTAAAAGTGCTTAAGGTGAAATTAGAAGAATTAGGCGAAGACTTCTTTTTTGCTCGCGATGTACGTCAAACGCCTACTTTAATTCTTTATAAAGGTGGAGAAGAAATGTCACGTTTAAATGGCTTTATTCCACCAAATAAAATTGAAGAAGCTTTAGTAAACAATATTTGATCGCTTTGTAATCGTTAGCCAGAATAATTCCCTTATTAAAGGTGTTATTCTGGTTATTTGCTTAGTTGAACAGAAAAGGAGCTGAAAAAAGTGCGAGCACTACAAGATGAGATCACAGAATTTTTAAAGGAACGAAATTGGCTTGACCAATATCAACATCCGAAAGAGCTAGCTCTATCTTTGACGTTAGAAGCATCTGAACTACTAGAATGTTTTCAGTGGCGCACCAGTGAAGAAGCTATCACAAAAGAGCGAGAACATATTTTGGAAGAAACAGCAGATGTACTTATCTATGCTTTGCAAATTATCGAAAGCCTTGGTGAGGATGCAGAGAAAGTTGTGCAAAGAAAGCTAGCTAAGAATAAAGCTAGAAATTGGAAGTAGCTTGAATACGACTCTAATAAAAGTATGAAAAGTTTTGTGCCAAAAGAATTGGAGTAAGAGATTCAATTTTAATAAAAATGATAATCACCGGCTGCCCGTTTTTATTTTAGTCAATTTAGCTGAACCTTTAGATATAGCAACAGATTTTTCACAAAACAATATAACTATGCTTCGCGGGAAATACTTTTCCGTTAATTGAAAATCTTAAACTAAAAAGTGGTTCTGTACAAAGAGTTACAATGGTTAAAGATCAGGAGAGTTACACTATTATCCACAAAAAACTTATTCCTGTTCCCCTTCTTCTCTCTTATTAACATTAAAGTGATAAGGTTTCCTCGGCTCTGCTGTCATAGAGGTTGGCGGGAAAAACATGTTAATATATGGAAAATCCATTTCTATTTTACGCATTTTTTGTGAAAACTTCATATGAAGCATTGAAGTTCGCGCCATTTGATTATTAAAAGACATGAGTGACATATCAAGAACCGCTGTATCAAAATTAGCAAATTGTATATAAGTTTGATTAATGTTAATTGCGCGATATTCTTTAATGTGCTGCGGGAAAATCCAATGACAATTTGGGTTAATTGGTGATGTTGTTGGAAAAGCATAGGTAAAAGTCATTGGGTCAATAATAATCGGTGGTTTGTGTGTGACGCCAATTAGGTGTTTTGTGCCATCTTTACGTCCTTCGTAACTGCTACCAAAGAAATTGCAACTGGTTTTAATTAGCTCAAACGGGGTAAAATTAGAAGTATAGCAAGTATTTATTTCTAAAATCTCAGAATAGAGCTTGTCCCCATTTGGAGCTGGTGAGATCATCATGGTGTGTGGGTTCACTTCGTAAATTGATTTTTTTGAAGAGCCTTTTTTCATTTTAAGTCAACTCCCATCAAGTTTTATTTGCGGCTAAAATAATTTGAAAGGGCAGCTAACAGCGATGATTAGTGGTATGTAACTTTTTAGCTATTATAGCATAAGTCTTACTAATCGTCATTAAAATTTGAAAAAGTTTAATTTTCACCCTTTTTATGAGATTTTAGCTTGTTATCATGAATTTTTTCAGGTAAAGGAGTGAGTAGTCGTGGAAATGGGTGATTTTTCTAACTCATTAATGAATCAAGTTGGCTTGTTAAAAGGGGAAAAAGAGCTGATTAATGCTTTTGTTGAATGCTACATGACAATGCTCCTAGAAAAAAGAAAAATCGAAATGCTAAAAATAGAGATCGACCATGCTCTTGAACATAGGAATAAACAGAAATTTGTACAACTTACAAATCATTTGTTTGAAGTTGAAAAGGAAATGCTGGATTTTGAATGAGTTTTATGAAAAACTAAGGTAGTGGAATATGCCTTAGTTTTTTTATGTTGAAAAAACGTTTTTTGAGTAAAAAAAGCATTAAAAAAAAGAATGGACGAAATTGACAAAGTAAGTTAAAATGAAAAAAAGCAAACAAACGTTCGGAGTTGAGGGTTGATGTTACAATTAATTACTGGTGAAGCAGGCAGTGGAAAAACAACTAATATGATTCAAGATATTAAGCAAAAAACAGAGACCGATTCTAAAACTCAAATCATCATCATCGTACCAGAACAAATGACATTCCAGATGGAAACCTATTTCCTAGATAAAGCTTCTTTTAAAGGAATGATGAATGTCCAAGTATATAGTTTTAGTCGCTTAGCTTTTCGTGTATTGCAAGAAACAGGGGGCCTTTCTAACACATTTTTAACTAATACCGGAATGGAAATGCTAGTTAAGCAGGTGCTTTTTGAGGAACAAGATTGGCTTAAGCTATTTACAAAATCTGCTAACAAAAAAGGTTTTTGTAAGGAATTGCTCACTTTATTTAAAGAAATGAAACAATATGAAGTCACAGATGATGCACTAGCGAGTACTACAGGAGATAAAGGCATCCGTGAGAAAGTAAGAGATGTCGCTTATATCTATCAAAAGTATCAAGAAAAACTATTTGGGAAATACCTTGAACAAGAAGACTATTTAAGATTATTTAGTGAACAAATTCAAGAGAGTGAATATATACAAAATGCGTATATTTATATTGACGGTTTTGATTATTTTTCAACACAAGAATTAACAGTCATCGGACAATTACTTAGCGCTGCTAAAGAAGTCATACTATCGCTTACACTTCGCAGCCATCAAGCGTCAAGTGAATATGACATGTTTCAATTAAATTTAGAAACGATGCAATCCATACGTGAATTAGCGCTAAAAGCAAATATTCCTGAGAAACAAGCCATCCACTTAAGCGAAAGCAAGAAAGAACAAGCACAAGGGATTAAACAATTAGTGCAAACTTGGGGAAGTAATTATTTTTCTGTTAACCAAGAAACGGCAGGACTTCATCTACATCAAGCTAATAACCGACGCTCAGAGCTTGAAGGGATCGCTCGAGAAATACGGAGATTGGTTATGTCTGAGCAATATCAATATCGTGATATTGCGCTTTTAATAAGGAACAATGAAGATTATGATACATTAATCGAACCTATTATGGAAGCTGAAGAAATTCCTTATTTTTTTGATAAAAAACGTTCAATGGCCAAACATCCACTTATCGAATTTATTCGTTCTAGTTTAGATGCAATAAGGTGGAATTGGCAATATGATTATATTTTTCAGGCGGTAAGAACTGAGTTTTTTAATCCAATCCATGAAGATAATGTATCTTTTCGCAGCAAAGTAGATTTATTTGAAAATTATCTACTAGAAAATGGAATTTACAATAAAAGTCGATGGTTTCAAAGTGAAAAATGGTACTACCGTAAAATTCGTGGTTTAGTTACAAAGATAGGAGTTCAAACGGATGAAGAGCTAGCAGTTGAGGCTACTTTAGCTAAAGTTAGAAAAAGTATAGAAGAGCCATTATTATTTTTAGAAAAAGGAATGAGTTCTAAAAAAACGGGACGAGAACTGGCTACTTTATTATATGATTATCTAATATTAGTTGACGCCCCCAATCATCTGGAACAACGACGCGAAAAAGCAGAAGAAGAGGGGTTACTTGAATTAGCTAAAGAACATGAGCAAGCTTGGAATTCTGTCATAACATTGTTGGATGAACTTGTTGATCTCCAAGGGGATTCGGAGATGATGAGTGAGGAGTTTTGTGATCTTGTTCAAACCGGACTGGAAGCAATGGAATTTTCTCTTCTTCCACCGGCGATTGACCAACTTGTTATTTCAGATATTGCCAATGCTCGTTTACTAGATATGAAAGTTATTTTTGTTGCTGGGTTAAATGATGGTGTTTTACCAAGAAAAGTTCAGGAAGAAGGCATTTTTTCTAATCGAGATAGAGAAGTGCTTGAGGCACAGGGGATCCAGTTAAAGCCTAGCAATAAGAAGCTTTTTATGTATGAAGAGTTTATTGCTTATCGTATTTTTAGTTTGCCTCAAAATGAACTGTATTTAAGTTACCCAGCTGCTGACGAAGAAGGAAGAGTACTCGCTGAATCAACGTATTTACGCAAATTAAAATCTCAATTCCCCAATTTAAAAGAGGAAATCTATTTAACTGATCCTGCTCTTTTAAGTGAAAGCGAACAGAAAGAATATATTTCATCAAAAAAAGCAACACTTACACTTTTAACCAAGCAATTACAAAGGTATAAAAATGGTTATGCTATCCATGATATTTGGTGGGATATATATAATTATTTTATAGAACAAGATAATCTAGCCGTAAAAAAAGTATTAGCAGGATTAAACTATCAAAATAAAGTTATCTCACTTACTGAAAAAACAGCTACTGCGCTGTTTGGCGAAAAGATTCATGCTAGCGTTTCTAGAATGGAAAAGTTTTTTAGTTGTCAGTTTCAGCATTTTGCTCAATATGGACTGAAGCTTGAGGAGAGGGCGACTTACCAATTACAGCCAGTGGATATTGGTGAAGTTTTTCATGGGGCAATGGAATGGATTTCAGTAAAGTTAGAAGAAATGTCCATCGATTGGGGAGATCTTGATGCTTCTGATTGCGAAACACTTGCTACACAGGCAATGAATTATTTAGCTCCTAAATTACAACATGAAATTTTATTAAGTTCGAATAGAATGGCATATATTAAATATAAGTTGTTAAATATTATTACTCGAACGACGAAGGTGCTAAATGAACAAGCCAAAATCAGTGGATTTAAGCCAATTGGATTAGAAATTAATTTTGGTTTGGGTGGAAAGATTCCGCCAATGAAAATCCCTCTCAAGCAAAATCATGAATTATTATTACAAGGTAGAATTGACCGAATTGATCAAGCGGAAAGCGAAGGAAGAGCCTTTTTACGAATTATCGATTATAAGTCAAGTGCTCATGATTTATCGCTTCCAGCAGTTTATTATGGAATTTCTTTACAAATGTTAACATATCTAGATGTGGTGACTACAAATGCAGAAAAACTCGTTGGTAAAACTGCTGAACCAGCTGGTGTTCTCTATTTCCATATGCATAACCAGCGTATAAACGCTAGCCTTCCTTTAACAGATCAAGAATTGCAAAATGAACTTCAAAAAAGTTATCGTATGAAAGGCCTTATACTATCTGATCCAGTATCAGTTAATTTAATGGATGAAACATTAGAAAATGGGAAAAGCTCGCTTGTTGTACCAGCGGAATTAAAGAAAGATGGATTATTGAGTTCTCGTTCAAAAACAGCGACTAAAGAGCAGTTTGACCAATTACGACATTTTATTAGAGGGAAATATCAAGAAGCTGGCAACCAAATTTTAAACGGGAAAGTTTTTATTAATCCTTATAAATTACGTGACGCAACACCTTGCCATTTTTGTCCATTCCGTTCAGTTTGCCAATTTGATCCCGCGACAGGGAATGATCATTATCGTTACTTTAAAAATGAAAAACCATCTATCATATTAGAAAAAATGAAACATGAAGGAGATGATGGGAACCATGAAGCGTAATCCAATTCCAGAAATGCCAGTAGATGCTATTTGGACAAAGGAACAGTGGCGTGCTATTTTTGCTGAAGGACAAAATATTCTTGTAGCAGCAGCAGCAGGGTCGGGGAAAACAGCTGTTCTTGTTACAAGAATTATTGAGAAATTACGTAATGAAGCTGCTAATTTTAATGTAGATGAATTACTTATTGTCACTTTTACCAATGCTTCTGCTGCGGAAATGAAAAGTCGAATCGAGCACGCACTTGAATTAGAATTGGAAAAAACCCCTACTTCCGTTCATCTGCGAAAGCAAATTGCGCTTTTGAATAATGCATCCATTTCAACGCTGCATTCATTCTGTTTAGATCTCATTAAAAAATATTATTACCGAATCGAGATTGATCCTGATTTTCGGTTAATGGATTCTATTGAAACGGTTATGTTACGCGATGAAGTGCTGGATCAATTGCTTGAGAATGAATATGAAAAAACAAATAATGTTAACTTTTTTCATCTAGTTGATAGCATAACAAATGATCGAGGTGATCAGGCACTGTATGATTTAATTACTAATCTTTATGATTTTTCACGGGCAAACCCTAAACCAAATGAGTGGTTAAATCAAATCGTGCAAAGTTATAAAACGAATCAATTTAAGACGATTAAACAACTTACTTATTACCCGCTTATTGAAGAAGGCTTAACTGCCGGTCTAAACAAAGCCTTGAACCAATTAGAAATTGCTAAAAGAGCAGCAAATGAAACAAGGGGCCCTAGCCCGTATTTAGTTATCCTTGAAGATGATATTAATCAATTAGAACAACTTCATCGTGCATTCACGCTTTCATGGTCAGAAATGCAAGCCATCTGGTTAAATATATCATTCAAGCGCATACCAACACTTAAAAACAGAGAGGAATATGATGAAAATTTAATCAATCTAGCCAAAAAAGCGCGAGAAGAAGCTAAAAAAGAAGTGAATCAGTTAATTGATACCTTTTTTAAGCGAGAAGAGAAAAAATATTTAATGGATTTAGCTAATATGGAACAGGATGTAAGCATGTTGGTTCAATTGGTGGAGAAGTTTAGCAAGCAGTTTTCAAAGGCGAAACTGGAAAAAAGTGTTTTAGATTTTAGTGATTTAGAGCACTTGGCTTTACAAGTTTTAAGTGTTTATGATAATGGGGTTTATTGCCCTTCAGAAATTGCTGATCTTTTAAATGAGCAATATAAGGAAGTATTAATTGATGAATATCAAGATACAAATATGGTTCAAGAGACAATTCTTGCTTTAATTACAGATAAGAATGAGGCAACTGGTAATTGGTTTATGGTAGGAGATGTTAAGCAATCTATTTATCGTTTTCGTTTGGCTGAACCTAGCTTATTTATGTCAAAGTATAAACGTTATCAATTAGAGAGTGAAAAGACAGGTTTACGCATTGATTTGGCAAAGAATTTTCGTAGTCGAAAAGAGGTGCTTGATTTAACTAATTTTATTTTCACGCAAATCATGGACCATGAAGTAGGGGAAATTGATTATGATAAAACACAGGAATTAATCCTTGGTGCAGACTATCCAGATGATCCAAATCACGATACCGAACTACTTGTCATTGATATGCAAGACGATTCAGCAAATAGTGAAAATGAACTTGATCCACAAAGAATTCAAAAAGATGAGTTAGAAGCAAAAGCAATAGCTGAGAGAATTGATCGGTTAGTCAAAGATAAGTACCCAATTTACGATCAAAAAGAAAAGCAATATCGTCCAATCGAATATCGTGATATTGCAGTTCTTACACGTTCCATGTCGAATGCAACTTCTATTGAAGAAGCAATGAAAGAGCGTGAGTTACCTTTTTACGTTAATAGTAATACAGGTTATTTTGAAGCAACAGAAATAGCTACGATCATTTCTTTATTAAAAATTATCGATAATCCTTATCAGGATATCCCACTTGTGTCTGTTTTACGTTCTCCTATTGTTGGCTTAGATGAAGAAGCGCTAGGGCAAATTCGAGCAAGGGGGAAAAATGGTTATTATTTTGATGCGTTAAAAAAATACGCTAAAAGAGAAACCGATAGCATTGCACAAAAAGCTGGCGATTTCATTAAACAGTTAGATAGCTGGCGAGAATTATCTATTCGTGAAAATTTGGCTACATTAATTTGGCGAATTTATGATGAAACTTCTTTTTATGCTTTTGCTGGTGGCTTGCCAGGTGGGAAACAAAGACAAGCCAATTTGTTGGCGCTACATGATCGAGCAAGTCAATATGAAAAAACAGCTTTTAGAGGACTTTTCCGCTTTATTCGTTTTGTAGAACGCCTTGAATTGCGAAATGATGATTTGGGAACGGCTAAAACAGTAGGCGAAAAAGAAGATGTTGTGCGCATGATGACAATTCACTCTAGTAAGGGGCTTGAATTTCCAGTAGTCATTTTAGCAGGATTGAATCGTAAATTTAATATGCGTGACATTCATAGTAAAGTTTTACTTGATAAGGATTACGGATTTGCTGCTAATTATACAGATATTGAAAAAAGAATAACTTATCCAACTATCATGCAGCAAGCGATCCGGCAAAAGAAGCATCAAGAAATGATTGCAGAAGAAATGCGCGTCCTTTACGTCGCCTTGACAAGAGCAAAAGAAAAATTAATTCTAATCGGTATCGTTTCAGAATGGGAAAAAACATTACAATCATGGCTTAAAGTCTCAACACAAAAAAGCACCTTACTCCCTGCTAGCGAAAGAGGAAATGCGAAGACGTATTTGGATTGGATTGGGAAAAGTTTAGTTAGACATCCAACATTTTTTAATCAAATCGGATTAAAAAACAACACTTCTATCAATATCCTTACAACCGATGTGAAATTACAGATTCACGTACACCCAAAAGAAAAATATCTAGATGAAATCATCAAAAGTGATCCTCTCAAAAAGTTTAAGACAAACATTGAAACGTATAATCAAGTGCCAATAAACGGGATATACCATCAATACGTTAAGCAAGCATTGTCTTATAAGTATACTAAAAAAATCGCTACAGAAATCCGTTCAAAACAGTCTGTAACAGAATTAAAACGTCAGTTTTCCCTTCAAGATTCATGGAGTGACAATCGTTTTATTAAAAACTTACAACCTATTATCCTTGATCGTCCTAAGTTTTTACAAGAAGAAAAACTTTCATCGATAGAAATTGGAACGGCTATGCACACTGTTATGCAGTCGGTTCCGCTTAATAAGGCGCCAAGTATTGATGACCTAAAAGCGCTGTTACAAGAATTGGTAGATCGAGAAATGATTACAGAAGCGGAATATAAGGCGATAAAACTTTCACAAATTCTTGCTTTTTTTGAGACAAAACTAGGTGAAATCCTTCTTAATAATCATCAGCAGGTTAAAAGAGAAGTTCCTTTTAGTTATTTATTACCAGCGCAAAGAATTCATTCACAAGCAGCGGAAGGGGATAATATTTTAATTCAAGGTGTTGTTGATTGTCTTGTCGAATTGGAAGATACGATCCTATTAATTGATTATAAAACAGATCAAATTGATAGAAAGTTTATAAATGGTTGGCTAGAAGCTGAAAAGATCATGAGGGCTCGCTATAAAGTTCAAATTGAACTTTATAGCGAGGCAGTTTCTCAAATTACTGGTAAAACAGTAACAAAAGCTTATTTATACTTTTTTGATGGACAACATATTTGTGAATTTAGCGAGATATCGATTTAAAGCATATTCAATTATTTGATGATATACTATGAAACATAACGACATAGGAGAGGAATGTTAATGATGTGGGCTTACTTTCATTTGTTTTCGTGGCTGGGGATCTTAATTTTAACGATCACAGCTTGGGGAATTTATGCAAAATCAATTAAAGGTTTTAAAGTATTACAAATGATCGATCGAGTGTTTTACCTTTTTATTATTTTTAGTGGAATCATGATGTTAGGAAATAGTTTTGCAACCAATTGGGTTCTTGCCATTCTAAAAATCCTATTAGGAATCATCGTTATTGGTATTGTAGAAATGCTCCTTAGTTTTCGTCAGCAACAAAAACCAACGATGCCATTTCTTATTCTGTTTTTCATTCTATTATTATTAACGATCTTACTTGGTTTTTATTTATCTGGTGGATACCCTGTATTCGACTAATAGGATCGAAACAAAGTAAAAATGCAGATTTTGACAAATTTCCAAGGCGCTGCTATTATATGGCAGCTGCTTGATTTCTACTGTCAAAATCTGCACATTGGAAGTATTTGGTCAGTTTGTCAGGTGTTGATCAACATTTTATAAATGAAGGCGTTCTTCGAGATAAACGGCAATACCATCCTCTTCATTAGAAAGTGTAATTTCATTTGCTATACTTTTGGCCTCTGGTGTCGCATTTCCCATCGCAACGCCAATACCAGCATAATCTAGCATTTGCAAATCATTATTTTCATCACCAAAGGCAATAATATCGCGTTGATGAATTCCAAGTGTTTTAGCAGCTACACGAATTCCAATTGCTTTATGAATCCCATGCTTTACAACTTCAACAGCAGGCCAGCTTGCTCCCCAAGTGTGATAAGAGATGACATGCGATAACGATTGATCCAGATGATTACTAATTAAGCTAAGTTCTTTTTCTTTACCAAAAAAAAGCAGGGAAGTAGCATCAGCTTGAATGTTTTTCCGTAAATCGCCAATAAAGATTTTATTAACACCAGCGTGAAATGTTGCAGGGATGCTGTCATTTTTTTCTTTTAAAAATACATTGTCCTCTACTTCAGCAGCGATATTCGAGAGTGGGAATTGGGTTGTAAAGTCAAGTAACTCACGAACAATAGCTAGATCAATCGCGTGATGGTAGTTTTCTTTATAGTGCTTATCATGAGGATGATGAAGGACTGCCCCATTGAAGTTAACAATAGGCGTTGTCAGATTTAAAGCTTGGTAATACTGAGAACTAAGGCGATATGGTCTACCTGTTGCAATCATGACTTCATGCCCAGAAAGCCGAGCCTTTTTCAATGTTTCTTGTGTACGAATAGAGATCGTTTGGTTTTCCTTAAGTGCTGTACCATCTAAGTCAAGTACGATTAATTTTTTATCCATTATAAACTCCTTTTATGAGATATCATTATTTCGTATTTATATACATCCATGATAGAACAAATCGAAGTCATTTGTAAATGGTTGTAGCAAATATAATCGAAAGGAAGTAGTGAAATGATTCAAGTTTACAATGAAAAAATCGCTTCTATTCCCATATTGCATATCGTTTCCAAAGAGAAAGCGGAACAAAAAACACCAACTATTTTTTTCTATCATGGTTTCCGTTCGCAAAAAGAGCTTTACTTACATTATGGTTATCTGTTAGCGCAGAGAGGATTTCGTGTTATTTTACCTGATGCAAAATTTCACGGAGAAAGAAGGGAAGGGGCGACTGATACTCAGCAAGCTACTTATTTTTGGGATATTGTGGAAGCAAATATTAACGAATTAGTTACTTTAAAAAAGGAGCTAAACGATCGTCTACTTATTGAGCCAACACGAATTGGTGTAGGAGGCGTTTCGATGGGAGCAATTACCTCCTTAGGCATGCTTGCTAAATATCAATGGATCAAGGTGGCCGTTAGTCTGATGGGGAGTGCTTATTATGGTCATTTTGCTACCACACTTGCTAGTGAAGCGAAAAAAAATGGTCTCGACTTGCCCTTCGATGTAAAAGAAAGAATTGCTTTACTAAATCCATATGATTTAAGTGAACAACTTGAGAAACTGGATGAGCGGCCACTATATTTATGGCATGGTAAAGAAGATCAAGTTGTTCCTTTTGCGTATAGTGAAAGGCTTTATCAAGCGCTTGATAAAGCAGGAATGGCGAATAATGTTAAATTTGCTATCGATGAAAAAGCAAAACATAAAGTTTCCATTGAAGGGATTTTAGAAGGCGTAGCTTTTTTTGAAAAATATCTTTAAAAGAGGCAGTGAAAATGATTCTCAAATATGATACAATAAATTGACAAATAAAAACAGGAGGTTCAACTGCATGGATGAGGAGCTAAAAGAGAATATCCTTGGTGCTTTAGAGCAAGTTATTGATCCTGAACTGGGGATTGATATTGTTAACATTGGTTTAGTCTATGATGTTGATTTAGATGAAGATGGTATTTGTACCGTTACAATGACACTTACGACGATGGGATGCCCGCTTGCTGGTGTTTTAACAGATCAGGTGCATGCAGCGCTTAGTGACATTCCAGAAGTGAAAGATACAAATGTCAACATTGTGTGGAATCCACCGTGGACAAAAGAAAGAATGTCCCGTTATGCAAAAATTGCTTTAGGAATTCGCTAATCAAACAAGAGTTCAGGCGATTTAGCTCTATTTTTTAAGAAAATACGATTTAAAAAGATCGCATAGGTACAACATTTCGCATACGATAAATCGAGCGAAAGTGTTTATATTTAAGAAGTTTGCCAGGAGCTAGGAGGGAGCGTACGATTGTACGTGAGTACCGGAAGTCTGGCAAACTTTTTCAATTGCGAGCAAGTTAAGTTGTTCGCCGATTTATCTCCTACATTCCTTTTTTTCGTACCAAAAAGTTGCTAAGCCGCGTATTTTCTTAGCTATAATAAAATTAGATTTTAATTTTATTTAGACTTAGCAAAAAAATATTTTATTTTTTTGCTAAATCCTCTTGATTTTTATTTCAATATCGTTTAATATATAAAAGTAACATTCAGGTGGTTATCCCTTCAAAAAAAATACACAGTTTGTTCTCTTGCTTTTTTTAATGAAAATAGTAAAATGTAAATATAAGGTTTGGTTCTTATTCCGATGAAAATGAAAAATCAATTTTTCACTTTCATGGGGATAAGACCCTATCATGGTTATAATGGATATCGGTGTTTCCATCTTCCAATCGATTAATTTTTATTAATCATCTGTTTAACACCGAACCATTATTTGTTTTCATTCATCTCATTTGCCATGTAGTTTTTGTTTATGCTTCATCCCGTTACGCATAAGCATCTAAACATGATGGCGACGCTGAATTTTTTATTCAGCGTATTTTTTTTGCCTAAAAAGAATGTGGAACACGAAACCAATGATTTCATGCTCCACATTCTTTTTTCAAAAATAAAAACTAATGATAAATCCGATAAAATTAGGAATAGCCATACAAAGTAGCATGATGCTCCACTTCATTTGTTTCTTGCGGTTTCCTCCGCTCCGTCCACCAAATGAAACAAAAGCAGAGCAGATGATTGAACCGATGACAAGGAGCATTGCCATATAAGAATATAATGTTGAAAGCGTATAGCTTGAGACAAAAGGACGAGCAATAAGTATTAAAAAAGCAATACCAATACCCGCAAAAAAGGATTTCCAGTACAACATAACGTCACTCATTTCTGCAACCTTTCAAAGGAGAAAGTTGTTTTAGGGTAAGCACTTTTAAAAGGATAACCTTAATGTGGTAAAAATGCTACTAAAATAAAGAACAAGAAGGCAATGGCGATTAAAAATCCATTTAGCTCATGCCATTTCTTTGTAAAGATTTTCAAGATGACATAAGAGATAAAACCGAATGCTAGGCCAATTGCGATACTTGAAGTAAGTGGCATTGCCAAAATAACAAGAAAGGCTGGGAATGCTTCGTCGAGTGAATCCCAGTTAATTTCTTTAACAGCACCAATCATCATGCTACCAACGATAATTAAGGCAGGGGCTGTTATTGCTGAGATACTTGAAACAGCTCCTACAAGCGGTGCAAAGAAAGCGGAGACCAAGAACAAGATGGAGACAGTGAGTGTTGTTAATCCGGTTCTACCACCAGTAGCCACTCCGGCTGAGGATTCAACATAAGCACTTGTTGGTGTTGTACCAAAAATAGAACCGATTGTTGTTGAAACAGCATCCGCAAGTAAGGCCTGTTTTGCGTTAGGAAGCGACTCACCTTTCATTAATCCGGCTTTTTTAGCGACGCCAATCATTGTACCTGTTGTATCAAAAATTGTGATCAATAAAAAGGATAAGATGACTGCGTATAAACCATGCGTCATCACATCACCAAATGCATGAAGCGGATTGGTAAAAATAAATTCAGGCATTGGTGGCAATTTGATAATACCATCTGTAAATTTCAGTTCACCAGTAAAAAAAGAAATAATCGCTGTAATAATCATTCCAATGAAAAGTGCGCCTTTAACATTAAGGGCTAGTAAAATAAGTGTAACAAATAAGCCGATAATCGCAAGTAAGGCTTCAGCAGAATGTAAATCACCAAGTCCAACTAGATTAGAATTATTTTGGACAATAATGCCTGTCATTCGGAATCCTAGAAAAGCGATAAAAAGGCCAATACCAGCTGTAATTCCTGCTTTTAAATTATGTGGGATTGCGGTAATAATTTTTTCTCGGATGGGTGTGAGTGAAAGCAATAAAAAGATAACACCAGCAACAAACACAGCAGCAAAAGCAATGGAGTAGTCAAGTTTTTGCGTTGTTACAACGGTAACAAAATAAGCATTCATACCAAGTCCCGGTGCAATAGCAATAGGGTAGTTAGCGAAAAGTGCCATCCAAAGCGTTCCGATAACAGTTGAAATAATGGTAGCCATAAAAACGGTGTTAAATGGAACCCCTGCTGCAGAAAGGATCGCTGGATTGACAACAACAATATAGACCATCGTTAAAAATGTAGTGAAGCCAGAAATAACTTCTGTTTTAGCATCTGTTCCACTAGCTTTTAATTGAAACATAAGAATAATACACTCCTTTTGGCATTATTTACGAACAATAACCAATACATATTACATATTATTCGTTTTTAAAATAAATTGCAAGCTTTTCTAATGATTTTTTAGAAATAAGTGATATTTTTTGCTATGATAGAAATAAGTAAAATGAATAGCAATAGGAGGAACGTGATGAAAGCAATTGTATTTGATTTTGATGGAACAATGATTGATACGGAAAATTTATGGCATCAAATCACGATGGATTATATTAAAGAAGCTTATGGGATCGATTTACCAAATGAAGTTTACGAGTCAATTATTGGTACTTCTGAAGAGCCGCTACATGACTATATGCAAACAGAGACGAATGGCAAGTTTGATTCAGCTGCATTTACAAGGCATGTTAGTAATGAAATTCATAGCATGCGTGATGAGCTTGTGCTTCGTGAAGGGGTTATGCGAATATTTGATTATGCTACTCAGAGGCGGTTTAAAATTGGTTTAGCGACAAGCTCGACTCGTGAATGGGTAATGCCTGTTTTAAAGCGTTTTGGCTTATTAGAGCGCTTTGATACGATTCAAACTGCTGATGATGTTATCGAGATTAAACCAGACCCTGCACTTTATTTACAAGCTGCCAATGAATTAGGAGTGAAGCCTACAGATGCTTATGCGATAGAAGATTCTTTAAATGGTGCAAAAGCAGCACTTAAAGCAGGATACCATGTAATTGTTGTACCGAATGAAGCGACGAAAAATATTCATTTTCCAGATGAAGTCACTTCTTTTGATCAATTTGATGATATTGAGCTAGAAAAAACTTTTCAATAAAAAAAGAAGAGTCCAGAATACATGTGATTTAGCTCTAATTTTTAAGGAAATGAAGTGTAGATGCTACATTTCGAACACGAAAAATCGAGCGAAAGCATTTGTGTTTAAGGGGTTTACCATGCTTCTGGTTCTGGCAAACTCCTTAAATACAAATGCTTGTCGCCGATTTGTTTTGTTTATTTCCCAGACTTCTTTAGTTAGAAATTCAATTTTTCCAAACGATCAAAAGCTTCTTTAAGGGTGGGGATGTCTTGCGTTGCAGCAAGCCGGATATAGTGATCCCCACTGTCCCCAAATGCCAAACCTGGAACGACGAGAATTTGTGTTTCTTTAAGCAAGTATTCACTAAATGAAACGGAGTCCATCTGTGTAGCGCTAATGTTGATAAAGGCGTAAATAGAACCTTTTAGTGGATGAATAGACAGATAAGGAATGGTTTCAATCCGTTTTACGATATATTCAAGTCGTTTTTGAAATACATTTGTTACTTGCGGGATGAATTCCTCGGCATGATTCAATGCATAAATAGCAGCACGCTGAGATGGAGTTGGGGCAGAGTAGGTAATGCCTTCATTAATTAATTTTGCTGCTTCATTAACATAATCTGGTGCGATCATATAGCCTATCCGCCAACCAGTCATTGCGAAATTTTTTGATAGACTGCCGAAAGTAATGGTGTGTTTTGGCGCAAAAGTAGCCATTGGAAGAAATTTTTCATAAAAACTAAAACCATCATAAACTTCATCAGCAAGAATAAAAAAATCATACTTCTTGGCAAGTTGTGCAATTTTTAGTAACGTCTCTTTCGGAAAAACTGAGCCTGTAGGGTTGTTTGGCGAATTTAAAATAAGAGCTTTCGTTTTATTTGTTATTGCAGCTTCAAGAATATCCACATGAATAGCAAAGCCATTTTTTTCATAAGTAGGAATAAAAACGGGTGTGCCACCAGAGTTTAATACTTGCTCTTTGTAGGGAGAAAAATAAGGTTCATGAATAATAACTTCATCTCCTGGATCAAGAATAGTCTGCAAGGCCAGATACATACCATGTAATGCACCTACTGTTGCTCGAACTTCTTCTGGCTTAAAATCAAGATGATAAATACGCTTGAAAAAATGGATAATTGCGGTGATTAATTCGCTCTCTCCAGCCGATTCTGTATATTTTGTAGCACCATTTTGTACATCAGTAAATGCAGCAGCAGTAATGCGTTGATCAGTAATAAGATCAGGATCACCAATCGAGAGATCGATTAAATTTGGTGTTGTTTTAGCAAGCGTCCCAATATTAGCTAACAAATTAGGTGGTGTCATGTGATGTTTTTTGGCGATTTTATGAATTCCGACCATCATAAATCCCTCCTCAAACGAATTGTGTTATAAGATTATGCTAAAACTTTACCAAGAAAATCTTTTGTACGAGCATTTTCCGGCTGGTTAAAAATGTGCTCTGGTTTTCCTTCTTCTTGGATAATCCCTGCATCCATAAAGACAACTCGATCAGCCACTTCACGAGCAAATCCCATCTCATGTGTGACAACGACCATTGTCATGCCTTCTTTAGCGAGGGATTTCATGACAGCGAGGACTTCGCCAACCATTTCAGGATCAAGTGCTGAAGTAGGTTCATCGAAAAGCATAACATCTGGTTTCATAGCGAGTGCGCGAGCAATTGCGACACGTTGCTGTTGACCTCCTGATAAACTAGCAGGATAACTTGTTGCTTTCTCTTTGAGCCCTACTTTTGCAAGTAGTTGTAACGCATGTTCACGTGTAGCATTTGCGGCTTCATGTTTAACTTTGAGTGGAGCAAGCATTAAGTTTTCCAAAACAGTTTTGTGTGGAAATAAATTAAACTGTTGAAAAACCATGCCCATATGCTGGCGTAATGTGTTGATATTTGTTGATTTAGCTAGTAAATCTTCACCTTCAAATTCAATCTGCCCATTTGTTGGCATCTCTAGTAGATTAAGGCAGCGTAAAAATGTACTTTTACCGCTTCCAGAAGGGCCAATAACGACGACAACTTCGCCTGTTGCAATTTCTAAATTAATGCCTTTTAAGACTTCATTTTTTCCAAAGTATTTATGCAAATTAGTTACTTTAATCACTAGTTCTCATTCTCCTTTCGGCAAGACCGAGTAGTCTAGATAGTGTAAATGTGAGTACGAAATAAATAAGTGATGTTAACATCAATGGAATAAACGGTTTAAAGCTAGCACCTTGAACTACCCCTGTCATAAACATAAGTTCACTAACACCAATAATGGAAACGACGGAGGATTCTTTAATGACTGTAACAAACTCATTTCCAAGAGCTGGTAAAATGTTTTTAATGGCTTGTGGTAAAATGATATAACGCATGCTAGCTGAATGGGTCATACCAAGAGAACGGGCAGCTTCCATTTGTCCTTTATTTACAGCAGCAATCCCTGCACGGATGATTTCTGCAACATAAGCCGCACTATTTAATGAAAGAGCGATACATCCAGAGACGAAAGCCGAGATATTCAATCCGAGAAGCTGAGTTCCAAAGAAAACCATAAAAATTTGGACAAGAAGTGGAGTACCACGGATAAACTCAATATACCACGTAGCTGGCCAACGTAACCATCTTGTTTTTGCCAGTTTCATTAAGGCGAATAGCGCACCAATTAGTGCACCAGCCAATACGCCAATAGCAGCAAGAGCTATCGTAAATAACGTTCCTTTAATAAAATACTGTCCATATTGGGCGAAGAAACCACTTTTTTGGAACATTAATTTATTAGCTTCTGCCTGATATTTTGGAAAAAGGTGTTGATTGTCGATTTGTTTGATTGTACGATTAACTTGTTTTTTTAGTGCTGTAGCATTTTTAGGCATAGCTATAGCCGTTTGTTTTGAACCGTTTGCGAATTTAACATCGGAAATTTTAAGTGTTTTGTCTTGGCTAACATAAGCGTCTGCTACAGGGCCCTCTAAAATAACCGCATCGATTTTATTGCTTTTTAAGTTAAGTAGTAGATCAGGTACTTTTTGAAGAGCGACTACATTAGAGCCAGTTAATTCGTTTTCTGCTAGTTCCTCTTGTGTTGTTTGTTTTTGAGCGCCAACTTTTCGTCCGTTAAAATCACTTGGCTGTTTGAGTTTATCTTTATCTGCTTCGCGAATAATCGCTTTTTGTTCAACAGTCATGTAAGGATCTGAAAAAGCAACTTCTTTTAAGCGTTCAGGTGTAGGTGACATACCAGAGACAATCATATCAATTTTACCGGTCTTAAGTGCACCAAGTAAACTGTCAAAACCCATTTCACTGATGACGAGCTTAACGTGTAAATTATCAGCAATTTTTTGGGCAATTGAAATATCAAAACCAACAATTTTATCTTTTCCTTTAATCGTTTGATGAAATTCATAAGGAGGATAATCAGCGGATAGGCCAACTACGAGTGTGCCTTTTTCTTTGATATGGTTTAAAGAATCATCATTCGCCTTCACTCCTTGTGGTAAGAAGATGCTAAGTATAAGTAAAATACAGCAGAATAAGACAGTTTGCTTTATTATTATTTTTGTGCAGATCATGAACACAGCTCCTTTTTTATTTAGCAAATAATATATTATAATAATACATTTAAATGATTAAATATGCAACACTTTTTTTAAAACAAAATCGGCAACTTGCTTTTAAGTTGCCGATCCTGCTCTTAAAATTCAGTTTTAAATAATTTTTGAATAAAATAAAGTAGAAAAAATAAGCTATCGGGCACATTTGTGTTTTCATCAAAAATATCAATCTTGATAAAAGTCTTTCCCTCTGTATTCAGAAATTGATGAAGGCTTGCACTTTTTCTGTTATGAAAAAATAGTAAATATTCATCGTCTGGAGCTTTCTGAATGAAATCAATGGGGAAGTCTGTTGCTTTGGTGGTAATATGGCGACTATTTTGATGATCAGAAATTTCTTCAAAGATAATATGCTGATGATTTTCTTTATCATGGTAAATAACAGAAGCACCATCGCGGCCAAGCCAGCCAATTTCGAGTGTGACCGTAGCTAAATCTTTAGTTTGAGAAGAAAAAATATTGTTATTCTTGCTAAATATAATCCCTGAAGCTTGTTTTATAATTTCACCAACAGGTTCGCTCTGTTCATCTAAAATGGTAATGGGCTGATTTTTACGAAAGTGTTTTGGTTTTTCAAAAAAATAACTATTCATGACTTTCTCCTCCTCTTTGCATCTTTTTCCCCAAACTCTTCTTTAGAAAACAAAAAACGGAGAAAGCACTTATTTTTGGCTTTTCTCCGTTTTCTTTATAAGAATAAGTTTAGAATAAGAAAGATGAGTGCGGCAATAGCAGCCGAAATAGGGAGTGTGATAATCCATGTGATAATCATGCGTTGTGCAGTGTCCCATTTAACACCTTTTATCCGATGACTTGTTCCTACACCTAAGATAGATGAACTAATGACATGCGTTGTTGAAACAGGGAGGTGAATAAATGTTGCGCCAAAAATGATAATAACGGAACTAAGATCAGCAGCAACGCCATTGACCGGCTTGATCTTCATAATTTTTCCACCAACTGTTTTGATGATTTTCCAACCACCAACGCTTGTTCCAACGGCCATTGCAAGCGCACAGGCAATTTGTACCCAAAGCTTGACATCATCTGTTGATTGAAAACCATTAGCAATCAGTGCCATTGTGATGATCCCCATTGATTTTTGAGCATCATTGGTTCCGTGAGTGTAAGATTGCAGTGCTGCTGTAGCTACTTGGAACATTCGGAAACGTCTATTTGTTGTTGAGAGATTAAGGTTTTTCAAGAAAATCTTAAATAATGTATAAATAAGATATCCAACAGTAAACGCAAGAAATGGTGAAGCAATTAAGCCGACAATAATTTTAGTAAAACCACCATATTCAATAGAAGCAAAGCCAGCAGCAGCAATGGCTGCACCAGCAATTGAACCAATTAAAGCATGCGAAGAACTACTTGGAATTCCAAAATACCAAGTGATTAAATTCCAAATAATAGCAGAAATTAATGCTGCAAGGATGACAATCTCACCATGCGGTACGGAAAAAGGATCTACAATATCTTTTGTGATCGTTTTAGCTACGCCTGTGAATGAAATAGCTCCAACAAAGTTCATAACAGCTGCTAAAATAATGGCATATTTAGGCTTTAATGCTTTTGTCGAAACGCTCGTTGCAATTGCATTGGCTGTATCATGAAAACCATTGATCAAGTCAAATGTAAGTGCGGCAAGGACGATGACAATTGTGATGAATAACATTCCTTCCATTTGTCTACTCCTTACGCATTTTTCATAACAATTGATTCAAGCGTGTTGGCTACACTTTGACAACTGTCAGCGATTTCTTCAAGACCTTCATAAACTTCTTTTAAGCGAATAATTTTAATTGGATCTTGTTCAGTTTGGAAAAGTTTGGTAAGCGATTCGCGGTAAATATCATCGCAATGAGATTCATAATCTTTAATTTTAATCGCAAGTTTGCGAACATCTTTTAATTTTTTATCAAAAACGAGATCAACAGCTTTTTCGATCTCAACAATACTTGATAAGATCGCTTGGATAAATTGCAACATGTATTCATCGTAGTGTGTAATTTGACAAATTACTAATGAAAATGCTGTTTGTTCAAGACCGTCCATTATATCATCAAGATGGTTAGCTAATTCAAGTATGTCTTCACGTTCAATTGGCGTGATAAAAGCGTTATTTAGTTCGATAATCATTTTATGAACCATAGAGTCACCGTTTGTTTCATATTCTTTCACCTTATCTGAAAAAGTATGTAGATCCTCTACCGTCTTAATGTTATATGACGCAAAAAAGTTGGCACCTTCATGCAAATTTACAGCAATATCATGAAGTAAAGAAGCAAAACGGTCTTTCTTATTTTTAAAAGCCATTTTTTACAATTCCCCCGATCTTTTTGTTAAGTGAATCTGTAATGTCTGTACTGTTTAAAGAAACTATTTTTTTGTTGAAATTTACCACAAGTTAATACTAACATAGTATGGTCATAAATAGGAACTATTTTTTGAAAGGAATGGTAAATAAAATTATGTAATCGTTTTAAATTGATAAAAATAGCTTTTAATTGAGTAAAAAATAGCATTTTATTAGTACAATGTATTGAGTTTGGGTATACTAATCTTATGAAAAAAGCTTACTATTTTGAGGGGGCTATGAAGTTGGGGAAATCATTAGACGATCGTTTTACCCTTCGAACAAATGAAGTGATTCCTTATATTGGTCTTGGTGCATTTCAAATGGGAGAGCAAAGTCATATCACTTATGCGGTCGAACAAGCACTTGAAGTTGGTTATCGCTTGTTTGATACAGCAGCTGTTTATAATAATGAAAAGCAAGTGGGGAAAGCTCTTTTAGAAAGTGGAGTTAAGCGCAAAGAACTTTACATCAGCGCTAAAGTCTGGAATGGAGATCAAGGCTATGACAAGACACTATTTGCTTTTGAACAAACACTAAAAAACTTGGCATTAGACTATTTGGATTTATATTTAATTCACTGGCCAATTGCGGGAAAGTATCGTGAGACCTGGCATGCAATGGAGCGGCTTTATCAAGAAGGTGTAATCAAGTCCATTGGTGTTGCTAATTTTAAGCAGCATCATTTAGCTGATTTAATGATTGTCGCAAATGAAAAACCAATATTAAATCAAATTGAAACACATCCGCTATTTCAACAAAATGAATTAAGGTGGTACTTGCGGGAAGAACACATTGCACATGCTGCTTGGTCGCCACTTGCTAAGGGAACGTTGATGCAACATCCGGTGATTATGAATATTGCTAAACGTCACGGCGCGTCAGTCGATCAGGTTATTTTACAGTGGCATTTAAATCGAGAGACCATTGTTATTCTAAAATCGATTGCTGCATCAAGAATTCGCGAAAATGCTAATTTGACATATTTTCAATTAGATGAGACTGACATGCAAAAAATTAATCAGCTGGATAAAAGGCAGTTAGTTGGACCAGACCCGGATGATTTACCTTATTTTCTTGAAAGTATGGAACGTGAGCGTGAGTTCTTAGGAAAATAGGAATAGCATAGGCGTATATTATGTTTTGAACGTAAAAGCGTCTCAGTAGTTTGGTAAACTGCTGAGACGCTTTTGTTTATGTTTATTTTAATAAATATGAAGCTGCATTTTTTCGTGTTTCAGCAGTATTACTGCCTAAAAGAATCGCGATTTTATCTTTTGTTGTTGCAATGAAACAATAACCAGCTTGAGTCGTGAATCCAGTTTTTAAGCCTGTTATTTCTTTATTTTCTCGGAGTAGTGGATTTGTTGTTAAAATTCGATTCCCATCTTTTAAAGTGTATTCTGCTTTTGATGTTATCGTTAATATTTCAGGATAATTTGACATTAATTTCTTTGTTAAGATAAGGAGATCTTGTGCGGTAGAAGTTGAATGGCGTCCATTTATATCATCTAACCCACTAGCGCTTGTAAAGTTAGTTTTATTAGACATTCCTAGCTTTTTAGCTTCATTATTCATTTTTTTAGTGAAATTTCCGCTAGCTACCCTTTCCGCTAGCGCTTCAGCAGCATCATTTGCTGACATAATTAACGTTGCAGCAATTAAGTCTTTCACGGAATAATTTTTTTGGCCCGTTTTCGCTTGGAGATTCACTGCTTGTGGATCATCTACTCGCTTTAATATTAGTTTTTCAGATTGCGAAATTTCGTTCTTTTGTAGCGCTTGAAAGGTTAGATAGATCGTCATCAGTTTAGTTAAGCTAGCAATAGGAAGCGCCTTTGTAGTGTTTTTTTGTTGGAGTGGCTGCTTTTTTTCATTGCTAACCACAAGAAAGCTGTTAACGTCGTTTAAATACGCATTGTTTTGCTCTTCATCACTTAATAGAAAATTTTTAGTGGAAGTTAGGGTAGGTTTTAGGCTATCTTTATTATTTAGCCCTATAACAGTTAAGCATAAAATAGTAATTATAACGAAAAATATCAGAAATTTTTTCATGTTTCTCTCCTTGTGTAGTTGTCTTTGTAAATAGAATAGAACAAAGAAATTAAATAGAAAGAAAGAAAAAAGAAAAGATTCTTAAAGATTAAAAATCCGGGTATTTTATTTTTCAATCTCCAATTTCCACGTTAAATTTTTGTTTAAAAAAGGATGCCAAATCGATAGCTCATAAGCATGAAGCATAACGCGGTGAAATGATTTTCCACCGTATAAAGTATCACCAATAATTGGATGACCAATGCTTGCTAAGTGGACACGGATTTGGTGGGTTCGTCCGGTTTCAAGCGTACATGAAAGAAGGGTTGTATCTTGATTCAAATGAAGCGGTGAGATGTGGGTCAACGCGGTTTGTCCAGTTTGGCTAATGCGACGTTTGTTTGCTTGAGTCCGATCTTTTCCAATCGGCTGGTTAATGATTAAGTCCTTTTCTATATGGCCGCTTACCAATGCATGATAGACACGGTGAATACGCCTAGCTTCTAATTGCCAAGAAAGTGCAGCAAGAGCTGGGGTATTTTTAGCAAAAAGGACTAGACCGCTTGTGACCTGATCAAGCCGATGTACATGAAGTGCGCTTGCAGCCGTTTGTTTTGTTTCTTGAAAATGGCATTCAAGCTGGTTAGCAAGTGTATTTTTTTCATTAGGATCATTGGGGTGAGTTTTTATACCAGTAGGTTTAAAAACAACGGCGAGAAAGTCATCTTCGTAGATTACTTGAGCGGGTTTTTTTGCAGAAGGGATTTTTTCAATAGCTAAAAGAGGTAATTGTAATATTTTAGCATCGCCAAGTGGAGCGTTCCAATTTGGCTTTTGATTATCAAGAAGGACATCATTTGACATCCGGTATATATGACGTAATTTTTTACCAAAATGGAAAGGGGATTGTAATAATTCGGCAAGTGTTTGTTGCTTATAGTCGGATAATATAGGAATACTTAGATAATGAGTCATTCTTTTTCCTCAAATGCATAATTATTTTGCTGCTAAACAAATAGTATAACCTAAATTGTTGAGAAATAAAAGAGCGGATTTGGCAGGCTTTTCAGCAAAACGAAAGCCTACCAAAAACGATTGTTATTGCTCAGCTTGTAAGCGTCGTTCCTTAGCAGATTCGTTCACTTGCTCATCGGCATGATAGCTTGAACGAACCATTGGACCGGCTTCACAGTGGATAAATCCTTTTTTTCTAGCGATGCGCTTCAACTCAAGGAATTCTTTTGGATGATAGTAGCGATCAACAGGATAGTGCTTACGTGAAGGCTGCAAATACTGCCCGATCGTTAAAATTTCGACACCATGCGCTAATAAGTCATCCATTGCTTCTAAAATTTCTTCTTTTGTTTCACCTAGTCCAACCATAATACTGGATTTTGTTGGAAGATCAGGAGCCATATCACGAACGCGTTGTAATAACTCAAGCGAGCGATCATATGTTGCACGGTGACGAACATTTGGAGTAAGGCGACGAATCGTTTCAATATTATGATTGAAAATATCTGGCTTTGCATCAAGCAATGTTTTTAAGCTCAAGTAGTCACCTTTCATATCCGATGGTAACACTTCAACTGTCGTTCCTGGCATACGTTCACGGATTGCACGAATTGTATTTGCAAAAACAAGAGCACCTCCGTCATCAAGATCATCTCTTGCAACAGCAGTAATAACAACATGGCGTAAATCCATCAAGGCAACAGATTCTGCTACGCGTTTTGCTTCCCCTAAATCAAGGTGGGTCGGACTACCGGTTTTCACGGCACAAAACCGACAAGCTCGTGTACAGATATCACCAAGTATCATAAATGTTGCTGTGCGCCGTTCACCAAAACATTCCTGTAAATTTGGACATTTTGCTTCTTCACAAACTGTATGTAAATTATTTTCACGCAAATTGTGCTTGACATCTTTGAAACTTTCCGTATTTGAAAGTTTGATTTTTAGCCAATCTGGTTTTGGAACGTGCTTTTTCTTTTCCAAATTAATTCTCCTCTCGTTAGCGTGACCAGTTATAATCATTATTTTTATATTTTGTTTCAGCTAATGTATAAATTTCTTCCCAATTTTGTTCAGAGAGCATAAGTGGTTCAAAAGTAACGTCAAAAATCTTACTAAATCCATCTTTGAAAGCTTGTTTTAAGTCAGATAAGGTAATTTCTTTTTTTAAAATATCATAAATACCTGAAGCCTTGTTAGAAAACGAACGCTTCATCCGCTCTTTTACACGTGGATTATCAAAAATAAATAAATCAAAAAGATCGTTTTCGTCCATTGATAAAGGAATGGAGCCATGTTGCAGTAATATGCCTTGAAGTCTTGCTTGAGCGCTTCCAATAATCTTTTTCTGTTCATAAGTGATCTCATACCAAGACGGCTCTTCAAAACAAATAGCAGTTCCTTTTGGACGCTTGTCTTTTGGAACTGCAAAATCCGCTTGAATTCCGATTTGATGTAAGCCAACAAGTAAGGCCTCTGAGATAAGTTTATGAGCTGCTTTAATTGTTTGCGGAATTTGTGAATGATTTTCAGAAATAATAAAGCTATAGGTCAATTCATTATCATGTAAGACAGCTTGACCACCTGTTTGCCTGCGTACCATTTCAAACTGGTGCTTTTTTACTGCTTCTGAGTCAATTTTTGTGCGCGCTTTTTGAAAGTGGCCAACAGTGAGTCCTGGTGGATTCCAGCCATAGAAACGTAAAGTTGGTTGTATCAGCCCTGACCGGTGCCAATCTGCTAGTTTTTCATCAACGGCCATGTTAATTGCTGGCGACAATTTGTCTTGGTCAAGAAGAAACCATTTTTCAGCCACATTTTATCCCCCCATTATATAATTGCCTATTGGTAAAATATTTGCTAAAATTAATTGTAATCAAAAGTTAAGGTTTTATTCAAATGATTATTTGCATATTTAATAAAATTAAAGGGTGTATCTAATGGATCAAATGGGAAAACGAATTAAAAGATTGCGTACTAATCGCGAATGGACCCAAAAACAACTAGCAGAAGGAGTATGCTCACAAAGTTTATTAAGTCGCATTGAACAAGGGATTGAAATTCCAAGCATATTAATTGTTCATAATCTTTGTCAAAAACTTGGTGTCACAGTTGATGACCTTTTAAGTTATACAGAACTTGCATCACCGCTTATTACCCTTAAGCAAAACTTATTTTCACTATATCAAAAAAATGATGTTGAAATGATGTATACGCTTTTGCATAAAAAAACATTTACTACTTTTGAAGCCTACCGTGAAGAAAGCTATTATTATTTTTTTCTTGGTGTTACGGAACTTTATTATAAGAAGAATCAAAAAGAGGCGCTGGCCAATTTTTTGAAAGCAGAGGCGTTTTGGAAGGGAGAAGATCAAGTATTTAACTTATTGATTGAAAGCTACTTGGCAGCAATCCATGCTGAGCGCTCGGAAGAAATCAAAATGTTGACAACTCTAAATTATGTATTACAAAAATTAAACCAAATTACAGAAAGCGAACAACGAAATATTAATTTACCCACTGTTTTTTTAAATATTGCTACTTGTTACGCTAAACAAGATGAGCGATTAACAGCCATTGAGTATGTTAATTTAGGGATAGAGTGTTGTAAGCGTCAAAATAATACATTTAATTTAACCGCTTTACTTTTTAAATCAGGTTTGCTTTTTTTGCAGATGGGACGCAAACAAATTGGAATGAAGCGTATAAACGTTGCGATTGAGCTGTCAGAGCACGTAGATCAACCGAAGTTTACAAATGAGTTAATTTGGCAAAAGAAAAATTGGGATAAGATATGCAAATAAGAATATTTTAGTTTGCTCATTTTGCTGACAAAATAAAGAGTCAGGAACATACACAAAATAAATCGGCGACAAGTGCTCGCAATTAAAAAGGTTTGCCAGACTTCCGGGTTTTCACGTACAGTCGTACGCTCCGGATTCTGGCAAACCTTTTAAATACAAACATTTTCGCTCGATCTGTCGTGTTTGAAAGCTAAATTTTTAAATCGGGTTTTCTTAAAAAATAGAGCTGAATCGCGTGATGTCCCAGATTGTTACGATTAACTATTTGCCTTTTTTACAATTTCCAAATATTCGATATGGTGAGGTTCGGCTTGTTTCACTCGGAAGATATATCCGCCGTATTCAAGTTCATCGCCAATTTCAACTTCATAATTTTGTGTCAAGAACCAGCCACCGATCGTATCTACCTCATCTTCCTCGATATCGGTACCAAGGATATTATTTACTTCATCAATTAGTAGCTTAGCATCAACAATATAATGCCCATCTTTTATTTTTCGAATCTCAGGAATTTCATCGGCATCAAATTCATCGCGAATATCACCAACGATTTCTTCAACGATATCTTCTACTGTAACTAAACCAGAAGTCCCCCCGTATTCATCAAGCAAAATCGCAATATGAGTGCGTTCTTTTTGCATCCGAATGAGTAGTTCCTTGATCGGGATGGTCTCGATTACTCGGATAATTGGTTTAATATATGGATCGATGTTAAAGTCAGGATTGAAACCATGTTTGACATATGCTGAGAGAATTTCCTTTAAATTTAATACACCGATAATGTGATCTTTATCTCCGTCAATGACTGGGTAACGCGTGTAGCGTTCATTTTCCATAATCTCGGATAATTGGGCAATCGTTTGTCCAGAATCGACGGTAATAATCTCAGTGCGTGGAATCATTACTTCCTTGGCCATCCGTTCATCGAAATCAAATATTTTATTCACATAGCTAAACTCTGATTGGTTAATTTCTCCGCTTTTATAACTTTCACCAACAATGATTTTGAGCTCTTCTTCTGTATGGGCAATTTCATGTTCAGTAGCGGGCTCCAAGCCAAATGCTTTCGAGATTAAAACAGAAGATTCATTCAGTAACCAAATGAACGGGAACATGACTTTATAAAAAAGATGCAGTGGGCGAGCTACAGTGAGTGCCACAGATTCTGTTTTATCAATAGCAAGCGTTTTAGGAACAAGCTCTCCAACAACGACATGTAAAAAGGTAATGATGATAAAAGCGATAATGAATGAAATAAGTGTGACAGCAGAATTAGGTATTTTTAAGAGTGCAAAAAGTGGGTGGAGAGCTGCTTCTACAGTTGACTCACCTAACCAACCAAGTCCGAGTGAACTGATTGTGATCCCAAGCTGGCAAGCAGATAAATAAGCATTTAAATGATTATAAATATGGCGCGCCAAGTTTGCACGTTTGTTTCCTTCTGATATTAGCTGATCTAAACGGCTTGGTCGCATTTTTACAATAGCAAATTCAGTAGCTACGAAAAAGGCTGAAACCCCGATTAGTAAAGCTATGATTAAAAATTTAATGGTTAATATCAATAATTGGCCGCCTTAGATTTGAACCTAGTGCGGCAAACACCTCCTAGAATAATCAAGTTTGTACATAAAAAATGATGCGTGTTACTTAAGGAAGAATGTATTTTTAGTGGAGAAAATACTCTCATTAAGCAATTTGTTTTCAATGACGTGTTTCGTTGTTCTGCCCCATTGGAATATTCCCTCCTAACATTTTTTGATACTCATTTTAAATTATAATAGAGTTCAGTTAATAAAACAATTATTTTTAGTGCAAATAAAAAAACTCCCTAAGAATGAGTTTTAGGGAGTGAACTTCGCTTTTAAGCTTCAATTAAATGCTGCTCAAGATTTTTTACAGATAGTGCGATATGATCACAAACTTTTTGATAGCTTGCCCATCTAGATGATGGCTCTTTTTCTTGCTCTGGGTCCTCAATATCCCAATAACTGACTTTTTCCATCATGGCATCAGGAAAACCAGGTGCCAATTCATGCGTGGAATCATAAATCGTAATAATTAAATCCACATCTCTAAGCAGTTCATTGCTTGGCGGGAAAGATAGACTAGCTGGAGGATCAATCGAAAATTCTTGAAGCGCATCATCAGCAAAAGGCGTTTTTTTTGCGTTAAGCCACGATCCACTAATAAATGTAACGTCCCCAAGCGAAAGTTTTTTAGCCCAAGCTTCAGCAATCATGCTACGACTACGTGATTGTGATAAAAAATAAATTAGCTTATGGGTCATGTTTCAAGTCCTTTCTGACATGGTTCATCAATTTGTTACGCTATAACGATAACGCCTCTTGTCTTTACCCATTTTAAATAAATAGGAAACGCTTTTTTGACAAATAAAAATTCATACTTAAGAAGGTAGCATAAAACGAAATTTTGGCGTAAAATAATTGATAACCAGCAAAAATTTTAGAAGCTGAGACTTTATTTAAGAAAGTTAGGAGATCATATTGCAAAAGTTTAAGCAACTGATCGGTCTTTTTTTTCATTTTATTGCAAAATGGATAGGAATAGGCTGGCGTAAATTCAGGCGTTTTTTAAAAAACCGTCATATTGTTAAAATCATTATTTTAACGGTCTTAATCGTCATTTTAGGCTTTATTATTTATCTTGTTATCTTAGCGAAATCCTCAGATATTGAAGCGCTTAAAAAAGGGCTTGAAACAGCAACAACGATCTATGATAAAGATGGAGATAAAGCAGGTGAATTGTCAAGTACTGACGCCACATTTGTAAAAATCAATAAAGTTTCAAAAAACATCCAAAATGCTGTGGTTTCTATTGAAGATAGAGATTTCTATAAGCACAAAGGCTTTGATATAAAGGGAATTATGCGTTCAGCGTTTGGCCTTGTTTCAACAGGTGGGATTACTGGAGGCGGAAGTACCATTACACAACAATTAGCCAAAAATGCCTTACTTAGTCAAGAACAGTCCTTTACGCGTAAAGCAAAAGAATTATTCATGGCACGTGAAATTGAAAAAACATATTCAAAAGATGAAATTTTAGAGATGTATCTTAACCGTTCTTATTTTGGTAATGGTGAATGGGGAATCGAAAATGCTTCTTTGAAATACTTTGGCAAGCACGCTTCTGATTTAGATGTTCCAGAAGCTGCCACAGTTGCGGGTCTCCTTCAAGCACCAAGCGCATATGATCCGTATAAACACATGGAAAAAGCAACGAAGCGACGAAATATGGTACTAAAAGCAATGAAAGAAACCGGGAAAATTTCAACAGCAGATTATAACCAATATTTGGAAACAAAGATCGCTTTAAACAATAAAAGTAAAGACCCAATGCAAAATAAATATCCATGGTACACAGATGCCATCATTAATGAGGCCATTGCCAAGGCCGATCTTACGCAAGATGAAATCATGAAAAAAGGCTATCAAATTTATACGGAATTAGACCAAAATTATCAAACATCACTAGAAGGTGTTTACGCCAACGACTACCTTTTCCCAAGCAATGCTAGCGACGGGAAAGAAGTACAGTCAGGGGCGGTATTAATGGATCCAAAAACAGGAGGCATTCGCGCGCTTGTTGGTGGCCGTGGTAAGCATACGTTTAGAGGCTTTAATCGTGCAACACAAATGAAAGCTCAACCTGGTTCGACAATGAAGCCACTCGCTGTTTATGCTCCGGCGCTTGAAGACGGATATAAAGTGGATTCGAAATTAAAAGATGAAAAGAAAACTTACAAAGGAAATTATACACCTACGAATGTTGGCGGCGTTTACCGTGGTGAAGTCCCAATGTATCAAGCGGTCTCAAATTCAATTAATGCACCGGCTGTGTGGCTCCTTGATCAAATCGGTATTGACAAAGGCTATAAGTCAGCTAAAAAATTCGGGATCCCACTAGAAGCTAGTGACCGTACGCTAGGTCTTGCTCTAGGTGGATTAAGCAGAGGGGCTTCACCAGTAGAGATGGCAGCAGCCTATGCAACATTTGCAAATCAAGGTCAAAAACCCGAATCCTATATTATCAGAAAAATTGTCGATCCATCAGGAAAAGTTATTTACGAGAACAAACCAACAACGAAACAAATTATTTCTAAAAAAGTCGCTGATAGCATGACATCCATGCTCCTTGATGTAGTTAAAAGTGGTACGGGACAAAATGCTTCTGTTGCTGGCTATGAAATGGCTGGTAAGACTGGTTCAACGCAAATCCCATACAATAATACCGGAACAAAAGATCAGTGGTTCATTGGCTATACACCAGACCTTGTTGGCTCTGTGTGGATGGGATTTGATAAAACGGATAAGGAACACTACCTCACAACAAATAGTTCAGCCGGTGTTTCAAGCTTAGCCCACTATGTAATGAAAAGTGGTTTGCGTTACCAAAAAGCAGCTGACTTTGATACAAAAAGTGCATCACAAAACTCAAAAGAAGAGAAACAAAAGGAAACAAAAAATGATTTCTGGGAGTCAATCAAAGGCGGGGCAGATAAAGTGAAAGAGTTCGGAGGAAAGGTGACAGACAGCATTAATAAGTGGATTGATTCTTGGTAATTAGTGAAAGAAGGGGTGAATCGTTTGAAGCGAATAGAATATGATACCATTGGGCAAATTGAAGTTGATCAAGCGAAATATTGGGGTGCACAAACTGAGCGCAGTCGCCGTAATTTTAAAATAGGAGAAGAAAAAATGCCACTTGCTGTTATTTATGCACTCGCTGAATTAAAAAAAGCTTGTGCAACCGTAAATATGGCGGAAGGCAAACTATCTTTAAATAAAAGAAAAGCGATTCACAAAGTATGTGCCCAAATTACAAGCGGTGAACTTGATGATCACTTTCCATTAGTTATTTATCAAACGGGGAGTGGAACACAAAGCAATATGAATGTCAATGAAGTGATTGCACATCTAGCAAGCGAATATGCTGGTGAAAAAGTTCATCCAAACGATGATGTCAATCAGTCTCAAAGCTCAAATGATACGTTTCCAACAGCTATGCATATCGCTGCTTACCAAGCTGTTAGCGAAGAACTTTTACCAAAAATCATTGCTTTAAAAAAAGTCTTGCATGAAAAAAGTGAAAAATATATGGATGTTGTCAAAATTGGTAGAACTCATTTACAAGATGCTACGCCGCTTACGCTTGGTCAGGAAATTAGTGGTTGGTGTGCGATGTTAGAAAATGATGCGGATTTCATTCAAACAAGCTTGCCTAAACTATTGCCACTTGCAATTGGTGGAACGGCTGTTGGAACAGGTCTTAACGCATCTAAAACATTTGGTGTTTCGGTTTCCAAAGAATTAGAACGTCAGCTTGGTGTCCCATTTACATCAAGTGAGAATAAATTTTTTGCCCTAACAAGTCATAGTCCGTTAAATTTTGTTCACGGCGCTATCCGAAGTTTGGCCGCCGATCTTGCGAAAATTGCAAATGACGTGCGACTATTAGCTAGCGGACCGCGTAGTGGCATTGGTGAAATTGAACTACCTGCAAATGAACCAGGTAGTTCCATCATGCCAGGAAAAGTCAATCCAACGCAATGTGAAGCAGTAACAATGGTCGCTGCTCAAGTTGCTGGTAATGATACAACCATTCAGTTTGCCGCTAGCCAAGGACAATTTGAATTGAATGTATATAAGCCAGTGATCATTCATAATTTTTTACAATCTGTTAGGTTGTTAAAAGATGCGATACATTCGTTTAATATCCACTGTCTATCAGGACTGACTGCTAATGAGCGTGTCATTCAAGAAAAAGTAAAACAATCACTAATGCTAGTCACTGCTTTAAACCCACATATTGGCTATGAAAAAGCTGCTGAAATTGCAAAAATGGCCTATCAAAAAGATTTAACTTTAAAGAAAGCTGCGATTCTTTCAGGTTATGTAAGTGAAGTTGATTTTGACAAGTGGGTTGATCCACTTAAAATGACGAACCGTTAATTTTAACTAGCGTCTCATACCTACTTTTGTTATAGTGTTAAAGTAGAACAAATTTAAGTATCTGGAGGATTTTAATCATGAGTGAAAATATTTATGACTTGGCACATAGCTTAGATCGAGGAATTCGTGATACAGCTGAATTCAAAGATTTACAAGATGCCTACCAAAAAGTAAACGAAGATAAAGAAGCAAAAGCAAAATTTGATCATTTCCGTGAAGTACAAGTAAATATTCAAGAAAAACAAATGTCAGGCCAAGAAATTGACGATGAAACAGTCGAGCTTGCTCAAAAAGTGGCTGAAGAGGTTCAAAAAAACGAACATATCTTACGTCTTATGGAAAAAGAACAAGCAATGAGCACGATTATCAATGATTTAAATCGTATTATTATGGCTCCGCTACAGGATCTGTATAATACAAGTGAAGAAAAATAATCAAAAAACCAGAAATCGAATTTATGATTTCTGGTTTTTTTTGATTAAAGAGCAAAGACCATTTCCAATCAGCCCTACAATAAAATAAATGATAACATAAAACCAAGCTGTACCATTTAAATAAATGAAAATAGCAGGAATAAATAATAAACTACTTACAAGTGGAAATACCCAGTTAAAATGAAAAATAATACGATATAAGAGGTTAATAAATAATAAAGCAGCTGGAATGATGATGCCTAGTATGATCATATCATTTCCACCATCCTGAATAAAAAGAGGAAGTAAATAGAAGATAAGAACAATTGGAATGAAACGCCAGAAGAACCGTTCTTTTTTATTCACATTATCATCTCCCTTTGAACAATGGTATCTTAATTAAACACAGTATTACTTTCTTATTTTAAAATGAGAAAGGTACATTTCGGAAACTTTCTGAGGAAGACGGATTATTTTCACAGCCTCTGATTGTAATAAGCCCTTGTTATTCACCTTGAATACTTCTAATTTATCAAAGGTCTTTAACTCAGTTAATATGTAAATGGATTGGTCAACAACGTCAATAAACCTACTAGCTTCAGTCTTAAATAGGGATTGTTTTGTTAGCGTCATTTTTTTATCATTTAGATTAATAAGAAATAACTGTCCTGTCTTATCAAGAAAATAAAAGTTTTCTTGATAAATAAAAGTGGAATTACTCCCGGTGTAAGGCGTTTTTTTGGAAACCTCCTCGCTATTTTTATATGCAAAAAGCTGTTTTTTCTTAGTTCGATGTGTATCTAAACGAACTTCCACAAAATGACAGGCATTTTTTCCATCATCTTCAACAAAATACAGCCGATTTTGTTGGACTAAGATATTTCCAATAATGGTTGATTGGCCTTTATCACTGCCTTTAAATGGGAAAGTATTTTTTACAACGAACTTATTATTTTGGTAAGTTATAATATACATTTTAAATTCATTATTTTCGTTTCGATCAGATAGTAAATACAGATTTTTATCGTCGCTGCCTGCATTTAAAATTGTACCTGGAATCGTAAGTTGCTCATTTTTAGTGTACAAAGTAGTATGATATTTGCCGTCCTCTTTTTGCCCACTATTATATACATGAATGATCTGGGTTTGTAATTGAAAAGTAGCTATATCTAAAGTTTCTAGAGCACGTTTTTTTTCAGATAGCTTTTTAGTTTTCGTGTGATAAGCATACATATTCTCTTTATCGGAAAAGTAAAGTTTGTCTTTAGAATAAAGTAATGTTCCATTATCCATGCCTAAAGTAGGTTTAGAAGAAAGTAGCTTATTTCCTTGATAAACTAGAACTGCCCCTTTACTGACCGAGCTATAACCTAGATTGGTGGTAAAATACAGGCCAAATTGTTGTTTATCTAGTGGATTTGCACTTTCACTTGTGTTTGATTGAAAATAGTACGTAGCAAAATAAGTGATACTAAGCATAGCTACAATGGCTATGCTCAGTATGATTATTCTTTTTCTCGTCATTATCATTTAATTACTTTATAGGTCTGTGTGTAGATAGAATCTCTTATGTCTCTAGGATAAACACCTGCTCCTTCGTCTTTATCAATATCAATATCACCCTCTACTTTATAAGCACTCCACACGAGTTTAGAGCAATTTTTCTCGCCATAATGGCTGGTCATTCTATTTGTTACAAAATTATATGAGTAACCATCTTTTCCTGCTCTTGATAAAGCCCAATTTGCTGCAGCTGTACGGACGGCTTGAGATTCGATCACTTCTTGCATTAGAGCGTTTTCTTCTACTTTACGGCCGTTATAAGCTAATGTGTGGACACCAGTTTCTGGGGTGCTTTCTACGATTCGATCTTCTTTATAATACATCCCTACATGTCCATGGGGAATATTCATTGTTTGAGAAGAGGTGTAATAGATATCTCCAATTGATTTAGCTTTAGAAAGTGTATATTGCCCAGAACTTCCACCTTCAGGCTTCATTGAAGGCTCTTCATTTTCTTCTTGTTTTAGTTTAGAAGATAATTCGCTTGTAAGTCGTTGTTCAGCGTTCTCATTGCTAATTTTTTCTGAGTTTGCAAAATCCTCCACAATCGCTTTTGCTTCTTTTAAGGATAGATTTTTCTCTAAAGAAGCTAATTTTTCACCAGCAATATAGTTGTTAGCGCTTACATTTTGTGGCAAAAGCAACAGCGAAATACTAAGTGTAGCAATAGAAAAAGTCCCTATTTTTTTATTCATTTTCTTTCCTCCATTTTTTATATTTTATTATACTTTTAATAGTACCTATATAGGGATAAAAAGTAAAGAATTTTACATCGTTGCATACAATTGTTTTTTTTTAGCTTTAGCGCTGATTTTTATTTTATTAAAATAGTTTACAAACAAGGGATTTCAGGGGTATAATAAGAACGTATATTCTTATTTTTGAAAGGAGTATCTAGAATGAAAGAAATCCGTTTTATTCATATGGCAGACCTACATTTAGATAGTCCTTTTCTTGGTTTAAGCAATTTACCGGAAGAACTTTACGCAGAAATAAAAAATGCGCCATTTACTGCGCTAAAAAAAGCTATCAGCATAGCTATTTCTGAACAAGTCGATTTTGTTCTTATTGCTGGTGATGTTTATGATAAAGAAATTCAGAGTATTAAAGCTGAAGTCGAGTTTTATAATGAGATGAAGCGGCTATTTGTTGCTGAGATTGATGTTTTTTTAATTTATGGAAATCATGATTTTCGAGGTTATCATCATGATGCACTTGTACTTCCTGATAATGTCCATGTTTTTGGTCCAGAAATCAGCCAGTTTGACTGGCAGAAACAGGGGAGGCCACATGTGAAATTATATGGCTTTAGCTATGATAAAAAGCACATTACAGACAAACGTGTTAATGATTACGAGAAAAGTGGAATGGCGGATTTTCATATTGCTTTACTACATGGAACAGAAGCCGCTCACGTAAAAGGCGATGTTTATGCTCCGTTTGTAACAAGCGAATTGAAACGAAAGGGTTTTGATTATTGGGCGCTGGGGCATATTCATAAGCGGCAAGCGTTATCAACTTCTCCTGTTATCTATTATCCAGGTAATATTCAAGGGCGACATTTTAAAGAAGTCAAAGAAAAAGGAATCACACTGGTCAATTTGTCTGAACAAGAAACGAATTTGCAATTTATACCAGTTGCACCGATCACTTGGCTAGACGTTCAGATAGAGTTGGATCAGCCAGTTAGTAAATCTACGGTATTTCTCGCACTTACAAGTAAATTAGCGGACTTTAGCGAAAAAAAGAGTTCTTATTTGCTACACATTGAGTTGCTTTTTCAAGAAGAGACCCCCTTACTTAAGGAGAATTGGCTAGAAATGCTAAATGACAATTATCTTTTTGAAGATGGGCATTTTATCTGGGTAAATAAGTTAACAACCAGAATGAAAGCGAAAGCAGTTGATGGAAATTGGTGGCAAAAAGATTTGTTAAGCGCAGAATGGGAAAAAGCAAAAGACGATCTTTTAGAAGAAAGTGCTTTTTTTAATCGTATTGAATCACTTTATTTTCATCCGAATATTAGCCGTTATTTACCTGAAATAAAGAAAGAAAAGCGGCAGGAGATCATTTTAGCTGCACTCCAAAAAATTGGCGATTCACTAGCCGAGGTGGAGGATGAGCGCAATTGAAAATAACTAAAATTGAAATTATCGGTTATGGAAAATGGCAAAATCAAGTTTTTGAGGAAATTGCTGATTTTCAAATGTTTTATGGAGAGAATGAAGCAGGGAAGTCAACAATTACGGCATTTGTCCACAGTATCTTATTTGGTTTTCCAACAAAGCAGCAACGAATACTGCGGATGGAACCTAAAAATAAAGGACCATATGGTGGGAGATTGACATTAGCTGATACAGCTCTCGGTAACATAGTGATTGAGCGTTTACGCGGGAAAGTGACAGGGGATGTGACGATCACTTTAGAAGATGGAACGACATTTGGCGAAGAGAAGCTAAGCGAGTTTACCTTTGGCATGGATCGAGTCACTTATGAAGCTATTTTTTCTTTTGATATCCATGGTTTACAGCATATTCAACAAATGAAGCAAGAGGAGTTTGAAAAGTATTTATTAGCAAGTGGGGGAGCAGGTTCGAACCGATTATTTTCCACTGTAGATAAGCTACAAAAACAACTCGAGACGCTATTTAAACCAAATGGGCGAAACCCACTTATTAACCAACAATTAGAGAAAACAAAAAATGCACAAAAAAAATATTTTTCAAGTAAAAAGCAAAACATGGCTTACGAAAGTTTGCGAAGTGAAAGTGTGGCGTATGAGCAAAAAGAAACAGCGCTTTTAACTCGGCAAAAGGAACAACAATTAGCAAAGAATGAAATCGATATCCTATTAAAAAAATGGCCGCTTTATGAAGAATGGCAGGGTCTATCCAAAATTATCAATCAAGCAAACGATAGCCAATTTCAGGCAGATGGTCTTCTTCGGTTAGAGCAGTTAAACCATTTTGAGATGACAAAAAAGAATCAAAGAAGCCAAGTGGAAGAGCGTTTAAACATGTCAAGGAATTTAGCAGAGGCTAATGTGTTAACTGAAAACGATGAAAAAGAAGTCGCTCAATTATTAGCTGAATGGCCGATTTATCAGGAAAAAGTCCGTCAAAATAAAGAAGATGAAGATGGCCGATTAATAAATGAGCAAGAGATAACGAGATTGATGCAAGAATTTGCTTTTACTGAGCCTGAAGAAAAGATAGATTGGCAAGCAAATTTCAATAAAAAAGCAGCAGATATCGAACATGCGAAACAAGAGCTTGTGCAAAAGCAGCTGTTATTAACCTATCAGCAACAAGAAAAAAAGAAGAGCTTAGACAAAGTGCAATCTCAGGTTGATCAATTGGAACGCGATATGTGGTCTACAGAAGAGCTAAAAAATGCAAAAAAACGCTTTGAAACAAAAGGGAAAGAGCGCTATGCGTTATTTATTGGTGTATTTTGTTTTGTAGTTTTTATTTTACTGGGTTTTTTATTTAAGCAAGTGTTCTTTTATGGTATTGCGCTTCTTTGCATTGGTTTTAGCTATTTGAAACGGATGAATCATCCTAATGATACGGATGCTTTCGCTTTTTTCGAACAGAAAAGACTTCGGAATTCATGGCAGCAACTTTTAAGCGAGATGGATGTGATTGCGGAGGAGAGTGCAAGGTTAGAAACTGAATTCAATGAAACTTCTAGCGGCTTGTCTATTTTAAAGCAAGAGGAATTCACTTTTCTTAGCAGCCTTGGAATGAAAACACATTCAGGTAACTTACGAGAAGTGATTGCAGCATGGCAAATTTTTTTAAAAGAATGCAGTGCAAGAGAGCTTCATGAAGAAAGATTGAAGCAAAACCAAATCTTTTTAGATACTTGGGAGAGACATTGCTATGATTTGGTTAGTAAAGAGCTGTCAACAGAAGCTGCTGTGTTAAAATTACAAACGCTGTATCAGACGCATCATGAAAAAACAAAGCAACTTGCAACAAGTAAAGAACAAATAGAGCAAGCAAAAAATCAATTAGATTTACTTGAAAAAGATTTAGCAGATATTGAAACAAAAAAAGAGAAATTATTACAATCGGTCGGTGCTGCAACAGAAAGTGAATTTCAACAAATTGGTTTTAAAGCGCAAGAATTTTTCCAAGCAAAAGAGAGAGGTCATTTACTAGAAGCTCAATTGCCAAAAGAAATCCGAGAGCGATTAGCGAGCTTTCAAAATCAAGAAGCTTTAAAAGAAGCAGAACTTGAGCATGAAGCGTGTATTCAGGAAATAGAGCAAGAATTAAGCCGAACGAGAACGAAACGAGTGGAATTGAAACATCAAATAGCTATTCTTGAAGAAGGCGGTTTGTTTAGTGAAACCGTTCAAGATTATTTCACCGCGAAAAGTGAATTAAATGAACAAGTAGAGGATTGGGTAGTCACAAAAATAGCTGAGTCTTTAATTCAACGGGCGATGGGCTATTTACAAGATGAAAAGCTACCACGAGCGCTTCAATTTGCTACCGAATATTTTAAGCAGCTCACAAAAGGCCAATATCAATTCGTTCGCTTTGAAAAGGGAAGCTTAGAAGTATTAAGACATGATCATGTGATTTTTAAGCCAGATGAGCTAAGTCAAGCAACAAAAGAACAGCTTTACTTAGCCATTCGTTTTGCTTTGATTGAAACTTTGGCTAAAAAGTATCCTTTTCCTTTGCTTATTGATGACGGCTTTGTGAATTTTGATGAACAGCGTTTTGAAGCGATCATGGAATTGCTTAAGTCAAGAAAACTCAAAAACCAAGTGCTATTTTTCACGTGTCATCAAGAAGCTAATAAATATTTTTCCCGTGAAGAGACTCTCATGCTATACTAGAGGTAGATTAAATGCTGAATATAGAAAGAAGGCGATAGAAAATGGAGAAAAAGTTACTGGATTATGATGTTGGTGCAGGGGTTGATTTATTTTTGCTTATTAAATCAAGCACAAAAGGGATTGCAAGTAATGGGAAGCCTTTTTTAAGTTTAACATTACAAGATAAATCTGGTGAACTTGAAGCAAAATTGTGGGATGTTAAAGAAACTGATGAAGAACATTATGCGCCGCAAAAAATTATCCATATTATAGGAGATATTCAAAATTATCGTGGTCGTAAACAGCTTAAGATTAGACAGATCAAACAAGCTACAGCCACTGATCATTTAGTGCCTGCTGATTTTATGGAAACAGCTCCAGTGAATAAAGAAGAGATGGCTAGCGAGATTACACAATATATTTTTGAAATGAAAAATGCTAATCTGCAAAGAATTACGCGTTCACTTTTAAAAAAATATCAAGCTGAATTTTATGATTATCCAGCGGCGGTGAGACATCATCATGAATTTGTATCTGGTCTAAGTTTTCATGTGCTATCAATGTTAAGACTCGCCAAAGCGATTAGCGATTTATACCCTAGCATTAATCGGGATTTACTTTATGCAGGGGTCATCCTACATGACCTAGGAAAGGTAATTGAGTTATCGGGGCCTGTTTCAACAACCTATACATTAGAAGGAAATTTAATTGGCCATATTTCAATTGTTGTAGAAGAAGTAAGCAAAGTGGCAACAGAGCTTGATATTGCAAGCGAAGAAGTGGTTGTCTTAAAACATGTCTTACTAGCTCATCACGGTAAAGGAGAATGGGGAAGTCCTAAGCCTCCACTTGTTAGAGAAGCTGAGATTTTGCATCAAATTGATTTAATGGATGCAACGATGAATATGATGGATAAAGCATTGGGCCATACAAAGCCAGGTGAATTTTCTGAACGAGTTTTTGGTTTAGAGAATCGAGCTTTTTACCGTCCGTCATTTGATTAAGTTCGCTTGAAAATAAATAAACACCCTTTAGCAAAAGACTTATTGCTAAAGGGTGTTTATTTTTATTTTTTAGAAGAAGTGTAATCTTTGAATGTATCTTTTAAGTCTTTATCTTCTACCTTAATGTCTGCATCTTTCACTGCTTTTTTCAAGGCTTTTTCTTTGTTTTCTTGTGTTAATTGGCTTTGGATATAAGCTTTTTTAACAGCATCTTTATCTTTTTCAAATGATTGTTTTTCAGCTGGTTTTTCTAGTTTAATAATATGATAGCCAAATTGAGATTTTACTGGTTCACTAACATCGCCTTTTTTCTTAAGGGCATAAGCTGCTTTTTCAAACGCTGGATCCATTTTGCCAGGGCCAAATGGTTCTAATAAGCCGCCTTGTTCTTTAGAAGCTGTGTCAGTTGAATATTCTTTCGCTAATTTAGCAAAATCATCGCCATCTTTAACTTTTTTCTCTACTTCTTTCGCTTTTGCTTCATCAGCAACTAGAATATGTCTAACAGTGATGTCTGGTTTCCAAGTTTTGTAGTACTCTTTTAATGTTTTGTCATCTGTTTTGATTGAAGCTTTTGTTGCTTTGTCGATAAGCAGATTGTATTTTAACGTTTGTTTGAAAGATTTTTCGGTTAACTTAGATTGAGCAAGTACAGATGGCAATTGATCGCCATATTGTTTTTTGTATTTATTAAATTCAGCATCTACTTCTTTGTCACTTACTTTATATTTTTTTGAAAGAACTTTATCAAAAGTAAGTTGTTGTAAAACTTCTGCTCCACCTTTTGTTTTCATTGCATCATAAAGCTCATCTTTAGTAACATTTCCTGAGTTCGTTTTTACGACGTCACCGCCACCTCCGCATGCTGCTAGCCCAAATACTGACATCAGCATGACAAGTCCTAAAACCAGTTTCTTTTTCATTTAATTAAACACTCTCCTTAATTAGTTAGGGATAATTTCATTAACTATGATATCATAAAACAACTTTGAAAAGGAAAAATATGAAAAATTTAATTGTATTCTCATTTTCATCATTTCTCTCTCATCAGAAATTAAAATTGAAAAACTGTGTTTAAACGCTTTCCAGATTTTCATTTAAATAGCTCATTGCCAAGTGTAGCACAGAATTATAAAGTGGCAATGAGCTAACGTTTATATTAGAGAAAACTTATAGATTCAAATATAAAAAAATACGTATTGTAAGGCCAGAGCGAGCAATCAAGCGGAGAAACATTTATATATATATTGATAAAAAAATTTTGAAGAAATGATTAAAATGTGACAATCTTTTCGCTTTGTGGGCTTTGACAGGCTTTCTCACGGTCTTTGAAGCAAACAACTTTCCAAACTGAGATGCCTTCCCTTGATTGAACAGCACACACTTATGCCATATTTTCCTGAAAAATATGGAGTAAATTGATTTATATCCGCTAGATTTGCTTATTTTGCATCTTTTTTTAATGTTTTTTCAAGATCAGCAATTGTTTTTTGCATATCTTTAATTTCATCTTTTAAACGTTTTTTTTCTGGTTCCATGTCTTCGTTCCATTTTGAAACAGATTCCATAATGTCACTTGAGACATCTTTTAGTAAAGTCGTGCCCTCTGTTCCTAAAACTTGAATCGATTGCAGCAGTTCATTGGTGTTATAAGCAAGTTCTTTTAAAATGACACTTGCTTCACCGGATTTTTGTGCAATGTCATGTCTGAGTTCACGACCAGATTTTGGTGTTAAAAAGATAGAAGCGATAGCACCAGTTGCTGCGCCAGCTAGAATTCCTAGCATAAAAGATTTTTTGTTCATTTTTTGTTCACCTCTCCAATTGATAAGTCGATGCTACTTAAAGTAAAGTGGCTCGTTTTATTTTAAGTGGTCGCGAATATCCGCTGCGATTTTGTTGAAGCTCTCTGGTGTATAAGAACTTGAATGGTCTTGCCATTTTAGTCCAAAGCCATCTTGTTTATTGTAGCGCGGAATTAAATGCACATGAAAGTGAAAGACACTTTGACTAGCTATTTCTTCATTATTGTTAAGAACATTGAGGCCTTCTAGTGGAAAAGCTGCTTTTAAAGCATTTGCGATTTTAGGAACACGATAGAAAAGACTTGCAGCAGCATCTGCGTCTAAATCAAAAACATTGCGGGCATGTTTTTTGGGGACGATAAGTGTATGTCCTTTCGTTACTTGGCCTAAATCGAGAAAAGCGTAAACTTCTTCATCTTCATAAACTTTAGCAGAAGGAATTTCCCCGTTCATTATTTTACAAAAAATACAATCTTCCATTACTAAGGCCACCTTTCATCAATATGTATCTATCATTTAATTTACCACAAAACATTAGGAAAATCATGCTTTATAATCAAATCTTAAAGTTTTTTTAGAGAAATAGATAAAAATATGCTATCATTAAGATAAAATCATTTTGCTAACAGATGAGGAAGTAGAGGAGGAAGTCTTAATATGGCCTTATTAGAGGTTGAGCATCTTACTGGAGGATACACAAAAAGACCCGTTTTAAAAGATGTTTCCTTTAAAATTGATGAAAAACAAATTATTGGCTTAATTGGTTTAAATGGTGCTGGAAAAAGTACAACGATTAAGCATATTACTGGTTTAATGCAGCCCAAAAAAGGGATAATTAAAATTAATGGCAAAACGTTAACAGAAGACATTGAGGCCTATCGTTCAGAATTTGCTTATATTCCAGAAACCCCTGTACTTTATGATGAGCTAACGTTAAATGAACATTTGGAATTAACAGCAATGGCTTATGGCTTAAGCGAAGAAGAATTTAAAACGCGAATAACACCGCTTTTAAAAGAATTTCGTTTAGAGAACAAATTAAATTGGTTTCCTGCTCATTTTTCTAAAGGAATGAAGCAAAAAGTCATGATTATGTCTGCTTTTTTGATTGAGCCTAAATTGTATATTATTGATGAACCATTTGTCGGGTTAGATCCGCTCGGCATTGCGTCACTGCTTAATTGGATTAAAGAGATGCGTGATAAAGGTGCTAGTATTTTGATGTCCACTCATATTCTTGCAACAGCGGAAAAGTATTGTGATCGTTTTATCATTCTACATCAGGGAAGAATTCGGGCTGAGGGAACACTTTCCGATTTGCAAGAACAGTTTATGATGAGCGGGGCATCTCTTGATGAAATCTATATTCAGTTAACGAAGGAAGAAGAGGCCGATGAAGCTGAACTTTAATAGTAATGAGTTATGGAAGAAACGCTATAGTCATTATACAGATGAATTAGTTAAGTATCTCCGCTATATGTTTAATGATCATCTGTTACTTGTCTTGCTTATTGGGATTGGCGCGCTTATTTTTTATTATGCTGACTGGGTAAAGACACTTAAGCCTGGATTTCCTGGTATTCCGCTTATGGTTGTGTTATTGACGGTAGCTATTTGTGCTGGTCAAATTGTAACTTTGCTTAAACGCGCTGATTCTGTTTATTTAATTGTACAAGAAAAAGGAATGGCACCATATTTTCGAAAAGCACAAGTGGCTAGTTTTTGGCTACAGAGTTATTCTTTTGTGATCATCCTTGGTGCTGCAATGCCAATGTATACAGCGATAACAGGATATTCTTATAGCCGCTTTTTTGGTTTGTTAGTCGCGCTTATTTTGATTAAGTGTTGGAACGTTGGTTTTTCTTTTCAAGCGTTAAAGCTTGATAATAGTGATACCGCATGGCTTTATTTCCGCGTTATTTTAAGTGCGTTATTGATTTATCTTGTTTTAGCATTTCATTTGCTATGGACGATTCCAATTACGATTGTTGTTTTATTGGTGAGTTATGCTGCTATTTTGCAACGAACGAAAGATGTAACGTTGCGTTTTGAGCTTTTGATCGTTAAAGAAGAAGCACGAATGAACCGTTTTTATCGTTTGGTGAACTTGTTTACAGATGTTCCTCACTTAAAGGGGACTGTGAAAAGAAGAGCCTATCTGGATTTTCTTTATAAACCAATTCCGTATGCCAAGCGCAAAACTTTTGCTTTTTTATGGAGCAGAACTTTTGTCAGGACGAATGAATATATTGGTCTTTATGTAAGATTAACAGTTATTTGCGCGATTTTGATCATTTTTATTCAAGGTCTATATTTAAATTTATTATTTTCATTACTTTTTCTCTACTTAACGGGTTTTCAATTTATTCCGATGTTGAAACATTTTGATGGGCAGCTAATGATGAAACTTTATCCAGTAGAACCGAAAATTGAGCGCAGAAGCTTTGTTCACTTCATTCGGATATTATTAGTTGGACAAGCCGTTTTATTTAGTATTATTGAAATTGCTGAAAATGGATCAATTGGTGGTATGTTATGTTTAGCAATTAACTTACTTTTTGTTGTTATTTTCACGTTTATCTATATACCTTATCGGATGAAAAAAATGTATCAATAAAATAAAAAAGCTTGGTGTGATCTTTAAATAGACCACATCAAGCTTTTTATTTAGCATCATGCGTAAATTCAGGAAAATGATAAATATCTGTATGTGAAAAGCCAATCTGTGTATTGTTGCTTTCCATGACTTTCACGATTTCTTGGTAATGTGGTGTTTTTTTCCAAAGAGGATAATCAGATGCATTGTCCCAGAACATAATGATAATAAACTTATTATTTTTTAGAGACTGTCCGAGCTGAATACATTGCAAACCAGCTGTTTCGTTAAAATGAACGCTTAGATTTTGATAAAGTTTTAGAAAAAGGGGGATTTCTTCATCACGTACCATAATATATTCGAATACGACGCTACCGCTCCCTTTTATTTCACCGCGATTTTGCAGCAAATGATACGTACTTTCTTCTTTAAAAACTGTAGGGTCAGAGCTTTCTTGTAATAAAAGCGACTGATTATAGTTTTGCAGTAAAAGAATGTTATCAGATGGGTGATCATTTAAGATTTGCCGTAAAAAATGTTCTGTCCCTGTTGTTATATAAATGTTTTTCATTTCCATGACCTGCTTTCCTAGTGGTATGACTTATATTTTATTCCCAATTTTTATAAATTCAAAACGCTAGGCAATTTATTTGGTTTTAAGCGATATATTTAGTATTCTTTAATGTAGTCTAGTTCAGATTTGAACAATGGAAGGAAGTGCAGAGTTGGCTAAGATAACAAATGATTTGTTCTTGCGGGCGGCTAAAAGAGAAGCTGTTGAAAAAATTCCTGTATGGTATATGAGACAAGCCGGGAGATCACAACCGGAATATCGCAAGCTTAAAGAAAAATATTCCTTATTCGAAATGACGCATGAACCTGAACTGTGCGCTTATGTAACGCGTTTACCTGTCGAAAACTACGGTGTGGATGCCGCTATTTTGTACAAAGATATTATGACACCACTCGTTGGGATGGGGATTGACGTTGAAATAAAAAGCGGGATTGGCCCAGTGATTCCTCAGCGGATCCAGAAATTCCAAGATGTAGAGCGCTTAGGGACATTAGATGTAGCGAAAGACCTGCCTTACATATTAGAAACCATTCGTTTGTTAACGAGCGAACAATTAGAAGTTCCACTTATTGGTTTTTCTGGTGCCCCATTCACGATTGCTAGTTATTTAGTTGAAGGAGGTCCGTCACGGAATTATCATCGAACGAAAGCGTTAATGTATAAAGACCCAGCTACTTGGTCGTTTTTGATGGAAAAGCTTGGGCAAATGATTACTGATTATTTAATTGCTCAAATTGGCGCTGGCGCAAGTGCAGTACAATTATTTGATTCGTGGGCGGGATCATTAAGTCTTGCTGATTATGATGAATATATTAAGCCCACAGCGTCTAAAATAGTGCAACAAGTTAAAGCGATTTATCCAGATACACCGATTATCATGCAAGCAGTCGGAGCTTCACATTTGCTAAACTCATTCTCTGATCTATCCGTTGATGTTTTGGGATTTGATTGGCGTGTGTCTGTTAATCAGGCAAGAGAACTTACACGTGGCAAGGCACTACAGGGGAACTTAGATCCGTCACTATTACTTGCAGAAGAAAAATGTCTTCATGTAGCAGACCAAATTTTACTAGAAGCAGTAAAAAGACGTGGCTTTATCTTTAATTTAGGGCATGGAGTTTTCCCGGAAGTTTCACCGCAAATGTTACAAAAATTGACGAAGCACGTTCATCAACAAAGTGAAAAATTTTTAAAAAAAGGTGATCATTTATGAAGAAAATAGGGCTGTTAGTGATGGCTTATGGAACGCCATATAGCGATGCAGATATTGAACGTTATTATACAGATATTAGGCGCGGCAAGAGGCCAACAGCTGAAATGGTTGCTGATTTGCGTGAACGTTATCAGGCGATTGGTGGCTTATCACCACTTGCGAAAATTACAGAAGAACAAGCTTACGGTTTAGAACGTGTATTAAATGCACAAGAGGCTGGGGTTGAATTCAAAGTCTACGTTGGCTTAAAACATATTGAACCCTTTATTGAAGATGCTGTAGCAAAGATGCATCAAGATGGTATAACAGAAGCCATTTCTATTGTTCTTGCACCGCACTATTCAAGCTTTAGTGTTAAATCATATAATGAACGTGCGCTGACTGCCGCTTCAAAATTGGGTGATTTAAAGATCAAAACGATTGATGAATGGTATCTTGAGCCCAAATTTATTGAGATGTGGGCAGCGCGTATTAATGAAGTTGCACGTCAGATTCCTGAAGCTGAACTAGACAAAGCCATCTTAATTATTTCTGCTCATAGTCTACCAGAGAAGATTAAAGAATACGGTGATCCCTATCCAAAGCAATTACAGGAAACAGCAGATTTAATTGCAGAAAAAGTGATTGTTCCGCATGTCGCACTCGGTTTTCAAAGTGAAGCCAAAACAGGCGTTCCTTGGCTAGGCCCTGATGTCCAAGATTTAACAGAGCAGCTTTATCAAACAAATCACTATCAACATTTCATTTATGCACCTGTAGGATTTGTGGCAGATCACCTTGAAGTGCTGTACGATAATGATTACGAATGTAAAGTGATCACAGATAAGTTACAAGTAGCTTATCATCGCCCGCCAATGCCAAATGCAGATCCAACATTTTTGGATGTATTAAAAACGGTCGTCAAAAAGGCATATCAGGAGATGAGCTAAGTAATTTGATGTGGTGTGCTTTGTCTTAAGAAAAGCGCTTTCTTAATTATTACCATAATACTATCCTTTTTTAATCGGGTTCTCATTTTTTTGGGGGATAATATAAATTGTAGTAAGAAAGCACGGGAGGTTAGTAAAATGAAAAGTAGCGTAGAAAAACAAAGAATTGCTAATAACATTTCATTATATATAAAATTAAATGGATATACGCAAAGAACATTTGCAAAGGTAGCCGGGATTTCACAAAGCACAATGGCAAGTATTACAACAGGTAGAATGAGAAATGGCAACAAATTTAATAGGTACATAGCGAATATTACTGAACAGCTAGGACTTGAAGCAAACTATTTCTCAAAAAAACAAGAAGAGATTACAGCTGCACCAATTAAATTTCAAGATGAGACAAAACTTCATACGAGCGATGAAAAATTCAGTGCGCTCAGTCTCATGTTAAAAATTGGTGAAATTCATTACAAATAAAGGCTAAACACCAATTTACGAAGAAAAGAGTGAAGGAGGAGTAGCGAATTTGCGAAACAATGACAAACTTCTTGCCATTTTGGCTTATTTAAGTTATTTTTTCTTGCCGATCATTTTGCCAATTATCATTTGGGTTGCTGTTTCTAGTAATTACGTTAAAAAGCATGCAAAAACAGCTTTATTTGTTAACATTCTGCCATCGATTATCAATCTTCTCTTCCTCCTTATTCTTGGAATTTACGGCTTAGGGGTAGCAGTAGATGATGGGCTGATTGTCCTTTCTATTTTAGGTGTAGGTTTTATCCTTTTAATGAACTTGATCGTTTTTATCTGGGTGATCGTACGTGTTGTTAAAGTTGCAACAGATCGTATCTAAGTTAGGAGGATTCTAACGCATGGTGAGAAGAATTGTACATTTAGCTGTTGGTAAACCAAAAGAAATGACTTTTCAAAGCGATCAAAACATGATGACTGGAATAAAAAAGCAAGCGGTTAAAGAAGCTTTTTTGACAGAAGAAGGTTTTCAAAATGATGGATCTTTTCATCTTAAGTATCACGGGGGACCAGATCGAACCGTTTGTATCTTTCCAGCAGAGCACTACGTCTTATTTGAAGAAACGTTTCAAAAGAAATTACCAGATGCTGCATTTGGAGAAAATTTAACAGTCACAAATATGCTAGAGACCGACGTAGCCATTGGTGATCTATTTCAGGCAGGCGATGCTGTCTTTCAAGTAACCGAAGCGCGTAACCCTTGCTCAACCATTGCGAAATATAATGCTATGCCAGAGCTTTATGAAATGGTGCGAAAAACAGGATATACTGGATACTTATGCCGTACTATTAGAAGCGGAAAAATTCAATTAGGTGATGAGTTGGTTCGTTTAAAACAAGATCCACATCAGATAACGGTTAGTTATTGCCATGAAATGATCTTACATAGGAAAGGCGATCTTGCTGCTTTTAAGCGGATTTTAGCGGTGCCAGCTTTGTCTGAGCGTTACCGTGCAGCAGTAGAAAAAAAGCTGAAATAAAAAGACTAAAATTAGCGGGTATGAGAAATGGATCAGCGACAAGCTTGATCTTGACCTACTAATTTTAGTCTTTTTGAATTTGTGCTATTAAATTTGCAAGCGATTTTTTTGGCTGCGGGTAGCAAGTAGACTAAGATAGCAAAATAGCGCAAATAAAATCGTAATAATTAGACTATGGAATAATGCTACATAAAGGTTAACACTTGTTATAACGGACATGATGCCAGTCAAAGTCTGAAGTGCAACAAGGATGATAGCAAGGACCATACCATAAGTGAGCACACGATAATGTTTGTAATGACGGAAGATCAGATATGTAACATAGAGGATCCATATCACAAGTAAAAACGCAGCAGCGCGGTGGAGGTACTGAACGTAATCTTGAATGGAATGTGGCCAGATAAATTGTCCATTTTGAAAAGGCCAAGCAGGAACAGCCAGACTTGCTTTTTCATGGCGTACGAGTGCTCCAGTATAAACGGTAATGTAAGTATATAGTGTTAAAAAATAAATATGCAAGCGTAATTTGCGTTCCATAACTAGATAGCGTGCATCGAATTTTCGATCGACTTCAAAAATAAGGAGTGCTAGTAAAACAATCGCAGAATAACAAATAATGGAAATACCAAAATGAAGTGCCATAATATAAGGATTTTGCCCCCAAATCACGGCAGCTGCTCCCATAAAAGCTTGTAAAATTAAAAAAAGGATGGCGATAATGGCAAGCGGCTTTGTTTCACGACGATCTTTAATTAAACGCCAAGCACAAATAGCTAAAATAATAACAAAAATAGAGCTAATACCAGTAGTGAAACGATGCGCAACTTCGATTAGTTTTTCTGGTGTGATATCGGTTAAATGAACAAGCTGTCCGTTACAAAGTGGCCAAGAGTTACCACAACCGTCAGCAGAACCAGTTTTTGTTACTAAAGCGCCGCCAAAAACAACAAATGTCATCGCAATGATGGTTAAGACGGACCAGACTTTCAAAAATTTCTTCATATGAAATCAAATCTCCTCTTTAGTGTATATGTAATTTATGTAGACTCTAGGTGACTTGCTGCTTATAAAATTTATTTTAGCGTGTTTTATAGGATAAGTAAAGAAAGTATGATCATTGGGTAACGATATGTTTAAGCCGATTAATTGACAAGCGGCGTCATTTTTCCACATAATAGAAAGATAGTGGGGCTGTTCATGCGATTTTTGACTTAAGGGGGAATACAGGTGACTCAGATGGAAAAAACGAATCAGTTGCAAGACGTTTCAGCTAAATTTACAGTTCGTGATTTTACGGAATTGATTAAGATAGGGATTGTTAATTCAAATACAATTACTGCTTTCACTGGGATGTGGTTAGCATTTCAATTAAATGGGATTTCTTTTTTTCAGCAGCTTGACCTTCTTTTTTATACAATCATTGGTTCTGCGCTTATTGTTGCGTCTTCAGGGGCCTTTAATAATGTGATTGATCGTGATATTGATGGGATAATGGAACGCACAAAAAGCAGGCCAACAATGACAGGGAAAATTTCTGGAAAACAAGCATTGACTGTGGCATCTTGTCTTGGTTTAGCAGGAATAATCATTCTCTTTATGACAACCTGGCAAGCGGGATTGCTTGGGGTTTTTGGTATGTTTTTATATGTGGTTGTTTATTCGCTATTTGCTAAACGAAAACTTGTTTCTAACACGGTCATTGGGAGTTTATCTGGCGCAGTACCGCCGCTTATTGGTTGGTTTGCTGTTTTCCCACACATTAGCATCATTCCGATCATGCTCTTTCTCGTGATGTTTTGTTGGCAGCCACCACATTTTTATGCCATTGCGATTAAGCGAAAAGAGGAATATGCAGCAGCAGGGATCCCAATGCTTCCTGTAGTAAAAGGAATTGAACGCACGAAGAAAAGCATGTTATTTTGGGTGGTATTACTTACAATCTTACCTTTTTTTATGATGCAGCTTGGCATGGTTTATGTCGTGTTAGCGACTATACTTAATTTGGGTTGGTTTATACTTAGCCTTTATGGTTTTAAAATGAGAGATAGCATAAAGTGGGCACGTCTTATGTTTGTCTACTCGTTAAATTATATGACCATTTTATTTGTTGTAATGATTGTAGTATCCATCTTCTTGTAAAAGTGGGGTTTGCACTTGAGGGGCGTAGCGGACAAAATGATGGCGCTTTCTCTTTTAAACGCTAAAATCCTTACTTTTTCTTAAGCTTTTCATAAATATTTTCTGTATTTTGGTGTGGTATAGTGATAAAAATGCTGAAATCGGAGTGATATGACATGAAGATTGCTAGTTTTGAACGAACGATTCAATTAATCCGGGCGCATCAATTTTTAAAAGCTGAAGAAGAAGCGACACATATGATTTGGGAAAACCCCTCTCATTTTGCTGGCTATTTATGTTTAAGCTATGTCCAATTTAAGAAGCAAAACTTAGTAGAAGCAGCTGAAAATATTGAACAAGCGATTAATTGTCAACCTTTACAAATAGAAAGTTATCAACTAGCGGTTGCGATTTATAAAGAAATGAAAAAAAACAAACGAGTTTGCCATTTTGCTCGTTTAGGGATTAAACATGATCACACAAACGCTTATTTTTATTTTGAGTTAGCTGAACATTTATCTGTAAGCTTCAGTGAGCGTGAACCCTTATATGAAAAAGCTCTTCATTTTGATCCTGAAAATGTAAATTATTTAGGAAGGTATAGTGAGCTTTTAGTCGAGAGTGGAACGGAATGGCAAAAAGCATGGAGAATGGAAAGTTTAGCAATTGCACTTGAACCATACCACCAAGAAAATTTGCTTATTTTTGCTAAAACAAACTATGAGCGTGGCAATTTCGAGCAAGCCCGAGAGTACGTGGAACGAGTCTTAACTGGCGATTCAGGTAACAAAGAGGCATTAGAACTTCGGGAAGAATTTGCGATTACAGAAAGCCGATCGTTTGCTTTGTATGAAAAGGTTCGCTTGTTTTTAAAGCGAAAGCAGCTGTCTGTTAGTTGCTTGATTGTCGCTTCTTACATGGGTACGGTCTTATTACTGTGGTGGTTAATCGGAATCTCTGCCTTATTATGCATCATTGTGCCACTTGTTTTTATCATTAGAGCTATTTTTTTACAAATTGAAGCGGGTGGTAAGGAAACGATTCAAAAAAAGCAAAATCGATATATTAGGCTGCCTATTGCAATTTTTGCTTTATTAATTTTGTTAATTCCACTAGGGATACATTCTCTTGCTGCGTTTTATCAAACAGTGAGTGTGGATTCAACTCATCTAACTTATGGAGCTAAAAAAGTTGTTGCTACAAGTGATAAAAGCCAAGTAGCTGATCATCGTAATTTAGCACAATATCAAAAAATAGAAGCCATCCGTGATTTATATCAAAAAAATCAAGCCACTCCTGCCAATTTAAAAAAATATATTGCTAAACCTTATCTCGCTCAATTTGATCGCGCAATGAAAAATAAGGAAAATTACGTTGCTTTTATGAATTTTCGTTTTTCACAAATGTTTGTAAAAGATCGTCATGAACAGCTGTATTTAATGCAAGAAAACAAGCATCATAGCTTAATCATCGCCATGCGAGATAATAAAATCATTCATATATACAGAAATAACAAGGAAAAAGAGACCAAAAGTGAGCAGCAACAAAATAAACTGTTTTCAAAAATGAAAAGTGCTGGAAGTGTGTAGAACCTTACAATGTGAGTAGATAAATAGTTTGGAACATAAAACGATAGCGCAAATGCGTTCATTTCGGGCATGATCCAAGCTTATTTGTCGTGTGTAAAAAGCGTGTCAATCAATTTATCTTCAAAACGAGTCAATTTTTATAGCATTTCTGTAGAAAAATCGGTACAATATAAAGAAATAGCGCTTTGAGGAGGCAAAAAGTGAAATTTATTTTGAAAGTTCTTGTCATGCTTGTTATTTGCCTTTTTATTGGTTACAATACCGATTTATTTTTTCAAAGTCCAAATGAAAAAAACCAAGCTTTTGAGAAAATAAAACAGGAAGATTTAGCACCAACAAAGAAAAAAACAAATGAATCAAATCGATCAATGACTAGTAAAACGAGCATTAGTCGTTTTATTGATCAAGATTTTAAGCAATTTAAAGCTCAATTTGGTGAGCCTGTCCGAATTGATAAGACGCCTTATGGTTATGATAATTATGTCTATAATCAGCCGAATTCAAGCTATATGATTGTTGGAGTGCGGGATCAAAAGATTCAAACTGTTTATGCCTTAGGTGAAGACTTAAGCCTTGAACCGTATAAAATTGGGATGTCAATAGAAAAAGTGTTCACAAACGCCAAGCTTCAATCAGGAATTGCCTTTTCTTATCAAAATGGTTTTTATCGCTTTGAACTCTCGGAAGACGATTTGAACGTACGCCCCATTGTCAATCTAGGAAGTGGTGTTTATGCACAGTTGAATTTTGATAAATTTAAATCAAAGCTTGTCAGTGTCCGTTATTTAAATAAATTAGCTTTTATAAAAATGCATCCTTATGAGTTAAATTATCAAGGGAGTCTTTTTGAAGAAAAAATAGATGAAGCAATGTGGCAAAAAATTAACAAAGCAAACGATGAACAAACACTTGAAATTACGAATGTCATCCGAGAGCGTTATGGGGCAGAGGAGCTAGCTTATGACAATCAAGTCCAGCAAGTTGCTTATAATCACAGTGTTGATATGATGCAAAATAATTATTTTGATCATCAGTCAAAAACGTACGGTTCACTTTCTGATAGATTAAAACGAGCAGGCGTTCGTTACCAATTAGCTGGTGAAAATATTGCGCATAATTATATTGATGCAGGAGCGGTTGTTGAAGGCTGGCTTAATTCGCCTGGTCATCGTAAAAATTTGTTAGATAAAAAGTTCACGTATATGGGTGAAGGAACCTATCAAAAATATTACACACAGAATTTCATCACGAAGTAAAAAGTTATGGTATAATAAAAGATGCTTAAAAATAAAGATTGTCACGGAGGTTAGATGTGATGATGACAACAACGAAAGAACTAGAGCTCTTAAGTGAAGCAGATGGACTAGTACAGACTATCTTTGAATCTGACTACGTTCAGCTTTATCTTGAGAAAAAACAACAAATGAATGATAATCCAAAAACACAAGCGCGAAAAAAAGCTTTTGTTAAAATAAAAGAAAGATACGACGAAGTGCAACGCTTTGGTCGTCACCATCCTGACTATAAAGAAATCACGAGACAAGCTAGAAAGCTGAAACGTGAGCTTGATATGGATGAATTTGTCGCGGAATTTAAGCGAGCTGAGATGGATTTACAATCTTTGCTTGATGAAATTAGCATTATGCTTGCTGGCGCCGTTTCTACCAATATTAAAGTTCCAACGGGTAACCCATTTTTTGTGAAAAATTCTGGTTGTTCTGGTGGCGGTAGTTGCGGTTGTGCGAAATAATTAGCGAAAAGGAGGATGAGTTTTATGGGAAATGATCGTCAAGCGATTATTGTTTGGCTAAGTCATTTAAAGCAAGTTCGGTCACTAAAACGTTTTGGGAACATTCATTATATATCAAAGAAATTAAAGTATGTTGTGCTTTACTGTGATATGAGTGAAGTTGATGAGATTTCAGAAAAACTATCACGTTTTCACTATGTTAAACGTATTGAACCTTCCTTTCGACCATTTTTAAAAACAGAATATGAATCGAAAAAGGATCAACTGAATGAACATTACGTTGAAGAAATTCAAGTAAGTATTTAAATAAAAAAAGATGCGCCCTAATTTCAAGCATTTTTCGGAAATTAAAAGTCCGTTAAAGCTTGGGATTAGGGCGAGATTGATATGTGGTGTTTAAGGGAAGAACAAGCGAAAGTGAGGAAGTTGCCATGAGAGTCATTGCCGGAGATTGTAAAAGCCGTGTGCTAAAGGCTGTGCCTGGCAAAAATACGCGCCCAACAACAGATAAAATTAAAGAGGCATTATTTTCAATAATTGGTCCCTTTTTTGAAGGCGAGGAAGTGCTTGATCTTTTTGCCGGAAGCGGTGGACTTGGCATTGAAGCCCTTAGCCGTGGCGCAAAAACAGCTGTATTTATTGATCAGTCCAGCTTAGCTATTAAAACCATTCATGAGAACTTAACAACCTGCAAGTTAACTGAACAAGCGGAGGTTTTTCGCAATGAGGCATTTCGAGCTTTAAAAATATTTGCCAAACAAGAGCGTTGTTTTGATTTAATATTTCTTGATCCGCCATATAAAAAACAGCAGCTTGAAACAATTATCAGTCAATTAGATACACTTGAAATGGTGAGGCCAGGGAGTCAAATTATTTGCGAACATGACAAAGAAGCTACTTTACCTAAAAATTTAGGTCGCCTTACAAAAATACGCGAGGCTACTTATGGAATTACGATATTGTCAATTTATCGCTTGGAGGAGGGTCTACAATGAAAGAAACAATTGGAATTTGTCCAGGAACTTTTGATCCAATTACAAACGGGCATCTTGATATTATTGAACGAGCAGCTAAAGTTTTTGATATTATTTATATTTCTGTTTTAAATAATTCTAGTAAAAAGCCGCTATTTAATCTCGATGAACGAATGGAATTAATTCGCCTTTCAACTAGCCACTTAGCGAATGTCCATATTGAGAGTTCAGCTGATTTATTAATTCAGTACGCGAAAGAAAAAAAGGCGACAGCCATTGTGCGTGGTTTACGAGCAGTCAGCGATTTTGAATACGAAATGCAGATTGCGACAATGAACCGTGCACTTGATCCAGGAGTAGAGACTTTTTTTATTATGACAAGTTCTAAATATTCTTTTCTTAGTTCAAGTATTGTGAAAGAAGTAGCGAAGTATCATGAAGATATCGGTGAGTTAGTGCCCGAAGTTGTAGCAAAAGCACTGCGGATAAAGTTTCCACGTGAAATGAACTAGGAGAGGTAACCAATCAATGCACAAACAAACAAAAAAAATTATTGCGATTGTTCTTTTAATCATCATTATTATAGGCTTCTTTATTCCAATGCCTTATTATATTACAAAGCCAGGTTCTGCGGATGCACTTGAACCGCTTGTCACTGTGGAAGATCATCCAAAGACAGTCAAGGGCTCATTTAGCTTAGTCACGGTTGCTATGACAGATGCCAATATTTATTCTTACCTAGCTGCAAAATTTCTTCCGTATCATCAGATCGATCCGAAAGAAGAGGTCAAATATGATCATGAGTCAGATGAAGAATATAATGTTAGGCAAATGTACATGATGAATGAATCAAAAAATAACGCGATTCAAGTGGCTTATAAAGCGGCTAAACAAGATATCAAAGTAAATTATAGTGGAATTTATGTATTAAGTGTACTGGAAGAAGCTCCCGCATCTAAATTTTTAACAGCTGGTGATTTAATAACAGCCATAGATGGACATCCATTCAAATCGAGCCAAGAATTTATTTCTTATGTAAAAAGTAAAAAAGCTGGAAACAAAATCGAACTTAGTTATGTGCACAATAAACAAAAAAGGACGGCTAATATCCCGCTTGCTAAAATTGACAAGAAAGGGACAGTGGGTATCGGTATAACACTTGTAGATGACCAAAATGTAAGTGCCGATCCGAAAATCAAAATAGACTCAGACAAAATTGGTGGACCTTCTGCAGGCTTAATGTTTAGCCTAGAAATTTATAGCCGATTTATGAAGACAGATTTGACAAGAGGACGACAAGTCGCTGGGACTGGAACAATTGATGCTTCTGGGAATGTGGGGCGTATTGGTGGAATTGATCAAAAAGTTGTAGCCGCAGATAAAAGTGGCGCAAGCATTTTCTTTGCGCCAAATGACGAAATTACAACAGAAATGAAAAAAGATGATCCGACGATTCTATCCAACTATCAACTTGCCAAAAAGACGGCAAAAGCAATCCATTCAAAAATGAAAATCATCCCTGTTAAGACGTTCCAAGATGCGGTAAATTATTTGCAAAAATAAGCGATACGCGGTGTTTCGCCATTCATTTAAATGGGAATGAAAAGAGCAAAAGCTAAAAAAGGGGTTTGCCTATGACAGAATTAAGCGGAATGTTGATGCGCTTTTTATTGCCGATTATTGAGTTGTTGATTTTATTTCTCAATCTGATATCTATTATTATTTTAATTGTTGGGGTTTTTCAGGTTTTAATCTATTTTTTGAAAAGATTATTTCATCCGGAAAAAAAGCAAAATGTTGTACTTACGAATAATGCCATCAAAAATAAACTCGGCAGCTATGTGTTACTTAGTTTAGAAGTTCTAATTGCTGCTGATATCATTGAGACAATTATTAAACCGACCTTTGAAGATATTATGATGTTAGGTTTAATCGTTGTGATTCGGACCATTATTTCGTACTTTTTAACCAAAGAAATCAAAGAATTTGAGAGCGAATAAGCGAGGGAAATTATGACAGAAAAAAGAAATCTTTTAGTAGCTGTGGATGGGTCAAAGAAGTCATATGATGCTTTTTTAGAGGCTTTGAAGTACAGTGAGGCGCAGATTACATTGTTATATGTTATTGATCAATCACTTCCAAACGATCAAGAATTCTATTTATCTCCACAGTATCAGATTTTACCAGAAAACAATGCCTTTGAACCTTTTGCTGAGAACTATTTAAATCGCCTTGCTTCAAGTGCAGGTGTAGAGCACAATATTCAAAAAGTGACAATGGAAGGAAATGCCAGCAAATGTATCGTTCAATATGCTGAAGAAAACCCAATTGACCTCATCATTTTAGGAAAAACTGGAAAAGGTACTGTAGAACGTATGATTCTTGGATCAACCTCTCATTATGTGTTGAAGCATGCTTCATGTAACGTGTTAGTTGTCAATTAGAGAATGAACTAGGACATAAACGAAATAAATCAGCGCAAGCTCTCTCAGGCTTTCGCTTGATTTGTCGTGCTTCAGAAATTATGCCCCAGTCGATCTTTAGTTGTTTATTATTACAGGTCTTGTTCTTGATAAAAAGGAAGCCTTATTGAAAAGAGCGAACCTTTATTTGGTGTGCTTTCAGCTGTAATTGTCCCTCCGTGGTTTTCAACAAGCTGTTTGACAATAGAAAGGCCAATACCGGATTCGCCAAGTGCTGTATTCGTCCTTGACATATCCGCTTTATAAAATCTTTCCCAAATTTGTTCAAGCTCTTCTGTATTCATACCGATACCAGTATCTTGAATCTCCAAAATCGTTTCTTTATAATCTTGAACTCCCTTTAATGTAATCTTGCCATTTTCTGTAAACTGGATGCTATTTTTAATAATGTTCATAACCACTTGTGTGAGGCGATCATAATCTGCGTAAACTTCTAAATCTGCTGGGATCTCCATGATAAATTGATTGTTTTTCTCTTGTGCTAAAGGTTTTAATTGCTCGGCAAGTAAGTCAAAGAAAGCATGAACGTTAAATCTTGTTTTGTGTAAGACAATTTTATTTGCAAGAATACGTTCATAATCGAGGTTTTCATTAACCAGCTTTGTTAATCTTTTAGCTTCTGTGTCAATTAAATGAATAGCGCGATTTGTCTCACTTGCTGGAATGGCATGGTTTACAAGGCCTTCTGTTAGTCCGCTAATGGTTGTTAGTGGTGTACGCATTTCATGAGAAACATCTGCAATAAATTGGCGTCTACGTTTTTCTTGACGAACAATTTCTTCATGGGACTGAGCTAAATTCTCGGTCATTTTATTAAAATCACTTGCTAATTCACCAATTTCATCGATTGTGTTTTCTTTTAAGCTAGTTTTGTAATCTCCACGGATGACGTGTTTTGTCGCCTCGCGAAGTTTGTTAATCCGGTTGACCTGTAGTTTTGATATCAGTGCACTTAAAGCGAGCGCTACGGCAATCGAAAGTAAAATCGTATAAAGCATATATTGATTAATCGTGCCAATAACTTTTTCTGTTCCACTAATTGGTGCATTTAAGATGATCGAACCTAAAAAAGTATCATTATTCATAATAGGGACATAGACAACGGACATTTCTTGGTTAAAACGAGCATCAACTTTTATAGTAACGGTTTTCCCTGCTTTAAGCTTATCCATGTCATCACGCGAAATTTTAAAATTAGGTGGCAGTGGATGGCTCATTCGGGGATAAAATATTTCATTCTTACTGTTCATAATGGTATAGCGTGCTCCACTAACATCTAAAACATGCTGATAAGAATTTAAAACCGCCATTGCCTGATTCCCTGGTGAATATTTAATGTTATTGGAAATGGTATTCCCATATTTTGTTAAAATGGCCACCTGCTCTTCAAAAAAATAATCTTTTAGAAAATGCGAAACGGATAAGCCAATCATCAAGCAAGCAATGAATAAAATGACAAATTGTGTCAAAAATAATTGATAAATATATTTAAATTTCAAGGCATTCATTCCATTTCATCAAATTTATAACCCACACCCCAAATTGTGTGTAAAAAAGGATGTTCAGGAGTGGCAATTTTTTGCCGTAAGCGTTTGATATGAACATCAACGGTGCGTTCATCACCATAAAATTGATATCCCCAAATCCGCTCTAAAAGCTGTTCGCGAGAAAATACTTGACGCGGGTGCTGCATCAAAAAGTAAAGTAAATCAAATTCTTTTGGTGTCAGTGATTCAAGTAGGGTATCTTTATAGAAAATTTCACGTGTACTTCGGTTAATTTTGAAATAGGTGGTTTGTAATGTATCGTTTTCTGATTTGGTTTTACCACTTGTCCTTGTGCGGCGAGTAACGGCTTTAATTCGCGCAATAAGTGTTAGCGGGCTAAACGGTTTAGTGACATAGTCGTCTGCTCCAATCTCAAGGCCTAATACCTGGTCTGATTCGGATTCCTTTGCTGTTAAAATAATGATAGGGATATCACTTACTTCCCGGATTTTTTTACATATTGTCATTCCGTTCATGCTAGGTAACATTAAATCAATGATCACCATATCAAATTCTTCTTTTAAAAATGTTTCATATCCTTGTTTTCCATCGTGCTTAAATGTCGCATCAATTTCTTCCTTCATAAAGAACATTTCAATCATTTGGCAAACACTTTCGTTATCTTCAATCATTAGTAGCTTCATTTGAAATCCTCTCCTCATATAATAAAATTAGCCTAAAAAAATCAATTCAGCAAGTATTTACGAAAACTTTAAAAACTCCATCACATTTTGTTCATACTTATTTCATATCTTCCCATTATTCTAAGGACAGTGAATGGAGGAAAAAAATATGAATTTTATTAAACGCGCTTTTTTTAATATGAAAGTAAGATTAGGACGCACGATTTTGCAACTTATTATTTTTACTGTTGTTTCTGTACTTATATTGTCAGGCTTTACGATCCAATCTGCTGCAAATAAAGCAAGCGAAATGGCCAAGAAAGAGCTTGGAGGAACGGTAACACTTACAGTAGACAGGGAGAAGCAAATGAAAGCTCAGCAATCTGAGCAAGGCACAGGCAATCAACCACCTAAGTTTGAAAGTACACCAATTTCGCTAAAAAGTGCAGAAAGCTTGTCTAGCTTAAAGCATGTGGCAAGCTATAATTATTATTCAAGCACACAAGCTTTAGCAGAAGGATTTGACCCAGTTAAGTCTTCTGGTGATAGCTCTCAAGGCGAGAATAATGCTCCGCGTATGGGCGGTGGTGGCGGTGGGCACCAAATGATACAAGCCGATCTTAGTATAAATGGTGTTTTAAATTCTGAAAAGGCAACAGACTTTACTAGCGGAACCGCTAAATTACAAAGTGGCCGTGCTTTAAAAAATGATGACATAGATAAAAACGTTGTACTCGTTGAAAAGACACTTGCTGACCAAAATAATTGGAAAGTAGGCGATAAAGTTAGCATTCAATCAAGTGACGAAAAAACAACGATCAAACTTGAAATTGTTGGGATTTATAAAACGAGTGATTCCGGAAATGATATGGCCAGTAATTTCTCTTTCTTAAATCCTTATAACAAAATGTATGTACCTTATACAGTTGCTAACACATTAAAAGGATCAGACTATAAAAATACGGTTGATACAGCAGTCTATACCATGGATGATGCAGCTAATATATCACAATTTGAAAAACAAGCTAAAACAGTAGATTCCATTGATTGGGATACATTTAAACTTGATGCCAACGATACTTTATATAAGCAAATGATCAGTCCAATTAATAATGTAGCTTCATTTTCCAAAAATGTTGTTTACATTGTAACGATTGCTGGTGCACTTATTCTAGCGCTACTTGTCATGATGCAAGTTCGTGAGCGAAAATATGAAATGGGTGTTTTACTAGCCATAGGTGAAAAACGAATGAAGCTGATCGGTCAATTTTTTGTTGAGATTTTAATGGTCGCAGTGGTTTCATTTATGATTGCTGGCTTCAGTAGTCATTATGTTGCCCAAATTGCCGGAAATCAGCTTCTTTCAAGCCAGAATCAAACCCAGGAAGCTCCTGCTAATACACCAGGTCAAGGTAGACAAGGTGGTGGCGGACCGGGTGGCATGATGAATCGTGGGATTTCGAACCTAACACAAAATACGGAGAAAATTAAAGAACTAAATATTCAAGTGACGACTGCTGATATGTTTAAAATGGGTGGAATCGGTGTTGGAATTGCCTTTATTTCGGTGTTGCTACCGGCTATGACTATTTTACGGATGAATCCAAAAACAATTTTAACAAAACAAGAATAGAGGTGTCATAATGACTAAAATTTTAGAATTTGAAAATGTGAATTACTGGTATAAAAGTAGAGAAGAAAGCATTTTAACCAATATTAATCACGCGTTTGAAACAGGTGTTTTTTATACGGTTGTAGGAAGCTCTGGTTCAGGGAAAACGACATTTTTATCGCTAGCAGGTGGACTTGATCGACAAAAAGAAGGAAACATTTTTTATAAAGGACGTTCTTTAAAAGAAATCGGACTTCAAACTTTTCGGAATAAATATGTATCGATTGTTTTTCAAAGCTATAATCTATTAACTTATATGACAGCACTACAAAATGTCATGGCAGCAATGGAGATTACCAAGGTGAATCATCCTAACCGCAAAGAATTTGCACTTCAAATGCTTGAAAAAGTTGGGATCAGCGAAAAGATGGCAAAACAAAAGGTATTAACACTTAGCGGAGGGCAGCAACAGCGCGTTTCGATTGCACGGGCTTTATGTTGTGAAACGGACTTAATTGTCGCTGATGAACCGACTGGAAACTTAGATGAACGCACCAGTAAAGAAGTTGTTCGTTTGTTTCAAGACTTAGCTCGTAAGGAAGAAAAATGTGTGATCATGGTAACTCATGACCCTGAAATTTCGAAAGTGTCAGATGTAAAATTAACACTTAAAAATGGACAATTTAAAATCTAAGTGAAAGAGTGTAGGACATCATGTGATTTAGCTGTATTTTTTAAGAAAATACTTAGCGTAAGTGCTACATTTCGAACACAATAAATCGAGCGAAAGCGTTTGTATTGAAGGGGTTTGCGAGAATTCGGAAGCGTACGTAGGAACCGGATGTCTGGCAAGCCCCTTCAATTGCGAGCGCTTGTCGCCGATTTATTTTGTGTATGTCCACATTTAGCCTAAAATTTTTGTTAGATCTGCTTCTGGCGTAGTAATTGGCTGAAGTCCGAATGTATTTACTAAAGTTGTAAGGACTGTGTTAGAAAGGAAAGCTGGTAAACTCGGTCCAATATAAATATTTTTAACCCCTAAAGAAAGTAAAGTAAGTAAGATCGAAACGGCCTTTTGTTCGTACCAAGAAAGAATTAAAGTTAGTGGCAGTTCATTTATTTCACATGAAAAAGCATCAGCTAGAGCAAGGGCGACTTGAATGGCTCCATAAGCATCATTACATTGTCCCATGTCCAAAATTCTTGGAAAAGGGCCAATTTGTCCCAAATCTAAATCGTTAAAGCGGTATTTTCCACAAGCTAAAGTTAAAATGACCGAATCTTCAGGAGCTTGTTTGACAAACTCGGTATAGTAATTACGGCCAGGATTTGCCCCGTCGCAGCCGCCAACTAAGAAAAATTGTTTGATCGCGCCACTTTTTACTGCCTCAATGATTGTTGGCGCATTATCTAAAATCGTTTGTCGGCCAAAGCCAGTGATCGTTTTTTTGCCGCCATTGATCCCGGTAAATGGTTGCTTTTCTTTAAAACCACCAAGAGCAAGCGCTTGTTCAATCATTGGTGTGAAATCTTTAGTTCCATTTTTTTCATCTGGAATATGCTTCATTTCTGGATAGGAAACGACAGACGTTGTGTAAACGCGGTCAGCATAACTACTTTTTGGTGGCATTAAACAATTTGTTGTAAATAAGATAGGTGCAGGTAAATTTTTAAATTCCTTTTGCTGGTTTTGCCAAGCTGTTCCAAAATTTCCTTTCAAATGAGGATAAGCCTTGAGCTTAGGATAAGCGTGTGCAGGAAGCATTTCGCTATGAGTGTAAATCGCTACGCCTGTATCTTTTGTTTGTTCTAAAAGCATTTTTAAGTCGTGCAAATCATGTCCAGTAACAACGATAAAAGGTCCAGGCTCTACTTCAAAAAGGACTTCTGTTGGCACTTGATCTCCGTAACTTTCTGTATTGGCACGGTCAAGAAGTGCCATACAAGAAAGGTTCGCTTTTCCGCATTCCATGAGTAGATCAAGCCAGTCCGTTGTAGAATGTTCTTTGCCTAAAGCCGCCATTCCTTTGATAAACCAATAGTCAACATCTTCATCTCGAAATCCAAGCATTCGAGCATGGTGAGCATAAGCCGCCATTCCTCTTAGGCCAAATAAAAGCGTGGATTTTAGTGAAATTTCATTTTCTTCCCCATGAAACAAATCATAGGGAGGAAGAACCTCGGTACCGTTTAATTTGTTGCGTAGCGTTTTGATTCGATTGGATAAAAGTGCTTCTGTAAAAGCGTTGAAGCTCACATTTGTTACTGTTGTAAAGAGGCCATCAACCAATAAATCTGTTACTTCTTTTTGATGAATTGAATCTCCTATTTTGCTGGCTGCGGTTGCAAGCGCAATCATTTCACAAGTTAGTAGGTCTTGCGCGTGGGAGACTTCAGGGAGTTTCCCACAAACACCTGAAGTTGTACAGGCTATTCCTTTAGCCGTTTGTTCACATTGAAAGCATAACATTTTTTCCATTATCTCATCTCCATTTGGTTATCCATGTTTGATTTGTCACTAACCAGTATACTATACTAAGAAAAGATTATTCTGTTGTTTTTGCAACGAAAGGAGCTTTTATGGAAACAGTTCAACAAATTGCGGCTCGTTCTGCCCTGTTTAAAGGAATCCCAGCTAAAGAAATTCCTGTTTTTTTTCGTAAACTAGACCCTTCTTTAAAAAGATACGATAAAAATCAGCAAATTATTACAGAAAGTTCATCAATTAAAGCCATTGGATTGGTTATTTCTGGGAAGGTTTTTGTCAAGCAGGAAGATGTTTGGGGAAATCTAGCTATTTTAGCTCAAATTGGTCAAGGAGATTTATTTGCCGAAGCTTATGCGTGTGCTGGAATCACAAAATCACCGGTTAATGTAGTAGCTAGCGAAAAAAGTGAAGTTTTATTTTTTGATTTTCATCATTTGCTCACTTGTTGCAGCAGCCAGCCACTACACACGAAGTTGATCGGCAATATGTTAAATATTATCGCTCGTAAAAACGTTTATTTAGTGGAAAAAATGTATTTTTTAACGAGGCGAACGATTCGCGAAAAAGTATTTGCTTATTTATCAAGCGAAGCAAAAAAACATAAGCAAAATACATTTAACATTCCCTTTAATCGGCAAGAATTAGCAGATTTTCTGGCCGTTGACCGTTCAGCTTTATCAAAAGAATTAGCGACTATGCAAAAAGAAGGTCTGCTTTCTTTTAATAAGAATCAATTTTGCCTGAAGCTCCTTTAAAAAAGGAAAGGCTTTACTGTTTTAAAATAATCGGGCTGCGAAAGTCTTGTTTTAAGTCAAAAGAAGGGCCCTCAAGAAGATTATAGGTACGACTAGCGCGAATATCTTTTATGACAAGGTCTTTTGGAGCTTTTGAAATGGTTGAAATGAGTGGATAGTTAAGCCCTTTTTTTATGTGAGAAAGATATCCTTGTCCGGTTCGTGTCATTCCTAAAATGTGATGATATGGCTTTTGAATATCGGCCTGCCTATTTTGTAAAATAATTTGGGTGCCAATCCGTTTAATCCGGGACGTGCTATAACGCTTCGTCGTCATAAACGATAGGAAATCAACATAGCGATTATTGTCCTTTGCTGCTTGAATTAAGCGATGTTCAATTCCTTCTGATATGCTATTAATCGATTTAAGGTGTTTTAGAGAATCAGTGATTAGTCGGTAACGAAGCAGAGGCCAAACCGCTTCTTCCGGTAGAAAGTTCCCTTGATAATGAAAAAGTTCAGAAAAAGCAAAATCAGGCATATATGTAGATATCACTCGCCAGTTTTTTGTTAAAATCATTTTTCGAAGCGCTGTTGCACTAGTGATCGAATGTTCTTTTGGCACAAGTTCATGGTAATCATTTTCGCGTTTAAGCGTTTGAATGTTGATATTTAAGCCCAGTTTTTTAATGGCTAAAGCATAATGAAAACCAAGAATGTTATTAGGATTGGTTAAGTTTAATTTTAAACGAGGAGCAATATTCGCACATGCTTTTGTAAAAGCAGTGCCGTAACTATTCTTTTTATCTTCTAGGGCTTGCTTTAATTGAAGCTGAAATTCTTTTTTCATTGTCATTTCGGCAAGATAGGTAAAGTCACTACTTATCCCATGCTCACTACCAAAAACAATATCTTGCACTTGCAAGTCACCCAGCAAACGTATCGCTTCAGTTGCAAAGATTTCGGCATGTTGTACTGTAAAGGATACAGGGAGTTCAAGAATTAAGTCTACACCGGCTTGCAGTGCCATCTTTGCTCGACTCCATTTGGAAATGATTGCTGGTTCACCACGTTGCATAAAGTTTCCGCTCATAACGGCAATGACAACATCTGCTTGTGTGCGTTTTCGTGCTTCTTTTAAGTGGTATAAGTGCCCGTTATGAAACGGATTGTATTCCACGATAATCCCTACCGCTTTCATAGTTTCACCATCCATTTTAATATGTCTTTTTCTTTTATTTTAGCATAAAATAAGTGTTAGCGTAGCAGTTTCATATTAAATGCTTGAAAGAAAGGTAGAACGCTTAGATGTTAAAATTTATTAAGGTTTAAATCCATCCAAAAAGAATGGGAAAAGACCGCTGAAAAACGCACCTCCAAACTAAAAATATATATAAAATGACTTTCTCAAAAGATTGACAAAATGGATTTAAAAAGCTATAATACTCCTTGTTGCGCTTGGGGTGATAAATGATGAAATGGTCGTTAAGTCAATTAAAAAAATCAGCTGATGACCGGTTGAAAATTGATGAAATGGTTGATTTAAAAAGTTTTTTACAAAAAAGCAATAAAGATGTACGTGATGCAAGTCTAGTTCATGTGGTAGGAGAGCAGCGTATCAAAAACAATGAAGTTACGGCTGACTTCACCTTATCTGGGACTTGGACGCTTCCGTGTGCGCGTACACTCGTTGACGTTGTTTATCCTTACGAGATTTTTGCGCATGAAACATTTGTTCAAAAGAAAGAGCAGCTTATGGATGAATCTTGGCATTTAATTGAACAAGATCGCATCGATTTACTTCCTGTTATTGAGGAGCTCTTGCTTGTTGAAATTCCAATGCAAGTATTTAGTGAAGAAGCGCTAAATGAAAAAGACTTGCCAAAAGGAAATGACTGGGAGCTCAAAACAGAAGAAGAAAACCTAGCAGAACGAAAGAAGAACGAGCCAAAAGTAGATCCTCGTCTTGCGAACCTAGCTGATTTTTTTAACAAAGATCAAGATTCGTAAAGCTGGAATATATATTAAGGAATTTGTCCTTAAAAGTTGAGACATGTTAACTTGTCTCTAAGGAGGTGTAAGGAAATGGCAGTACCTTTTAGAAGAACTTCAAAAACCAAAAAACGCAAACGTCGCACTCATTTCAAATTACAAGTTCCTGGTATGAACGAATGTTCTAACTGCGGCGAAATGAAATTGTCCCACCGTGTATGTCCTGAATGTGGTCATTACGATGGTAAAGAAGTCGTTCAACATAGTTAATTTTGCGGACAACAAGTGAAACGTACACTTGTTTTAATTAAAACCCGAAGAGATGCCATGGATCTCTTCGGGTTTTTACTATATAATAGGAAGAACTGAGGTGAAGGGACATGAAAATTGGAATGGTTGGTGCTGGTGCATTAGGTTTATTATATAGCGCCAAGCTCATGGATACTGCTGATGTTACACTTTTTGCTAGACGAAGCAAGCAAGTCGATGTATTAAAAAGAGAAGGCATTCGGTTAGATGAAGCTACGTTTAATGTTAATGTTGCATGTAGTTCTGATGTTTCTTTGCTTGCTCAAATGGATTTTTTAATCATGACAGTCAAAGCCTATCAATTAGAGAGTTTGTTGCCTATCTTAAAGCAACTTCCGATAAATCTCCCCGTTCTGTTCTTACAAAATGGTAAAGCGCATTTCCCGATGCTTTTAAAGCTACCCTTAAACATAATTTTTGTGGGGACCAGTGAACATGGAGCTTTGCGTCAAGGTGAAAATCATGTTTTCCATAAGGGAGAGGGAAAAACAAATTTTGCGAGATGGCGCGGGAAATCTGATAAGATAGAAACTTTTTTAAATGGAGGTTCTACTTTTCCGTTTACATATGTTGAAAATTATCAAGAAATGATTGATAAAAAATGGCTCGTTAATTTAATTGTTAATCCGCTAACTGCTGTTTTAGATGTACGAAATGGTGAGTTGATTTCAAATCCAATTTACTTTGCTTTTGTGCAAGACTTAATAGAAGAAGTGAGCCCTCTTCTTATGGTTAAAGATCCACTTGGAATTATACAAGCCATTTGTTCTCAGACAGCTGAAAATTATTCTTCAATGGCTATCGATGTCAAATTAAAACGTGAAACAGAGCTTGATGCAATTCTTTTGCCTCTTTTAGAGATGGGTGCCAAAAAAAAGGTGGAACTTCCAAAGTTTAGTAAGCTTTACCATGCGCTTCATTATTTGAAAGGAGAGAACGGATGTTGAGTGCTCTATTTAATTCGACAGCATTACTGATTGTTTTCCCGCTATTTGTATTTTTTTTAATAACATTATTAGGTCAAAAAATCTTTAAAAGGCCAAAAGCAAGCATGCAAATGGCTGCTGATTTTTCGACGTTCTTTTTTATTTTGGCTGTTTGTTTATTTGCGCATTTATTATTTGGGAAGTCCATTTTATTATATATGTTGCTCCTTCTTTTTTTACTAGGAATTACGGTTGTCCTTTTCTATGCAAAGAAACATGGCGAAATCAATTTTATAAAAGTGCTTAGAATCTATTGGCGTCTTTGTTTTGTGCTCGTTGTTTTGTGTTATATTGTCTTATTCGTGATTGGAGTGGTTCTAAGCCTCATGCAGCTAATAAAATAATATCAATTCTTTTCGTTCGTTTTTCCAGACAATCTTTTGCTATTTTATTTGATAGCAGAAGGTTGTCTTTTTTTTGTGGATGATGAGCAAATTCAAAATATACTATTTTTGATTTCAGACTTAATTTCTTTAAAAAATGGTTTTTATCCCCACTTATTTAAAAATAGCTTAATAACAATAAATATAGCTATTTTTAAAAGTGAAAATAGAACTTTTTAAACAAATTTATAGTTTTAAGTGGTACAAAGTGGGGAGATGTGGTAAAGTGGGAAGTAAGAAAGTGGGGGAAGTCTAATGTTCATGGGTGAATATCGGCATAACATTGATATAAAGGGCCGCTTAATCGTGCCAGCTAAATTCCGTGAACTATTAGGAGAAAACTTTGTTGTAACACGGGGACTTGATAAGTGTTTATTTGCTTATCCACGTTCAGAGTGGGCAAAACTAGAAGCAAAGCTCCAGACTTTACCACTAACTAAAAAGGATGCTCGTTCTTTTACGCGTTTCTTCTTCTCAGGTGCTTCAGAATGCGAACTAGATAAACAAGGACGGATCAACATTCCATCTAATTTAGCGAAATATGCCGACCTTGAAAAAGAAACAGTCATTATTGGTGTTTCGAATCGTATTGAAATTTGGAGTGAAACAGAGTGGGGAATCGTGTTTGAAGAAGCGGAAGAGTCTTTCTCCGAGATTGCTGAAAACATGATTGATTTCAATATTTAAGGAGGAGGAAGTTGATGTTTAACCATGAAACTGTACTTTTACATGAAACAGTGGATATGCTTAATGTAAAAGAAGATGGGATTTATGTTGACTGCACGCTTGGTGGAGCAGGACATACAAGTTACTTACTTTCAAAATTAAAAAATGGACACGTCTATGCGTTTGATCAAGATATGACAGCACTACAAAATGCAGAAATTGTGCTCGATTCAAAAACACAAAATGTCACGTTTATTAAAGCAAATTTTCGTAATATAAAGAGTGAACTAGAGGCGCGTGGCATAACTAAGGTGGATGGAATTCTTTATGATTTAGGTGTTTCTTCACCACAACTAGATGTCACTCTCCGCGGATTTAGCTACCATAATGATGCACCGCTTGATATGCGAATGGATCAGACGAGTGAGTTAACAGCGAAAGAAGTGATTAATGAATGGAGTTACCAAGATTTAGTGAAAATATTCTTCCGTTACGGAGAAGAAAAGTTTTCTAAACAAGTCGCACGTGCGATTGAAAAACAAAGACAGGTGGCACCGATCAACACGACCCTGGAGCTTGTTGAGGTGATTAAACAAGCGATTCCAGCACCAGCTAGAAGAAAAGGAGGACATCCTGCTAAAAGAGTTTTTCAAGCAGTACGGATTGCTGTAAATGACGAATTAGGAGCTGTTGAGACTTCTTTACAGCAGGCGCTTACTTTATTAACGCATGGTGGACGAATCAGCGTGATTACTTTTCATTCGCTTGAGGATCGGATTACAAAGCAGCTTTTTAAAGAAGCGTGTACGGGTCCTGAAGTTCCTATAGGTCTTCCAATTATACCTGACGAATACAAGCCTGATTATAGATTGGCTGTAAAAAAGCCCATTATCCCAAATGAAGCTGAAATTAAAGCAAATAATCGCGCACGTTCAGCGAAATTACGAGTGATTGAACGAATTTAAGAAGTAGGAGTTGATAAGTATGAGCAATGTTGCCTACAAAAGTCATTTGGAAAGAGAGCAAATACATACCGAAAAGCCAAAAAAACAAATTTTAAAACGTGGTCAAGTAACATTAGGAGAAAAAATAATTATCGTAGTAGCAGCTCTAGTTATTGCTTTCTTAGCATTCCAAATTATTGGCATGCAAGCATCTATGTATAATGTAAATAAGGATATTCAAGCAAGTGAAGCAAAAGTTACTGACCAACAGAAACAAAACAGTGAATTAAACACGCAGGTGAAAGACCTTAGCAAATATGAAAGAATCTTAAAAAAAGCAAAAGAAAAAGGTTTAAAACTTAACGAAAATAACGTGAAAGTAGTGGGTGGCAAGTGAAACGGCGTATAGGAAACATGAGGAGAGGGGCACTTGTACTTTTTAGTTTTTTTGCCGCACTTTTCTTGATTGTAACTGGCCGTTTTCTTTATTTACAAATTACCGGCTATGCAAATGGGCAGCCTCTAGCAGCAGAAGCAGCTAAACAACACAGAAACAGTGAAGTAATTGAAGCAAAACGAGGTTCAATTTTGGATCAAAAAGGTGCAGTGATTGCAGAGGATACGACCACTTATACGTTAGCTGCAGTCGTTGCTAATAAGACACAAGATGGCAAGAAAAATCCAATGTATGTTAAAGACAAAGAAAAAACAGCAGAAGTTTTAGCAAAAAATATTTCAATGAGCCAATCAGAAATTCTAAAAAAATTAAATAAAAAAGACGTTTATCAGGTAGAATTTGGTAAAGCTGGTAAAAATATTTCGATTGAAACCAAAAATAAAATTGATCAAGCAAAATTACAGGGTTTACTTTTCACTAAAACACCACAGCGTTTTTACCCAAATGGAACTTTTGCGACACAGTTAATTGGCTTTGCTCAGCAAGAAGAAAAGAAAAATGGTGAAATTTCTCTTTCTGGAAAAATGGGGCTTGAAAAAAGCTACGACCATATTCTTGCGGGGAAAAATGGCAAAGTTAACTTTAACACGGATAGTTCTGGTTATATTTTACCTAATGCCAAAAAAAATGTCACCAAGGCAAAAGACGGTAGCGATATTAAGCTTACGATCGACAAAAAGATTCAGACATTCCTAGAGGATACAATGACTGCGGCGAATGCAAAATATCAGCCAGCAAATATGATGGCTGTTGTGATGAATCCCAAAACGGGTGAAATCTTAGCGTTAAGCCAAAGACCATCCTTTAACCCAGCGGACCGGTCTGGTTTAAATAACAGTTCAGCTGGTGTTTGGCAAGATTTACCTGTAGAATCCGCTTATGAACCTGGTTCTGTTATGAAAATCTTTTCTCTAGCTTCTGCCATTAGCTTAGGTGTCTACAATCCGAAAGAATATTATCAATCAGGGATTTATAAAGTAGGGGACATTTCTATTCATGACCACAATAATGGCGTGGGTTGGGGATCGATCCCGTTTGAAGAAGGAGTAGAGCGCTCAAGTAACGTTGCTTTTGCGAAGTTGCTTAACAAGATGGGGACCGACAAATTTAAAGATTATTTAAGTAAGTTTGGTTTTGGTCAAAAAACAGGGATTCGACTTCCAAATGAAGCTAGTGGAAGAATCTTGTATAAGTATCCTGTTGAAAAAGTAACAACAGTTTTTGGACAAGGAACAACGGTTTCGATGATGCAAATGTTGCAAGGAGCATCTGCCATTGCAAGCGATGGTAAAATGAAACTTCCATACGTTGTTTCTTCTATTAAAGATCCAAATACAAATAAAGAAACAAAAACAGCACCGAAAACAACTGGTGAACCCATCTCGGCGGAAACAGCGAAAAAGACGCGAGCAGAGTTGGAAAAGGTTGTTAGCGGGGAGCATGGAACTGGTAAGCTGTATGCTCTCCCAGGCTATAAAGTAGCTGGGAAAACAGGAACATCACAAATTCCTGATCCTAAAACAGGAAAATATATGACAGGCTCAGATAATTATATTTTTTCTTTCATGGGGATGGCACCAGCAGATGATCCAGAGATTGTTATGTATGTCACGATGCAACAGCCTAAACTAAACGGAAGTGAAACAGGTGGGCAAGCGGTTGCGGATGTTTTTAATCCAGTAATGAAAAATAGTTTGCAGTATATGAATATTAAGCCTACAGAGCAAAAAAAATTGGCAACAAAAGACGTGCCTAAAGTAACATCCAAAACAGTTGATGAGGCTAAAAAAGCCATTGAAAAACAGGATCTGACGCCGATTATTATCGGAAGTGGAAAGAAAATTGTTCAGCAACTTCCAGCTGAAAATAGTAAGGTTTTACAAAATCAACGCGTGATTCTCATGACGGACGGTGAAATGACGGTCCCAAATATGATGAATTGGCCAAAAGATGATGTCCTTAAAGTCTCAGAGATCACCGGCATCCCATTTACTTTTAAAGGAAGTGGCTATGTCGCGAAACAAAGCGTTTCAGCTGGAACAGTGATGAACACGAGCACTAAAATGGCTATTGAATTAGGAGAGCCAGAAGAACTAGCTATTTTTAATCAAAATAAAGATAGCAATGATGTCGAAAAAAACAAACGTGATACAGATATTCAAGAAAATCAAGGATTAGGCGATTTACTAACTGGTGGTGGGTAATTTTTGCGAAATATAAATGAAATAAACCGAGTGAAGGCGTCTTGTTTTAAGCTTTGTTTTGCAAGTGTGACGCTTGATATCGGTTTATTTCATTTATAATTAACCTTTGAAAATCAACCGTTGTTTTTGCTAAGATAGAAAAGGATCTTTATTTAGCTTCTTTATTTTAGCAAAAACAACCTGCTTGTAAAATAAACTTAGAGGAGATGTAATCGTTGTGAAATTAAAAGATTTGCTTAAGGCATTACCGCTTTATTACGGAAAGGTTAATCTTGAAATGGAAATTAGCAAGATTGAACAAGATAGTAGGCTAGTAACAGCAGGAACACTTTTTATTTGTATTGACGGAGAAGTTGTGGATGGCCATCAGTTTGCTGAACAAGCAGCTAAAAATGGGGCAGCATTAATCCTTGCAGAAAGACCAGTAGATGTTTCTGCGCCTGTTCTAATTGTTCGTGATACAAAGCGTGTGATGGCCATTCTAGCAGATCGCTTTTATAATCAACCAAGCCAGAAGATGACATTAGTTGGCATTACAGGCACAAATGGGAAAACAACTGTTAGCCATCTAGTGGAACAAATTTTGGTAGATAGTGGTGAAATCACCGGTTTAATTGGAACAATGTATCGCAAAATTGCTGGCGAGATTTATCATACAAAAAATACAACGCCGGATAGTTTGACTTTACAAAAAACATTTCGCGAAATGCTTGATAAAAAGGTGACAAGTAGTGTTATGGAAGTTTCATCACATGCGCTTGTTCAAAGTCGAGTGTATGGTAGTGATTATGATGTAGCTGTTTTTACTAATCTATCGCAGGATCACTTAGATTATCATCAAACAATGGAAGAATATGCTTACGCGAAGAGCCTGCTTTTTGCGCAACTTGGCAATCGTTATCAAGAGGTTCACCCTAAATATGCCGTTTTAAATGCGGATGATCCTGTTTCAAAAACGATGCAAAGAGCAACGAGTGCGCCTATTGTTACTTATGCGGTTGATTCTGATGCGGATTTTAGAGCTGTGAATATTCGCACCACAGGAGAGGGCTCTACATTTGAACTTTTGACACCAGTTGGTAAAAAAAATATGCACGCGCAGATGATTGGTAAGTTTAGTATTTATAATATTTTAGCTGCTTTAGCGACTGCTTTTGTACTCAAGAAAGATATCGATCAAGCGATGCAATCTTTGAGTAAAATAAAAGGTGTGGCTGGTCGCTTTGAACTTGTACATGCCGGACAGGATTTTCCAGTTATTGTTGATTATGCGCATACGCCAGATGGTCTATTGAATGTGCTTGAAACAGTGAAAGAATTTGCTAACGGACGAATTTTTGTTGTTGTAGGTTGTGGTGGGGATCGTGATAAGGGGAAACGTCCTAAGATGGCTCAGATTGCTGTAAAATATGCGACAGATCCAATTTTTACTTCTGACAATCCTCGTACGGAAAATCCACGAACGATTATTGATGATATGATAGCTGGCGTACCAGATAATTCTTATATTGTGCGCAAGGAGAGACGTGAAGCGATTGAATACGCTATTCGTGAAGCGAAGCACGGCGATGTGGTTTTAATTGCGGGAAAAGGGCATGAAGATTATCAAATCATTGGCACGGAAAAAATCAATTTTGATGATCGAGTTGTGGCTAAAGAAGCCATTTTAAAAAAGCAGACTTTGGAATAACAACATTTGGTTAGAACTAAATGTTATAATAGTTTTATCGTAAGTAAAAATTGATTTATTTAAAAAGTTAGGAGAGATATTGTGTCATTATACATGTTCGTATCAGCATTTGCGATTGCCTTTATTATTACTGTGATTGGTGTACCGCTGTTTATTCCTTTTTTAGTTAAATTAAAATTCGGGCAAAGCATTCGCGAAGAAGGGCCAAAACTGCATGAAAAAAAATCCGGAACACCAACAATGGGGGCCGTCGTTTACTTAATAGCGATTGTATTAAGTTATTTTCTTATTTCATTTGCTGGTGGAATGTTTACAGCTGCTACCTGGCTTTTACTACTTGCACTTGTCTTTTTTGGATTCCTAGGTTTTGCTGATGATTACATTAAAGTTGTGAAAAAGCGCAATCTTGGTTTAACATCAAAACAAAAATTTCTCGGGCAAGTAGCGATTTCCGTTTGTTTTTATATTGGCTACCTGTTGGCGGGTTATCCAAATACAATTAACATTCCATTTACTGCTATTCAAGTCAACTTAGGCTACTTTTTTATCTTATTTGTTTTATTCTGGTTAGTTGGCTTTTCAAATGCTGTCAATTTAACAGATGGCCTTGATGGTCTCGTTTCTGGTTTAGCTAGTATTTCATTTGCTGTTTTTGGGATCATTGCGGTTTATCAAAATCAACAAGCGATTGCTTTATTTTGCTTTGCGGTTGTTGGGGGAATGCTTGCTTTTCTTGTTTTTAATAAAAATCCAGCAAAAATTTTCATGGGAGATACAGGATCACTTGCACTTGGGGGAGCTCTTGCAGCTGTATCGCTTTTATTAAAGCAAGAATGGCTACTGTTGTTAGTGGGGCTTGTATTTGTTATTGAAACAGCTTCTGTTATTTTACAAGTTCTTTATTTTAAAGCTACGGGGGGAAAACGGCTTTTTAAAATGGCACCCATTCATCATCACTTTGAACTTTCTGGATTAAGTGAGTGGAGCGTTGTGCTTTTATTTTGGAGCGTTGGCTTAATTACAGGTATTGGTGCTGTTTTTTGGGTTGTTTTATCGAGTTAACTAAACCGTGTAGCTGATGCTTTTGATCATTCTAACCGTTTTTATTAAATTTAGTTAGGGGAACAATAAAATGAAAAATATTGAACTTTATTACCATAAAAAAATACTTGTCCTTGGTCTAGCTAAAAGTGGGGTTTCAGCAGCAGGATTATTACATAAATTAGGTGCCTTTGTCACAGTCAATGATCGCTTGCCATTTAGTGAAAATCCAGAAGCACAGGGATTGCTAGAACAAGGGATTAAAGTTGTATGTGGTAGCCATCCGATTGAACTTTTAGATGAAGGTTTTGAGTTAGTTGTTAAAAATCCGGGGATTCCCTATGATAATCCGATGATCGAAAAAGCCTTGCAGCTCAAGATTCCTGTTATTACAGAAGTAGAGCTAGCTTATCAAATTTCGGAAGCACCGATTATTGGGATTACTGGAACAAATGGGAAAACGACAACAACAACAATCATTCATCAGATGCTGAATGAAATGAAAGAAGGACAATCACTTCTTGCGGGTAATATTGGATTTCCAGCTTCTACAGTCGCCGAAAATGCAACAAATGATCAATATATTACAATGGAGCTTTCATCATTTCAACTGATGGGTGTCGAAACTTTTCATCCGCACATTTCGGTTATTACGAATATTTATGAAGCGCACCTTGACTACCATAAAACGCGTAATGAGTATGTTTCTGCTAAATGGAACATCCAGAAAAACCAAACAGCTGATGATTTTCTTGTCATCAATTGGGATCAAGATGAATTAAAAAGTTTAACGAAAAAAACAAAGGCGAAAATCATTCCGTTTTCAACGACCCAACGATTAGGGAAAGGAAGCTACGTGAAGAATGGCCAGCTAATGTTTAATGATGAAGTGATTGGTCAACGGGATGATATTTTATTACCAGGAAATCACAATCTGGAAAATATTTTAGCAGCCATTGCGACAGCCAAATTGATTGGTGTTACAAATGAAGCCATTGTAAATGTATTAAAAACATTTAAAGGAGTACCACACCGAACACAGCTCGTTACGGAATTAAATGGGCGAACGTTTTATAACGATTCAAAGGCAACGAACATTTTAGCAACACAAAGTGCTTTAAAAGGTTTTAAAGCTCCAGTTATTCTTCTTGCTGGAGGGCTTGATCGCGGAAATGACTTTGATGAGCTAAGACCATTTTTAAGACATGTCAAAGCGCTAATTGTATTTGGTGAAACAGCTGAAAAAATTGCACATGTGGGGAAAGAAGCTGGGGTTATGGTCCATTATGTCAAAGATGTTGAAGCAGCTGTTCCGCTTTCTTATCAACTTTCAGATTCAGGAGACATTATTTTACTCTCACCTGCTTGTGCTAGCTGGGATCAGTACCGAACTTTTGAAGTACGAGGAAATGCTTTTATCGAAGCAATTAATCAGCTAGCTGAAGAGGTGGAAAAATGAAAGTAGTTGTTAGTGGTGGTGGAACAGGTGGGCATATCTATCCTGCTTTAGCTTTTATCCGTGAATTTAAAAAGCAATATAAAGAAGCGGAGTTCCTTTATATTGGGACAACAAAGGGTCTTGAAGCTGATATTGTTACGCGGGCAGGCATCCCATTTGAAGCGATTGAAATTACCGGCTTTAAAAGAAAGCTCTCGTTTGAAAACATCAGAACGATGCAGCGTTTTTTTACAGGGACGAAAAAATGCAAAAAAATCTTGCGTGAATTCCAACCAGATGTCGTTGTTGGAACGGGAGGATATGTTTGTGGCCCTGTCGTATACTCTGCTGCCAAACTAGGCATTCCAACTTTGATTCATGAACAAAATAGTGTAGCTGGTCTTACAAATCGTTTTTTAAGTCGTTATGTTAAAAAAATAGCCATTTGTTTTGAAGAAGTTAGCGATTCATTTGCTTCAGAAAAAATCGTCTTTACTGGGAATCCGCGTGCATCTGAAGTTGTTTCAGTAGATCCATCAGGTGTTCTTAGCGAATATAATTTAGAAGAAGATAAAGAAACCGTGCTGATTTTTGGTGGAAGTAGGGGGGCACGAGGTTTAAATGAGGCGGTTGAGAGAGCCCTAGCTGGATGGCATCATCGTGATTATCAATTGCTCTATGTGACAGGTGAAGCTCATTATGATCAAGTAAAGGAAAAGGCTTCTCGTTTAAATTTAGATCATCGTGTCAGTATTCAGCCGTTTGTTTACGATATGCCAAAAGTTCTTAATGCAGTGACACTTGTTGTTTCACGCGCAGGGGCAACAACGCTTGCTGAATTAACAGCACTTGGTGTTCCTAGCATTCTAATCCCAAGTCCGTATGTCACCGCCAATCATCAAGAAAATAATGCTCGTTCACTGGAAAAAAAAGGTGCGGCTGTTGTTATTACTGAAAAAGCGCTACCAACGATTAATTTATTAGCTGAAATTGATGCTATTATTGGAAATAAAGAACGATTACACGATATGCAGTTTCGTGCAAAAGCTTTGGGTCGACCAGATGCTGCAAAAGATTTAGTTAAAGTGGCTCTCAGTATTATGAAATAGGTAAAATAGAAAGAAGGTCCGAATAATATGGCTGAAAATAAAAAGATCGTTTCCATCGAAAAGCGCATCCCGGAATTAAGGAAATATCGCAAAAAAAAGCTCGTTCGCCATCTTGCCATTTTAATCGGTTTCTTTGCTATTTTAATTTTGATTACATTGTATTTCTTATCGCCTTTTAGTAAAGTGGGCGGCATTTATGTTAATGGAACAAAACAATTGACAGAAAATGAAGTTCGCGCAGAAAGTGGTATCAAAGAAAAGCAATTTGTTTTCGCCATTAACAATAAGAAAGTAAGTCAAACATTACAAAAAAATAAGTTAATTAAAAAAGCTGAAGTCAAAAAAGAAGGGATTAATCATTATCAGATTAATATTACTGAAAACAATACGATCGGCTATCAGCAAAAAGGCGCTTTATACTATGATATTTTAGAAAATGGCTATTTAATGAATTCGCGTGCACGCAAGTTTCCAATTGGGAATCAAATGATTTTCGTGGGTTTTAAAAATGGTGAAACGCTTAAAGCGATGGTGAAAGAATTGAAACAACTACCAGAAGATGTGAAACAAGCTATTTCAGAAATCCATTTACAACCAGAAAAAAATGATAAGGAGCGCATTTTACTTTACATGAATGACGGGAATAAAGTTTCTGCTACTATTTCTTCTTTTGCTGAAAAGATGAAATATTACCCGTCAATTGTTGGCCAATTAAAGCCTGGACAAAAAGGTACGATTGACTTAGAGGTAGGCTCATATTTCCAAAGCTATTACAAACAAAATCAAGAAAATAAAGAGCAGGAAAAAAAGAAGTAATGCTATAGAAAAGAACGTACGTTTGCCTTTTGTGAAATAATTCTAAAAAGTTGTTAAAAATTATTCTTTGTGCTTTAATTACACGTATTCTTAGTGTAGACTGTAAATAAGTGAATTTGACAATATCATAATGTAGATGATTTACGCTGGCACCTAAAGAAGAAAGAATGTTTGTGTTTTGCATAGATTCAGGATGAAAACTGATAAAATAGAACAGAATAGGCTAATTTGAAAATGGATAAAGGAGGTGCCGATAAATGGGAGATAGTGAAATCTATGTAAGTTTAGACATAGGAACGTCGGCAATAAAAGTCATTATTGCTGAGATGGCAGATGATCAGCTCAATATTATCGGTGTGGGAAATGTTAAGTCGCAAGGAGTAAAAAAAGGAATTATCATTGATATCGATAAAACTGTGGATTCTATAAAAAAAGCAATTGTCCAAGCTGAACGTATGGTTGGCGTAGAAATTTCTCAGGTCATTGTTGGGATTTCTTCAAGTCAGGTCACGCTTGAACCGTGTCGGGGCATTGTAGCTGTGAACAGTGAAAATAAGGAAATTGGGGACGAGGATATCTGGAATGTAATGGATGCAGCTCAAGTCGTTCCGCTTAGCCCAGAACGTGAGATCATCAGTATTATTCCTGAACAATTTGTTGTTGATGGCCTTGATGGGATAACAGATCCTCATGGAATGATTGGCGTACGTCTAGAAATGGAAGGAACTTTGATTACAGGTTCAAAAACAATTTTACATAATACATTAAGATGTGTTGAGCGTGCAGGCCTTGAAATTACTGAAATTGCGATAGAACCGCTTGCTGAAGCTGCGATTTCAATGACAGATGATGACAAGGATTTTGGGACAGCTTTAATTAACGTAGGTGCTGGAACAACCACAATCAGTGCTTTTCAAAATGGTAAGCTTATCTATACCTCAACCATTCCAGTTGGCGGGGATAATGTTACCAAGGACCTTTCGCTTGGTCTCAATACATCGACTACAAACGCTGAAAAAGTAAAATTAGAACATGGCTATGCTTTTTATGATGATGCATCGCCTGATGAAGTTTTTGCAACGGATGTTATTGGCTCAGATCAGGTGCAACATTTTACACAAGTGGAAATAGCTGATATGATCGAAGCGCGCATGGAAGAAATTTTTCAATTAGTTATGCAAGAATTAGAACAAGCTAATATCAGGCATTTGCCAGGAGGATTCGTATTAACTGGCGGGGCAATGGCTATCCCTGGTGCTGTTGATGTAGCTGCAAAGACACTTGGTGCGCATGTTCGCCTTGCTATGCCGGACTATATTGGTGTTCGTGATCCTTCTTATACAACAGCTGTTGGTTTAATCAAGTACGTTTACCAGCTTGCTGAAATAGAAGGTAGAAATCTTAGTACAGGAGCTGAAGCAACTTCATATGACGATTCAGAAGTAGAGTCTAGAGCACCCAAACAGCCTAAAGCTAAAAAAGCAGATGATGAAAAAGTCACTGCAAAAGTGAAAAAATTCTTTGGTGCATTTTTTGAATAGCTAGATCGACTTAAAATATAAAAACGGTATGTAATTAGGAGGAAGTAAGTATGTTAGAATTTGACATGAGTTCTGAAAGCTTAGCGACAATTAAAGTAATTGGTGTCGGTGGTGGCGGGAATAATGCTGTAAACCGAATGATTGAGCATGGCGTGCAAGGCGTAGAATTTATTTCAGTTAACACTGACGCACAAGCTTTAAATTTAGCTAAAGCAGAAACAAAGTTGCAAATCGGTACAAAATTAACACGTGGTTTAGGCGCAGGAGCAGTTCCAGAAATTGGGAAAAAAGCTGCTGAAGAAAGCCGTGAACAAATTGAAGAAGCCCTAAAAGGTGCGGATATGGTTTTTGTCACTGCAGGAATGGGCGGAGGAACAGGAACTGGAGCTGCACCGGTTATTGCTTCTATCGCAAAAGAACTAGGTGCCTTAACAGTCGGTGTTGTCACTCGACCATTTACTTTTGAAGGACCAAAGCGTTCTAAACAAGCAGGCGTTGGAACAGACAACATGAAGGAATCTGTTGACACCTTAATCACTATTCCAAATAATCGTCTGCTTGAGATTGTTGATAAAAATACACCAATGCTTGAAGCCTTCCGCGAAGCAGATAATGTTCTTCGCCAAGGTGTACAAGGGATTTCTGACTTAATTGCCGTTCCAGGTTTGATTAATTTGGATTTTGCCGATGTTAAAACAATCATGACAAATCGCGGTTCTGCGCTGATGGGGATCGGTATTGCTACTGGTGAAAATCGTGCGGCTGAAGCTGCGAAAAAAGCCATTTCTTCACCGCTTCTTGAGACGACAATTGACGGAGCAAAAGGCGTTTTGATGAATATCACTGGTGGTTCTAATTTGAGCTTATATGAAGTACAAGAGGCAGCTAGTATCGTATCTGGTGCTTCAGATGAAGAAGTAAATATGATTTTTGGTTCAGTCATTAATGACGAGTTAAAAGATGAGATCATTGTTACTGTTATTGCAACAGGATTTGACGAAGCAAAACAAGCCCAAAAACAAGATGCAAATTCGCGTAGACAAAATCCACAAATCCAAGTCAATCGCCCAAATTATGCGCAAACAGAAGAACAAAAACCAGCTCATCAAGAAAAAGTAAACGAACAAGCGCAAAATAATCACGATGTTGATGTTCCCGCATTTATCAGAAACCGCAATCGTCGCGGTTGATCATAAGGAGTAATCGCCTAGCCTAAATAAGCAGATGCTCCGTTTTGTCTTAAAAAAATAGGGAATGACTTAAAAAAGGTGATAACGAGTGACAAAAGAAATGAATTTACAAAAGATCGAAAAAAAGATCCAAATGGCCTGTCGCACGAGCAAACGTAAGGCTACTGATATTAAACTAATTGCAGTCACCAAAACAATTGATGCTTTGGAGATGGAAGAGTTATATCAGCTAGGCCTTCGTGATTTTGGTGAAAATCGCACGGATAGCTTTTTAGCAAAAACAGCTTTTTTAGCTGCTAAAAAGGACATTACTTGGCATTTTATTGGAACTTTACAAACGCGTAAGGTAAAAGATATTTTAACAAAAATAGATTATTTACATTCATTAGATCGCCTTTCCCTAGCAAAAGAGATTGAAAAACGTGCAACAACAAAAATAAAATGTTTCCTCGAAATAAATATTTCTGGCGAGGAAAAAAAGCATGGATTTACAAAAGAAGCAGCCATCCAATTTGTTAAGACATTTTCTTTTCAGCACATTGAAATTGTAGGTCTGATGGCAATGGCGCCTTTTACACAAGATCAAAAGGAGCTGCACCAAGTATTTCGGGATTTAAAACAAGTACAGCTTGAAATTGAAGCTTTGAAGTTACCTCATGTCCCGTGTCATGAACTTTCAATGGGGATGACCAATGATTATCCCATTGCGATAGAAGAAGGTGCGACATCTATTCGAATTGGAAGAGCTTTAGTTAATGATTAGTAAATGGAGGGAACTAAGATGGGATTAACCAATAAGTTTAAAACTTTTTTCTTCTTAGATGAAGAAGGCGATGAATATTATGAAGAAGAACCTATAAGAAAAGAGCAACCAACAATGAAAAAAAATAAAAAAGAACAAAGTCGCCTCCAAACTGTAAAAGAGCCTGAGCAGAAGGTAGTAAGTATGCAAGGCGCACAGTATTCTAGTAAAATGGTGCTTGTTGAGCCACGAGTATATGCTGAAGCACAAGAGCTAGCTGATCATTTGAAGGAATATAAAACACTCGTCGTGAATTTACAGCGTGTCAATCACGATCAAGCCATTCGTATCGTTGACTTTTTGAGTGGTACTGTATATGCTTTAGGTGGAGATATTCAACGTGTTGGGAATAACATTTTCCTTTGCACACCAGAAAATGTGGAAGTGGATGGCTCTATTTCAGAAATGCTAGAAGGACAAGACTTATTCTAAAGCGAGAGGTGCAACCAATTTGACAATATTTCTTTATCATCTGGTAAATGTCGTTTTACTGATTATTCGTTATTTACCTACAGTGATGTTTATTTACTTCTTAATGAGTTGGTTTCCAGGAGCCAGAGAATCAAAAATTGGTTATTTTTTGAGCAGAATTTTTGAACCAATACTTGAACCATTTAGAAAGATCATCCCGCCGATTGGGATGTTTGATATTTCTTCACTTGTCGCATTTATCGTCTTTCAATATGCGATGTCGGTACTGACTACATTGATTTATCGTTATGTCGTACCCATGTTATTTTAACCAAAAAATGAGAGTTATGTATTTGCCTTTAGCATCTGCATAACTTTTTTCATTTATGTTATAATAAAAAATATAGAGTTGAAAGGGAGAAAAATGATGGACGGGATTTATCAGCATTTTCGGACAGAAGAATATCCTTTTATTGATCAGGTAGTTAGTTTAGCAATAAATGTTCAAGATGAATATGCGCCAAGATTAACGCATTTTTTAGATCCAAGGCAATGTTTTATTTTGCAAACGGTTATTGGTGGCTATCCGCAGTTAAAAGTCGATTTCTTTGGTGGGAATGACACAACTGAACGAAAGCGAGCTTTCATTTACCCAGATTATTATACGCCAGCGCACGCTGATTTTGATATTGCCTTATTTCAAATTCGTTATCCAGTAAAATTTAGTACGCTTACGCATCAGCACATCCTCGGCGCGTTATTATCGCTTGGAATAAAACGCGAGCTATTTGGCGATATTATGAATTTTGGAGAGGTTTGGCAGTTTTTTGTTGCAGCTGAGATGAAGCAGTATATCATAGGGCAGCTTGAGAAAATTGGCAAAGTCAGTGTAAGGCTTGAAGAACATGATCTTACGGATGCACTAAAAGTACGTCTTGTTTGGGAAGAAAAGGTCATTACGTTAAGTAGCATGCGACTTGATGCAGTGTTAGCAAGCAGCCATAATCTTTCAAGGCAAAAAACAAAGCAACTCATTCAATCTGGACTTGTGAAAGTAAACTGGATGATAGCAACCAACCCTGATTTTGAATGCGAGGAAGAAGATATTTTATCTGTTCGTGGCTATGGACGCATTAAAGTGCGTCAGATAAATGGGCGAACAAAAAAAGATAAAATTCGCGTGGATATTTGTTATTTGAAATGAATGAAAAGCATGCTTGAGCACAGAATTTTTGTATAAGAATACTATGAAAAAGTTCAGAGTTATGTTAAAATGGAATTTAGTTAATTGTAAAAATAAACAGTTTTTCGGGGGAAGAAGCTGGATATATTTTCTCCAAAATTTTTCGGAGGTGTAAAATTATGTCATTATCTCCACTAGATATACATAATAAAGAGTTTTCGCGTGCTTTTAGAGGTTATGATGAAGATGAAGTTAACGATTTTCTTGACGAAATTATTAAAATGCTTGAGCAGCTACTCAAAGAAAAGAAACGTTTAGAAGATTCTTTAAATAATCACGAAGAGCGTTTAGGGCATTTTGTAAATATTGAAGAAACGCTTAATAAATCGCTGATCGTTGCTCAAACAACAGCAGAAGAAGTAAAGCAATCTGCTGAAAAAGAAGCTAAACTCATTGTACGCGAATCAGAAAAGAACGCTGATCGTATTTTAAATGAGGCGCTTTCTAAAGCGCGTAAGATTGCCATCGAAATTGAAGATTTGAAGCGCCAATCCAAAGTCTTCCGCGAGCGTTTACGTTTGCTTGTTGAAGCACAGATGGATTTAATCAAAAGTGATGATTGGCAAAAGCTGATGGAATACGATGTAGATGCAACTGAGCTTTCATCGATTAAAGAAATAGAAGAAGCTGAAGTTAAAGAACAGATTAATTAAAAACGATGACGAAGATAAGTAGTTTATAAAGCAAAAGGTTTAAAGCGAGCTGGTGATGGTGTGAGATCGGTAACCTTTTTGTAAATGAAATCACTTCTAAGTTCTGCCACTGAAATAAATAGTAAGTGGTAGCGTATGCTAGGCGTTAACTGGAGTCTAAGGGGGTAAATAAATCATATTTACCAACAAGGGTGGTACCGCGATGATCTCGTCCCTTTTTAGGGAGGAGATTTTTTACTTTTAAAAGAAACGAAACAAGGAGCGAAATAAATGGATTATAAAGACACATTACTCATGCCAAAAACAGCTTTTCCAATGCGAGGGAATTTACCAAATAAAGAACCAGAATGGCAAGCTAAATGGGAAAAAGAAAATCTTTATCACAAAATTCAAGAAAAAAATGCTGGACGGAAGCCTTATATTTTACATGATGGGCCTCCGTATGCAAATGGCGAGCTTCATATGGGACACGCGATGAATAAAACGATTAAAGATTTCATTGTTCGTTATAAAGCAATGGCTGGTTTTAGAGCGCCTTATGTTCCAGGATGGGATACGCACGGGCTTCCCATTGAAACGGCTTTGGCAAAAAAAGGTGTGAAGCGAAAAGAAATTTCTGTTGCGGAATTTCGTGAGCGTTGCGCAGAATATGCTTATAAGCAAGTAGACATTCAACGTGCTGGCTTTAAGCGTTTAGGTGTAACCGGGGATTGGGAAAATCCTTATATCACTTTAACACCAGATTATGAGGCAGAGCAAATTAAGGTTTTTGGTGAAATGGCTAAAAAAGGTTATATTTATAAAGGAAAAAAACCTGTGTATTGGTCACCTTCCAGTGAGTCAGCTTTGGCAGAAGCCGAGATTGAATATCATGATAAAGTGTCTGCTTCCATCTATGTTGCCTTTGAAGTAACAGATGGCAAAGGGGTTTTAGAACCGGGAACAAAAATTGTGATTTGGACGACGACACCATGGACAATTCCAGCAAATATGGCCATTACTGTTAATCCTGATCTAAACTATGTGGTAGCTCAGGTGAACGGCACTGATTACGTTGTTGCTGAAAGTTTACTTCCATCTTTAAAAGAACAGCTCGGTTGGGAGAGCGCAAAAGTTACGAAAACGGTTCGTGGTAAAGAGCTCGAACACGTTGTAACTAAACATCCATTTTATGACCGGGATTCATTGGTTATAAATGGGGAGCATGCAACTGCTGATGCGGGGACTGGGGCTGTCCATACTGCTCCTGGTCACGGGGAAGATGACTTTATTGTCGGTCAAAAATATGGATTAGAAATTCTAGCCCCGCTCGATGAACGTGGCGTGTTGACTGATGAAGCTCCAGGGTTTGAAGGAATGTTTTACGATGATGCAAATAAAGCTGTAACTGAAAAGCTAAAAGAAAACGGCGCTTTATTGAAGATCGATTTTATTACACACTCCTATCCACATGATTGGCGTACTAAAAAACCCGTTATTTTCCGTGCAACTGCCCAGTGGTTCGCTTCGATTGATAAATTCCGTCAAGATTTGTTAACAGCTGTTGAAAGTGTCAATTGGACACCTGCGTGGGGAGAAACGCGTCTTTATAATATGATTCGTGATCGAGGGGATTGGGTTATTTCAAGACAACGCGCCTGGGGAGTTCCGTTACCAATTTTTTACGGTGAAAATGGCGAGCCCATCATTACCGATGAAACGATCTCTCATATTTCAAATCTTTTCCGTGAAAATGGTTCGAATATCTGGTTTGAGCGAGAGGCTAAAGACTTATTGCCAGAAGGATTTACACACCCATCTAGTCCAAATGGTGAGTTTACCAAAGAAAATGATATTATGGACGTGTGGTTTGATTCAGGGTCTAGCCATCAAGCAGTACTTGCTTCAAGACCAGAATTAAATCGCCCAGCTGATTTGTATATGGAAGGATCTGACCAATATCGTGGTTGGTTCAATTCTTCTTTAACAACAAGTGTGGCGATTACTGGTGAGGCCCCTTATCGTAATCTTTTAAGTCATGGTTTTGCGTTAGACGGAGAAGGGCGCAAGATGAGTAAATCCCTTGGCAATACGATTTTGCCTGGCAAGGTGATCAACCAGCTTGGCGCGGATATTGTTCGTCTTTGGGTAGCTTCTGTTGATTATCAAGCTGATGTTCGAATTAGCGATGACATTTTAAAACAGGTATCAGAAGTTTATCGTAAAATTCGTAATACAATGCGTTTTCTGTTAGGGAATATTAGCGATTTCGATCCAGCAAAGGACCGCGTTGCTTTTCAGAATTTACGTGAAGTCGATCAATATTTAGAAATAAAACTGAACCATCTCGTTGACCAAGTAAGAACAAGCTATGAAAAATTTGAATTTGCAGCAATCTACCATCAAATTAACAATTTCTGTACACAATTGTTAAGCCAATTTTATATGGATTTTGCTAAAGATGTTGTTTATATTGAAGCAGCAAATAGTAAAGATCGGCGCGCTATGCAAACGGTTTTCTATGATGCAACGACGGTTTTGGCTCGCCTACTTGCTCCTATTTTGCCACATACAGCTGATGAAATCTGGCTTCACTTAAACGGGGAAGAAACAACTAGTATTCATTTAGAAGACTTGCCAGAAGTTCTTGATTACAGCAGTGCTTTACCTCTTGAAGAAAAATGGGATCAATTCATGGATGTGCGTAGTATCGTTCAAAAAGCATTAGAAGAAGCCCGTAATGAAAAATTGATTGGTAAATCAATGCTTGCTAAAGTCACATTATACGTGGATGAACAAGCAGAAGCATTGTTCCATTCACTTGAAGGTGATTTAGCTCAACTATTTATCGTCTCTGATTTTGAAATGGTTCAAGGGCTCGACTTGGCTAAAGAAAATGGCGTAACTTCTGAGCATGTCGCTGTAAGTATTTCCATTGCAGAAGGCGAAACTTGTGAACGTTGTCGTGCTGTGAAAAAAGATGTTGGCGAAGATCCACACCATTCAACATTATGCGCGCGCTGTGCCGATATTGTAACGAAACATTATGATCATTAAAGTGTAAGTACAAAATACGAAGCGATCAATAAAAGGGGTTGAATTCTGTTACAGACAGAACTCAATCCTTTTCATTTATTTAACTTAAATAAACATGATACAATAAATAAAGCAACTGAGTTTTGTAAGGAGATGAATTTGTGGAAATATCTTTTATCAAAGTACACGGATCACAAAATGATTTTTTTATTATTGATGAAATAGAAAATAAAATTTCTTTTTGGGATGATGATAAACGAAGAAAATTAGCGCGTTCTTTATGTCAACGAGATGGACTGCTTAGTGGGGCAGATGGAGTCCTTTATATCAGCTCTGCTACAACAGAAGAAGCTATAAATAAAATGCGTGTGTTTAATGCAGATGGTTCTGAAGCTTCGATGTGCGGGAATGGTTTACGAACAGTAGCCCGTTATCTTCTAGAAAAAACGAAGAAAACAAGCGCTCGAATTGAAACAATGAAAGCTGTACTTGAAGTCAAACAAAGCGAATCGCTTGGCTATCATATCCCTACATATCAAGTGGAAATTTCACCAGTATATTTTGCTTTAAAAGCTTTGCCATTTCAATATAACGCGGAACAACTGATCAATCAACCAATCCCTGAATTAGATGAAAAATTAGCTTTTTCAGCAGTTGCAGTACCTAATCCACATTTAATTACGTTTGTTACCAAAGAGGTCTTAGAATCAAAGAAGCAAGAGAACTTAGCAAATTATTTAAATCAAGAAAATCCCTATTTTCCTGATGGTGTTAACGTTAGTTTTGTCCAAAAATTAGCGAAAAATGCTATTTTTGTAAGAACGTATGAGCGTGGGGTCGGTTTTACAAATGCTTGTGGAACAGCGATGTCCGCCGCAAGTCTGATAAAAAAAATCATGGATCATGATATATTAGAAAAAGAGTTAGATGTGTATAATGATGGTGGGCGCGTTCGAGTGTCGGCTACGCAAAATCGTGCCGGTCATTATAAACTTGCTTTAATCGGTAATGCGACATTTACTGCGCGAGGGATCATTACACTAGATTCAGAATTTAACTACGAACTTCTTGAAATGAACCCAACAGAGGAACAAGAGGCCTATGATCAAATGAAAACAGCAGTTAAACAATTTTTAATGGAAAATAGATAAGGAGAATTTCATGAAAACGAATCAAAAAAAAGCAATGCCTTTACTAACTATCGGAGGAATCGCACTTATTTTGTTCATCATCGAGGCTTTTTCAGTAGCAACTGAGAAGAACTGGGTGGCTAAGTTTGATTTAAGGTGGATTGATGCTATTCGCAGTCATATCGAGCCTGCCAAAACAAGTGTGATTAAGTTTTTAACGAATTTTGGATCAGCGGAATATGTGATTATTATGACGGTTATTTTAGTGGTGATTTTATTTATTTTACGTAAGTTTGTTGTTGGTTTGTGGTTTGGCGGGACTGTTTTATTTTGCGCTGTTGTTCTAAACTACATATTGAAGCATGTCATTGGACGCAACCGACCAGATACTAAAAATTGGCTGGTTTCAGAGACTGGCTTTAGTTTCCCAAGTGGTCATGCTACTGCTTCTACAGTCTTTTATGGCTTAGCCGCTTTGTTCATTATTTTTATGATACGTCAATTATGGCTAAAGCTGGTTGTTGGTTTTGTTGGTTTGGTCATCATCCTTTTTATGATGTATGCGCGTATTTATCTTGGTGTACATTACCCAACCGATGTATTGGGTGGCTTTTTGTTCGGTTTAGCCGCAATTTTTCTTTCAACAGGCATTTATTTTTACGCTCGTAAACCACTTCAAGGGCTACTTAAAAAAATGAGGATAAATGATAAAAGCATTGTTTAACTGATAATGAACATTCTCTTTTTTGGACTTTTGTACTGAAAAAGAGAATGTTTATTTTAAATGTAAACGCCATACATTTTTGCTTGCATTCAAAGTAGGAAAGAGTTAATATAAAGGTATTAAAAAAATATGTTTTCTTATTTAGAAGTAAATTCACATGTTATAAAGGGTATCCATGCTTTATCATTTGAATACCTTTTATAATATGTGAATTTTTTTATCGAAAATCTAGGAAAGTTTGTTGTTAGACATTTTTGCCAGTTTTTTGTTAAAAGGACATATTAAGAAAATTTTGGGAGGTTTGCAAAATATGCAAGGTAGAGTAAAGTGGTTTAACGCTGAAAAAGGCTTTGGCTTCATTGAAGTTGAAGGCGGCGGCGACGATGTATTTGTACACTTCAGCGCTATTCAAGACGAAGGATACAGATCATTGGAAGAAGGACAAAGTGTGGAGTTTGAAATTGTAGAAGGCGATCGTGGTCCACAAGCTGACAACGTTGTAAAACTTTAATTTCTCATCTTCTCATGAAGCGAAAAAGAACAGTGAAGGCCACGTGCTGCTGTTCTTTTTTGTTTGTATTTAAATGGAGAAATAAGTTATGATGATACTATCAAATATAAAGGAGTTTTTTAAGTGAAACTTGCGAAGTTAATTGATCATACTGCATTAAAACCAGAGACAACGAGAGAACAAATTCTAACCCTAATTAAAGAGGCAAAAGAGTATCATTTTTGTTCTGTATGTATAAACCCTACTTGGGTAGCGCTTGCTAGTAAAGAGCTTGCAGGGACGGATGTGGAAGTTTGTACAGTTATTGGCTTTCCCTTAGGCGCAAATACTTCAACTGTGAAAGCTTTTGAAACGAAAGACGCCATTTCAAACGGGGCAACAGAAATTGATATGGTCATTAATGTTGGGGCTTTAAAAGCAGGGGACTACCCGTTTGTTGAAGAAGATATCCGTGCTGTTGTTAAGGCGGCAGAAGGAACGTTAGTTAAAGTGATTATTGAAACTTGTTTACTAACGGATGAAGAAAAAGTCATTGCCTGTGAACTTGCTGTAAAAGCAGGTGCTCATTTTGTTAAAACGTCTACTGGTTTTTCTTCAGGTGGAGCGACAACCGAAGATATCGCTTTAATGCGAAAAACAGTTGGGCCTGATATTGGCGTTAAAGCTTCAGGTGGGATTCGTTCAAAAGAAGATGTTTTAAAAATGGTAGATGCAGGAGCCACAAGGATTGGTGCAAGTGCTGGAGTAGCGATTATTTCGGGTGAAGTAAGCAACAGCGATTATTAATTTTAAACGGTTTACAACCATTTAGAAGGAGCGAATAAAAAATGAGAATGATTGATATTATTGCCAAAAAACGTGACGGCAAAGCGCTCAGTACAGAAGAAATTCAATTTTTTGTTGATGGCTATACCAAAGGAGAAATCCCTGATTATCAAGTAAGTAGTCTGCTTATGGCCATTTACTTTGAAGATATGAACGATGATGAACGTGCTAATCTCACAATGGCGATGGTGCATTCTGGTGATATGATTGACCTTTCCGCCATTTCTGGTATTAAAGTTGATAAGCATTCAACTGGAGGAGTTGGTGATACGACAACGCTTGTGCTGGCACCACTTGTTGCAGCACTTGATATTCCTGTTGCTAAAATGTCTGGCCGTGGATTAGGGCATACAGGAGGAACAATTGATAAATTAGAATCTGTTGCCGGTTTTCACGTTGAGCTAACAAAAAATGAATTCATTGATTTAGTTAATCGTGATAAGGTAGCAGTAGTTGGGCAAAGCGGGAATTTAACACCTGCTGATAAAAAATTATATGCATTGCGTGATGTAACTGCTACGGTTAATTCCATTCCGCTTATTGCCAGTTCAATTATGAGCAAAAAAATTGCGGCTGGTGCAGATGCTATTGTTTTAGATGTAAAGACAGGTGCAGGCGCCTTTATGAAAACAGAAGAAGATGCGAGAGAACTTGCTTTAGCTATGGTTAGAATTGGGACAAACGTTGGGCGTAAAACAATGGCGGTGATTTCTGATATGTCACAACCGCTTGGCTTCGCTATTGGTAATGCCCTTGAAGTAAAAGAAGCCATTGCTACGTTAAAAGGCGAGGGCCCAGAAGATCTAACTGAACTCGTTTTAACACTTGGTAGTCAAATGGCTCTTCTTGCTCAAAAAGCAACCACACTTGAAGGGGCACGTCAAAAACTACTTGAAGTGATTCAAAATGGTACCGCTTTAAATAAGTTTAAGGAATTTTTAACAAATCAAGGTGGAGATGCGAGTGTTGTTGATCATCCTGAAAAGTTGCCACAAGCCGCATTTCAAATTGCCGTCCCTGCCAAGTCATCAGGTGTTATCAAGCAAATTGTTGCAGATGAAATTGGCGTTGCTGCGATGTGGCTCGGTGCTGGTCGAGCAACGAAAGAAGATGAAATTGATCTTGCAGTAGGGATTATGCTTCATAAAAAAGTGGGGGAACAGGTGAAACAAGGCGATCCACTTGTTACAATTTATAGCAATAAGAAAGATGTAAGCGAAGTGATGGAAAAAATTTATGCTAACATTAAAATTGCAGATCATGCAGAAAAACCAACTTTAATTCACCAAATTATTACTAATGAATAGAAATATACCATGCGATTCAGCAAAAAATAGGATTAGCGTAGGTGCTACGATAAATCGAGCGAAATAAAAAGGTTTGCCAGAAGCTGGCGTACGTGAGTACCAGGATTCTGGCAAACTTCTTTATGTTTTAGGTTATTTTTCTGCTGCATCAATTTGTTCAAGCATATTTGGTGTGTTCAAATCACTTCGCAAAAACTCAGAGGTTTGTGGGAGCTGTAATTCAAAACCCGTTTGTTGCGCTACTTCAACGACTCCATCAAGCAACGCATAATCATATACATGCCCACCAAGCGTTCGCATATCATCAATAAAGTGAAGATGGTAACCTGTTACACCAATACCCGTAATATAAAGCGGCGTAAAGAAGCCAACGATAGTTCCTGTAATATAATCAAATTGATAGGTTGGCTGAGCCTTTACCGCTTCAATTAAAGGGGGATAGGGGCGCTTTTGTTTAGGAACAACACGCGTATTTACTGTACGAAAATTCCCACTAATTTTGATCGCGTAAAAGACGTTAGCTCCTTGCGTCTGTGAAGCTATTTTACGTTCAATTTGTGCTTTTGTTTCTAAGTCGCAAATCGTAAACTGCACATCTGGTTCAAAATAAGTAATGCTTGCAAAAGGTGTTGTATCATTTGCCTTGATTTTATAAGCTTTACCATCTTGACGTATCTGGAATGGCTCACCATCTAGAATAACAAGTTCTCCGTCAAATTCATCCAGCGTACCAATACCTAAATTCCCATGTTTCATTAACTCCTTAAATGTCGTTGTCCCGCTAAATAAACCATGAGCTAAAGCGGCCATTGTCGAATGTTGATAAAGATAATTCTTTCGTTTCTTATCCACCTTAAAACACTCCTTTATGCTTTATGTACTTGTCATATGTTTTCCTTTTACTGCTTTATTAAAACATATTATACAAGAAGTGTATAGAGTGTTTGATTATCATTGATGGGGATAAAGTTCGGATCAAATTGAGCAATGCGCTTAAGTAGAGCAGGATAATCATGCTTATCGTGAAGCAACACACCAATAATAACAGGGCCATTATTCCGATTGACTTTTTTTGTATATTCAAATTTTGTAATATCATCTTGTGGACCTAAGCATTCGTTAACAAATTCTTTTAAGGCACCGGGACGCTGTGGGAAATTAACGATAAAGTAATATTTCAAACCTTCAAATAGCAAAGAACGTTCTTCAATTTCTTGCATGCGGTTAATATCGTTATTACCACCACTTATAATGCAGATGACGGTTTTACCTTGAATCTCTTCTTTACAATGTGCTAGAGCTGCAACGCTTAAAGCTCCAGCTGGCTCAGCCACAATCGCTTGTTTTGTGTAAAGTTCGAGGATCGCTGAACAAACTTCACCTTCAGGAACTAGCTTAACCTCATCAACAAATTCTTTTGTATGATGATAATTGAGCTTTCCCACTTGTTTGACAGCAGCACCATCAACAAATTTATCAATCGTTGGTAAAGTAACAACTTCACCAGCTGCTAAAGATTTCGTCATAGAAGGAGCACCAGCTGGTTCAACACCAATTATTTTTGTTTTCGGGCTTGCTTCTTTAACATAACTTGCAATGCCAGAAATTAGGCCCCCACCACCAATTGCTGCAAAACAGTAATCCGCTTCTAAGCCTTCATTTGCTAGATCTTGCAACATTTCAACTGCAAGCGTGCCTTGACCGGCGATGATATGAGGATTGTCAAAAGGAGCGATAAATGTTGAATGGTGTTCTTTTGTGAAAAGCTTTGCCGCTTGTTGGGCAGCATCAAATGTGTCTCCTGTTAAAACTACATCAACATAATCACCACCAAAAAACGTTACCTGTGACACTTTTTGCTGCGGTGTTGTCGTTGGCATGAAAATCGTTGCTTTTACTTTCATTTTTTGGCAAGTATAAGCGACGCCTTGTGCGTGGTTACCCGCACTTGCACAAGTGACCCCTTTTTTTAATTCTTTTTTAGTTAAACTTTGAATAGCATAATAAGCTCCGCGCAACTTAAACGAACGAACCCACTGTAAATCTTCACGTTTTAAGTAAACATGACAATCAAACTTTTGCGAAAGATAATGATCATATTGTAAGGGGGTTTTTTTAACGATTGGTTTAAGTACGTGATGCGCTTTTTCTACATCTGCTTTTGAGATAAATAAATTAGTTAATCCCATATTCAACACAATCCTTTATCTATATTTTTTTCAAATGAAGTGATATCTTCAATATGGCTTAGTGTAATGGCAATATCATCAAGGCCGTGAAGGAGCTTATGTTTCCAAGTTGAATCAATCGTAAAAGCATAATTCCAAGTGGAGCTGCTAACCTTTTGTTTCGGTAAATCAATCACAATTTCAGCAGCAGCATTTAAAGAAGCAAGGTTTTCGCGGGCTTCTTTTGATAGTACGATGGGTAAAATCCCATTTTTGGTACAATTCATATAAAAAATATCACTAAAACTACCAGCAATAATCACACGAAAACGATAATCTGAAAGCGCCCAAGCAGCATGTTCGCGTGAAGAACCGCAACCAAAGTTATCACCTGTAATTAAAATCGTTGCTTCTTGTCTTGAGGGATCATTTAATGGAAATGTTGGATTTAGCTGGCGATTTGGTAAATAGCGCCATTCATCAAATAAAAATTCGCCAAATCCTGTTTTTTCAATCCGCTTTAAAAAGCTTTTGGGAATAATTTGATCGGTATCAATATTGTCATTCATCAATGCGACGGTTTTTCCTTTATGAATGGTAATGGCTTCCATTTGCGTTTACCTCCTTACGAATATCAATAAAGTGTCCATGAATAGCTGCTGCTGCTGCCATAGCAGGAGAAACGAGATGCGTTCTTGCCCCTTTACCTTGCCTTCCTTCAAAATTTCGATTGGACGTAGAGGCGCAGTGTACACCTGCTGGAACTTGATCAGGGTTCATTCCAAGGCACATTGAGCAACCAGGTTCGCGCCATTCAAAACCAGCATCTTTAAAAATTTGATCCAGGGAAGCTTTTTCTGCAGCAAGACGAACTTGTCTTGAACCAGGGACGACTAAAGCACGAATGCCATCTTTTACTTGTTTACCTTGAACAATGGCTGCCGCTTCTTTTAAATCAGAAAGACGAGCATTTGTGCAAGAACCAATAAAAACATAACCTAGCTTGATATCTTCAGGTTTTTGCCCTGGTGAAAGGCCCATATATTGATAAGCTCGTTTGTCATTGATATTGTTTATTTCTGGAAAACTTTGATTGAAAGGAACCGCCATGCTGGGGTTCGTTCCCCAAGTAATATACGGGGCAAGCGTTGAGACATCTACTTCATAAAGCACGTCATAGTGGGCATCTTCATCTGTAGATAAACTTTCCCAAATTGAAATCGCTTTTTCGATATCTTTTGGAGCAAATTCACGACCACGCAAGTATTCATAAGTTTTCGCATCTGGAGCAATCATTCCCATTTTTGCACCGCCTTCGATGGCCATGTTGCAAATGGTCATTCTTTCTTCCATAGAAAGATTCGTAATGGTTTCGCCAAAATATTCAATGGCATAACCCGTCCCAAATGAAACGCCATAAGTTGCAATAAGGTGTAAAATAATATCTTTTGCATAAACACCTGGATTAAGCTGGCCGGTAATTTTAATCCCCATTGACTTAGGCTTTTGCTGCCAAATGGTCTGTGTTGCAAAGACGTGTTCGACTTCACTTGAGCCAATGCCAAAGCTAAGCGCTCCAAAAGCGCCATGTGTTGCTGTATGTGAATCCCCACAAACAATTACTTTCCCAGGTTGTGTGAGCCCCATTTCAGGACCTACCATGTGAACAATTCCTTGATCAAGACTACCAATGTCTGCTAATCTAATACCGAAGTCTAAGCAGTTTTTGCGCAGAGTTTCAATTTGTTTTTTAGCGATCACATCTTGAATATTAAAAATATCGCTTGTTGGTACATTATGATCCATTGTGGCAAACGTCTTATCTGGACGTCTAATAGTGCGAGAAGCCGCGCGCAAACCTTCAAAGGCTTGAGGAGAAGTGACTTCATGAATTAAATGCAGGTCAACATATAATAATTGTGGTTCACCTTCTTTGCCAAGAATCACGTGTTGATCCCATAGTTTATCAAAAAGTGTCTGCTGCATCTTTTTTTGCTCCTTCCCGAATAAAATGAATCACTTGATTTGTAAAGGCAGTCGTTGTTGTATCACCACCAAGATCTTTTGTTAAAAAGCCCTCTGTTAGTGTATTTTCTACAGCTTGTTTAATCACAGCGCTCTCCTTAGTAAGGTGGAAAGATTGCTCTAACATCATGCTGACAGATAGAATCATCGAGATCGGGTTGGCAACATTTTCCCCTGCGATATTTGGGGCGGATCCGTGAATAGGTTCATATAATGACACGAAAGCTTCACCATGACTTGCAGAAGGAAGCACGCCAAGTGAGCCAACGATAACAGAAGCTTCATCACTTAAAATATCGCCAAATAGATTTTCTGTAACAATGACGTCGAAATGTTGTGGTTCTTTAATAATATGCATAGCTGCTGCGTCAACGTAGAGATGCTCTAGTGTGATTTCTGGATAATTTTTGGCAATACGGTCCGCTGTTTTTCGCCATAATTTACTTGAGGCTAGGACATTCGCTTTATCAACGGACGTGACTTTTTTTCGGCGTTTTTTAGCGAGTTCAAAAGCTTGAATTAAAATGCGTTCAATCTCTAAACTGCTATAAGAAAGTGTATCAATCGCTTTTTTTTCATTCCAATATTTTGGTTCACCAAAATAAAGGCCACCAGTTAGTTCGCGCACGACAACAAAATCACTGCCAGCTACAACTTCTTTTTTTAAAGGGGAGAGGTGTGCGATATGCTCTGATATGCTGATTGGACGAATATTGGCAAAAAGGCCAAGTTCTTTTCGAAGCGCAAGTAAGCCGTCTTCAGGACGAGAGGGTGCTAGATCCCATTTTGGCCCACCAATGGCTGCTAGTAAAATAGCATCTGCATGCTTACAAGCAGTAAGTGTTTTTTCAGGAAGGGGCTTACCGGTCAAATCGATTGCTGCACCGCCAAATGCGTGTTCTTCTAACTTAAAGTCATGTTGAAAGTATTGCCCCACTGTTTTTAAAACAGCGATTCCACTTGACATAATTTCTGGCCCAATCCCATCACCTGGCAAAACTGTGATCAAATAACTCAATTTATTTAACCTCCTTTAAAACGAAATGCTTATTTTTACTGCTTGCTTGAAGGTAAGCTTTAGCGCTTGCGGTTAATACATCATGATCAATTCCAATCCCATGGAATTGTTCGTGATTTTGGTTTTGAATGATCACATGGACTTCTGCTTGGGCATCTTTTCCAGCTGTAATCGCTTGAATTCGGTAATCCGTCAGTGAAACTTCTTGATTTAGCAGTCGATTCATTGTTTGATAGATGGCAGCGATACTTCCGCTTCCAGTTGCAGCATCTTCTAAGATAGAACCGTCTGCTTGCTCAATTCGAATAATAGCACCTTGCGCGCCACCTGTTACAAATTGTAGTTGTAGGTGACTTAGTTTTAAAGAAGGATCCGTTTCTTGTGTTTGTCCAAGAATAAGTGCATGCAAGTCATCTTCTGTAATCTCTTTTTTGACATCTGCCAGCTGTTTGAAACGCTTGAAGGCTTCAAACAGTTCTTCTTTTGAAAGGCTATAACCAAGTGTTTCCATACGTGTATGGAAGGCATGTCGTCCAGATAATTTGCCAAGAGGTAGCGAGTTGGTTTTTACACCAACAAGTGCAGGTGTAATAATTTCATACGTATCAGGATTTTTAAGCACACCATCTTGATGAATGCCTGACTCATGTGCATAAGCATTACCACCGATAATCGCTTTGTTTTTTGGAACAGCAAGACCAGATAAACGACTAATGACATCACTTGTCGCTTTAATTTGGTCGAGCACGATATTCGTTTTTGCTTGATAAAAGTCCTTTCGAATATGTAATGCAACAGCTATTTCCTCAAGTGCTGTATTACCAGCACGTTCGCCAATCCCATTGATTGTTCCTTCGACACGGGTCGCTCCGTTTTCAATAGCGGCGAGCGAATTAGCGACTGCCATACCTAAATCATCATGACAATGTGATGAAAAGGTAACTTGATCAAATTGGGAAATATTTTCTTTAAGGTCACGGAAAAGTTGACCAAATTCAGTAGGATTCGTGTAACCAACTGTATCTGGGATATTGATAATCGTTGCTCCTGCATCGATTGCTGTTTGTACTGCTTGAATTAGGAATTTTCGCTCAGTACGAGTCGCGTCTTCTGGCGAAAATTGAACGGTTTGGAAATACTTTTTTGCATAGGTAACATGTTCTTTAATTGCAGCTAGCACTTCGGAACGCGTCATTTTTAGTTTATATTTCATATGGACATCACTTGTTGCTAAGAAGACATGAATTTGCGGGGAATAGGCGTTTTCAAGTGCTTCTTTCGCACGGTCAATGTCATTTTTTACACAACGGGCTAATGCAGTAACCGTTGTACTTGTTATTTTTTCAGCAATCTGCTTTACGCATTCAAAGTCTCCTTGCGAAGAAATTGGAAAGCCTGCTTCAATCACATCAACGCCCAGCTTTTCTAGTTGTAAAGCAATTTGAACTTTTTCTTTTGTATTAAAATTTACGCCAGGTGTTTGTTCACCGTCGCGTAATGTTGTGTCAAAGAATTGAATTTTTTTCATTTGCTGATTTCACCTCATTCTTTTTAGATTACTTTAGCGATTTTGGCCGACAAATGGCATCATTTTACGGAGTTCTGCACCAACTTTCTCAATTTGGTGACCTTTTTGTTCAGCTCGCAATCGGTGAAATTCTTTGAAACCATTTTTATTATCATCAATGAAAGACTTGGCAAATTTTCCATTTTGGATGTCAGTTAGTACTTCTTTCATAGCTTGTTTTGTTTCCTTTGTAATGACGCGTGGACCAGAAACATAATCGCCATATTCTGCAGTATTAGAAATGGAGTAACGCATTTTTTCCATACCACCTTCATACATCAAATCGACAATCAACTTCATTTCATGTAATACTTCAAAGTAAGCAAGCTCTGGTTGGTACCCAGCTTCAACGAGTGTTTCAAATCCAGCTTGAATCAAATGTGTCGCGCCACCGCAAAGGACGGCTTGTTCACCAAATAAATCTGTTTCTGTTTCTTCTTTAAAGCTTGTTTCAATCACACCTGCTCGTGTGGCACCAATCCCTTTTGCATAAGATAAAGCCATGTTGCGAGCATTTCCGCTTGCATCTTGATGAATGGCAAAAAGTGACGGCACAGCACCACCTTGAACAAATGTCCGGCGAACCAAGTGGCCTGGGCCTTTTGGAGCAACAAGGAAAATATCGAGCTCTTGAGCTGGCTTAATCACATTAAAGTGAATGTTAAAACCGTGAGCAAACGCAACGGCATTTCCGGAAACTAAATTTGGTGCAATGTCTTTTTCATAAATGCTCCCTTGGTTTTCATCTGGCAATAAGAGCATAACAACATCTGCTTGTTTGCTAGCTTCACTTACTGAAAAAACATCGAACCCATCTTCGCGAGCTGTTTTCGCTGAGTTTCCTTCACGGATACCAATGATGACATGGTTTCCGTTATCACGTAAATTCTTTGCATGGGCGTGTCCTTGAGAGCCGTAACCAATAATGGCTATCGTCTTACCTTCCAGGGCGTTTTCTTTTACTGCATCTTCATAATATACTTTTGTCATGTTATAAACCTCCAAATTTTTTATTGATTACGTATGTTGCCATACGGAATTAATTTTCTTTTGTACTTCTTTTAAATCCAGTAACACCGGTTCGTGCCATTTGTTTAATGCCATAAGGACGAATAATATTTGTAAAAGCGTCAATTTTTTCGCTGGTTCCTGTGACTTCAATGACAATGTTTTTTGAACCGACATCAACAATCGTTCCGCGAAAGGGTTCAATAATTGTACAGAGTTCAGAACGAATCTGCGGTGGTGCGTTTACCTTTATGATAGCCAGTTCGCGTTCGACATGCGGGTCATCTGTAATATCACTTACTTTTAAAACATCAATCTGTTTATTTAGATGTTTTTCGATTTGTTCAATTTCATAAAGTGAGTCGACATGAACAACGATGGTAATGCGTGAGACATTGGCTATTTCAGTCCAACCAACAGAAATGCTATCAATATTAAATTGTCTTCTGGAAATAACGCCTGTAACGCGATTTAGTACACCGGATGAATTATTGACAGTCGCTGTAATAATACGACGCATACTATTCGACTCCTTCCATCTGATGATTTGGCTTGCCACTTGGTACCATTGGCAAAACAAGTTCATTTTGAGGAATGAGGACATCAACAACAATGGGGCCAGCATAGAGAAATGCTTTTTGCAGTTCTTTTTCAAGCGTGGCTGGATTTGAAAGGCGAACAGCCTTTACCCCGTAAGCTTCACCTAATTTAACAAAATCCGGTTGTGCATCGAAAAGAGAATGAGAATAACGTTCATTATGAAATTTTTCTTGCCATTGTCTTACCATACCAAGTGCACGATTGTTTAAAATAATGATTTTTGCATTAATTTTATATTCATTTAAAATTGCGAGTTCTTGTGTAGTCATTTGAAAGCCACCATCGCCGACAAAACAAACGATCGTCTTATTTGGAAAGGCTAAACTTGCCCCAATAGCAGCAGGTAAACCAAAACCCATTGTCCCAAGGCCACCACTTGTAATGATTTGATGGTCAAACTGAAATGGATAAAACTGTGCGACCCACATTTGATGTTGGCCAACATCGGTTGTAACAAGCGCTTTACCTTGTGTTATTTGTCCAATGATTTCAATGACTTTTTGTGGTTTAATTTCGGTTGTGGCTTGTTTGTTATAAGAAAAGGGGTGACGGTGTTTTCTTGTCATATTTAGCTTCACCCAATGTTCGCTATTGATTGTTTCATTCATTTTTATTTGTAAAATTTGCTTTAATGTGGTGCGGATATCGGCTACAATTGGTATTTGTGTAGGAATCACTTTGCCAATTTCAGCTGGATCAATATCGATGTGAGCGATGACTGCATTTGTAGCAAATTCTTTAGGTGAGCTAGCCAAACGATCATCAAAACGCGAGCCAAAATTAATAAGTAAATCACAATCAGTCAAAGCCATGTTAGCTGCATAAGAGCCATGCATGCCACCCATTCCTAAAAAGAGCTCATGATCATGCGGAATACTCCCTAGTCCTAGTAACGTATTGACAACTGGAATTTGATAACGACTAGCAAAAGCTAATAATTCGGTTGTCGCGTTTGAATGATTCACACCAGCACCAGCGATAATGAGCGGTTTTTTTGAAACAGCTAAGGCTTGGATTAATTTTTCAACTTGAAGTGGATTTGGTATATAAGTTGGTTGATATCCTGGTAAATTTGGTTTGTTTTCTGTTAATTTAGTTGTTGTTTGTACAAGTCCGATGTTTTTAGGAATATCAACAACGACAGGCCCTTTACGCCCAGTATTGGCAATATGAAAGGCTTCGCTAACAATTCGTGGTAAATCGCGAACATCACGCACTTGATAATTATATTTTGTAATTGGAATCGTTAAACCAAGCATATCCGCTTCTTGAAAGGCATCTTTTCCGATACCAGGCATATGTACTTGCCCTGTAAAAACTACAAGCGGAATCGAGTCGCTCATCGCGTCGGCAATACCAGTAAGTGCGTTCGTTGCTCCTGGACCGCTTGTTACGATAACAACACCTGGTTTGCCAGAAGCTTTAGCATAGCCTTCAGCAGCATGAATTGCACCTTGTTCATGCCGTGTTAAAATATGAGGGATTTCAGAATCATAAAGCGCATCGTAAAGAGGTAATACAGCTCCACCAGGATAGCCGAAAATAAATTCAACTGCTTGCTGTTTTAAGGATTCGATTAGTAGTTCAGCACCGCTTTTTGTTTGTGATTTTACTTTTTCCATCACTTTTCTGCCACCTCTTTTTTATTTAATAAATTTTCTGGAATTTCCATAACACCACCAGTATTTGCTGATGTAACAAGTGCTGCATAACGGGCGAGATAGCCGCTTTTCACTTTGGCTGTAAAGTTAGGCAGTTCCTTTTGTCGCTTGTTTAATTCCATCATGGAGACTTCAGCATTTAATGTTCGATTAAATAAATCAATGGTAATTACATCACCATCTTGAATGAGAGCGATTGGTCCACCACTAGCGGCTTCAGGTGAAATATGACCAATAGCAATCCCACGTGTAGCTCCTGAAAAACGGCCATCAGTAATTAAAGCGACTTCTTTCCCAAGACCACGTCCAACGATGCTTGAAGTGGGAGCAAGCATCTCTGGCATTCCTGGTCCACCTTTTGGCCCCTCATAGCGAATGACAACAACATGTCCTTCTTTAACAATATGGTTATCAATAGCAGCAACCGCTTCATCATGGGAATTAAAACAGATGGCTATACCGCGGAAGACTTGAATAGAGGGATCGACGCCGCCTACTTTAATTGCAGCTCCATCCGGTGCAATGTTGCCAAATAAAATAGAAAGTCCACCAACAGGGCTGTAGGGCAATTCTTTAGGATGAATAACCGCTTCATTTTTAATGGAAGCTGCTGCAACATTCTCACGGAGCGTTTTTCCCGTCACTGTGATTCGATCCGGATGGATTGCTTCGTTTAAATCAACAAGTTCTTTAATAATAGCTGAAACACCACCGGCTTGATGAACATCGTGCATAGAATAAGCAGAAGAAGGGGCAATTTTGGAAAGATAGGGTACCCGCTTAGCAATTTCATTGATCTGATTTAAATGGTAATCAATTCCGGCTTCGTTTGCCAAAGCAAGTGTATGAAGAACGGTATTTGTTGATCCACCCATCGCCATATCTAATGCAAAAGCGTCATCAATCGCTTCTTTTGTGATGATATCAAGAGGTCTAATATCTTTTTTGACAAGATCCATCAAGTGGAAGGCAGATTTGCGAATTAATTGCCGTCTTTCCTTGGAAACAGCAAGCGTTGTCCCATTTCCTGGAAGCGCTAGACCAAGGATTTCAAGCAAACAATTCATCGAGTTTGCAGTAAACATTCCGGCACAAGAGCCACATGTAGGACAAGCATTCGCTTCAAGGTCAAGAAATTGTTCTTTAGAAAGGGAGCCTTCTTTAAAAGCACCAACAGCTTCAAACATTGAAGAAAGTGTCAATGCTTTTCCCTCACTTGAAAGACCTGCTTTCATCGGCCCCCCAGAACAAAAGATGGCTGGAACATTCGTCCGAACGGAAGCAAGGAGCATTCCTGGTGTAATTTTGTCACAATTTGGTATGTAAAAAACACCATCGAACCAGTGTGCATTGATGACTGTTTCAGCTGAATCAGCAATAAGTTCCCGGCTTGGCAAAGAATAGCGCATACCAATATGTCCCATTGCGATCCCATCATCTACACCGATTGTATTAAATTCAAAAGGAATACCGCCTGCTTCACGAATCGCTTCTTTAGCAATATCAGCGAGTTCGCGCAAATGGACATGCCCAGGAACAATATCAATATACGAATTACAAATCGCAATAAATGGCTTATCCATATCTTCCGGTTTCCTAATTTGTCCAGTTGCATGTAGCAAACTTCGGGCAGGTGCTTGTTCAATTCCTTTTTTTATTTTGTCACTACGCATGAATTTAACCCCATTTCTTTTTTATTATAAATCTTTTGAAAAAGGAAAATAATATCCGATAAATTTTGATTTCCATTTTTCAGGATAAAAGAAAAAGCACCCCATTTAAATAAAAATGGGATGCTTTGTAAGAATCCCATTTAAAACAGGACTCAAACAACTGCAATTTCTTACAGTGTTCAAAGCCCTTCTAGAGTAATAAAATTGTAATGACGTTATAATTTATTGTGGTTTTCATAGTCATTAACTCCTCGTTTTTTGAGATTCATTATCTTTTTCAAAAATAATATTATTAACAATATAAACGTTTGTGTATCTTCTGTCAACTAATATAAAAAATTTTTCCGTCTATTTAGATTGTTTTCATAATACAGCTACTTATAAAACCTACCGCTAGCTCCATTAGAAGAAGATTAATCAGAATAATTTTATTTTTATCTTATATTTTTCAAATAATTTCTTCTGAATGAAATAATTTGCAACTTATTGGCAGTTTCTGCTAAGTTTAAGTTATTAAATTATCGAGCGGAAGTTAGGGAAGCTACATGGAAAAGTTAAAAACCGAACGCCTTTTATTAATTGAATATGAATACAAGATGATTCAGGCAACGATAGTAGGGATTCAAGAGCTTGAATATACGTCGGGGTATCAAGTTTCAGCCAATTGGCCTGGTATCGATTTCTTTTTCTATTTACCCTTTGTATTAGAGAATATCCAAAGAAAGCCGTGGATGACTAGGTGGACAAGGCTCATCGTTTTACAATCAGAAAACAAGATCATTGGTGAAATTGGGGGACAAGGTGATCCTGATCAGACAGGGGAAATTGAATTAGGCTATAGTATTGTTCCAGAATATCAGCGTCGTGGCTACATGCAAGAAGCGCTTCAAGCGATGCTGATTTGGTTAACAAAGCAAGCAGAAATAAAGCGAATTTTCGCTCGTTGTTATGAACAAAATCAAGCATCCATTCATGTTTTACAAAAAACAGGTTTTATCCATTTGAGCGAACAAGACAAAATTGAAGTAGGGAGGAAAGTGATGATGTGGGAGTTTTCAGGAAAGATAGAGCGAGATCCATGTTAATTATTCCATCAGGTAAACCTAAGATCTGGGATAAAAATCCAGACTATGGACCTACTCGTGCAAAATATGCTTATACAGGAACGTTTCATTGCCTTGCCAAAACTTATGCAGAAATGTTTTCACCTGATGATTATCTGATTTTATCTCCTAAATACGGCTTTTTATATCCAGAAGATTGGGTCAAAAAGACCTATGATGTGCGCTTTACATTAAATGGTGTGAATCAACACACCATCAGTTTAGCTGACTTGAAAAAAAGCTGGCAAGAAAAAACAGCGCAACGAAAAATAGCCGAAATCATTATGATTGGTGGAAAAAAATATTTGCCCTTAATGGAGCAAGTTTTAGCAGCAAAAATAAAGATCAGCTTACCACTTGCTGGCTCATCTGGTATTGGTATTATGCAGCAAAAATTAAAAAAAGCGATTCAAGAAAGAGAACCGCTAGCCGATCGTACTCAAAATAAACAAAGCTAAGGTGATAAACAAAAACATCACGCCCATATCTATATTTTTGCGAATAAAAAAGTAAGCTGTTTGAAGTAGCAATAAAATAGCTAGTGAAATGACAATAATATGCAACATGCGTTCTCCTCCCTTACTTAAATATTTGCTTTATTTTCGATAAAAGTGACTTATCTTGTCTAGGTTATTTTGGTTGCTATATGAATCCCTTTTTGCCTTAAATTTTCGAGGCAGGCTTTGAAATAGGCAGAGTCATGTTCTGGATAAGTAGGGGAGGTTTCTTTTAATAAAAGTAGATCTGTTGGAAGGTAAGAGGGACAGTTTTTGCCACGATAATAGGGATTGTACCATAGTGAAGTCACGGCATATCCCCTTTTTGTCATCTCGTCCATGACCTTTTTATGGTACTGAAATAACCGATAAGGAGGATGAGTGAAGATATAATTAACAGTGGAGTGTGATTTCCCCCATCCGTTACCTCTTAAGGCACAACATTCTCTGTGTTGCCCAAGTAATTGTTGACGAGGTAATAATGGAATAAGCTGTTCGTGCCACAAACGCATAGTATAACCCGCCTTCTGTTTATTAGTATTAGTAAGTTTTGTTCTTTAATAAACCTTAAATACTAGTTATAACAAAAACTAGTATTTAAGATTTTATTATTTATAGTAGCTATAAGATAATCAGTATATTTGTAGATAGATCTACATGTAGATGTCATTTTCTTTTTTCTCATATATAGAGATTATAGATCTTAATTCTCGCTTTTCATTAGAAGTGAGTGTGACTTCATGTTCATCTAATAATACATCTAGTACTTCATCAACAGATACTAAACTTTTTATGTTTACTAAAGCGTTGAGTCTATCTTTATTTCTATAGGACAACCCTGTAGCAGTTTTTCATTTTTTTTCAGGTTGAATAGCTTGTGTTTTATTGTAAAAATTTTTTCTCTAATAGCCATCGAAAATGCCCCCGTCCTTAAGTTTTTCTTCTTGTTTATTGTATCAAATTTAATAAAAAAATAAAATGGGTAGGAGTCCTTTTAAGCACGACAAATCAAGCGAAAGCAAAAAGCTTGTCGCTTGATTATTTGTCTCAAACGGCTATCTAGTACGTGGTTTGAGAATAACTTTCCCTTAAAATGACAAAGGAACAAATCGCTTAGTTCATCAATTTAGCACCTATTTTCCGAAGAACTACTGCTAAAATACAAAGAAAACCGATACTAACAATAAAGGCAGGAGGAAGAGACTGGTCACCTGTTTTTGGTAAACGTGCTTCACTTGGGGTTAGCACGATTTTTTGTGTGGCTACCTCAGTCAAATCTCCATTTTCCACAATAGGATTTGGATTAGGGTTCAGTTTTATCGTTGTATTTGTCTCTGTCATCTCAATCACTTCCTTTTTCTGCGTAAAATAATGATGACTAATATAATGACGGTGATCGCAAGCAAACCAAGTAGCCAGTAAATGATCATAGAAGGGGACTTCTCTTCTGCAAAGGGTGTGCCTTCCGCTTTTAAGAGGGCGTTGTCATCCTTAGAGATTGAAAATTTCTTTTTGAATAGCCATTTTTCTTGGCCAGACGTGACTTCAATATCTACTTCATAATCACCAGGTTTCATTTCTGCTGCAGACCAAGGAATAAATAACTTAAACCGGTCGCTTGGTGCAAAGCGCATCTGTTGTTTTTGCAATGTTTTATATACTGACTTTTCTCCTGATCGATAAATTTTCATTTTAAGAGAAACGTTATTTAAAATGTTAGGCCGGATGTTTTCCATATCGAGCTTAAGTGTTGCTTGTGCTTCATTTGGTGTAGGCTGAATCTTGTACAGCTGCACCTTGCTGCCTCCTTTATAAGGCACTTCTTCTTGAAGCACAACCGCCATAGCGTAGGCTAATTGTTGATTAAATCCAATTCCGGATTTGGAGTTAGAAGCATCTTTAGCTGAAGCTGTATTTATTTCAGTAACATATACACCGCCTAAAACGATACCTTGGAATTTTTGTTTTGGAAGCTTGACTGTAAATGTGACTTCCTTTTTTCCTTGGGCGGGTACGGTCACTTCTTGCTCACGTTCATTTACCATTTGATTAAAATCATGAGGTACTTTTTTTTTACTTTGTATACTGTAATCAATAAAACCATTTTTATTCGTTACGGCGCGGTTCAATTGAACTTTAAAGCGCGCCTCTGAATTTGAATGATTGATAATATCAAAAGAAAAAGTTTTCGTTTCATTTGGCTTTACTTCAGAGTAGAAATAATCAAGCCCTTTTTTCCCTGATTGGGGGTCTAAGTGTGGCTTAACTTCATATGATAAATCCACTGCATGGCTAGTTAAAGGAAACAAAAGAAGGAGAAGTAAAAAAAGTAAGAAACTTATACTGCTCTTTAGATATTTTTGTTTGACCAGTAAAGCCATTTAGCGGGCACCTTCAGGAGTGGCAGAAGATAGCGTCCACGTTATGGTAGATGTATAAGTACCTACTTTCGCTTGGTCACTATTAAAAGAAAGTTCCGCTTTATTGTCATCAAAGTTTTGATAATAAGTACCGCCACCTTCATTTTGTTCAGCTGCTAAAATAGGTTGAGCAGCAGTAGTTACTGTAACAGGAGCAGTAAGATTGCCTTTTAAAGTAACAGCTTCTTTGTTACTATTTTTTACAGTTCCTGGTGTTAATTGAAGCGTAGCAGGTAAAACATCATCCTTGTTTTTTAATTCTGTTTTTGCAACAGAAACAGTCCAACCAGCTAATGTTCCACGTCCATCTGTCACTTGTAAATTGCTTTCTTGACGTGTATTTTGAGCAGTGTGGTTTCCTGTCCCTACGCTAAAAGTTCCAAAGTGAAAGTTCGGTGCAATGTCAATACGAAGAGGTTCTGTGTTATTTGTTGGATCATCAGCACCATTTGGATCACTTGAATCATCTGGTGGAACTGGCGGTACAATTGGAGGAGTAGGTTCGTCATTTGTTTTAAATAAGACCGTTCCATTCGTTGTTGCGTTTTGATTATCGGTTGCTGCTTCAACTAAGACTGGCAGGGTAAGACTACTAACTAGTGGAGCTAAAAAAGCTACGCTACTTATTATCATGATTTTTTCTTTTTTCATTCTAAAAAACCTCTTTCTTTTTTTTATTATTATGGTCCAGTTTGTAAAACGAATTTAATGTTTCCTTGGTATTGCTGACCTGTTTTTACATTTGAAGAATTCATTTGTAAATAAATGCCTTCACCGCTTTTGAAATCAATAGGTTCAATGCTTCCTTGATTGACTTGTTGATTTTGATAAAGTGGTGTAAGGTTTGATGTGATTTCTACAGGTTGGTTAGAAGAATCATTGATGTAGAGATCTGCTGGTAGCTGTTCACCGGTTTCTGTTTGTAACGGCGAATCAATCATTGCAGATAGCGTCCAATTACGAAGAGAGGGGAAGGTATCTGTCACTTGAATTGAAAAAGGCTCTTGATTGTATAATTTCCCGCCAGGTTCAGGTATGAAATTTTCACCAAAATCAAAAGAGCTTGTTACGGCATCTAAATTTAATTCAGGTTCTAATATATTCACACGAACAGTTTGCTGCTGTTTAAGCCCATATTCATTTTCCGCTTCTAGTGTAACCGAATGGGTTCCAACGGGTAACTCAGGTAATGTAAGTTTTAACTCTTTTTCACTCTGATCAAAAGTTGCTAGCTTTTGAGGCTCGCCATCCTCTAATTGGTAATAAATTTGATTGTTTTTACCTTCTGTTTGTAATTCACCGGTTAATGTAACTGCCCCTGTTGTAGAAACTTCTGTTTGGTCTAGTGCAAATTTTAACGCGGTGTTTTGCGTGAAAGTAATAGGAACCGGACTAAGTGCCGTTCCATCTGAATCTTGACCTTTAAACGAATAAATTGTTTTCCGTTCAAGTTGAGGGGCGCCACTAGCATCATTAGAAAATGAGTCCGTTACCTGAGGAGGTGAAACAGCGCTAATACCAGAAGAATCACCTAAGATAGCTTCTTTAGTGAACAAATTTACGGTGCGCATGTAGTCTGTTGGATTAATCGTTTGTGTAATGGGCAATTCTACTAGACGATCTTTATACGTATCCCCATTTAAAACTCGATCGATCCCTGTTACTTCAGTCTGCCCGCCATCTTGCGTATCATCTTCTTTTCCATTTAACGCACTATTTGCTTGTTCCTCATTCCATGGTGAAATATAAGTATTCCAAGTAGCAAATGATGTATCCTGTTGTAATTCTAAGTCTCCTGTACGATTAAAGAATTCGCTGTGAATAGGGAGGTTCTTATCTTGAGTGGGAGGAAGTTTGCTAGTTGTTAATAGTTTCGTAAAAGCTGAGTCGCTAGCATTAGTCGACAATGTCCCAACATCAAATACTAAATGTGCTTGGATCTTCACATCCGATGAACCTAATAGGATATTTGCCAGCCATTTTAATAAAGCAAGCAAGTCAAATTTCTTTGTACTCATGGTATAAACGAGTTGATTATCTTTTACAACTAAATCATCTTTACTAAGTTGAATGGTCTGATCCCCTAGCTTTAGATTTGACTGACTGCTTAGTGCATTTAACCAAGCGTTAGCATCTCTAACAGTAGGGAGCTGCCAAACCATTTCAAAATCAACTGTTTGAGAGAGAATGGGGTTATAAGTAATATCGGAGCCTTTAACGTTTGCTGTATTATCAAAAGTGATTGTCCCACCTTGCCATGGGTCATTAGCCATATTAGCAGGAGCATAGGTTGCTTTTGAATCCATACTTGCCGCATGAACGTAGTTAGGGGAGCTTACTGCGAGCAGAATGAATATCCCAAGAAAGAAAAGCACCTTTCTTTTGCGCAATATTCATCACCTCCTTTTTATTTGAATAGTCAATATGAGAATTAAAATTAAAAAACATTGCGATGAAAGATTGGTTTATTTTATAAAGATACGGCTAGCTTGATGTAAATCTTTTTAAGCTCAGTTCTTTGTTTTGTGACTATCTTTTTATTTGCACATAAAAATTGATGAAGATCATCTATTTGAATCATACATCACTTTTGGCTTGGTATTTATGTGTGCAGCATAAAAATTCTCATACTGTGATATTGTTATTTCCCTAAATGAAGCATACTAAACCAAATAGAAAAAATAGAGTGAGTAAAATCCATCAAACGAAACACGAAAAATAGAGGGAAGTTGCTAATTCTTCTTTTGCTTAAATAAATTTAGTAACACAAAAAGCTTGCTTCCGGTAAAATATCGAAAACAAGCTTTTATTTAAAAAAGGATCATCATTTACTCAACCGAAAACCATTGAAAACCATCTTGCAGAAGCAAATCATCTGCTTCTTGAGGCCCCATTGTGCCAGGTTTATAATTAGGGAAATTTTCTTTTGTTCTTTCCCAAACCCCAGCTATATGGTCAATAAAATTCCATGATAAGCTTACTTCATCCCAATGTGAAAAGTAAGTTGCATCACCGCGTAAACAATCAAGAATTAATTTTTCATAGGCTTCGGGTGTATTCATCCCAACTTGTGATGAATGAGCATAATCAAGGTTTACCGGCATCGTTTCCATTCCTTGACCAGTTTTTTTAACGTTCATATGGAGTGTGATTCCTTCATTTGGTTGAATATGAATAACAAGAACATTTCCAGCAAGGGATTTTTGTTCGCTAAATAAGTTAAGTGGCACATCTTTAAAATGAATGGCAATTTGTGTAGCTTTTTTCGCTAAGCGTTTTCCTGTTCGTATGTAAAAAGGAACACCCGCCCAGCGGAAATTATCAATCATTAATTTAGCAGCAACAAACGTTTCTGTATTAGAATCAGAATCTACGTTATCTTCTTCGCGGTATCCAGCATGCTTTGTGCCATCTAATATACCAGGGCCATATTGACCACGCACAAAATTTTTGTGAACCGCATCTCCTTCATAAACACGAAGAGAGCGTAAAGCACGAACTTTTTCATGACGAATTTCATCAGTTGTAAGTTTGATAGGCACTTCCATGGCAAGAAGAGAGACGATTTGTAGAATATGGTTTTGGACCATATCGCGAAGTGCTCCACTTTCTTCATAGTAGCGACCACGATCTTCAACCCCAAGCACCTCGCTTAAAGTAACTTGAATATTGCTGATATAACGGTTATTCCAAAGCGATTCAATAATAGAGTTCGCAAAACGGATAACAGAAATATTTTGAATCATTTCCTTACCTAAGTAATGATCAATTCGATAGATTTCATCTTCTCTAAAAGCTTGACGCAGGGATTCATTTAATTCTTTAGCGCTAGCTAGATCATGTCCAAATGGCTTTTCAATGATTAAACGATGGAAGCCTTTTGTATCTACAAACCCTTCTGATTTGATGCGACTAGCGATTGTGCCAAAGAAGTTCGGCGCCATTGCTAGATAAAAAAGTCGATTTCCTTCAAGATGATATTTTTTATCCAATTCATCAGATAAATCTTTCAGCGTTACGTAAGACTCTTTATCCGTTACATCATGTGATTGATAGTAAAAGTGGGAAATAAAGTCATCAGCAAATTCATCTGAGCCTTTAATATCTTTAATTGCCTCTTTGATTTTTTCACGAAAAAATTCATTGCTCCATTTGCGGCGTGCTGTACCAATCACTGCAAAATGCTTGCTAAGAGAGCCTTTGCTGTATAAATGGTATAGCGAAGGGTAAAGTTTGCGATTAGCTAAATCTCCCGTACCGCCAAAAATGGTAATTAAAGCTTTTTGTTCTATCACATCTGTCATACTACGATTTACCCTCTTTCTGAAATTACTATTAGCCTATAGAAGCTTAAGAAGCACTCGATTATAATGAGGCAAGGCATTTCCATATTATTTTAGCCGTTAAAAACTGTTTGTGCAACTGATTGGTTTAAAGATTTTTCATGGTGTAAGTAAAACTATGGTAAAATAAAACAAAAGAAGCCATTTCATAATTTGAAAGGGATGGAGTTAATGGAATTATTTTTTTTAGGAACCGGAGCGGGCGTGCCTTCAAAGGGGCGAAATGTAAGCTCTGTTGCGCTTTCGATGTTAAATGAAAGAAATGCGATTTGGCTGTTTGATTGCGGTGAAGCAACCCAACACCAAATTTTAAAAAGTCCAGTCAAACTTGGAAAAATAAATACTATTTTTATTACACATATGCATGGAGATCATATTTTTGGTTTACCAGGATTACTTAGTAGTCGCTCTTTTCAAGGCGGGGAAAGTGAGCTTTTTATCTATGGCCCTAAAGGGATAGAAGCTTTTATCAGACAATCACTTGAACTAAGCGCGTCACGCCTTACTTATCCACTTACTGTGGTTGAACTTGAAAATGAAGGATCTTTTCAAAAAGATGACATCTATATTCATTATGCTGAACTTTATCATGGTGTAAAAAGCTATGGTTACCGGTTAGAGGAAGCAGATAAAGCAGGTGCGCTTGATGCTGAACGTTTGAAAGAGGAGGGAGTCACTCCAGGACCTCTTTTTAGTCGTTTAAAAAAGGGCGAACAAGTCATGCTTCCAGATGGACGAATGATTGATGGGAAAGACTACATTGGAGCGCCGCAAAAAGGAAAAATCGTGGCTATCTTTGGAGACACTAGACAAACGGAAGCGGAACTAGACCTCGCTCATGGTGCTGATGTTGTTGTCCATGAAGCTACATTTTCAGGAGACAAAAAGGAATTGGCACATGAATATTGGCATTCAACAACATATGAGGCAGCAACTTTAGCAGAAAAGGCAGAGGCAAAGCAGTTGATTTTAACACATATTAGCTCGCGTTATGATAAAGAAGCAAGCAAGGAGTTGCTTCTTGAGGCACGTGAAATTTTTCCAAACACAGAGATGGCTTATGATTTTTCAACATTTATAGTAGGTGGTGCAAAAGAAGAATGAATACGTTTGTTGAAGGAAAGTATGTTTTGATTACAGGTGCCTCAAGTGGTTTAGGCAAAGAGATTGCATTTGAAGTAGCTAGGCTTCGTGGAGTGCCTATTTTACTTTCACGTAGTAGTGAGAAACTCGCAGCAATTTCAGAAGAGATCCGACAAGTTTACGGGATTGACGTACCTTATTATCGTTTCGATGTTACTGATTTTGAACAAATGGAAGCGCTCATAGCACAAATAACTGATAAATATTCACTTTCGGTCTTAATAAATTGTGCGGGCTTTGGTTTGTTTGAGCTGGCAGTTGATACACCTTTTGCAGTTACAGAGAAAATGTTTCAAACAAACGTCCTTGGCTTAATTAAATTAACACAGCTTATCTTACCTGAATTAAATAAAAGAAAGCAAGCGCACATTGTCAATATCGCTTCACAAGCTGGGAAAATTGCCACACCAAAATCAGCTGTTTATTCAGCAACAAAATTTGCTGTATTAGGTTATTCTAATGCTTTAAGAATGGAAATTAGCAGCAAAAAAATTTATCTCACTTGTATTAATCCTGGACCTATTCGAACGAATTTTTTCAATACAGCGGATAAATCTGGAGACTATTTAGAAAAAGTGAATCATTTTGTTTTATCTCCGAACAAAGTTGCACGCAAAACAGTTGCTATATTGGGGAAAAAACGACGTGAGCTCAATTTGCCGTTCAGTATGAATATCGTTTCGCGTCTTTATCAAGTAATGCCCCAAGTAATCGAGTTCTTAGGGAAAAACGCCTTTTTAAAAAAATAAAAGATGACTTGCTTAAAAGCTTTCTTTCGTGTAAAATAAAAAGCGAACATAAGTTCTTTTTTGTAAGAAGGTGAAGTAAAATGGATACATCAAGAAAGATTATCCATATTGATATGGATGCGTTTTATGCTTCTGTTGAGCAACGTGATCATCCAAAATATCGTGGGAAGCCGATCATTATTGGTGGCGATCCAAATAAAAGAGGTGTGGTTGCAACCTGTTCCTATGAGGCGCGTAAGTATGGTGTTCATTCAGCGATGCCAACTAAACAAGCAGCAAAGCTCTGTCCGCAGGGGATTTTTGTACACGGCAATATGGAGCATTATCGACAAATATCGGAGCAAATTCGTGCCATTTTTAGACGTTATACAGATTTAATCGAACCACTTTCTTTAGACGAAGCCTATCTTGACGTGACTGAGAACAAAAAACAAATGAAGTCTGCCACTTTTATTGCACGTGAAATCCAGCAGTCTATTTATCACGAGCTACAATTAACCGCTTCTGCTGGCGTTTCTTATAATAAATTTATTGCAAAGATTGCTTCAGATTTCCGTAAACCAGCTGGACTTACAGTGGTCACACCAGAAGAAGCAGAAATGTTTTTAGAGCAGATCCCGATCAATAAATTTTACGGCGTTGGCAAAGTCACAAGCCAAAAAATGAATCGTTTAGGCATAAAAACAGGCGCCGATTTAAAGCGTTTTAGTGAATGGGATTTAATCCATGAGTTTCATAAACAGGGGTATTATTTGTATCGTCATGTGCGTGGAGAATCTAGTAACATCGTTAATCCTAATCGTGATCGTAAGTCGGTCGGTAAAGAAACTACGTATGAACAAAACATTCGTGATCAACGCATTTTACAACAAAGTCTAATGGAATTTGCAGCAAAAATTGAAACAAGACTCTCTAAGATCCAAAAACATGGAAAAACAGTTGTTTTGAAATTGCGTTATAGTGATTTTAAAACGTTAACGAAAAGAATAACGTTAGCTGATTATATTCATGATAAGCATTTAATTTATCAAGCAGGCTTGGCACTGCTTACGAATATTTATTCAGGTGTTGAGCCGATTCGTTTGATTGGACTTACTGTTACAAATTTAAAACCGATTCATTTCGAGAATTTGCGGCTCGATATTTAAGAGGTTTGCCAGACTTCCGCTTCCGGTTTCTGGCAAACCTCTTATTTTGCTTGATTTGTCATAGAATCTAGGCACTATTTTTAAGCTGAAGCACATGATGTCTGAGCCTTACTTGCTAGTAAATAAAGACAACAAGGATAACAGCTATGATGTAGGCACATGACATAAGTGCTGCTCTAACTAAGCGAGATTGCCCAATTTTAATGTCTTTATATGGATTTAAAATTAAATAAATAAAGATAATATGAAGTGGCATATGGGCCATGATCTCGCTAACACCAAAAATAAGATTTGTTGCTAAAAACACAAGCGTTAAAGCAAAAGAAATAATTTTTCGAAAGTAACCAGTGATCAAAACAAAACCGATAACCATCTCTACTAATGCAGCACAGATAACAAAGTGCTTTTGGCTAAAACCAAATGTGTATAATGAATAGTGATGAATAATATCCAGCGACATATTGCTATAAACCATTTTTTCCGCTGCTACCCAAAGGAGCGAAAGCCCTGTTAATATTTCAAGAGGCCTAACTTTCCATTTTGTTTTATTGATTAAAAAGGCAAATAAAGTAACCATAATTCCTATGAAAAAGAGATAATCAACTGAATTATGAATTCCTAAAGTAAAAATATTCCAAATAAACAAAAAGAGAATAAGCAATAAGCTGAACCATTGTGTTATCTTTGTTTGAATGATGAGCCCTAGTGCAGAAATAGCCATGATAATATAAAGCAGTAACGAGCCATGTACATCCGGCACTAAAACATGCTTTGTTAACATACTAATAATAAGTGCGAATGCAATCCCAACGCGAAAAACCGTTTCTCGATTGATACGATTGATAAATTTGCCATTTAGAAACTTTAATTTAGCGAGGTAGGGGGCAAATGCGTATAGTAAAAAAATAAAAATTAATGATAATGAAAATAAAAATAGTGTGTCTAGTGTCCAGATGTCTTTTAAATTGTTTCTAACAGGTTCTACTGTTGTAAACCATTTCACATGACCTAAAACCATTTTTTCAACTCCTAAGTTAATTATGCGATATAAGCTTCATATAAAATGTCTTTTTTATTACAAAGCTAAATCATGTTTTATCATTCTACACTAGGAGGGGTTAATTTGTACACGGTACAAAAAACCTAAAAAGGGTGACATTTTAACACCCTAATTGTAATTTTACTGGTCTTTTAGTCATGAAGAAAAAAATTTAAGGGTAATTAGACGCACGATCATCTAGTTAAATGAGCAAAATTAGCTCCTAAAAAATGGAAAATGGTTATAAAATTTTTAATGTAATAAGCCAAAAGTTAAATGAAAAAAAGAGCCGATCAATGATAAGATTGATCAAGCTCAAGGATTTATCGATTATTTTAGTTCAATCAAGCGTTCTTTCAGTTCTTGTTCCATTGTAACAAGTTCTTTTTCAGCAACAGCGCGTTTAGCACGGCCTTCTTGCTGGATCTTAAGCGTTTCTTGCAGGGTCTCAATTAGACTTGATTGCGTTTCTTTTAGTGTTTCGATATCGACAATACCGCGTTCATTTTCACGAGCCGTTTCAATGGCATTTGTTTTTAGCATATCAGCATTTCGCTTTAACAGTTCATTTGTTGTTTCAGATACTTGACGTTGCGCTTGAACAGCTTGTTGTTGCCGTAATAAAGTGAGTGCTATCGCTACTTGGTTTTTCCAAAGGGGAATGGCTGTCATAATAGAAGATTGGATTTTTTCTGCAAGTGCCTGGTTGGTGTTTTGGATTAAACGGATTTGTGGTGCTTGCTGAATCGTAATTTGACGACTTAGCTTTAAGTCGTGAACACGCTTTTCTAAGCGGTCAGCAAATTGAGTTAAATCATGTACTTCTTGAAAAGCCATCTGATCACCAGTTTCTTCTGCTTTTTTCCGAAGTTCAGGAAGAAGCTGTGTGTTGATTTCTTCTATTTTTACTTCACCTGCAGCAATATAAATATTGAGTGCTTGGAAGTAGTCTTTATTTTTATCATAAAGTTGTTCTAAAAATGAGTTATCCTCTATTAAACGCTTTTTCGAATGCTCTAATTTGAGTGCGATGCGATCAATTTGAGTTCCGATTTTTTGGTATTTTGAGGTAATTTCGTTGATGGATTGTTTGACACGATGAAACATCTTCGTAAATACGTTGCGATTTCGAGCAGCAAGTTCATCGGGATCAGCTTCTTGTAAACGATACATTAAGTCGCCAATAATGTCCCCAATTGGTCCTACATCTTGTTTTTGGACATGGGCAAGCATTGAATGGGAGAAGTCATGTAGTTTCGCTTGAGCTGGAGCTCCGTAGCTGAGTATAGCAGATTGGTTTCCAGGTTCAATTTGTTTGCTTAGTTCTATGGCTTGGCGCTTATTATTTTCAGGAAGCATATCGATTAAGCGTGGCGCTTTTTCATCATTATTTGTTATCGCCGTTTCATTCCCAAATGGATTTGTTAGTAAATCATCAAGGGTTTGATTCATTTCTTTTTCAAGTAATTCGTTTGTTCTTTTTTCACTCATTCTTTATTGCTCCTTTCGAATTTTTGCTGCTGTTTTGAGATTGAATTTTTTGCCACTTCGAGTTCGAAATCAAGGCTATTTATATCTTGATTTAGGAGGATAAATAAATCCTTTTCAATTACCCGACTGAGATCATTTAATAAAGAACGAGTATCAGAAAGTGTTTGATAGATTTTTTTATCTTTTACTGGCTGCTTTTCAAGGAAAGCATATTTTTCTGTAAGCTCTACTAGTGAATCAAGGTGAGAAAAGAAGAAGTCCTCGGCTTCATAAAAGCGTTTGGGTTGTTCACGGACGATGCCGAAAATTCGCTTGACTAAAAGAAGTGTTTTGTTTCTTTCTTGAAAAGAGTAGAGAGTTTTATGTGTGCTCATCGTCTTTTGTAAACGAATAATTTTTGTGCGTGCTTCATCTAAGTTGTTGCGAATGTATTTGTATTCTTTTTTTGTTAGACCTGTTTTTTCAGTTAATGCTTGGTCACCAGCTTTTGAAGAAAAGAAGAATAGCAAAGCAGCTACAAACAGTGTGGTTAAAGTGATGAATAGCCAGTGATTATAAAAAATGGCTGATAAAATGCCAAATAGCACACAAACAATTAGGAAAGAACCAGTAAAGGCCATCAATTTTTTAAATAAAGTCATTATTCATCTTCTCCTTCAGTTACCAGTCTAAGGTATATCAAAACATGCTTTCATAAGAAACGTTAGAAAGATGTTTGCTCATGAATTCATCATACCATAGGAACAAAAAAGATGTTATCAGTCGCACGACGTAAATTAATCTCGGACCTTATGTTATACTGAAGAAAAAAGAGGATGTGTTGATCGCATGGAAAATCTTGAAGAGAAGACAATCGCTAAAGAGACCATTTTTAAAGGGAAAGTTATCGAATTAGAGTTGCTGGATGTAGAATTGCCAAATGGTGAAAAAAGCAAACGAGAGATTATTAAGCATCCCGGTGCAGTAGCGATTATTCCACTGCTTAGTGATGGGCGTCTGGTTCTTGTTGAGCAATTCCGTAAGCCACTTGAACGTACTATTCTTGAAATTCCAGCGGGAAAAATGGAACAGGGGGAAGCTCAAGAAGTCACGGCGATTAGAGAGCTAGAGGAAGAGACAGGTTATTCGTCGGATAATTTTTGTTATCTTACTTCTTTTTATACAGCACCAGGTTTTGCAGATGAGATTTTACATATTTATGTAGCACATGAGTTAAAAGTTGTGGAAAAAAGACGAAAAATGGATGCAGACGAATTTATTAATCTTGTAAGTGTCACATTGGAAGAAGCGAAACAACTTATTTCAGAACAATTAATTATTGATGCAAAAACAATGTATGCCATCCAATATTTAGAATTGCAGTTAAATTTGTAACGAAGCCCCATGAAATATAAGGGCTTGCTTCACTCGGGCGCAATAAATTTACGCTGCCAATCTGTTAAATAGTTACCTCGCTTGTAATCGCTATATCTGCTTCTTTGACCACATCGCGTATTTCACAGCCGTTACATGTTTCATAAGGTAAACAGAGAGGAACGCCGCTTCGTGGATCGATCAAAATATCTGCTTTCACGTTAAAAACATCTTCTAACATCGTTTCTGTCATCACTTCTGTTGGTGTGCCGGAAGCTGCCATTTGTCCCTCTTTAATGGCGATCATATGACTTGCATAGCGGGAAGCAAGATTTAAATCATGCACGACCATAACGATTGTCCGTTTTTCAAGTTCGTTAAGCTGTTTTAAAATGTTCATGACATCTAGTTGGTGCGTCATATCAAGGAATGTTGTTGGTTCATCAAGGAATAAAATCGGCGTATCTTGTGCAAGTAATGTAGCAATCCAAGCACGCTGTCTTTGGCCGCCAGATAGATTTTCGATTGGATGATCAGCAAAATTTTCTAAATTCGTCATTCGAATCGCCCAGTCTATTAGCTTCCGGTCTTCTTGGTTCAATGTGCTAAATCCTTTTTGATGAGGTGTTCTTCCGTAAGTTACTAAATCGTAAACAGTTAAGCCTCCTGGAGCAGAAGGGCTTTGTGGTAAAATTGCCAGCTCCTTGGCGATTTCTTTAGTGGATTCATGGTGGATTTTTTTTCCATCTAAAATGACAGCACCGCTACTTGGTTTCATTAAGCGTGACATTGTTTTTAAAATGGTTGATTTTCCGGATCCGTTTGCTCCTACCAAGGCTGTAATTTTTCCAAGTGGGATGTCAAGATTTAATTGATCAACAATAATCCGTTTATCGTAAGCGATTTGCAAGTGTTCTGTGTATAAATTTTTCAAAGTGGGTCACTCCAATGCTTTATTGATAATGATTCTCAATTCAGTATAAAATTTTTATGAGGAAGATGCAAGTGTTTTTTTTGAAATTTATTTATAATTATTATAGATAATTAGCTTACTTTTATTTAATTGATAATCAACATAGACAGCTGAACTAAAATATGATATCTTAGTAAATATAGTAATATCAGTAAATAAATCTTTTTCTATAAAGAAAAATCAAGAATATTTTATTAATAATTATTCTAAAATATTCTTCCGATGAGATTGATAATGAGAATTAATTTATAGTAAAATTGATAAATGCGTTAAAGGAGGAAAATATCGATGGAAGGTCGCATTGGGCGTATTAAAGCTCAGCTACATGAAGCAAGTTATAAATTAACGCCGCAACGGGAAGCCACTGTTCGTGTACTCCTTGAAAATGAAAAAGACCATTTAAGTGCCGAAGAAGTTTTTTTATGTGTAAAAGAAATTGCACCTGACACTGGGCTTGCGACTGTTTACCGTACGCTTGAACTACTGACGGAGCTTCGTGTGGTTGATAAGATTAATTTTGGGGATGGGGTTTCTCGTTATGATCTTAGAAAAGAAGGAGCGAAGCATTTTCATCATCATCTCCTTTGTTTAGAATGTGGTTCTGTTGAAGAAGTACAAGAAGATTTGTTAGAAGATGTTGAAAAAATCATTGAAGAGCGCTGGAATTTTTTAGTAAAAGATCATCGATTGACTTTTCAAGGGATTTGTTCTAGTTGTAAGAAGCAAACGAAAAAAGCATGAAAAAATGTAATAAAATGAGCGAAAAACACCTTTATTTTAAAAGTTTGGTAAAAGGCAATATGAAGGACTTCTTCATAACTTATCAAACGTCTGAAATGAACGTGCTTATCGCTCATTTTTTAAAATCCTTAAAAATTCACGTCAAGTAAAATTCATGTTAAAATGGAGTTTGTGGAGGAGAAACAATGAATGAATTAATTGATGATTTTTTACATTTTTTAACGGTTGAACGTGGTCTGTCAGAAAACACGTTAACAGCGTATAAGCGGGATTTGCATTATTTTACTTGTTATTTCAAAGAAAATAGCCATTCAGAAGATCCGGAAAAAATAAAACGAACGGATATTGTTTCTTTTCTTGCGTATGCACGAGAAGATGGGAAGTCAGCACGAACAATTGCACGTTATATTGCTTCTATTCGCTCGTTTTTGCATTTTTTATTGCAAGATCAAAAAATGACGCATGACCCGATGCTTCAAATCGAAACGCCAAAACAAGCGAAGGTGCTGCCAAAAGTACTGAGTTTTCATGAAGTTGAAAAATTGCTCGAAGCACCAGATACATCGACACCTTTTGGCATACGTGACTTAGCGATGTTAGAGCTTCTCTATGCGACCGGGCTTCGTGTCACAGAACTTGTGAAGTTAAAAATGGACGATTTACATCTTCATATGGGTTTTATTCAAACGATTGGTAAAGGGGATAAGGAGCGAATCATTCCACTTGGGAAAATTGCAACCACAGCGTTAACGAATTATCTTGAACACGCGCGTCCAAAATTAAGAAACAAAGCGTATCGCAGCGAAGAAGTTTTTTTAAATCATCATGGTAAAGGGTTAACCAGACAAGGTTTTTGGAAAATATTAAAGAAATTAGCATTAAATTCGGGTATTGAGAAGCCAATTACACCTCATACACTTAGACATTCTTTTGCGACACATTTACTTGAAAATGGTGCTGACTTGCGCTCTGTGCAGGAGCTTCTTGGTCATGCTGATATTTCAACAACGCAAATTTATACACATGTCACTAAACTACGCTTAAAGGATGTTTATAAAGAATTTCATCCTCGTGCCTAGTAGAATATAAATATAGAAAGGTGTTTGAAAAAATGGATAAATTTAAACGCATTCATATTATCGTTATGGATTCTGTCGGGATTGGTGAGGCTCCGGATGCTTCTGAATTCGATGACTTTGACGTGGATACATTTGGTCATATCGCTGAAAAAATGAATGGATTGCATCTACCTGAAATGAGTAAGCTTGGACTTTCAAATATTGAAGTTATTAAGGGCGTGCCAAAAACAGATCATCCGCTTGCTTATTATACGAAAATGCAAGAAGCTTCACGTGGTAAAGATACGATGACAGGGCATTGGGAAATTATGGGTCTTTATATTGATACACCTTTTCGTGTTTTTCCAGATGGGTTTCCAAAAGAGCTAATCGACCAAATTGAAGCACATACAGGGCGTGCTGTGATTGGGAATAAGCCTGCAAGTGGGACAGAGATTATTGATGAGCTTGGCGAAGAACAAATGAAGACTGGCGCGCTGATTGTCTATACCTCGGCTGATTCTGTGCTGCAAATTGCAGCACATGAAGATATTATCCCACTAGAAGAACTTTATGAGATTTGTGAATTTTGTCGCAAAATTACTTTAGATGATCCTTACATGCTTGGTCGAATTATTGCAAGACCTTACATTGGTAAAAAGGGAAGCTTTAAGCGCACTGCAAATCGCCATGATTATGCGTTAAAACCTTTCAAACCGACTGTCATGAACGCTTTAAAAGAGGATGGGAAAAGCGTTATTGCAATTGGAAAAATTAGTGATATTTTTGACGGGGAAGGCGTGACAGAATCGATTCGAACGAAATCAAATATGGATGGAATGGATCAGCTAATCAATGTACTCAGTCAAGATTTTAAGGGAATTAGTTTTTTAAATTTAGTGGATTTTGATGCGTTATTTGGTCATCGTCGTGATCCAATCGGTTACGGAAAAGCGCTTGAGGAGTTTGACGCACGCCTTCCTGAAGTATTTGCCAAACTAGACGAAAATGATTTATTGCTGATTACTGCAGATCACGGGAATGATCCAACTTATCGTGGTACGGATCATACACGTGAATATGTTCCATTACTTGTTTATTCGAAGCGTTTTAATGAAGGAAAAGAATTGCCACTACGTAAGACTTTTGCTGATCTCGGAGCAACGGTTGCTGATAATTTTTCTGTCAAAATGCCTGAATATGGTACAAGCTTTTTAGCAAATTTGAAATAAGAGAGGCTGGCTACAAGAGATGAGTATTGAAAAAGTAAATCAAGCGGTTTTGAAAATTAAAGATGCGTATCAAGGGAAACCTAAGATTGGCTTGATTCTTGGTTCTGGTTTAGGGGTTTTGGCTGATGAAATGGTGGGTTCAACAAAAATAGCTTACGAGGAAATTCCCCATTTTCCTGTTTCTACTGTAGAAGGACATGCGGGGCAGTTTGTTTTTGGAACGATTGAGCAAAAAGAAGTGGTTGCTATGCAGGGACGTTTTCACTATTATGAAGGTTATTCAATGGAAGAAGTTACTTTTCCAGTTCGAGTGATGAAAGCGTTAGGGGTAGAAATTTTACTTGTTACCAATGCTGCAGGTGGCGTTAATGAATTATTTCATGCAGGTGACCTGATGTTAATTGCTGATCATATTAATTTTACGGGAACAAATCCACTTATTGGACCAAATGAGTCGTATTTTGGGCCACGTTTCCCTGATATGTCAGAAGCGTATAGCTTAAGATTACGCGAAAAAGCACGCAAGATTGCACTTTCACTTGATATTCCAACTCGTGAAGGCGTTTATGCTGGATTTAGTGGCCCGACATATGAAACGCCTGCCGAAATTCGAATGATCAGGACACTTGGAGCAGATGCCGTTGGAATGTCAACGGTTGCTGAGGTCATTGTTGCTCGTCATGCAGGAATAGAGGTATTGGGAATCTCATGTATTACCAATATGGCAGCGGGAATTCTTGATCAGCCGCTTTCACATGAAGAAGTAATCGAGACAACAGACCGAGTCCAAAAAACATTTTTAACTTATGTGAAGGCAATCATTGCTAAACTTTAAGTGGATTTTTGGTCAATGAAATGAAGAGGATAAATGGGTTTCACCATATTTTCACTAAAAAATATGGTGAAACCCATTTATCTCCTAAGCTTTTGAATAGTAAAAAGCTTTTATGAGAAAATATTTTATTGTAGGGCGTAGCTTGTTGTGCTACTATAGAAAAGAATTGTAAAAAGTTGAAAATTCCGGTTGAAGAGGTGGGAATAAGTATGACATTTGAACGGTATGGTACAATGAATGTTAATGAAAAAGGACATCTTGAAGTTGGTGGTGTGGATACATTAAAGCTCGCTCAAAAATATGGTACGCCACTTTACGTTTATGATGTAGCGCTTATTCGTGACCGTGCACGGGGTTTTAAAAAAACTTTTGCAGAGATGGAAATAGATGCGCAAGTAGCCTATGCAAGTAAGGCTTTTTCTTCCATTGCAATTTACCAGCTGATGGCTGAAGAAGATTTATCACTGGACGTTGTTTCAGGAGGAGAGCTTTATACGGCAATAAAAGCAAATTTTCCTAAAGAACGAATTCACTTCCATGGAAATAATAAAACAGCCGAAGAATTAAAGATGGCTCTTGATTATGATATTGGTTGTATTGTTCTTGATAATTATGATGAGATTACTTTGCTACAAAAACTACTTGAAGAAAGAAAGCAAAAAATGGCCGTGCTTATTCGTGTTACACCAGGTATCGAAGCACATACGCATGATTATATTTTAACTGGACAAGATGATTCAAAATTTGGTTTTGGACTAACAAATGGTCAGGCTGAAAAAGCGATTCAAGAGGTTTTAGCGGCAGAGGAACAATTTGATTTAATTGGCCTGCATTGTCATATTGGTTCACAAATTTTTGAAACAACTGGCTTTGTTATGGCAGCACATCGTATTATGGAGCAACTTGTTTTATGGCGCGATTCGCTTGGCTTTGAGTCTAAAGTACTTAATTTAGGCGGGGGTTTTGGCGTGCGTTATACACAAGATGATCAACCATTAGATCCAAGCGAATACGTTAGACAAATTGTTCAAGAAGTTAAACAAATGGCAATAAATCATAGGCTAGAAATGCCAGAGATTTGGATTGAGCCTGGTAGGTCGCTTGTTGGTGAAGCAGGTACAACGCTTTATAAAATCGGCTCACGCAAGGAAGTCCCTGGGATAAGAGACTATGTTGCTGTAGATGGCGGCATGAATGATAATATTCGCCCTGCTTTATATGAAGCACAGTATGAAGCGGTTTTAGCAAAGAATCCACTTGGGAAAACAGAAGAGACCGTAGCGATTGCTGGGAAATGTTGTGAATCAGGAGATATGTTGATTTGGGATTTGCGATTACCGAAAGCGTTTAGTGAGGAAATTTTAGCTGTCTTTTGCACGGGGGCTTATGGTTATTCGATGGCAAGTAACTATAACCGGATTCCGCGTCCTGCTGTTGTTTTTGTAGAAGATGGGCAAGATAAGCTAGTGATTAAACGTGAAAGTTACGCTGATTTGGTGCGAAATGATCTTTCATTTATTGAGGTGTAATAGGAATGGTTGAAATAAATTTTAAAGTCGATGCATTTGAAGGTCCGCTTGATTTGCTCCTGCATTTAATCGGTAAGCTCGAAATTGATATTTATGACATTCCAATGGTCGAAATAACTGATCAATACATGGAATTTGTTCATGCGATGCAAATCCTTGAACTTGATATTGCCAGTGAATACTTAGTGATGGCTGCCACCCTTTTAGCAATTAAAAGCCAAATGTTATTACCAAAGCAAGAAATTGAATTCGCCGATGCTGAGTATGAGCTTGAGGCTGACCCACGTGATGAATTAGTAGAACGCTTAATGGAATATAAACGCTATAAAGATGCGGCGCTTGAACTGAAGGAAAAGGAAACGGAACGTAGTTTTTATTTCAGCAAACCGCCGATGGATTTAGCGGAATATCAAGATGAGACGTTGCCCGTAGAAATGAATGTTTCACTTAATGATATGCTTGGTGCCTTTAATAAATTATTGCGACGGCAAAAATTTAGCAAACCGCTTCATACAAGGATTACAACACAAGAGATTTCAATTGATGAGCGTATGAATGAAGTGATGAATCGACTAAGAGAAGCAAGCTGCAAGGTGAAATTTGACATGTTATTTGTTGAACAGAATACAAAAGAACAGATCGTTGTTACCTTTTTGGCGTTGCTTGAATTGATGAAGCGAAAAATGATTTATGTTGAGCAAGATCATAGCTTTGCTGACTTATATGTAGAAAATAGAGGAGAAGTCAAAAGTGGATAAAGAACAACAATTAGGGATTTTAGAAAGTTTGCTCTTTGCTGCAGGTGATGAGGGCATCAAAGTGAAACGAATCACGGAAGTTATGGAAATCACGCATATTGAAGCGCTTGATTTACTAGAAACCATAAGCGAAAATTATGCTCATGATAAAGCGCGAGGCTTGATTTTACTTGAACTTGCGGGATCATTTCAGCTCGCCACAAAAAAAGAAAATGCACTGTATTTACGTAAATTAGTAGAGACTCCTCAAGCAGGTACACTTTCACAAGCATCACTCGAGACACTGGCGATTATTGCTTATAAGCAGCCGATTACTCGAATCGAAGTTGATGAAATTCGCGGCGTTCAATCAGATGGACCAATCCGGACGCTAATCGCAAAAGGGTTAATCACTGATAAAGGTCGCACAGAAAGTATTGGACGTGCTAAGCTATATGTAACGACAACAGAATTTCTCGATGCTTTTGGCTTAAACTGCTTACAAGATTTGCCACAGCTTAAAGAAGCGAACGAGGAACCAGATCAAGATGAAGTCGATCTATTTTTTAATAAATTCAACCAAAAAAGCCAGGTGGAAGGAGAAAAACAGTGATGGAACGTTTGCAAAAAGTAATTGCGAATGCGGGAATTACTTCGCGTCGTAAGGCAGAAAAATTAATTACAGAAGGCAAAGTAACGGTTAATGGTAAAATCGTCACAGAACTTGGCATAAAAGTTTCTTCTTCAGATAAAATTGATGTTGGTGGAACTCCGCTGACAAAAGAAGAACATCGTTATTTTTTATTTTATAAGCCTCGAGGGATTGTTTCAACGGTCACTGACGATAAAGGGAGAAAGGTGGTTACTGATTATTTTATCGATATTCCCGAACGACTTTATCCAGTGGGGCGCCTTGATTATGAAACATCTGGACTTTTGTTGATGACAAATGATGGGGATTTTGCTAATTTGTTAATGCATCCACGTCATAAGATAACAAAAACTTACACCGCTCGCCTAAAAGGAATTCCTGAAAAAGAGGACCTTCGCAAACTAGAACGTGGTATCATCCTAGAAGGAAAAAAAACAGCTAAAGCTAAAGTGCGAATGCGCTCATTTGATAAGTCCAAAAATAAAGCGATTGTCACACTGACCATTCATGAAGGCCGAAATCGGCAAGTGAGGAAAATGTTTGAAGCGATTGGCACCCCTGTCCAAAAACTTGTGCGTGAAGAGTATGCCTTTTTAAATTTGCATGGCATGAATGCTGGAGAGCGTCGTGAACTTAGTCATCATGAAGTGAAACAGCTTAAAAATCTTGCGCAATTCGGTGGAAATAAGTAATATTTGTTAAAGATTAAAGTTAGTATTAGAATATTTTATTAAAAACATGTATAATTTATCTTGAAGCAGTATATTGTGTCAAAATGAGAGAAGTATATGAGTACTTTTTTGGCCATCTTGTCAGTCTGATTAGGAAAAGACACAGCAATGAAGATATAAATTGGGGGATGAGTTCTTATGAGTGATCAAGTAAAAGTGCTCGTTGTTGATGATGAAGACCGCATCAGACGTCTTTTAAAAATGTATTTGGAGAGAGAAAATTTTCAAATTGAAGAAGCAAGCGATGGGGATCAAGCCCTAGAAATGGCACTTGAAACTGATTATGATGTTATTCTGCTAGATTTGATGATGCCTGGAAAAGATGGAATAGAAGCTTGCCATGAACTACGAGAACATAAAGCAACACCGGTTGTTATGCTCACTGCAAAAGGCGAAGAAGCGAATCGAGTACAGGGATTTGAGGTTGGCGCTGATGATTATATTGTAAAACCATTTAGTCCAAGAGAAGTTGTTTTACGTGTCAAAGCTGTGCTTAGGCGAGGCAAACAATCAAATGAAAATCTTGTTGCAAGCGCTCCAGGGGATGTGCTCACATTCCCACATATTTCAATTGATAATGAAGCACATCGCGTGACGGTTGATGGACAAGAAATTCCTTTAACACCGAAAGAATATGACTTGCTCTATTATTTAGCAAGATCACCAGATAAAGTTTATGATCGGGAATCATTGTTAAAAGAAGTTTGGCGATATGAATTTTTTGGCGATTTACGAACGATTGATACACACATTAAGCGTCTACGTGAAAAATTATTAGAAGTTTCAGAGGCAGCTGCTAAGATGATCGTGACCGTTTGGGGATTAGGTTATAAATTTGCGGTACCGGAAGAATAAAGAATGGGCAGGTTGTGAAGGTTGTAAAAACAATCGCTACATAGCCTGTTTATTTATGCTAGGTCCAATTTGAGGTGAATGAATGAAACTCTGGAATAGTATCGTTGGTAAAATTTGGAGCACAATTATTTTGCTCTTGATAGGTGTTATGGTTATATGTGGTTTTTTGGTAGCCATGGTTTATGAAAAAAATAATTTTAGTGAAATTGAAAAAGAATTAGAGCATACTGCAAGTGGCATCATCTCCATTATGGAAGCGAAAAACCAAGTAATGAAAAATCAAGAAAGTGGTTCTGAAGCACTGAATTTGCTCAACAAAACAACAGGGGTGATTGTTGCACAAAATCAAAAAAGTGTCTATTATAACCCATCTCCGGATAAAATTTCTCGCAGTACCATTGATAAGTTGACAAGCGATGCCAAAATTCAAAAAGCTTTACAGTCAGCTGAAAAATTAACCATGAAGTATGATTTCAAAGATAACAGGCATGAGCTTCCTGTCGAACTTACGGTGAAGCCTTTTAAACTCACAAATGGGGAAACGGGCGTTGTCTATGTTTATAAGTCTTATATTGACATTTTAAATGTCAATAAAAAAACAACAAGAACCCTTCTTATTGCTGGGATTGGAGCGATTTTAGTTACATCATTGCTTTCATTTATTTTCTCTTCACGGATGGCTTTTCCGCTTAGGGAAATGAAAAAAATTGCTGTTGCTGTATCCCGTGGGAATTTTGATAATCGGGTACCGAGCTATACACATGATGAAATAGGAGACTTAGGGATTGCTTTTAACAACATGGCACAGCAGCTGAAATATAATATTACTGCTCTGCAACAAGAAAAAGAGCAGCTTTCGAATATTTTAGTTGGTATGGCTGATGGTGTGATTAAATTCAATATTGATAAAACCATTATTTTAAGCAATCCACCTGCGGAAGAATTTCTCCATAATTGGTTCTTTTCCAATGAAAATATTGAACGGGTCTTGATCCCAGAAAAGCTAAATACGATGTTAGATGCGATTTCGAAAACACAAGATGAACAAGTTGGCGAAATTACATTTGGGGATCAAACATATGTTACAATTTTAACGCTGCTTTATAACGGTGAAAATGTCCGTAGTATTGTCGCGGTTATTCGTGATGTAACGGAAGAAAAACGATTAGAAAAAATGAAAAGTGACTTTGTAAGTAATATTTCGCATGAACTTAGAACACCCATTTCGATGCTTCAAGGTTATAGTGAAGCGATTATTGATGGAATCGCTCAAAACGAAGAAGAAGTTCGTGAATTTGCACAAATTATTTATGAAGAATCACTGAGAATTGGCCGTTTGGTAAATGATATGCTCGATCTAGCTAGAATGGAAGCTGGTTTTAATCATTTAGACAAGAAAGAGCAGAAGGTTGTACCATTCATTAAAAAAGTTGTTTCAAATTTTGGTGTATTAGCGCGTGAAAACTTTGTTGAACTTAAAATAGATGCAAGAGATCCAGACCTTGTTTATCAATTTGATACAGATCGGTTGGAACAAGTATTAATTAATTTAATCATGAATGCGATTCGTCATACTGGAAGAAGTGGCTATCATGGTGTTGTCACTGTGAAGGAGTCAGTAGATGAAGTAAACGAACAACTCCTTATCGTCGTTCAAGATAATGGCGTTGGTATACCAGAACAAGATATTCCATATTTATTTGAACGCTTTTATAAAGCAGACAAAGCAAGAACTAGAAGTAAGGCAGGTACAGGGATTGGTCTGGCGATTGTTAAAAATATCGTCGAAGCACATAATGGGAAAATTACAATAGAAAGTGAGCTTGGTAAAGGTTCTTCTTTTATTATCAGCTTACCTCTTTCTACAAAGGAGTAAGGACATGTCTAATCGAGTACAAAAATTTTGTAAAGAGTCATTAGTTATTAAAACGAGTCGGGTTTTTCCGCAAGATACAAATAATCATAATACGTTGTTTGGCGGGAAATTGATGACATATATTGACGATACAGCTTCCATCAGTGCTTCTAGGCATTGTAGAGTAGGAATTGTTACGGCTTCAACCGATTCAGTTGATTTTTTAAAGCCAATTAAAAATGATCACTCGGTTTGTCTTGAATCTTATGTCGCTTCAGTTGGGCGTTCTTCAATGGAGATTTTTGTAAAAGTGATTTCAGAAAATTTGAAGACAGGTGAACGCTATCTAGCAGCAACATCTTTTTTGACTTTTGTGGCTATTGATGACACAGGAAAAACAGTCGAGGTTCCTGAAGTGATACCAGAAACATCCGAAGAAAAAATGATTTATGCAGGAGCCGAGAACCGTGCTCGTGCTAGAATGGAGCGCTTGAAAGGTAGTCGGATTTTAGCTGAATCATTATCTACGGATATCCCTTGGCAAAGGGCATAAACGAAAAAACGGTCTGGGATACTTTCGCTTGATTTGTATCCCAATCTTTTGGTAAACATATTTTAGTGAAAAATTGAACATAAAGTTTTGCTAAAATAAAATTTTATGGTAAAATGAATTGGCATTAAAAAATAATATTCGTTCATCTTCGGGGCAGGGTGTAATTCCCGACCGGTGGTAATAGTCCACGATCTGTTTTTACAGGTGACTCTGGTGTAATTCCAGGACCGACAGTATAGTCTGGATGGGAGAGGATGTTGACAGTCTTGTTTTGGCTTGTCTTCAAATGGACGTTTGGTGCGTTTATTCTTGTGCGCACTAAATTATAAATCCTCCCTAACTTTTTGGTTGGGGATTTTTTGTGGGCTAAGTTAAGGCAGCGCTTCTCTATAGGTGAACATCAAAGGAGAATGGAAAATGAAAAATTATTCGTTAAAAACATTTGTTGGGATTGCTGTATTTGGAACGATTGCGTTTGTCGTTATGCTATTTCAATTTCCACTACCAGGAGTTGCGTCGTTTTTAAAACTTGATTTTGGTGATATTCCTGTTTTAATTGGAGGATTATTATTTGGTCCATTAGCGATTATTTTAATGGAACTCATCAAAAATGTATTGGAGTTCTTAATGTCTGGTAGCCCAGTAGGCGTGCCAGTTGGAGAAATGGCGAATTTTTTATCAGGGCTTTGCTTTGTTTTGCCAATCTATTATTTGCTTCAATGGTCCCGCTCTACAAAAGGAATAATTGTTTCGACAATCAGTGGGACACTTTTGATGACAGTAGCTATGTCGATATTTAATTATTTTGTTTTATTGCCGTTTTATATTAAGCTAGGTGGATTACCAGCGAATACGGATGTTACAGCGATTGTGGTAGCAGGAATCGTCCCATTTAATTTACTTAAAGGAGTCATTGTCAGCATTGTATTTTTCCTTTTATATGCGCCTTTAAAAACCTGGATTTTTAAAAATCAAACACCTAAAGAACGGAAAAAATACCAAAAAAAACATCATGAAACAGCTTGATTCTTTTATCCTGAGAGCAAAAAGAGAGTGTCTGGGCATGATGCGTTTTAAAAAAATACGTAGTGTAGGCGTTATCTTTTGAACACAACAAATCGAGCGAAAGCGTTTGTATTGAAGAAGTCTGGCAAACTTCCTCAATGCAAACGCTTGTCGTTGATTTATTTTGTTTTCAAGGCTATGATGCAAATCAAAAATAGCTTTTTTATCGTTTATCAAAAGGGTAACTCGCTATTTTTATCGATAAAGATGGACAAGCTTGTTCAGCGAGAATAACGTTTTCAATGTCATCAGCGGGAATAGGCTGTGTGCCGGAATTACTATCTAATTGATTAAAAGCTAATCCGTAGACATTATAGTCAAAGACCTTTGGTGCATAAATTGCACAGGCTCCACAAGCAATACAAGTATCTTGATCGACTATTGTATATTTAGGCATAAAAACCAACCTTCCTGTTTAAAAGTTCAAAATTCATTTAAAATAATTATACCATATTTTCGTTAAAAAACGTGTGCGAACACACGTTTCATGTTATGATAGAGATGAGGTGATACCTATGGACTCACTTGACCAATATCTTCTTTTTCTATTAAAGAAGCTTGTGCGACCAAGAAAGTTGCCATTTTTACATGCAGTGATGACTGGTAGAAGGATAGGGCAAACCATTCAGGATATTCATTTGTTTAAAGCAGAAGCCTATTTTGGATTGCTGCCTAATCTATCTAAAGAATTGTTACAAGAGCGTTGCGAAAAATTATTAAGAAGCGGCGCGATCCTTCAAAGTGAAAATGGATTCATCTTAGCAATCGATTTCAGCACTCCTGATTTTTTGCGCAAAGATTGGAACGGATTCCGCGCTTGTAACCGACCACAACAGTTTTTTAAGCGGTTGATGTTACTTGTACAAGTACTAAGTAATAAAAAGTACGATAAAGCCCATTATTTGCCAATTATTCGTGATAAAGAAGTGCAGATCTTTATTAAGCAGTGGTTGAATAGGTACGGAAAAAACGAACAGATAAGAACAAATCTTCATGAAGAGTTATACCGTTTTAGCGCTAACCAACCCTATCCAGAATTATATATTTATCGGTTAAGCGGTGGAGATTGGATTGGTGAAACTGCTGCACAAATTGCTGAAAAATTAGCTTTACCACTTTATGAAAGTTACTTCGAGTGGCGATATGGCTTGGAGCAGCTTATTCTAGCACCGGCAGCCTTTCCTATTTTACAAACGCTGATTGCTCCAGTTTTTTCCAATTTAACCAATTCTAGCTATTTTACTTATGAGAAAATGAAGCAAGGGATGAGCTCTAAGCAATTGGCTAGCATCCGGAACCTGAAATTGAGCACCATTCAAGATCATATTGTTGAAATTGCTGCGACGCTACCTACTGAGTTTCCATTAACGATAAATCAAGAGATCCAAAAAGCGTTACAAGAAACAGAGTATACTTCACTAAAAGAAATTAAACAGCTATTTCCTGAATGGAGTTATTTTGATATTCGCTTAGCAGTGGTTTTGGAAAGGAGTTTAAATGAAGCTAGAGCAAGCACTTAATGAGTATCTAGGTTTTGAGACATTTAGGCCAGGCCAAAAAGAAGTAATTGAAGCAACTTTAAGCGGAGAGAATACATTCGTCATGCTGCCAACAGGTACGGGAAAAACCCTTTGCTATCAGCTTTCTGGACATTTGCTTGAAGGTCTGGTTTTAATTATCTCCCCGCTGCTTAGCTTGATGCAAGATCAAGTAGAGCGAATGAAAGCTTCTGGGGAAAAACGCGTAGTAGCTCTAAACAGCTTTTTGAAACCAGGAGAAAGAAACACTATTTTAAAATCGCTTACTGAATATAAATTTCTTTTTATGTCGCCTGAAATGTTGGCCATTCCGGATGTTAAAAAGCAACTACTAACACAAAAAATAGCACTTTTTGTCATTGATGAAGCTCATTGTATTTCAAAGTGGGGACATGACTTTAGACCAGATTATCTTTATTTAGGTCAGTTTAGAGTAGAGGCAGATAACCCGGTAACTATGGTCTTAACCGCAACAGCTACGCAAGCCGTTCGCGCAGATATTTTAAAACAACTTACATTATCACAATTTAAAGAAATCATTTATTCTGTTAACCGTCCGAACATTACATTGCATGTGGAATGTACAGCGAGTAAGCAAGAGAAAAGCGAGCAAATGCTAGCGCTGATTCAAAAAATAGCACCACCAGGTATTATTTATTTCACAAGCAAAAAACTGGCTGAAGATTTTGCTCAATTAATACGAAAGCAAACAATATTTACAGCTGCACACTACCATGCCGAGATGGATACAGTAGATCGGATTACAATCCAGCAGCAATTTATCAGTGGGCAAATCCAGATTATTTGTGCAACAAGTGCATTTGGAATGGGAATTGATAAAGCGGATATTCGCTATGTATTCCATTTTCATTTACCAGCTGATCTGGAGTCTTATATGCAAGAGATTGGGCGAGCTGGTCGTGATGGGCTTCCAAGTTTAGCTATTTTGTTTTATGCAGCAGGGGATGAACAGATTCAACGTCAACTATTTCATCGTGATCTGCCAAGTTTAGAAGCGCTGCATTTATCAAGCGCGTTAAAAGAAACTTTACCGATAAGCGAGCAGCGTTTTTTGAACTATTTTCTAAATAGTGGTTTGACTGAACAAGAAATGCAAAATAAATTAAGCGAACGCTTAGCTTCAAAAGAAGAAAATTTGCAAGTAATGGTGGGGTACATAAAAACAATGACATGTAGGCGTTCTTACATTTTGAACTACTTTAATGAAAAAAATATAACTGAAACGATGCCTTGCTGCGACATTGATGGGGCTTCATTAGAATCATTTTATATCCAAAACGAAAACATAGATTTACCACTTTATTCGTGGCAAAGTTATTTAAGCTATCTTTTACTATCTGAAATAAAAGATGAATAAATTTACGCTAATTGTTGTTGAATCGTGTATTTATGGGTATAATTAGTCTAAAGCTACTTCACTTCATGATTTTGACAATAAGAAAATAAAAAAAACAAAGTAGTAGCGTTATTGAAGGAGGATAACACTGAATGGCACGAAAAAGTAGAAATGGACGCAATTATCACTCATCCGAAGACGATCAGAAGACACAAAATGATTCTGAGAAAATGGATGAATTTAATAATGAATCACCTATGCTATCTCGATCAGACAGCAGGAGAGGTAAAAAGAAAACCGTTTTTCGCTATCCGTTACTTAATATATTAATCATTTTCTTTTTGCTCATTCCGATTGTCATTATTGTTGTTTTTCTTGCTGTACAACATGCTGGAACAAGCAGCAATGCAAGCGATGAACCAAAATCTAGTGTTGAAGTAAAGAAAAACGATAAAGCAAAAGAAAAAGCAGATCAAGAGAAAGCTGCTGAAGAAAAAGCGAAAAAAGAAAAAGCTGAAAAAGCAGACCAAGAGAAGAAAGCTAAAGAAGAAGAGAAAATAGCCGCTGAGAAGAACAAAGCAGACCAAGCGCAAAAAGAACAACAAGAACAAGCAGAACAGCGCCAAAAAGAAGAGCAACAACAAGCGGATGCTTTGAAGAAACAACGTGAACAAGAAGCAGCAGCAGAACAGAAAAAACAACAAGAAGCTGCACAAAATTCAGCAGGTAGTCATACTGTTCAACAAGGAGAAACATTGTGGCGTATTGCGACAAATGCTTATGGGGGCGCCGGTGCAAAAGCGGGTGTTGAAAAAATTAAGCAAGCCAATGGTTTATCCGGGAATTCTGTTCCAGTAGGGACAAAATTAAAGATCCCTAAATAAAATAAGATTCATTTAAACGCGACAAATCGAGCGAAGGGGTCTCGATTTGTTTCGTTTAAAAGGCTAATTTGAGGTGGAAAAATGGCAAAAGTAGCGCTAATAACGACTGGTGGTACAATTGCAAGCAAAAAAACAGCATCTGGGAAGCTTGCATCTGGCGAACTATCAGGTGAAGAGTTTGTTAGCTTATGTGAGCTACCAAAAGAAATTCAAGTGGATATTTATTCAACTTTTCAACTACCTTCTATGCACATTTCTTTCCATGATTTGCAAACACTAAAGCGACTAGTAGAAACGATTCACATGGATGAAAGTTATGATGGCATCGTTGTTACACACGGGACGGATTCACTAGAAGAAACAGCTTATTTCCTAGATTTAGTCATTGCTGATTCAAGGCCAATTGTCGTTACAGGCTCACAACGTGGCCCAGAAGAAATGGGTACAGATGCTTACGTAAACATTCGTCATGCCATTTATGCTGCTTGTGAGCCCCGTCTAGACAACGTGGGGACTGTTGTTGTGTTTAATGAAAGAATTTTTGCAGCGCGTTATGTTAAGAAGGTGCACGCCTCAAACATTCAAGGTTTCAGTGCTTTTGGATTTGGTTATTTAGGAATTATTGATAATGATCAAGTTTTTATTTATCAGAAACCGATTGAGCGTGATTATTATGATATGAATCTTGACTTGCCAGAAGTAGTGATCATTAAATGTTATCTAGGAGCAAATGAGCTTTTTATTGATGATGCGATTGAAAATGGTGTTCGTGGTATTGTTTTAGAAGGCGTTGGACGCGGGCAGGTAGCACCAAAAATGATGCCTGCTATTATTCGTGCGCTCGAGAAAAGGATTCCTGTTGTGATTACAACCAGTGCGGAAGAAGGGAATATTTATACCGCATATGACTATGAAGGAAGTACATATGACCTTTACAATCGTGGTGTCATTTTAGGGAAAGACTATGATAGTAAAAAAGCAAGAATGAAGCTAGCGGTTCTTTTAGCTTCCAAAGAGACAGTCACACAGGCCGATTTTAGCTAGTTAAAGAGAGGAAAAAAGATCATGAAAAAGATTTGTATTGCGATTGACGGTCCAGCTGCTGCCGGAAAAAGCACGGTTGCGAAAATTGTTGCAAAGGATTTACACTTTATTTACGTTGATACTGGAGCGATGTATCGTGCGGTGACTTTCGCTGCTTATGAGGCTGGAATTCAGTATCAAGATGAAAAGCAACTTTTTGCTTTGCTAAAAAAAATGATCCTTCGCTTTGAGCCGGGTAAAATTCAGCAAGTATTCATAAATGATAAAAACGTTACGGAACTGATTCGTAGTTTAGAAGTAACAAACCATGTTTCCATTGTCGCTGCCCATCCGCTTATTCGTGAGGAGCTGCAAAAAAGACAACAACAATTAGCTGAATTAGGTGGTATTGTTATGGATGGACGTGATATTGGCACGGCTGTTCTTCCATATGCCGAGCTTAAAATTTTCTTGCTAGCAAGTGTAGAGGAGCGTGCTGTTCGTCGTTTCAAAGAAAACCAAGCGAAAGGTTTTCCTGGTGACTTGGAGCAATTGAAAAAAGAGATTGAAGCACGGGATCATTTGGACTATACAAGAAAGCATTCGCCACTTAAAAAAGCTAAAGATGCTATTCAGGTCGATACAACGTCAATGTCGATCAACGAAGTAGCTAATGAAATTTTAACCTTAGCTAAAGTAAAAATGGCTTAAAAAAACTAGTGATATAAAATTCAACTAAATTTAATAAATTTGTATTATAGTTGTTTTTTTTATATAAATACAAGGAAAGTGTGCAAATATGTTGTTAAAAAAGCAATGATTATTTTGAAAATCGGATTTTTTAATGATTTATTTTTTGCCGGGGGCTTGACAAATAAGCCAATTTGTAGGAACTTAGAGTAGAGGATTTTTTCTGTTCCAGTAGTTAAAATTCTTACTAGGATTTCCTTGCAAGTAATCAGTATGACACATGCACGTAACGTTTTTCTAACTTTATGTTGATTATATTTGTTGGGACCACCCAGCTTTTGTCATGAAGGTTGATTAGAAGTGGAGTACTTCTTTTGCTGCGACAGGAAAGTCCTAAACTCGATAAACGAATTGAGGAGGGCTACACATGTCTGAAGAATTAAATAATGTGGAAGTTAAGAGCTTTGATGAAGGAGATAAAGTAACCGGTACAGTTACTAGCGTTGAGGATAAACAAGTTTACGTTGGAATTCCTGATAGCAAACTGGATGGTGTTATTCCGATTAGTGAACTTTCCAATGTACATGTGGAATCAGCTTCTGATGTAGTTAAAGTAGGCGATACATTAGATTTGATTGTTACAAAAGTAGAGGAAGATATTCTTGTTCTTTCAAAACGCAAGGTAGACGCAGAAAAAGCAGTAGATGAAGTAAAAGCAAAATTTGAATCTGGTGAAGTTTTTGAAGCTGTTGTAAGCGATGTTGTAAAAGGTGGACTTGTGGTTGATCTTGGTGTCCGCGCTTTTGTTCCAGCTTCTTTAGTCAGCAACCGCTTTATTGAAGATTTCACTGATTACAAGGGAAAATCATTAACGTTTAAAGTTGTTGAATTTGAACCTGAGAACAATCGAGTTATTTTAAGCCATCGCGCTATTGTTGAAGAAGAAGAAGCCGCTAAGAAAAAGGAACGATTAAGCGAGATTAAAGAAGGAGATATCATCGAAGGAACCGTTGAACGCCTTGCTAAATTTGGTGCGTTTATTGATTTAGGTGGTGTTGACGGGCTAGTCCATGTTTCACAAATCTCCTACCAGCATGTTGCATCTCCTAGTGACATCCTTTCAGAAGGTGAAAAAGTAAAAGTGAAAGTCATTAGTGTTGATCCTGAAAATGAACGCATTTCGCTTTCCATTAAAGATACGCTTCCTGGACCATGGGATAATATCTCTGAGAAAGCACCAGTTGGTTCTGTGTTAAAAGGAAAAGTGATGCGCTTAGTTTCTTTCGGTGCTTTTGTAGAAGTATTTCCTGGTGTTGAAGGATTGGTTCATATTTCTCAGATTTCACATCAACATATTGGCACGCCAAACGAGGTATTAGAAGAAGGCCAAGAAGTTGAAGTCAAAGTATTAGAAGTTGATGAAGCTGAGAAACGTTTATCTTTAAGCATTAAAGTACTTGAAGACGAGCCGGTTTCTGAACCAGAATACGAAATGCCTGAAGAAAACACTGGTTTCCAAATGGGAGACTTAATTGGTGATAAGCTTAAAGGGATTAAAGATAGTAGTGAAGATAAATAAAAATAAGATCCTTTCTGTCTAGGCAGAAGGGGTCTTATTTTTTATTGATCATAAGCAGCAATAAAGTGAGCACAAATCACAATAAACTTTAATTTACCAAAACGATGTACTTTGTGATAAGATAAAAAAGATAGATATAAGTTTGTGAAGGGGTAAAAGTATGGAACAAGTCGATAAAGAAAAAATTGCTCAAGCAGTTAAGATGATACTTGAAGCTGTTGGTGAAAATCCAGAGCGCGAGGGTCTGCTTGATACACCAAAAAGAGTAGCACGAATGTATGAAGAAGTATTTGCTGGACTTAAAAAGGATCCCACCGTTCATTTTGATACCGTTTTTGAAGAGGAGCATGAGGAACTCGTTCTTGTGAAGGACATTCGTTTTTCATCGATGTGTGAACACCACTTAGTTCCGTTTTTTGGCGTTGCGCACGTGGCTTATTTACCGCAAAATGGAAGAGTTGCTGGGCTTAGTAAGTTAGTACGCGTGGTTGATGATATAAGTAAAAGGCCACAATTACAAGAGCGGATAACAACGACTGTGGCTGAAATCATGATGGAAAAATTAAAGCCGCTTGGTTGCATGGTGGTTATTGAGGCTGAGCATATGTGTATGACGATTCGTGGCGTAAACAAAGCTGGGGCAAAGACAGTAACAAGTGCTGTTCGAGGTGCTTTTCGTACAGATGATAAGCTTCGCAGTGAAGTCATGGCGCTTATTAAAGCATAAATAAGTAAAATGCAGCAATCAGATGTCTAGATTGCTGTTTTTTTTGTTTTTTATGTTATAATTTATGTTAGATGAAATGAACAATTAAAGGAGAAATTCAAAAATGACCTATCAAGGGAGCAGAGTGCAGCTGAAGGAAGTGGAGCAATTGGTGGAAGATCAAACTTTATATCAATTTTTAAACGACCATTTTGAAGGACCTAAAACCGATAAAACGCAAATGCTGTGGCTGCATGAAGCAATGTGTGATCGTGATTCAGGACTCTCTGAAACAGAGCGGTATCGTGTGGTAAGCGCCACATTATACGTGATTTTAGCTCATGATACGCATGACGTCATTGATGAAATAAATGATACGCATAAATTAACAAGAGAACAACGAGAATTAACCGTTCTTGCTGGTGATTTTTATAGTGCACTTTATTACAAAACAATGGCTGAACTCAAAATGACTGATTTATTAGCTGTTTTGCAGCAAGGAGTCCAAAAGACAAATACAGCAAAGGCAAATGTGTATCAATTAAATGTTGCAACGGATGCGGAATTAATGGAACAACTTGTTGCAACAAAGGCGGCCATCTTTGCCGAATTTGCGCGTTATTTTAATAAAGATGAAGCATTTATCGATTTTGCAAGCAAGACCATTTTGCTCAAACGCTTGCTTCAAGATAAAGCTTTTTATGTGGAAACGAAAACAAGTTTATTATTAAAAGCATATGAACATGGTTATTTTGCTAAAGCAGGTGTAGCGCAATTTGAAGATTGGTTAACACAAATTATTGCAGATGTAAAGGTAGAATTAAACAAGCTCCTATCAGCATATGAAGGGTTTTCGCCTGCGCTTTTAACCCATTTGAACGAGCTTTTAAATGCTGAATGAAAGGAGGCGATTTAGCGTGACGGAAACAAAAGAGGAAAAAGTACATAAAGTGTTTGAAAAAATTTCAGCTGATTATGATGTCATGAACAGCATTATCAGCTTTAAATTACACATTCATTGGCGCAAACAAACAATGGAGCTTATGCGTGTGAAAAAAGGGGCCAAAGTACTTGATGTATGTTGTGGGACTGCGGACTGGGCGATGATGTCAGCTGAATATGTTGGTAGCAACGGTGAGGTTATAGGACTTGATTTTAGTGAAAACATGCTTGAAGTTGGTCGTAAGAAAGTAGCCCAAGCTGGTTATACAAATGTTAAATTAATTCATGGCAATGCAATGCGGCTTCCTTTTGCTGATGATTCTTTTGATTATGTTACAATCGGCTTTGGACTTCGGAATGTCCCTGATTATTTAACGGTTTTAAAAGAGATGTACCGCGTTTTAAAGCCAGGTGGAGAAGCGGTTTGTCTTGAAACGAGCCAGCCGAATATACCGCTTTGGCGGCCACTGTTTAATGGCTATTTCCGTTATGTTATGCCGCTTGTCGGCAAACTTTTTGCGAAAAGTTATCATGAGTATAGTTGGTTACAAGAATCGACGCGAGCATTTCCCAATATGGGAGCATTGTCGGATATGTTTTATGAAGCAGGATTCGCTCATGTTCGTTATATTTCACATAATGGTGGCGTGAGTGCCTCTCATTTTGGTGTTAAAAAGAAAGAACAAATTGGTGACCACAAATGAATGTTAATTTTTTATATGTAAATGCACAAAAGGACATTGAAAATATTGAGCGTGTGTTAACCAAAGCTGTCGGTGATACAGATAGTGATATGATTTCTGAAGCAGCACTACATTTGCTTAAAGCTGGTGGCAAACGTATTCGGCCGCTTTTTCTGTGCTTTTCATCTAGACTTTCAAAAGAAGCGGATCCTGAAGAAGTAAGGTACGGTGCGGCTGCGATTGAGCTTATTCACATGGCGTCCATTGTTCATGATGATGTAGTCGATGATGCTGCGGTACGAAGAGGGCGACCAACGATTAAAGCACTTTGGGGGAATCATATTGCTATGTATACGGGGGATTTTCTTTTTGCTAAATCGCTAGAATATATGACGCGATTAAAAGATCGACGTGCTCATTTAATGCTTTCGAAGGTAACGGTTGAGCTTGCTATTGGTGAAATTGAGCAAATTAAAGATAAATATAATTTTGAGCAAAGTGTAAAAACGTATTTGCGGCGAATAAAACGAAAAACGGCACTTTTAATAGCAGCTAGTTGTGGACTTGGAGGTATCATTGGTCAATTGCCAAATCGGTTCGATGAAAAACTCTATTTATTTGGCTATTATGTTGGGATGGCTTTTCAAATTTCTGATGATATCCTTGATTTTGTTGGAAGTGAAAAAGCAATCGGTAAACCAGCGGGGGAAGATTTACGCCAAGGGAATGTTACTTTACCAGTTTTTTTTGCGATGAAAGATCCACTTTTAGCTAAACGAATTGCTTGTGTAACAAGTGAAACAAATTCTGATGAGATGAAAAGAATCATTCAAGCGATTATCGACAGTGGTGCGATAAAAAAAGCAGAAGAAGTAGCAACAGCTTATTCGAATAAAGCACTTCAGATTTTGAACGAACTTCCACAAACGAAAGAATTAAAACCATTAAGACAAGTCGTAAGCGCATTAAATAAACGCAGTCATTAAAGGAGGTCTTTTGATGGAAAGAACTTATATGATGATCAAGCCTGATGGTGTTGAACGTGGTTATATTGGTGAGATTATTTCTCGCTTTGAGAAAAAAGGGCTCAAGCTGGTTGGGGCAAAGATGTTACAAATTACCCCTGAACTAGCGAAAGCGCACTATAAAGAACACGCAGGAAAACCGTTTTTTAATGATTTAATCACCTTTATCACGTCAAATCCTGTTTTTGCGATGGTACTTGAAGGTGACCATGCGATTGAATTCGCACGTAAAATGATGGGAAAAACAAATCCGGAAGAAGCAAGTGCTGGAACCATTCGCTTTGATTATGCACTTCATATGAATCGGAATATTATTCATGGCTCAGATAGCCAAACTTCTGCTGAAAGAGAAATTGCTCTTTTTTTCAATCCAGAAGAACTTGTACATTATCAAAAAGCGCTTGATGTTTGGCTTTAAAAAACAAGAAGATGCGAATTTTAGGTAGTAATGCTTTTTATTTCCTAATTCGTGTCTTTTTTGCGGTTTGTGATGCAAATTTTCTTCATTTTTTGCTATGATGGATAAAAGACTAGAAGGTTGTTTTCTTGATAGTGGTATGTTAAAATCGTACATATATACTTTAAAGTGCTAAAATATTTTTAATAAAAATAGCATTTAATCATGAAGGGATGAGGAAAAAATGAGATATTTGACAGCTGGGGAATCCCACGGGCCTGGACTTACAACGATTATTGAAGGACTGCCAGCAGGATTGCCACTTCTTAGTAAAGATATTGATCACGAGTTAAGACGACGCCAAGGTGGTTATGGTCGCGGTGCACGAATGCAAATTGAAAAAGATCAAGTACAGATTACAGCTGGAATTAGACATGGTAAGACACTTGGATCTCCAGTAGCGTTATTTGTTGAAAATAAAGATTGGAAACACTGGGAAAGTGTGATGAGTGTTTCCCCCGTTTCAGAAAAAAAAGAAGCCTCACGTAAAGTCTCACATCCACGTCCAGGGCATGCTGATTTAGTTGGAGGAATGAAATATGGGCATCGTGACATGCGAAATGTTTTAGAACGTTCGAGTGCACGGGAAACGACAGTACGTGTAGCAGCGGGAGCTATTGCGAAAAAACTTCTTCATGAACTTGGGATTGAAGTTGCTGGGCATGTCCTTGAAATTGGAGGAACGAAAGCTAATTTAACAAAAGATTATACAATAACAGAGATTAAGACGATCTCAGAAGCTTCCCCTGTTCGTTCTTTAGATGCGAATGCCGCGGAAGAAATGATGCAAAAAATCGATGAAGCGAAAAAAAATGGCGATACCATTGGTGGTGTCGTAGAAGTGGTTGTTAGCGGTGTGCCTGCTGGACTTGGAAGTTACGTGCAGTGGGATAAAAAATTAGACGCTAAAATCGCACAAGCGCTGGTTAGCATTAATGCGTTCAAAGGTGCTGAATTCGGCGTAGGATTTGAAGCAGCGCGTAAACCTGGAAGTGAAGTAATGGATGAAATTATTTGGTCTAAAGAAGCTGGTTATACACGTCGTACGAATAGTTTAGGTGGTTTTGAAGGCGGGATGACAAATGGCATGCCGATCGTTGTTCGTGGCGTGATGAAGCCGATTCCAACGCTATATAAACCGCTTAAGAGCGTTGATATTGACACGAAAGAAACGTTTAAAGCAAGCGTTGAACGTTCAGATAGTTGTGCTGTACCGGCTGCAAGTGTTGTTGCTGAAGCTGTTGTTGCTTGGGAAATAGCCGTTTCCGTTTTAGAAAAATTTGATGGCGATCGTTTTGATAGGTTAAAAGAACAAATAGCAGAATATCGGCAAATGACAAAGGAGTTTTAATCATGGCTGAATTAACAATCAAAACAAAGAGCAAAGCTTATCCTGTTTATATTGGGAAAAATATTTTCCAAGAAGTTGAGTTAGATTTAGCAGCTGAACTTTCTACTTATTCAAAAGTATTTGTCTTAACAGATCAACATGTTGCTGACCTTTATTTAGATAAAATAGAACATCTACTTGCAAGTAATGAAAATGTCGTCTATTATGTCACACCAAATGGGGAAGAAGCAAAAACGTTTGCTGTCTATGAAGACATTATCACAAAAGCCATTGAAGCGGGGCTTGATCGTAAATCTGTTTTACTTGCTTTTGGTGGCGGTGTAATTGGGGATCTTGGTGGATTTGTTGCTGCAACTTACATGCGTGGTATTCCTTTTTACCAAATCCCAACGACGATTTTAGCGCATGATAGTGCTGTCGGTGGAAAAGTAGCGATCAACCATTCACTTGGGAAAAACATGGTCGGCGTATTTTATCAACCAGAAGCTGTGATTTATGATACGTTTTTTTTGACTTCATTACCTATTCGCGAAATTAGATCTGGTTTTGCTGAATTGATTAAACATGCGTTGATTAGTAGTGCATCTTTGCTAGAAGAGTTGATGAAAACCTATCAAAGTGAAGCCGATTTTTATGAAAAAGATATGACGCCCTTTTTATTAAAGGGAATTCAAGTAAAAGCCGAGATTGTGGCAAAAGACGAGAGAGAAGAAAGCGTTCGTGCTTTTTTAAATTTTGGACATACATTTGGTCACGCGCTTGAAGCATATGGTAATTATGGCAGGTGGCTGCACGGGGAAGCTGTGATTTATGGAATGATGTATGCGCTCCATATGAGTAAGATCGCTTTTTCATTACCGTTTGACCTGGATCGTTTTATCGGTTGGCTTAAAGGATTAGGCTATATTACTGAACTCCCACAAGACGTTTCATTTAATGAGATTTACCAGCACATGTATCGCGATAAAAAAACAACTTTTGCTGAAATCAAAATGGTCCTTTTGCATGATATCGGACAAGTGGACATTTTACCAATCCAGACAGAATTAGCAGAAACAACATTTGACCAAATGGAACGAGGGGGAAACTAATATGCGGGCAATACGTGGCGCAACAACCATCACAGAGAATACGGCTGAAGAAATTTACAAAGCGACAAGTGAACTCTTTCAAACCATTTTATTAGAAAATGGGATTCAAGATGCGGAAGAACTTATTTCTGTTATCATTACGGTTACTGAGGACGTTACAGCAGCTTTTCCAGCACGTGCGGTAAGAGAAACAAAAGGCTACGAACTTGTACCAGTGATGGGAATGCAAGAAATAAAAGTTCCCGGAGCACCTCTTAAATGTATTCGTTTAATGGTTCAAGTGATCTCAGATAAAAAATTAACGGAGATGAAGCATGTTTATTTACATGATGCCGTCCGTTTACGTCCTGATCTTTCCAGAAAGAAGTGAATAAAAAATGAAATGGAAAAAAACATTGACCGGCTTGCATTCCTATAAACCAGGTAAGCGAGAAGAACAAGTAATGGCAGAACTTGGTTTGACAAAAATCACAAAATTATCTTCTAATGAGAATCCTAATGGTTGCTCAGAAAAAGTAAAAACATTACAATCTCAGCTCAATCGTTCCACTGAGATTTATCCAGATGGTTGGGCTACTGAACTACGCGAAATGGTTGCAGGTTTTTATAATGTTTCTGAAGAAGAGTTGATTTTTACTGCAGGGGTAGATGAATTAATTACGATACTTGCACGAACGCTTCTTTCACAAGAAACGAATACGGTAATGGCTGTACCTACTTTTGTTCAATATCGTCAAAATGCGCAAATTGAAGGTGCTGAATTACGTGAAATCAAATTATTAGAAGATGGATCTCATGATTTGCCTAGCATGCTTGCTGCTATTGATGAGAAAACAGCCATTGTCTGGCTCTGTAGTCCTAACAATCCCACAGGTAACTATATCACTTTAGCAGAAGTCATTCATTTTTTAGAAAAAGTCCCTAGTGATTGTCTTGTTGTCCTTGATGAAGCGTATATTGAATATGTTGATCCTGTGCCAGAGCCGCATGTACATTTAATTCGGCGCTATAAAAATTTAATTATTACCCGTACGTTTAGCAAAATTTACGGCTTAGCAAGTGCACGGATTGGTTATGGAATAGCGGATAAAGCCATTATTGGGCAGCTAAACATTGCAAGGCCAGCGTTTAACACGACGATGATTAGCCAAAAATTGGCTAAAGTAGCATTAATGGATCAAGAATTTGTCGCCAAATCTCGTAAAGAAAACCGTGCTGGAATTGCACAATATCAAGAATTTTGTGCTCAGTATGAAGAAGTTACAATGTACCCGGCATATGGAAATTTTGTCTTACTTGAATTGGATAGATCGGCTGAAGAAATTTTTAGTTATTTAGAGCAAAATGGCTTTATTACACGTTCTGGGCGTGGACTTGGTTTTCCGAATGCGGTGCGCATTACGGTTGGCAAAAAAGCAGATAATCAAGCAGTGATTGAATTGTTAAAAGCGTTGTTAGAAGAAGGAGGACAATCTAAATGGAGGGAAATGTATTGATTGTTGGCTTGGGGCTCATTGGGGGCTCCATTGCGCTTTCAATTAAAGAGGCTCATCAAGCAGCGCACATCATTGGGATTGATGTGAGTCATCGTTCGCTTGAAGCTGGGATCACGCTTGGAATTATTGATGAAATCGGAGAAAGTCTTATCATTGATGCAAAGCGAGCAGATCTCATTATTTTCTGTTGTCCGGTAAAAGAAACAGAAGAACTCCTTAAACATTTACCAAAATTGAAATTAAAACCAGACGTTCTCGTGACAGATACTGGTAGTACAAAAGGAAGCATCATGGAAGTAGCAAAAAACTTACAAGCATCAGGCATCCATTTTATCGGTGGTCATCCGATGGCAGGCTCGCATAAAAGTGGCATTACTGCAGCTAAGAGAATGCTATTTGAGAATGCTTATTATTTGCTCACACCAAGTGAAACCACTGACCCAAAACAATTAAAACAACTTAAGCAATGGTTGATTGGAACAAAGGCTAAATTTTTGACGCTTTCTCCTTGTGAACATGACCAAATTACAGGAATGTTAAGCCATTTACCGCATATTGTTGCGTCTGCTTTAGTGAATCAAACCAGGCGATTTACAGAAAAACATTCTGCTGCATTTCGCTTAGCAGCTGGTGGGTTTCGGGATATTACACGGATTGCCTCCTCTGATCCACGCATGTGGACAGATATTTCGCTTAGCAATCGTCTTGTCTTAAAAGAACAGCTTACGCATTGGCGAGATCATATGAATGAAGCTCTTTTGATGATTGAAAAAGCAGATGGAAAAGCGCTGTATCACTTTTTTGATCAAGCTAAGGAATTCCGTGATTCACTTCCCGTACATGAGGGTGGAGCCATTCCAGCGTTTTATGATTTATTTGTTGATGTTCCTGATATGCCAGGAATTATTTCAGAAGTAACAGGATTTTTGGCAGAAGAAGAAATTAGTTTGATTAATATTAAGATTTTAGAAACACGTGAAGATATTAATGGAATTTTACAAATCACATTTCAAAATGAAGAAGACAGGCAAAAAGCGAAAGATTGTATTGCGAAAAGAAGTAACTATCCATGCCATTTTGAATAAGGAGAAAAAACAAATGAAATTAATAACAAATAAAATTGCTTTAAATGGAACGATTGAAGTACCAGGAGACAAATCGATTTCACATCGAAGTATCATGTTTGGTGCGCTTGCAAAAGGAAAAACAACGATCCGCCATTTTCTCTTAGCAGAAGATTGCTTAAGCACGATAAAAGCTTTTCGCAGTTTAGGCGTGGCGATTGAAGTTAGTGAACACGAAGTAACGATTGATGGCGCTTCTTTTTCGCATTTAAAAGCGCCAAAAGAAAGCCTTGATGTCGGGAATTCAGGCACAACGATTCGCCTTATGATGGGGATTTTGGCTGGACAACCTTTTAAAGTAGAGCTTTTTGGTGATGATTCGCTTGCTAAGCGTCCTATGAACCGCGTTATGCTCCCTCTTAGAGCAATGGGTGCAAAACTAGATGGCAAAAATAATTCTGAATTTGCTCCTATTACCGTTTTAGGGACAACGCATTTAAAGCCGATTGAATATACGATGCCTGTTGCTAGTGCTCAAGTAAAGAGTGCTCTTATTTTTGCAGCGTTACAAGCAAGCGGTGAAACAGTGATTTATGAAAAAGAAAAAACACGTGATCATACAGAACAGATGATTCGTCAATTTGGCGGGAAAATTACGACAGAAGGATTAACAATTAAAGTAGAAGGTGGCCAAACTTTTATTGGGCAGAATGTTACGGTGCCAGGAGACATTTCATCTGCGGCATTCTTTCTTGTCGCAGCGTCTATTGTGCCACACTGTGAAATCAAGTTAATTAACGTTGGTTTGAACCCAACGCGGACAGGTATTTTAGATGTTTTAAAAGAAATGGGTGGGGACTTCACCATTCATCAAGGGGAAAGCGACGTCAGCGAACCAGTTGGAGATATTATCATAAAAACTGCCAAACTGAAAGCTACAACTATTTCTGGTGAGATGATTCCGCGTTTAATTGATGAACTACCAATCATTGCGCTTTTGGCCACACAAGCTGAGGGAACAACGATCATTAAAGATGCTGCTGAATTAAAGGTAAAAGAGACGAATCGAATTGATGCCGTTGCAACCGAACTTACCAAAATGGGTGCAGTCATTACACCAACAGAAGATGGCTTAATTATTCACGGAAAAACGGCACTTAAAGCTGCCAAAGTGACGAGTTATGGTGATCATCGTATTGGTATGATGCTCCAAATTGCAGCGCTTCTTGTTCAAGAAGGTGAAGTTGAATTAGAGCAAGCTGATGCTGTCAATGTATCTTACCCAGCGTTTTTTGATGACCTTAAAAGTTTGTCCTAGAGCGTGCTTGTAAACGAATGTCACAATAGCTTCATTAGTTCATGTGAAATGATGAAGCTAGACGGTTTTTTAAAATACAGAAAATTTTGGCGAATATGGTGAAAAATGAAATGCCATATTGTGGTTACATGATTTTTTTCGTTAAAATAAAAGCTTTCTGAAGTTAAATGCTTCTTAAGTTTCATCTTTAAACGACATAAAAGGCACTTTCTTTTTTTTCATTCCAGTTTAATGCTATAATAAAAACTCATAACTGATAATAATGAGGGATGGATTAATGGAATTTGCTGAAAAAATGCTCCATGCTTTAGAACATGAAGACATGCAGGCTGCAAGAAAATATTTTGATCAAGCCATTCAAAATGGAACAGATGAAGAACAATTTTTCTTAGCTGAACAGTTGTTTAGCTTAGGTTTTTTAGATGAAAGTGAGGATTTATATGAATTGCTTTTAGCTAAATATAAGGATGAAGGGGAGCTACTTGTTCGTTTGGCTGAAGTGGCTCTTGAAAAAGATGAGTTGGATAATGCACAAGCTTATCTTGAAGGTGTAGCTATAGAGGATGCGGCATATTTGGAAAGTTTGCTTGTCTTGGCTGATTTATATCAAATCCAAGGGCTGTTTGAAGTAACAGAGCAAAAGTTATTAGAAGCGAAAGACTTAGCACCAAATGAGCCAGTGATTGACTTTGCTTTAGGTGAGTATTATTTAACGCAAGGGCGGTTTGCTTCTGCTGTGACTTATTACCGCGCTGTTTTAGCGTCAGGCGTGACAGAATTTGGTAGTAGGGGTATTTCCGTTTATGAGCGGATTGCAGAAGCGCTCTCTGCAAGTGGTGCTTTTGAAGAGGCCTTGCCTTATTATGAAAAAGCACTTGCAGAAGTTGAATCTCTTGGTACTTTATTTGGTTTTGGGCTTACAGCTTATCAGGCAAAGGAATATGTAAAGGCGATTCATGCCTTAGAAAAGTTAAAAGAGCAAGATCCAAGTTACACGACACTCTACCCTTACCTTGCAAAAAGTTACAGCGAGAATGGGCAAAAAGAGCAAGCTTTAGAAATATTTAAAGAAGGTCTGAAGCAAGATGAATTTAATAAAGAACTCTTTTTCGAAACAGGAAAAATGGCAGAGACTTTAGGGGATTTATCTTTAGCAGAAGAAGCTTACCGCCAAGCCTTAGTGCTCGATGAAGAATATATTGAGGCCATTCTTGCATTAAATAAGCTTCTCCTTTTAAAAGAAGATTATACTGGTTTAATTGAAATCAATGAAGCCCTTAGCCAAGAAATGATTACGGACCCTCAGATTTTTTGGGATTTAAGTATCTCTTATCAAGAAAATGAACAATATGATCAAGCAAGCGAAAATTTTGCCTTGGCTTATCCATATTTTAAGGAAAACAGCACATTTTTAAGAGAATATGGTTTATTTTTACGAGAAGAAGGGGAAATTCTTAAAGCTACACAAATTTTGAAAGAATATTTGCAGCTAGTTCCGGAAGATGAAGAAATCATTGATCTTATCCGCGAAGAGAACTAGTTAATCATGCTGAAAGGGGCTTAAATCATTATGAAGGCATCTATTTCGATTGATGAGAAAAAAGATTTTATTCGTTGGTTGTTAAACCATTATCAAATGAAGATGCGCGAAGCTATGTGGGTGTTAAATTACGTTTCAGGTCATGATCAAATCATCCAATATGTTCATTTTGTTGATGATTTAAGTGGTGTTTCAAGAGGGCTTATTTTAGCGGCAGAAGGTTCTTCAGGGGAGCCATTCCGTTTCTTTAAAGGCAATCTTGCTACATCTGATCCGGAGAAGGCTTTTCATGATATTCGTTTAAACTGGAATGAAGACTTGTATATTCAGTTAGATTTTGAAAATGCAATGAATTCACCTGAATATGCTTTGGTTAGAACAGATAATCCGCATTTAGGTTTACAACTTAACGATGAGGAAAAAGAGCTTGCAAAGAAATTTTTAGATCAAACGAGTTTATTTTTTTCGAAAAAAAATGTGTTAGAGAAGATTGATCAGGCGTTAGATGAGAAAGACCGAGATGCCTTTTTTAAACTAGTGCGTATTTATCATTCTTTAACGAACAAGAAATAAAAAATTAAAGTCAAGATTGCTTTCTTATTTAGGGCGATGTTGACTTTAGTACTTTTTAGAAGAGGAGAGTCTTGTATGTATGCGCTACTTGTCAATCGTGCTTTTTTACGATTGCTACTTGTCATTAATTTTTTAGGTGCGATTTATGGTTATATTTGGTATCTGCCACAACTTCAAATAACGCCGCTTAGATATTGGCTTTTTGTGCCTGATAGTCCAACTGCGATATTATTTTTCTTTTTTACGTTGGTCGCTTTTTTAGCAAAGAAGCACTGGCCATTGATGGAAGCTTTGGCTTTTGTTTGCTTACTTAAGTATGGGATTTGGGCAATTGGTATGAATATTGCGCTGATGATTCAAGAACATGCTCTTATTTTTGCAAGTATCATGCTTTTAATTAGTCATGCTTTTATGGCAATTCAAGGTTTTGTTTATGCTCCTTTTTATCGTTTTCGCCTAAGTCATTTTATGATTGCGGCAGTATGGGTGTTACATAATGATGCGATTGATTATTTATTTGGGCAGATGCCTATTTATATGGGGATGGAGCACTTCTCGGCAATCATTGGCTACCTAACATTTTGGCTTACAATCGCTGTTCTTTACCTCGTTTATGAGAAATGTCTAAAAAAAGACCATCTAAAATTAGAGTTTCCTCATAATAAATAAAGAAGATTGAGTGTTTACTTATCATGGATTATAATAAAACTAATGGCAATTAGGTTTACTAATTGAAGATTTTATTTAGGAGGATATTTACTTATGTCATTGACAGCCTATCTTATTTATTTTGTTATTGTTGCTGCCATACCGCTTTGGGCACAACTTCGAGTAAAATCGACATACGCAAAGTATTCGCAAATTGGTGTTCAAAACGAAATGACAGGAGCAGAAGTGGCGCGTATGATTTTAGATCGCAACGGCTTAACTGATGTTCCAGTTCGAGCAACAAGCGGTGTTTTAAGCGATCATTACGATCCGCGTAAAAAAGCCGTTTATTTATCAGAAGACAATTATAAGAAGCATTCGATTGCTGGGGCGGCAGTTGCTGCTCATGAAGTTGGGCATGCTATTCAAGATAAAGAAGGTTATTCTTTTATGCGCTTGCGTTCGGCTTTAGTCCCTGTGACAATGTTTAGCTCAGGTGCTTCGTGGATTTTCCTACTGATTGGATTGATTGCCACATTACCTAATATGCTGTTAATAGGTATTGTATTAATGACAGCAGGTGTGCTTTTCCAAGTGATCACACTTCCAGTTGAATTTGATGCAAGTAAGCGAGCACTTGTTCAATTAGAAGAAGGTGGCTTGGTCCATTCAAGTGAGCTACCACAAGCAAAGAAAGTGTTAAGTGCTGCTGCGATGACTTACGTTGCTGCAATGGCAGTTGCTATTCTTGAATTGCTTCGTTTATTGCTTTTATTTATGGATATGGTTCGAGATTAATTGCTATCGGGGCCGAGATATCAAACGATTTATCGCTTAGAACGCTTTTTTAAGCACAATAAAACGTGCTCATGCGAGTCTGAAGGCAGATGTTTCTTGCTGATTGCGATCGTTCATATCTCTGCCTTTTTATATTACATTAAAAAAGGGGTCTTTAAATGAAATTTGATGTCATTGTTGTTGGCGGCGGTCCTTCTGGCTTAATGGCAGCGATCCAGGCAGCTAAACGCGGTGCTGCCGTTTTACTTATCGAAAAGGGGCAGAAGTTAGGCCGGAAGTTAATTTTATCTGGTGGCGGGCGCTGTAATGTAACGAACAGACGGCCTGTAGACGAGATTATCAAGCATATTCCTGGGAATGGTCGCTTTTTATACAGTGCTTTTCATGAATTTAATAATGAAGATATTATTCGTTTTTTTGAAAATTTAGGGGTTTCGTTAAAAGAAGAAGATCATGGTCGAATGTTTCCGGTATCGAATGACGCTCGGTCCGTTGCAGAAGCTTTAATCCATCGCTTAAAGCAGTTAAATGTTAAAATATACACAAATACAACTGTTAAAAAATTGATTTACGAAAAATCTGCTACTACAGGTGTTATCCTTCAGTCAGGCGAAAAAATTTCAGCTAAAGCCGTGATCGTTGCTGTTGGTGGAAAAGCTGTACCGCGAACAGGTTCTACTGGTGACGGCTATGCTTGGGCAAAGGATGCGGGTCATACAATTACAGAACTGTACCCAACGGAGGTCCCGCTTATATCAGAGGAAACGTTTATTAAACAGCGCTTACTGCAAGGTATTTCGCTGCGTGATGTTTCACTTTCTGTCTTAAATCAAAAGAAAAAACCGGTGATTACACATCAGATGGATATGATTTTTACACACTTTGGCATATCTGGTCCAGCAGCGCTTAGATGCAGTATGTTTGTCCAACGGGAATTAAAAAAACAACAGCCAGTTATGATGAAACTGGATCTTTTTCCAGAACTGTCATCTGCAGAAATCATGCAAAAGGTTCTTTCATTGTTAAAAAACAGCCCTAAAAAAGCTTTGAAAAATGCCCTTCATTCTTTGGAGCAAGAGAAGCTATTATTATTCTTACTTGCGCAGGCAGAACTTGATCCAGAGCAAGTTTGTCAACAAGCCAGTCCTAAACGGTTAGAAGTCTTTTGTGCTTTGCTTAAAGATTTCCGCTTTTTTGTTTCAGGAACGCTTAGTTTTGATAAAGCATTTGTTACTGGTGGAGGTGTTTCAGTTAAGGAAATCATTCCGCAAGAAATGGCTTCAAAATGTAAGGATGGGTTATATTTTTGCGGAGAAATTCTTGATATTAATGGGTATACAGGTGGTTATAACATTACTTGTGCGCTTGTTACTGGTTACGTGGCAGGAGAACATGCGGGGGAGAGAGCATACACGAAATAAATCGGCGACAAGCGCTCGCATTGAAGCGGTTTGCCAGACTTCCGGTTCTTACGTACAGTCGTACGCTCCGCTTCCGGGTTCTGGCAAATCGCTTCAATGCAAACGCTTTCGCTCGATTTGTCGTATTCGGAATGTAGAGCTTACGCTATATTTTTAGCTGAATTGCATGATGTTCGGGATTTTTTTGCATTGAAATTAAATGAAGACGAGTGCTAATTCTTCTGTTAACATGGCTTATTTGTGGCGTCTTCATTTTTTTGAATAGGATTCTGTTTCTTTGAGGAAGGTTTCGGCAATGATGTCACGCTTTTCATTAAAAAGGTTATTTTTTCGTGTAGGATGAACTCGATTTGAAAGCACAATTAAACCATTTTTTGTTTCCAAATCAAGCGTGATAAATGTTCCTGTAAATCCTGTGTGATAAAGGGCATAACCATGGTTTGTTTTCTTTAAATCAAATCCCAGACCACGACTGCGATTTAAGCTAGGCGTATAGTTTTGCGCAAGGCGTTTGGTCATTTCTTTGGAAAGAATAGGAGTCCCATCATTTAGGAGGAGTGCTTGGGCAAAAAGTGATAAATCAGTCATCGTGCTAAAAAGACCGGCATGGCCTGTATTTTCTTTGGCAATAAAAGCTTTGAAATCATGGACAACCCCTTGAATGAGACCACGATTGGGATCGATTTCTGTTGGAATCGATTGGTCTTTATTCATTGCTTGATAAAAGGTTGTATCGTTCATACATAAGGGGCCTAAGATATGCTTTTTAATGCTTTTTTCAAAGGCGCCATCAAGAGTTTCAATCAGATAACCTAATAGTAAAAAATTAACATCACTATATTCCACAAATTCGTGGCGTGCTCGGACTTGCTCTGTTGAAAAAACGTACCGACGTAAATCAGTGCGATTTTCAATTTTAAAGCCAGGAATGCTTTTAGCGAGCCCTGAGCTATGTGTGAGTAAATCGAGAACAGTTATATCTGGATAGCGGAACTCGGGTAAAAAGGATTGTACTAAGCTTTCTGTCGTTAATTTTTTTGATTCAATTAGTTGGCAGATACGAATCGTTGTTGCGATAACTTTTGTTAAAGAGGCGATATCATAGTAATTTTTTTGATCCGCAGTTAGCGGCTGTTTAGAAGGAACAAGTTGTTTTGCGCCGATAAGCTTTGTTTCATGCTGCTTTTTGGTGATGATTTGGTAGGTAATGCCGGGAGCTGCTTTTTCGGTAATGATTTCGTTTAATAATGATCTCGTTTTTGGAAACATTTGTTTTTAGCTCCTTTAGCGATAGTTTGGTTCCCAGATGAGTTTTTCAAGTGCTTTTTCGAGATGGTTGATGGAGCTGTTTGCTAAGTTTTCAGCTATTGCTTGTTTGGCAACAGCCAGTGCAACTTGATAACTGGTTTTTCTTAATTGTTCAATCGGTGGAAGGAGAATATCGCCTTGTTTTTTTAAATGGACAGTTTCACAAACGGCATGGCTTGCAGCAAGAAGCATTTTATTTGAGATGTGTTTTGCACGGATAAGAATGGCGCCTAAGCCAAGTCCAGGGTAAAGCAAGGCATTATTTGCTTGGCCAATATAGTAGGTGGTATCGTTATAGGTCACAGGTTTTGTGGGGCTTCCTGTTACAATGAGAGCTCGTCCCTCTGTCCAATGAATGAGATCGCTGGCTTTGGCTTCTGCTAGTTTTGTTGGATTGGATAAAGGTAAAATAGCGGGCCAATCAACATGTTTTGCCATCGTCCGAACAACGTCTTCAGAAAAAGCACCAGCGACACCACTTGAGCCAATTAGCATGTGTGGTCTGACTGAATGGATGGTTTCTGCTAAAGTTGTAGGGCGTTTTTCGCTAAAGAGACTTGCTTTTTTTGCAAAACGCTGTTGACCAGTAGTTAAATGGGTAAGATCATCAGTAATCAGACCTTCTTTGTCTACTAGGAAAAAACGTTCTTTGGCTTCATTTTCGGAAAGGCCTTCGCGCATCAATTCAGAAACGAGCTGTTCAGTAATTCCAATTCCAGCAGTTCCAGCACCAAAAACAACAATACGTTGATCTTTAAGTGGAATTTTTGAAACACGTGTTGTCGCAAGAGCTGCTGCAAGGACCATTGCGCCTGTTCCTTGGATATCATCATTAAATGTACAAATCTTTGAACGATATGTTTCCAAAATACGTGCGGCGTGATTGCGTCCGAAATCTTCCCAATGGAAAACTGCATTAGGGAAAATTTTTTTGGCTTGTTCAACGAAATGAGCGATAAAGTGATCATAGGCTTCTTCACTTAGACGCGCTTTTTTATTACCAAGGTATCTCGAACTTTGGATGAGCTCTTGATTATTGGTTCCGGCATCAATAACAATTGGTAAGACGCGATCTGGGGCAATGCCAGCAGCAACCGTATAAACGGCAAGTTTTCCAACAGCAATTTTAACACCATTTACACCCCAGTCGCCTAGGCCAAGTACACCTTCACCATCTGTGATGACCATCATATCAATTGATTCTGGATGAGAAGCAGCATGTTTTAATGTTGTGCCCAGTTGTTCACTGTTAAAAGCATCAATGTAAAGCGCTTCTTCAGGAGTTTTGTAATCTAAATGGTAATTAACTACAGCATCACCAATTGTTGGCGTATAAATTAAGGGCAAGATTTCAGTGATATTTTTTGAAACGACGTAATAATAAAGTGTACGATTCTCGTGATATAGGTCACCAAGCAAATAATGTTTGGCCAGTGGATCTTCTAGCTTATCAAGTTGCTTAAAAACACGTTCTGCTTGTTGGGCAATGGTTTCATAAACGGGTGGCAAGCATCCTGTAATGCCATGTTTTATTCGCTCTGCTTCAGTAAAAGCGGTTCCTTTGTTGAGCAGTGGCTTTTTTAATATCGTCATTGTATTCGTCTCCTTTAACCTTCTTCCTTCTTATCTTACAATGTAAGGTGCTTAAAGTACAACTTAAAGGGGTACGAAAAAAAGCTAGTTCCTGAGATGCTAAAATTTTTTAGAACTCAGGACTAGCTATTTTTTTAAATTAAAAATTTTGCGCAAGTTCGCTAGCTTCTGTTATGCCTGTTGCAATAAGTTCTTTGGCTTGGTTAGGCTTGGCATTGTGACCTTCCACGACAATAAGCTCAGGATTTTTAATGCCAAAATGTGCGAGGACGTTTTTAACATAAGTAGCAGACATTTCATGATCAGTTAATGGGCCTTCAGAATAGACGCCTCCACGAGCATTTAAGAGTGCTACTTTTTTGTTTGGGATTAAACCAACTACCCCTTCTGCTGTATATTTGAACGTTTTACCAGCCTGACTTAAATAAAATAAATAGGTTAAAAGTTGTGCTGGAATACTGAAATTCCATAAAGGAAAAGCGATAATCACTTTGTCTGCAGCTAGGAAGCCTTCAAGATAACTATTCGCAATGTCTGCCAAGCGTTTTTCTTCAGGTGTTACCGCTTCGCCATTTGCTTCTTTGTATAAGCCATTCATCATAACGGCATCATAATAAGGTAAATCTGCTTCAAATAAATTGAGTTCGGTGATGATGTCATCAGGATGCCTTTCTTGATAACTTTCTAAAAATGTTTCATATAAAGTGACGCTAACAGAGCGTTCTTTAGGCAAGCCATTTGCTTTAATAAATAATACGTTTTCCATGTTTTTCCCTCCTAAGTAAGATATCTATTTTAGTTTAGCTGATATAGGGTGGTTATATCAAGTAACTTGCTTACAAAAAATTAGTTATTTATTTTTTCGACAATTTTTAATTGAAGATGTTACAATGAGAAAGAAGTAAATGAGGAGGCATGTGATATGTATTATCAAGAGGTTATTGATTTCTGGTTTAAAGAATCTACACCAGACGAATGGTTTACCAAAAACAAATCCTTTGATGAACTGATTAGAAAACGTTTTTTAAAAGTTCACAAGCAAGTGATAAAAGGTGAAAAAGTCGATTGGCGATTAGCGATTCAAGGGCGCCTAGCTGAGATTATTGTTTTAGATCAATTTTCGCGAAACCTTTATCGTGATGATCCGCGGTCGTTTGCTTATGATGGGATGGCGCTTATTCTTGCTCAAGAAGCGATCTTACATTACCCAATTGAACAGCTTTCTGTAGAAGAGAGATCATTTTTATATATGCCACTTATGCATTCAGAATCCTTACTAATTCACGAGGAGGCAGTAAAATGTTTTTCTGAAAAAGGGATGGAGAAAAACCTGCAATTTGAACAGCAACACCGTGATATTTTAGTAAAGTTTGGCCGATATCCACACCGTAATAAAATAGTAGGGCGCGCTTCAACTGAAGAAGAACTTGCTTTTTTACAGACGCCAGGATCAGCGTTTTAGCAAAACGCTGAAGCTTGTTTTTGTAATTTATTTGGGTTTTCAGTAAAATAGTGATAACAAATCAAAAGGGAAGTGCAGTATGGAGATTCCAACTGAGTTAATAGAGATGGTGAAAAAACAAAGTGCACATTATGCGTTAGAGGGTTTTGTCGTGGGGCAAGGTTCTGATAATCCACGAGTGATGTTTGTCGGGGAGGCACCAGGTGAAACGGAAATACATAATCATATCCCTTTTAGTGGGCGAGCTGGGAAAGAATTGATGAAGTTTTTTGAAATAGCTGGGCTTTCGCGTGGAGATGTTTATATTACAAGTTCTGTTAGAAGTAGACCTTATCAGCTTCGTGAAAAAATAGATCGAAAAACAGGAAAAAGTTTAGCACGAAAATATAATCGTACGCCTTCGCAAAAAGAAATCCTTATCCATGCGCCCATTTTGGATTATGAAATTAAGAAGCTTAAACCGCGTATCATTGTAACGCTAGGAAATATTGGCTTAAGAAGAATACTAGGGAAAAGGATCAAGGTTAGCGAAACGCATGGTCAATTTTTTCAACATGAAATCCTAACTTTAACAGAAGAAGCGACATTGCAATTTGGGAAAAAGCAGTATATCGTAATGCCCACTTTTCATCCCGCCGCTATCTTTTATAATCGCCAGCTACTTCCTTTAATTGAAGCTGATTTTCAAATTTTAGCGCGTTGGTTGAAGGAGAATAAGATATGAAAATTGTGATCATCGGTGGTGGAATTGTTGGCGCTAGTGCTTGTTATCATTTAGCTAAAGCAGGTCATGATGTGACTTTGATTGATGATGAAAGAGCTGGACAAGCCACAAGGCACGCAGCAGGAATTATTTCACCATGGCTTTCTAAAAGGCGTAGTAAGACTTGGTATCAGCTTGCTAAAATGAGTGCTTGGTATTATCCTATACTTCACCGTGAGCTTTTAGAAAAAGAACAGTTAGAATCAGGGTATAAACAAGTTGGTGCGCTCTATATTCATAAAGAAAAGCACGTTTTAGCGGACCTAGAAAAAAGAGCCTTGGAAAGAAGGCAAATGGCTCCGGAAATGGGTAAAATCATTTGGCTGAACGAAGAGGAAGTAAAGGCTAAATTCCCAATTATTGCTCCTCGATATGAAGCGATTTTTGTTTCAGGTGGAGGGCGTGTGAGTGGTTCGGTACTAGTTAGTACTTTAAAGCTAGCTGCAATAAAAAACGGCGCAAAATGGTTGAATGGAACAGCAAGATTAGCAAAAAAAGGCCAGACATTAAGCGTATATCATTTACAACAAAGCATTCCATTTGAAAAAATCATTCATGCAGGTGGTGCCTGGATGCGTGAAAGTTTACAAGAAATCAGTTATGATTTAGAAGTATTCCCGCAAAAAGGTCAAATCATTGAGGCCAAGCTTCCTATGAAAAAAACAAATGATTGGCCTGTCATTTTACCACCGAGCGCTAAAAGTATTGTGCCATTTGACGAGGGAAAGTTAATGCTTGGAGCCACACATGAAAAAACGGCTGGTTTTGATTTAACGCCAACAAATGCTGGTGAAAAAGAAATTATTCAAGCTGTTCAGCCTTTTTTAGCGACCGAATTAAGAGATTTACCGAAAAGGTTAGCCGTCGGGACAAGGCCGTATACTTCTGATTTTATCCCGATGATCGGTCAGTTAGCGAATGAGCCTATTTTTGTCGCTAATGGATTAGGTGCATCTGGCTTAACAACAGGTGCTTATGTTGGTAAAATATTAGCTGATTTAGTAATGGAGGGTGAAATCATGATTCCACTTCAAAATTATGATCCTAATCACTATCTTTATAAAAAGTGAAAAATAAGCGTTACGTGAAAGGAGCATGAATCGTGGCAAAAACAATGCAGGAAATTCAGCAAGATGTCGATGATTATATTGGACAATTTAAAGAAGGCTATTTTTCACCACTTAGTATGATGGCGCGCATCACTGAAGAAGTAGGAGAACTTGCGCGTGAGGTCAATCACTATTACGGCGAAAAGCCTAAAAAAAATAGTGAACAAGAAAAAAGCATGATAGAAGAGTTGGGTGACTGTTTCTTTGTGCTGACTTGTATGGCAAATTCACTTGAGATTGATCTGGAAAAAGCAATGGAAATCGTGCTTGAAAAATTTAACCAGCGTGATCAGAATCGCTGGACAAAAAAGGAGAATAGCCATGATTAAAGTAGCAGTATCAGGATTTAAAGGAAAGATGGGGCATGAAGTAGTTAAAACCGTTTTACGCGAGAAAGATATGGAATTAGTTGCTGTTTTAGATAAAAAACCAGATGAAAAGAACATCAATGAGCTGGTAGAGTTTAATCAGTTAGATGTACCGGTATACAGAGAATTAACGGATTTAATCAAAGAAAAAAAACCGGAATGTGTCGTTGATTTTACGGAACCAAGCGTTGCGTATTCACATGCGAAGACGATTATTGAAGCTGGTGTTCGAGCAGTGATTGGTACAACTGGTTTTAAACCGGAACAAATTGAAGAACTAAGTGCGCTTTCTAGCCAGAAAAAAATAGGTAGTCTAATTGCTCCAAATTTTGCTGTGGGCGCTGTTTTAATGATGCAGTTTGCCGAAAAAGCAGCAAAATATTTTCCCAATGTGGAAATTATTGAATTGCATCACGATAATAAATTAGATGCTCCAAGCGGAACAGCAATTAAAACAGCTGAAATGATGGCAAAAGCACGTGAAGCCATAAATCAGGGGGCAAAAGAGGAGCAAGAAACAATTCAAGGGGCGCGTGGTGCAGAATATGAGGGCATGCGAATTCATAGTGTTCGTTTACCTGGGCTTGTAGCGCATCAAGAGGTGATTTTTGGTGCTGAAGGGCAAGGTTTAACCCTTCGCCATGATTCATATGATCGGCTTTCATTTATGTCGGGTGTGGCGCTTGCTATTCGTGAAACGGCGAACTATGAAACGCTGGTTTACGGCTTAGAAAATATTCTCTAAGTGGATTGGAAGGAGTTTTTATGAAAGAAGTTTTTAAACAAGCTTCACCGATACTAAAGCAGCTTCAAGAGGCTGGATATGAAGCTTATTTTGTAGGGGGAGCTGTGCGGGATTTTATTTTAGAGCGTACAATTTCTGATGTGGATATTGCGACGAGTGCTTTTCCAGAAGAAGTCAAGCAGGTTTTTCCTGTTACTTATGACACGGGAATTGCACATGGGACGGTGACAGTACGTTATCAACACGAACTTTATGAAGTGACTACTTTTCGAACAGAAGGAAAATATGAAGATTTCCGCAGACCAAGTGAAGTCACTTTTATTCGCTCATTGAAAGAAGATTTATTACGGCGTGATTTTACGATGAATGCCATCGCTATGGATGAGAAATTTCATTTTGAAGATCCATTTGCTGGAATAAAAGCAATTCAAGAACGCGAAATTAAAGCTGTTGGTATTCCAAATCAGCGTTTTCAAGAAGATGCTTTACGAATGATGCGCGCTGTCCGTTTTATGAGCCAGTTAGATTTTACAATTGAGGAAAAAACTAAAGCGGCGCTAAAACGCGAAATTAAATTGCTTGAACATACATCGGTTGAGCGAAAAACGATAGAATGGGAAAAAATGATTCGTGGAAAGGCGCGTAAACAAGCAATGGATCTCTTAGTTGATGTGCATCTGCATCATTACTTACCGGGGCTAAAACAAGCAAAAAGTGGCTTGCAAAATCTTGCTGATTGGCATTTTGCTGAAACGGCTTCAGCTGACTTAATTTGGCTTGCTTTAGTTACGGCGATTGAGGTTAATGATATTCAAACATTTTTAAAAGCTTGGAAATTGCCTAATAAACTTATTACTCATGTAAAGCAAGCGGTTTATTGGTATCAACTAAATGAGCCTTGGACAGATTATACCCTTTATTTAGCAGGAAAAGAAATCTATTCTCTTGTTGAGGAGCTGCGTTTTTTAGTGACTGGAAATTCTGCGCAGTTGGAATGCGATAAGATGTACGAAAGGCTACCAATTAAAAGTATCAGTGACCTTGCTATTAATGGTAAGGATTTGCTTAAATGGTATGACAAGAAACCTGGTCCTTGGTTAAAAGAAAAATTAATCTCTGTTGAACAAGCTGTTTTAAACAAGAAACTTCCAAACAATAGAGAAGCAATAAGGAGATGGCTTGTTAGTGGGAAATAAAAAGCGTGAACAATTACTTGCACTTTTTTCCGAAAAAAGAGGAGAATTTATTTCTGGAGAACAAATGGCGTCATTTCTTGGGTGTTCACGAACAGCTGTATGGAAATATATGAGTGCTTTGCGAAAAGAAGGCTTTATTATCGAAGCCGTTCGTAACAAGGGCTATCGTTTAGAAGCCTCTACTGACCAGTTTTCAAAAGATGCCATTTCATTAGGTTTAAAAACAAAATTAATTGGGCAAGAGCTGACCGTATTAAATGTAGTCGAATCGACACAACAAGTTGCACATCTTGCTGTTTCAAATGGCGCTTGTTCTGGAGCTGTAATCATTGCTGATGAACAAAAAGGTGGCAAGGGACGCCTGAAAAGATCGTGGGATTCACAAAAAGGACAAGGAATCTGGATGAGTATTATTTTAAAACCAGATATTCCCCTTCAAAAAGTACCACAATTTACATTTATTGCTTCACTCGCTGTGACAGAGGCCATCACGCAATTAACAAATTTAAAAGCAGAAATTAAATGGCCAAATGACGTTTATATTGGTAAGCGCAAAGTTTGCGGCGTTTTAACAGAAATGCAAGCAGATGCTGAATCTGTCCATGCGGTGATCCTTGGAATTGGTGTCAATGTTAACCAAGTAGAATTTCCAGATGAGCTCGTAAATAAAGCGACCTCCCTTAAACAGGAATTAGGAACTAAAGTTTCTAGACGGAAGGTAATTCAAGCCATTTTATTTTATTTAGAAAAGTATTATCTCCTTTTTATCGAACAAGGTTTTGCACCTATTAAAATTTTATGGGAAGAACGTGCCCTTTCATTTGGAAAAACACTAAGGGTGACGACCATGCAAGAAAAAATTACAGGAGTGGCACTTGGCATTTCTGATACTGGTGTTTTACTTGTACAAGATGATACTGGAAAAATTCATCATATTTATTCTGCGGATATTGAAATGAATTAATGGGTAGCAGTTTTAGCCGGAAAATTTTATTTTCTGGCTAGTTTTGTGCCTAAAAGTGATTTATTAGCCGTTAAAATCTTGTTTTACTTATTTTTCAGATCATACTTTGTTCGTTATAATAGTGTTTGGGAGGGTGAGAGAATGAAACAATTTATAAGCATTCCATTTTTGTTTATCATCAGTATCATTTTAGTTTCATGTGGTGGAAAAGAAGAACTAGAAGACAAGATGGTAGCAACAAAGATACAGGCCAAGACTTTTTTAAAAACCATTTCAACTGCCGATTTTAAAAGAAAAATAAAGCAAAAAGAAACAGGCGCTATTTATATTGGAAGAGCAAGTTGCACAGATTGCCAAGCCTTTCAACCAGTTTTACAAAAAGAGTTAAAAGCTAGACAAATAAAAAAGATGGACTATTATGATGTTGAGATAGCGGCTAAAGCAAATCAAACAGAGATGATTAGTTTTTTGAAAGGGATCGATGTTGATTCGGTACCAACGCTTGTCTACCTTGATAAAGGAAAGATAACGTCGATTTACAAGGCTTCTAGCAGTAAGCAGGACTTGCAAAAATGGCTTGATCAACATGCGCATTAAAGACTTTTTTGAAATTTAAAGTTATGGTAACATAGCAGGAGGGATAAAAGAATTGATTGTATTTATGTTGATAAAACAATACATTTATCCTAATTTATTTTATATTTTTGCCGTGATTTGAATAAACACGGACGAAAAGGAGACGAAATGATGAAACAACCACTTGAATTTTTAGAGATGAAACAAGCGCAAGAAAAGATTGCGATGATCACAGCTTATGATTATCCTTCAGCGAAAGATGCTGAAAAAGCGGGAGTAGATCTAATTTTAGTAGGAGACTCCCTTGGCATGGTTGTCCTTGGATATGATTCAACGATCCCTGTAACACTGGCGGATATGATCCACCATACAAAAGCTGTAAAAAGAGGGGCACCAAATACGTTTATCGTAACAGATATGCCATATATGAGTTATCATGCTTCAATCGAGGATACGATTTGGCAAGCTAGAAAATTAATTCAAGAAAGTGGTACAAATGCAATTAAGCTAGAAGGAGCAGGCCGGGTTGTCGAAAAAATTGCAGCTTTGACTGAAGCAGGAGCCCCAGTTGTAGCGCATCTTGGCTTGACACCACAAACAGTGGGTTTAACTGGGAGCTATAAAGTACGCGCTAAAGCAAAAGAAGAGGCAGCAGAGTTAATGGAACAAGCTTTAAGAATAGAGCAAGCAGGGGCTATTATGCTTGTGCTTGAGGCGATTCCGAAACAACTAGCAGAAAAAATCACAAATAGATTACATATTCCTGTAATTGGTATCGGCGCTGGGGTGAAAACAGATGGCCAAGTTTTAGTATTTCATGATGTAATCGGATACGGGATTTCAAGACGCGCTAAATTTGTTAAAGCTTATCTTGATATTGATGAACCGATTATCTCTGCGCTTATTCATTATGTTTCCGATGTGAAAAAAAGTTATTTTCCAGAAGATAAGCATTCATTTACGATGAAGGCAGAAGACATCATTGATTTATACGGAGGCGAAAATAAGTGAGAATGGTTCGAACCAAAGCAGAGTTAAAAGAGGCTTTACAGAAGGTTTCTGATTTAGAGATTGGTTTTGTACCGACAATGGGCTATCTACATGAAGGGCATCTAGCGCTTGTGAAAGCTGCAAAAAATGAAAATGATTATGTCGTTATGAGTATTTTTGTCAATCCAAAGCAGTTTGGACCAAATGAAGATTTTGCGTGTTATCCGCGTGATGAAGCAGAGGATTCATTGCAAGCAGAACGAGCGGGTGTAGATTTGTTATTTTTACCGACAGTGAATGAAATGTACCCACAAGAATTATCTGTACAATTGCACGTCGAAAAGCGAATCGACGTATTAGATGGAAGCGCAAGACCAGGGCATTTTGATGGTGTTGTTACGGTCTTGTTAAAGTTATTTTCGCTCATGATGCCAACGCGTGCATATTTTGGACAAAAAGATGCACAACAAGTTGCTATTGTTGAAAGCTTTGTAGCCGATTATTTTTTACCAATTGAAATCCGCAAAGTAGCTACAATCCGTGAAAAAGATGGTCTGGCAAAAAGCAGTCGCAACGTCCGATTAAGCGAAGCCGAGCGAAGGGATGCTGCTAAACTTCATCAAGCGCTACTCCTTGGGCGAAAACGAATAGAAGAAGGTCATCTAGACGAACAAAAAGTTTATCAAGTGGTTAAGGACCGGCTTTTAGGAACGGCTAACCAAATCGATTATTTAACATTACTTGATTATCCTAGCTTTTTAGCAGCTTCAGCTAGGAGTAAAGCGCTTATTTTAGCCATTGCTGTGAAATACAAACAGACACGGCTAATTGATAATGAGATCATTCCACTGAAAAGCAAGTGAATCTCTGTTTTGGAAGTATTTTAGGAGGGTGAAAAGATGGGGCAAAAACATAAGCGCTATATGGTTGTCGATTTAGAAACAACTGGGAACCAAGCTAATCGCTCCGATCGAATGATTCAATTTGCAGCGGTGCTTGTTGAAAACAACCAAATTATTCAAACCTACTCTAGCTTTGTAAATCCCAATCGACCAATTCCTGCCTTTATAAAAGAGTTAACAGGGATCACAGAAGAAGATGTTCGGAATGCTCCTGAATTTCAAGATATTGCTCCGGTGATCAATTCGCTTTTGGAAGATACCATTTTTGTTGCTCATAATGTTAATTTTGATTGGACATTTTTACAAAAAGAAATGGAGCGTGCTGAGATTGAGATTGCTTCAGTTCATAAGCTTGATACAGTAGAGCTTGCTCGGATTTTATATCCGGGCGTTGACAGCTATAAATTACAAGATTTGAGTGATGAATTTGGTTTAACCCATAATGATCCACATAAAGCGGATAGTGATGCACTGGTTACTGCTGAATTACTCATTCAATTATTACATAAGCTAGAGAGCTTGCCACTTGCGGTTATTCAAAAAATGTCCTCGATTTCACAATCATTAAAGAGTTACTTGCCATCTTTAATTTTTGAAATCGAGATGCGAAAAGGGCGTAAAGTGGAAACACTTCCTGCTCATTTACTTGAGTATCGTGGCCTTGTCATCCAGCGTAAAAGTATTGAAAAACCAAGCTATTCTCACTTCTCGGCGCATGTTTTTCCTAAAACAAATCAAGCAAAAATGAAACTTTTTGGAAAGGCTAACGCACCACTTTATGTAAGAAACGGTCAATTTGAAATGATGGATTTGGTGCATCAAGCGATGGAAAGTAAATCTCATGCACTTATTGAAGCTGGAACAGGGATTGGTAAGTCGTTAGGCTATTTTTTGCCTGCCCTTTATTTTGCAAAGGGAGAACGTTTACCTGTTATTATTAGCACATATACCAATCTACTTCAAAGCCAACTATTTCAAAAAGATGTCAAGCTTGTGGAGCAGCTTACGGATCTTCCAGTAGTTGCTACTTTATTAAAAGGAAGAGATCATTACCTTAACTTATTTAAATTTGAGCAGCTTCTTTATGAAGTAGATACACAGTACGATGTTGTTGTTACGAAATTAAAATTACTTGTTTGGTTGATGGAAACAAAAACGGGAGATATTGATGAAGTTAATTTATCGAGTGGTGGTAAGCTATTTTGGAACCGGATGAAGCATACTGGTTGGTTTTTGCCAGAAGATAAAGATCCATGGTTGGACTATGATTTTTACAAGTTCAATGTAGAGCAAGCAAAGCATGCTGATTTGGTGATTGTCAATCATGCGCTTCTTTTACAAGATCATTTCACTAAAAAAAGCCGTTTGCCAGAATATAGTTATGCTGTGATCGATGAGGCGCATCATTTTGCTGATAGTGTAAGAGACCAGTGGAGCTTTAGTTTGACGTATCGGAAAATGAAATATTTCTTAAATCAATTAGGGTCACTTGAAAAATATTCACTCTTAAGCCGTTTAGAAATGATCTTTGAGGGTGAAAGTAGTTTATTTGATTTAAATATTGCAGCGTTTAAATTAGGTTCGGCCATCGACGCGTTTTTTACTGAGCTTAAAACGCTTTTGTACAATAAAAATAAGCAGCAAGTGGAAGTCACATTAACTGATGATTTGTTTTACACAGCGGAGAACCTAGTGACTTTATTATTTGAAGTCGTTAAAAACATGACAGCATTACTGGAAAAAGGAAAGCAGAAAAGCAGATCTTTTTCAGAGCAAGAGATTGCTTTTATTGAGGAGACCTATTCTTTTTTGCTTGACTGGGAGCACATGGCAGCAGGGTTAAAACAAATGATTAACCAACACCAAGCGTTTAGCATTGTGATTTTAGAATGCGACAAAAATTATTCATTATCCAGCCTTAAAATAACAAATATGTCAGGAGGAATCGAGAATAAGCTTGCTGATCATTTTTTTGATACAAAAGATAGCGTAGTGATGACCTCAGCTACACTTACTGTTAAAGACTCTTTCGACTATATTAAAAAAAAGCTTGGCCTAAATCGACTTGCTGATCGATTGATTGAAGCAAAAATCGCATCTCCATTTAAGTATGCCAAACACGCTAAAATACTGATTCCAAATGATATGTCACCTATTAAAAGTACGCCTCTTTTAACATACACTGAACAGCTAGCCAATTATCTTTCACACATTGCTGTAAAAACGAGTGGCCGGATGCTGGTCCTTTTTACCGCATCTGAAATGCTTGATGAAACTTTTAAGATACTGAAATCCAATCCAGTATTGGCCGAGTTTGTCATATTAGCACAAGGGAGGTCAAGTGGTAGTACGGATCGTTTAACAAGACAATTTCAATTATTTGATAAAGCGATTTTACTTGGAACAACAAGTTTTTGGGAAGGGATTGACATTCCTGGGGAGGCACTTAGCTGTTTGGTGATTGTAAGACTTCCTTTTGCACCACTTGATGATCCGTATACGAAAGCGCAAATTGAACTTTTAAAATCACAAGGGGAAAATGCTTTCCAAAATTATTCTTTACCAGAAGCGATACTACGCTTTAAGCAAGGATTTGGTCGTTTAATTCGCCGCGAAACAGATCGAGGGCTGATTTTTATTTTTGATAACCGCATTGATACAACGCATTTTGGCAAAGCATTTTTAAGCTCAATTCCAGATGTACCCATCATTAAAGCGAACCAATCTCAGCTTCTTGACGAAACAGCAGAATTTTTTAAGGGAGATCAAGATTAAGACTTCAAAAAATAAAGCTGAATTGCTATAATGGATCTATGCCTAAAGTGTAGTCCGGCAAATATAACAGGAAATGAGAGAATTTATTTTGCATAGAAAAAAGAAAGGACGTAAGATCGGTCTTTGGATACTGGCCATTATTAGCGTTGTTATACTTTTACTTCTTGCTTTCTTTCTTTATGCGAGAAGCGCTGAAAGGCCTGTACAAGAAGCAAAAAAAGAGGCACTAGCAAGGATTAGTGGTAGCGTTGATTTAAAGGACCAAGGGAAGTTCTACTTATATACTGGCATTAAATCAACTTATTATGTATTAACTGGCAAAAATAAAGAAAATAAAGAGATCATTATTTGGGTTCCTAAAAAGAAATCAGATAAAATTTATGTAAAGTATGCGTCAGACGGAATTTCTGCTCAAAAGGCGAGAAGGATTGTTGAAGCAGCTAAAAAACCGAAGAAAATTTTAAATGTAACACTTGGTATGGAAGGTGATTTGCCGCTTTATGAAGTGAGTTATCTTGATAAATATAATCGTTTAAATTATTATGACATGACATTTAGAGACGGTGAATGGTTGCGAGAAATCGAAAACTTGTAATTTAGGAGGAAGTAAAATGGACATTTCCTTATCAGAACGCGTCAAAAGAGTGGCGCCTTCAAAAACGCTTGCAATTACTGCAAAAGCTAAGAAAATGAAAGCTGAAGGAATTGATGTGATCGGCTTAGGTGCTGGGGAGCCCGATTTTAATACACCGCAAAATATTATTGATGCAGCGATTCAATCAATGGAAGCTGGTTTAACAAAATATACACCCTCAACGGGAATTCCTGAATTAAAGCAAGCTATTTGTGATAAGTTAAAGCGTGATCAGCACTTAACTTATACGCTGGATCAAATTTTTGTTGGAACTGGCGCTAAGCATGTGCTTTATTCTATCTTTCAAGCCATTTTAAATCCAGGTGATGAAGTAGTCATTCCAGTCCCTTATTGGGTAACTTATCCTGAACAAGTCAAGTTAGCAGGAGGCGTTCCTGTTTTTGTTGAAACTGATTTTGATACTGATTTCAAAATTTTAGCAAAAGATTTCGAACGCGCCATTTCTGAAAAAACAAAAGCCATCATTTTGAACTCCCCAAATAATCCAACTGGAATGTGTTATTCTGAAGAAGAATTACGCCAAATTGGAGAGGTTGCAACAAAGCACAATTTACTGATTGTTTCAGATGAGATTTATGAAAAGTTATATTATGGCAGTGGTGTTGTAACCTCTATTGCAAGCTTGAGCGAGGATCTTTACCTGCGAACAATTGTGGTTAATGGTGTATCTAAGGCATATTCAATGACGGGATGGCGAATAGGTTATGCCGCTGCAAATGCAAGTCTCATTTCGGGAATGGGGAAACTTGCTGATCATATGACGAGCAACCCAACTGCAAATGCCCAGTATGCTGCTATTGAAGCTTATAATGGTAGTCAAGCTATACCGGAGAAAATGTACGAAGCTTTTGCTGAAAGGATGGAGCGTTTTTATCCTGAGTTAGAAAAAATACCAGGATTTTATCCAAAAAAACCAGACGGCGCTTTTTATTTCTTTGTTGAAGCAAAAGAAGCAGCGGCATTAAAAGGATTTAATCATGTTGACCAGTTTGCTGAAGCGCTACTTGAGGATGCAAAGGTGGCTGTTATTCCAGGTTCAGGATTTGGTATGCCAAATTATATTCGTCTTTCTTATGCAACCGAAGCCGCTTTATTTGAAAAAGCATTACAACGAATTCAAGAATTTATGAAAAAATAGGGAGTGAACTTAAGAAGTGAAAATAACAATTAATCAATCAAAAGATTATGTCAATCAAAAAGTAACAATCGGCGCATGGCTAGCCAACAAACGTTCAAGTGGTAAAATTGCTTTTTTACAACTTCGTGATGGCACAGGGTTTATGCAAGGTGTTGTTGTAAAAGCAGAAGTAGCTGAAGAAATCTTCCTCCAAGCAAAAGGATTAACTCAAGAAACAAGCCTTTATGTAACAGGGACTATTCATGAAGATACACGTTCTAAATTTGGTTATGAGATGGCTATCGAGTCACTTGAAATCATCTCAGAATCACACGATTATCCAATCACACCAAAAGAGCATGGGACAGAATTTTTAATGGATCATCGTCATCTATGGTTGCGTTCTAATCGCCAACATGCCATTATGAAAATCCGTAATGAAATTATTCGTGCAACATATGAGTTTTTCAACAATGAAGGTTTTATAAAAATTGATCCACCAATCTTAACAGGAAGCGCGCCAGAAGGAACAACCGAATTATTCCATACGAAATACTTTGAGGAAGATGCTTACCTTTCGCAAAGTGGGCAATTATACATGGAAGCTGGTGCAATGGCATTTGGGAAAGTCTTTTCATTTGGTCCAACTTTTCGTGCTGAAAAATCGAAAACACGCCGCCATTTAATTGAATTCTGGATGATTGAACCAGAAATGGCTTTTTATGAGTTAGAAGATAGCTTAAAAGTTCAAGAAAACTATGTGGCTTTCTTAGTAAAATCTGTGCTTGACCACTGTTCGCTTGAACTTGAAAGACTTGGACGTGATACAACGCATCTTGAAAAAATGACAGCACCGTTTCCACGGATTACGTATACAGAAGCGATTAAGTTATTGAAAGAAAAAGGTTTTCATGATATTGAATGGGGCGAAGACTTCGGAGCACCACATGAAACAGCCATTGCTGATAGCTTTGAAAAGCCAGTCTTTATTACACATTATCCAAAAGCAATTAAGCCGTTTTATATGCCAGAAGATCCGACTAATCGTGAAGTCGTTCTTTGTGCAGATTTGATTGCACCAGAAGGTTATGGTGAGATTATTGGAGGATCTGAGCGTATTCACGAGTTAGAAGCACTTCTTAAACGTGTTAAAGAGTTTGGCTTAGACGAAGAAGCCTATCGTTGGTATATTGACTTAGCCCGTTATGGCTCTGTTCCACATTCTGGTTTCGGACTTGGTTTAGAGCGTACAGTTGCTTGGATTTCAGGAACTGAGCATGTTCGTGAGTCCATTCCATTCCCACGTTTGTTAAATCGCTTATATCCTTAAATAAAAGGAAGTCAAAATAAATCAACGAAAGCGCTCGTGATTGAAAAAGCTTGCCAGATTTCCACTTCCGGATTCTGGCAGACCTCTTTAATCACGAGCGCTTTCGCTTGATTTATCGCAATTTTTTCTAATAAAAAATTGCGCTGAACTCCGAGCCCCTTTAAATATAAGTACCTCTACCGCTTTTCCTTCTAGACAATTACACCATTTCTAAACGTTAATTGTCTAAAACTCTTTCCTTTGATTTTGTCTTCTGGTACTGCTTTTTCAATTCGTGAGATCTCTTCATTTGATAATTTAACTTGGCGCGCTTGGATCGAATCTTCAAATTGGCTTAGCTTGCTTACACCGATTAAAGGGAGGATATCCTCGCCTTTAGAAAGTGCCCAAGCATGAATAAGCTGTGATAGGGTTAGTTGTTTTTCTTCAGCGATTTTTCTTAGTGCTTCTACTCGTAAGATATTTTCTTCAATATTGTCTTTATCTAGGAGTGAGGTAGTCTTATTTTGAGCTCTTTTTCCTTGCGCTACTTTTTCTTTTGTCCACGCTCCGCTTAATAAACCATGCGCTAAGATACCGAATGCGACCATATTAATCCCCAGTTCTCGTGCTACTGGTACGATTTCTTTTTCCATTGATCGGTTAAAAAGAGAGTATTCCATTTCTACATAAGAAATAGGATGGGTAGCGTGCGCTTTTCTTAAGGTTTGGGCATCTACTTGTGTTATTCCGATTTCCTTTACATAGCCTTCTTTTACCAAGTCAGAAATGGCACCGATTGTTTCTTCGACTGGGATCGCTAAATCTATTCGAGCAGGTTGATATAAATCGATATAATCTAGTTTCAGTCGTTTTAAAGAATGTGTTAAATAATTTTTAATTCGATCTGGGTGTACATCTAAACCATACATCATTCCATTTGGTGCCATGAGGGCTCCAAATTTTAAAGAAAGATAAGTTGCATCTCGTTGTTCATGATAAAGTGCATGAGAAATAGCCATTTCGCTTTCGCCAGCACCATAAAAATCAGCAGTGTTTAAAAAAGTAACATTATGTTCCATTGCTGAACGAATAATGGCTGTACTTTCGGTTAATAAATTTTTATTTGCTGTAGAAAAACTTCCACATCCGAGCCCAAAATTAGTAGTATTCATCTTTTTTCCTCCTCTATAAAAGCTGTAATTGCTCTATTTTTTTTGAATTTAAGAATGGGTAATGATGAAAGTCGCCCACTAATGCTGTAAATGTTACAGGCATTTTTCCTTGTTTGATAATCTGTGTGGTTAAAAATTCTTTTAATATCCATGGATCTTCTAAGGAATTGGTTTTTAAGTGCAAAATAGAATGGATGTTGTTTTCATGTGTATCGAGTTGATTGGCCACTTCAGCGATGGTTAAGCCTGAGATTTCTAAGCTTTTTTTTAATTCTTGGATCGTATTTTGTCTTTGCGCGAATGTTAACGACATAATTTGGTTTCCTCCTTTAAACTTGTTTATGAAATAGTTGTATTTACAACTTTATGATACTACTTTATTAAAACTTGTCAATCAAAAAGTTGTAATTTATACTATAAAGAAGCATGCATTATCGGAGGGAAAAGATGGTAACCAATAAACAGGATTTATCTGATAAAATACATCAAATTAGTTTGTTGCAACAAGCATTTATTGCAAACCGCCTGAAACAACTACAATTAAATACACAGCAAGCAAGAACACTCAGTTTTGTATTCGTTTATCCAGGAACCATTCAAAAGAAGTTAGCCCAATATTTAAGTAAACAAGATGCTACCGTTACCAATCTTTTAAAAGGACTTGAAAAAAAACAATACCTTTATCGCGAAATTCCTCGTGACAACGAGCGCCAAAAAAAAATTTATTTAACAAAACAAGGGGAGGAAATTGCTAAGCAAGTCCAGCTAATTTTTGCTGATTTGAATAAGGAATTCCTTGCGAATATTTCAAATGAAGAAAAAATAGAAGCTGAAAAAGTTCTTGAAAAAATCATTCAAGGATTTCGTCCTTAAATAACTCTTTGTTACGCAAAGTTTTATTTTTACCGATTATCGTAACTTTTTCATGACGATTTAATATTTTTGTAGAAGAAATCATGCTATACTTCTAGTGAGAGGTGTTTTAAATGGATCAAAAAATTATGCTGGAATGGATGAAAGTAGGTCAGCTTCCTGTTTCGCAAGCATTACTTATACACTATACTGATCTTTCGCTAGATGAGAAAGAACTTCTTCTTCTTTTACAAATCGATTCTTTTCATGCGCATGGCAACTCTTTTCCGATGATAGAAGAGTTATCAGAACGAATGACATTATCGCTTTCTGAAACAGCAAAAGTGCTTGAATCCTTGTTACAGAGAGGTTTTGTCACAATTGAGCGCAGCGGAGAGCAAGTTATTTCAGAAAGTTATTCACTTGAATCCCTGTGGAAAAAGTTATGGCATTACTATGAAAGTAAAAATTTAGCAGCAAAGGCAGAGCGTGTTGTGACGGAAGAGACGAATTTATATTGTCTATTTGAGACAGAATTCGGTCGCCCACTTTCACCATTTGAAGCTGAAACGATGGCTGCTTGGTTAGATCAGGATCATTTGCCAGTCGAATTAGTAAAAGAAGCTTTGAAAGAAGCCGTCATTTCAGGTAAGCTTACTTTTCGTTATATTGATCGTATTTTGCTTGATTGGAAGAAGCTGAATATTAAAACGGTTGAAGAGGCACGGAACCGAGCAGAAGGTTTCCACGGGAAAACAAAGCAAAATTTTTCAGAGACAGATCGTGTCAAACAAAGTGAACATCGCGTTCCTTTTTATGATTGGCTTGAAAAAAGAAAAGGGTGAAGACGGTTGTGCTAAATAAAAAACAAACGGTGATGTGCATAGAAGAAATGGCAAAAATGTTTCCAGCAGCACATTGTGAACTGGTGCATAAAAATACATTTGAACTATTGATTGCTGTTGTGCTCTCAGCGCAGTGTACAGATAACCTTGTCAATAAAGTCACCGCATCGTTGTTTGAAAAATATCAAACACCAGAAGATTATTTTAGTGTGCCTGTTACAGAGCTCGAAGCGGATATTCGCTCGATTGGACTTTATCGGAATAAAGCAAAGAATATTCAAGCATTATCACAAAAGCTTGTCACAGATTTTAATGGGAGTGTTCCGAAAACCCATGCTGAGCTTGAAAGTTTGCCAGGTGTAGGTAGAAAAACGGCGAACGTGGTCATGTCGGTCGGTTTTAATATTCCAGCGATTGCTGTAGATACACATGTTGAGCGTGTCAGTAAACGCTTGGGGATTTGTCGGTATAAAGATTCGGTGGCGGAAGTTGAAGAGACATTGAGGCGAAAACTACCAGAAGAAATGTGGTCGGATGCGCATCATTATCTGATTTTTTTTGGTCGTTATCACTGCAAAGCACGGAGACCAGAATGTCCGACCTGTCCGTTACTTTTTATTTGTCGTGAAGGAAAAAAACAAGCGAAAGTGAGAGGGTTTGATGGCTGAATTTGTTTATGCACTTGAACTAAGGCATCCTACGTTTAAAACACCAGAAGTTGTTAGTGCGGATTTTGATCCGGCGTCTATTTTTGTTAGTGGTGTCCCGTTTTGGCAAGAACAGCTCTTTTATACTGAAGCTTCTGGGGTTATGCCTTGGAAAGATAACAGGGAGCAAGCTTGTCGTCATTTAAATAAGAATATGAATGTCTTATTGGATGAGATTTATGCGTCACTTGAAAAAAAAGAAAAACCGTCTAGTTCAACTGTTCGAGATGCGTTGGGCATTTTCATTTCGGTTCTTTTTTGGAGTAATGGGCGCCCTGTGCAACTTATGGACTTATGGGATCAAATTGAAACACTTGTTATACAGCCATTAAATTTAGCTGAGCGTCTGGCTTATGTTCTTGAACGTGGGGACACTTTTTTAGGCTATAGTCAACTAAAGGAATTAATGCTTGAGCAGCGAAAGTTAATTGTCAAAGAGCATAATAAAGATGTTTAAAAAAGCGTCTACGTGTTTCAAGTTATATTAATTTAAACAATCGAGTGTAGGTGCTATGTTTTGAACACGAGAAATCGAGCGAAAACGAAGCTTGCCAGAATCCGGAAGCGTAGAACCGGAAGTCTGGCAAGCTTCTTAAATGCGAACTGCGAGCGCTTGTCGCCGATTTATTTCTAAACTCATTTTTTATTGTTCTCTTGAAGTAGCGTCTCGATTCGTATTTTCTTGCTCGTTTGCATTTTCCTGCGGGATGGTTACTGTCGTTGAAGATACAGGGCTTCTGTTGTTATTTTTTATAGCTACAACTGAAATGGTAATCGTATCACCAGGATTTCCGCCACTTAAGCTAGTCGAAGTGCTGGTAACGGTTATTTTTTGTCCATTTGCTATGACTTCATAAGAGGTGGCGTCCCTCACAGAGCTCCAGCTGACATTAATTTGTTTTGTTGTTGCATTGTAGTTTGCACTAACGCCAGTAGGAGAAGCAGGTGGTTCATTTTGTTTAGCTTCTTCTTCTCGTCTTTTCTTCTCCGCTTCTTTTTGTTTTTCAAGTTCTTCTTTCTTTTGCTGTTCTTGTTCTTTCGTATCATTGTTGTTAGCGTTGTTATCAGAGCTAGAATCAGAGGCGCTACGTCCAGGTGTTGTTCCAGCGATAAAGAGCTCATTTGAGATCATACTACTAGGTGTGCCAGCAGCTGCTTGGGCGATAGGATGACTACCAATTAGAATGGGAACAGAAACGACATTGCTTGGCTGTTTAAAATCAGCTGTATTTTTTCCTTCTGAAACATGTGCCATTAGTTTGCTAAACATACGTTGTGAAATCTTTTGTTCAGGGCTAGATAAATAATTTTTTAAGCTATCGTATCCGGTCCAAACGGCAATGGTATAATTTGTTGAATAACCAGCGAACCAAGCATCACGTGCAGCCCCTTTTGGATAATTGTACATTGACGCAGCTTTTTCGTCGAAGTTGGTTGTTCCTGTTTTACCAGCAACCGGAATGCCAGACACAGCCGCTGCTGCCCCTGTTCCGCGACGAATGACATCTTTTAAGACATCAGTGATCATATAAGCCGTTGATTCTTTCATGGCTACTCGACTTTCTGGTTCGGTGTCAATTTCTGTATCATCACTTAGGATAATCTTTGTAATGGCGTGCGGTTTATTGTAAATTCCTTTATTACCGAATGCGGCGTAAGCTCCAGCCATTTGCAGTGGGCTAGACGGGTTCGCACCAATTGCATATGATTCATGGAAATCTTTATAATCAAAGCCAAGTCTATTTGTAAAATCTTTGGCATTATTAAGGCCCACAGATTGCAATGTTTTTAGAGCTGGGACATTACGTGAATTGTAAAGAGCTTGGCGTAATGAGATGTCTCCTTGGTAATTGAAATCCCAGTTATTGATTTTTTGACCACTTGAATAAGTGTACGGGGCATCAGATAGAACATGCGCCGTTGACCAATTTAGATATTCAATCGCTGGTCCGTAATCAGAAATGGGTTTCATTGTGGAGCCTACTTGTCGTTTTAGCTGGGTTGCATAGTTATAGCCTCGCGTTACATCTTGATTGCGGGCACCGCCAATGGCTTGAATGCGACCATTTTTCGTATCGGTTAATACAATTCCTGTTTGCATTTTATTGTCTGAAAAGGCTACGATTTCATTTGAGTTTAGCATTTTTTCAGTGTATTTTTGTGCATCTTGATCAAGTGCTGTTTGGATCGTTAATCCTTCGCGATAAACATCATATTCTTTTGGAATTTCTTTTAAAACCTCAGTCACGTATGCATCGTATTTATATGTTTTTTCTTCGCGTTGTTTTTGTGAGCGAAGACCATCTTTAATACTTTTGCTTTGGGCTTCGTTTAAAGCTTCTTTGGTGATTTTTCCATTGGTATACATATTTGTTAAAACAATATCACGACGTTTTTTAGCTAGATCGGGATGTTCATAAGGATTATAGTTATTAGGACTTTGTGGCATGCCTGCGATAAGTGCAATTTGTGGCAGCGATAATTCCTTTAAGCTTTTGCCAAAATAGTGCTCTGCTGCTGTTTCCATGCCATGAACTCTGTCTGACATATACACTTTGTTGATGTAAATTTCAATGATATCATGTTTGCTGTATTTTTGCTCAAGCTGAAGGGATAACCATGCTTCTTGTGCTTTACGGCTAAGTGTTTTATTTTTATAATCGAGGTAAGACAATTTAATAATTTGCTGTGAAAGTGTACTAGCACCTTGGTTACCAAAGCCATTTTTAAAATTCGCTACTACTGCTCCTCCGAGGCGAATCGGGTCTAAGCCGTCATGCTCATAAAAGCGAGCGTCCTCAGTTGAAAGAATCGCATCTTCAAGCGTTTTTGGAATATCTTTATAAGAAATATATTCTCGGCGTTCGGTACCAACTTCTGCAAAAACATTTCCATTTTTATCTAAAAGTTTGGAGGAAACGGGATCACGTAATTTGGAGTCAGTAAGTTTAGGTGCATTTTTTGCATAGGAATAGAAGGCGACCGTCCCAAAAGCAATACCGAAAAATGCAAGAAATAACGCAACAAAAAAGCACCATTTAAGAATATTTTTTTTCCCTTTTTGCGCTTTTTGTATTTGTTTTTTGCCTGTTCTTTTTTTTGCATTTTGGACATTGCGGTACTGAGATCTTGTCTGTGGTGTTTCTGCCATTAAAAATCTCTCTCCTTTGAAATAGACTGACTAAAAAATTTGTTTATCTAAAATGGATAAAAAGTCGAGCCTTGGATTTAGACCATAAGGAATCTGGTCAGATACTGCTTCAATTTCGGCAACTTTGACGGACTTGCGACCACCAGAAGCCATTCTTTCCCAAAAAGGAAAAAGGTCATTGAACATTGTCAAATAGACTTTTTCAAGTGTCGGAAAAGCAAGGATGACAAACGCGATTCCGCCTTGTGTTACAACTTGGGCCATATGATTCATTTGGTGTGAGTGAAAATTGTTTAATGGAAAAGAGGTACTGCTTTTTGTTTCTTTAGCTTCAAAATCTAAATACTTCCCTTTATATACTCCATTATAATCAGTTGTTGATGGCTGTTTGAAATAAGCTTCTTTGATCATTGCGTTACTCCTTTTAGGATAGTCAACACGGACGATCTGGACCGGAGTAGGCTTTTTGTGAAGAACAGCACGATTGTTCGTTAAATAAAAAAGATTACTATCGTTAATATCGTCTTCAAGAGTCATGCCTCGTTTTCCGTAAGTGGTTATTGTTTGCTGCTTTTTACTGGGCTTTAGATCGTTATTTTTTTTCCCATTAGGATAACCTATTGCCACGCTACTCACCTCTTTTAATCCAAAAAGCTTCTTTAAAGTATTATAACAAAGAAATGTAGAAATGATAGATAAAAATTTTAGATACGGGTACATTTGTGATTTTATACATATTTTAACATATTTTAATGAATAAGCTACTAGAAGCGTAAAAGTACCGTTTTATTATAAATTATGCTATGCTTGAAAATAAAAAGGAAAACTGTGATGAAAACTGTTGCTGTAACAGGCTATAAGAACTTTGAATTAGGCATTTTTAAGCGTGAGGCAGAAGAGGTGAAATATATTAAGCTAGCTCTAAGACGTCACATCCTTTCTTTTCTTGATGAGGGTCTAGAGTGGGTGGTTATAGCAGGTCGTCTAGGAACGGAACTTTTTGCAGCTGAATTGGTTTTTGAACTACAAGAAGAAGGCTACGCTTTAAAATTAGCTGTTTTAGAGCCATTTAAAGAGCAAAGTGCAAACTGGAATGAAACCAATCAATTGTGGCAAGAAGAGATAATTGCACAAGCTGATTTTCATGACTGGATTACTAAAAGGCCTTATGAAAATCCAAGTCAATTTGAGCTTTGCGATCAATTTATTATCGATCATACCGACGGAGCATTAATGCTTTATGATCTAGAAAAAGAAGGAAGCCCGCGTTTTTTTTATAAGCGAGCAAAAGAAGAAGCGGATTATTTTTTAATTTGTATTGATTTTTATGAATTAGAGGACGTTGTCAGCGAAACACAAAGTTTTTAATAAAATAATGGCTTAACGTTGACAAATGATGTAAGATTTGGAAAAATAGAGATATACGCAAAATGAGAGATAGAGGTGACTTATCATGGCTTCTGGGCAATTTGAATATAATTTAACGGCAAAAGAAATTTTAGAAAAAGAATTTAAAACAGGACTTCGTGGCTATTACTCCGAAGAGGTAGATGGATATTTAGATAAGATTATTAATGACTATAACACCTATGAAAAAGAGATTACAGAATTAAAAGCAGAAATTGCTCGTCTTATGGAAGAACTAAATCAATCGCCACAAAGAGTGGATAAGGAAGGTTTTCAAAATACGCCACCAGTTCAACCAGCTGGCACAACGAATTTCGATATTTTGAAGCGTTTGTCTAATTTAGAGAAACATGTTTTTGGAAATAAACTAGACGAAAAATAGTTTGTTGTGGTAAGATAAATTATTGGCTAAAAATCATTAACGTTCGGATAATCGCTGCTTTTTGCAGAGGAAAGTCCATGCTCGCACGCGGCTGAGATGCCCGTAGTGTTCGTGCCTGACAAAACAATAAGTCAGGGCATTCCAAGTATTGGTTTGACGGCAGGTGAAGGGTCTAAGTCTTGCTAGATATGATCTTATAACCTTGAAAGTGCCACAGTGACGAAGTTCTTTTAGAAATAAAAGAAGTGGAACGAGGTAAACCCCACGAGCGAGAAACTCAAACAATGGTAGGGGCACTTTTCCCGAGGAATTTGAACGAGGGAAGAGGCATCGGTTTTCATCGGTGCAGATAGATGATTATCCCTTTGTTATTACCCTGTATGTAGCAAAGGACAAAACATGGCTTATAGAGCGTTAATATCAGGTTGAAATGAACTTTTGAAGCTGTTTCAAGGACCACCTAGCATTTTTATCGAGTAGGATAAAGCGGTCATTTGAAAGAGCTTTTTTCTTGAGTATAACTTTAAAAATGAGGGTGAATAAAATGGATCAATTTAAATTGGTAGCAACGGCTGCTTCTGGACTTGAAGCAATTGTCGGCAAAGAAGTAAGGCGCCTAGGTTATGAACCTTCTGTTGAAAATGGCAAAGTATTTTTCCGCGGGGATAAAAGTGCAATTGCTAGAAGTAATTTATGGCTCAGAGTTGCTGATCGTGTCAAAATTGTTGTTGGCGAGTTTCAAGCAAAAACATTTGATGAATTATTTGAAAAGACAAAAGCACTCCCTTGGGAAACTTATCTGCCGCTTGATGCTGAATTTCCAGTTTCCGGTAAGTCTGTTAAATCAACGCTTTTTAGTGTTCCAGATTGTCAAGCAATCGTGAAAAAAGCCATTGTAAACCGACTCTCAGAAAAATATCGCAGGCAAGGTCGGTTAATGGAAAGTGGCGCTTTATTTAAAATTGAAGTGGCCCTTTTAAAAGACCAAGTAACGCTAACCATTGATACAAGTGGCGTCGGCTTACATAAAAGAGGTTATCGCGTTATGCAGGGTGGGGCACCGATTAAAGAAACCATGGCCGCTGCTTTAGTCCTCCTTACAAGCTGGCATCCTGATCGCCCTTTTTATGATCCGGTTTGTGGTTCAGGGACGATTCCAATTGAAGCTGCCTTAATCGGTCGCAATATTGCACCTGGTTTAAATCGCCAGTTTGCATCGGAAAGTTTTGACTGGATGCCGCAAGAGATTTGGCAAGCAGCACGGACAGAAGCGAAGGAGCTTGCGAACTACGAACAACCACTTGATATTAGCGGTTCTGATATCGATCATAGATTAATTGAAATGGCAAAACAAAATGCTGAGCAAGCGGGATTTCCTGATGTTATTTCATTTAAACAAATGCAGCTGGCTGATTTTAGAACAGACAAAGAGTATGGCGTTATTGCCGCAAACCCTCCTTATGGCGAACGTTTGGAAGACGAGGAAGCCGTGATAAAGCTTTATAAGGAAATGGGTGAAGTCTTTCAAGCGCTTCCTACTTGGTCGATTTATGTATTAACGTCTTACGAGGCATTTGAAGAAGTATACGGGAAAAAAGCAACGAAAAAACGCAAACTGTATAATGGTTATTTACGAACAGATTATTATCAATACTGGGGTCCAAGAAAACCACGTCAAGATAAATAAAACAAGCGCGTAAGCTTTACTTACTTGTGCTACTCAAAATAGTCTTGCTTCTTCCGATAATTAACGTTATAATAATGTACAAGTTTCACTTATATAATGGCTGTAATATGGACAGCAAGTTTCTACCCGGTCGCCGTAAATGATTGGACTATAGGTGAGTAATATGCGAGAAACCAGTTGTTTGCTGGTTTATTTTGCCTATTTCTCATTTGCGAAATAGGCATTTTTTTATTTTGAAAGGAGACTCTTGTATTGAAGCTATTAGAAAATTATATCATAGAAAAAGGGAACGTTTTACCAGGAAATGTGCTTAAAGTGGATTCATTTTTAAACCATCAAATTGATCCTGCACTCATGAAAGAAATTGGTTTAGCGTTTAGTCACTATTTCCAAGATTTAGGGGTCACTAAAATTGTTACGATTGAATCCTCTGGTATTGCGCCTGCTGTTTTTGCTGGATTGGAAATGAATGTTCCTGTTGTTTTTGCCAGAAAGAAAAAATCAATCACCTTGCAAGAAAACTTATATACGACATCTGTCTATTCTTATACAAAAAAAGAAGCGAACGATATCTCTATTTCGAAAAACTTCTTAAGTGCAGATGATACAGTTTTAATTATTGATGATTTTTTAGCGAATGGGCAAGCGGTTCTTGGGCTTCTTGAAATTACGGAGTGGGCAGGCGCCAAAGTAGCTGGTATTGGCATCGTCATTGAGAAATCCTTTCAACAAGGCCGTACTTTATTAGAAAAAACAGGAATCCCTATTTATTCACTTGCAAGAATTAGCTCATTTGAAAATGAGCAGATTAAATTTCTGGAGGAGGCATAAGGCATGTTTTTAAAAGGAAAAATTCTTGCACTTGGCTTCCAACATGTACTTGCGATGTATGCGGGTGCTGTCATTGTTCCGCTGTTAATTGGTGGTGCTTTGTCATTTAGTGGAGAGCAAATGACATATCTTGTTTCTATTGATATTTTTATGTGTGGCATTGCAACACTTCTTCAGCTTTTTGTGAATCGTTTTTTTGGCATTGGTTTACCGGTTGTACTGGGATGTGCGGTTCAAGCGATTGCTCCGATTATTTTAATTGGCCAAAATTTTGGCATCGGTGCGATTTATGGGTCAATCATTGCATCTGGTTTATTTGTGTTACTTATTGCACCATTTTTTTCAAAAGTTGTTCGTTTTTTTCCGCCTGTTGTAACGGGCTCGGTTGTGACTGTGATTGGTTTAACACTTATTCCAGTTGCCATTAATAATTTAGCAGGTGGCGTGGGGGCTAAAGATTTTGGTTCACTTTATAACCTTGGACTTGGCTTTGGCACATTGCTGCTTATTATTTTAGTTTATCGCTTTGGTAATGGATTTATGAGAGCAATTGCGGTTTTAATTGGGCTATTTGGTGGTGCACTGTTTGCTTTTATAATGGGGAAAATGGATTTTGCGCCTGTTTCTATGGCTCAGTGGTTTCATGTTCCTGTCCCTTTTTATTTTGGGATGCCAACATTTGAATGGTCTGCTATTATCACGATGATCCTCATTTCGCTTGTGAGTATGGTAGAATCCACGGGTGTTTATTTTGCTTTAGCTGATATTGTTAATCGACCGCTTGAAAAGAAGGATTTAACACGAGGATACCGGGCAGAAGGTCTTGCTATTATTTTGGGTGGTATTTTTAATACGTTTCCTTATACGGGTTATTCACAAAATGTCGGGTTAGTACAACTTTCAGGAATTAAAACGCGAAATGTAATTTTCGTGGCGGCTTCATTTTTAATTGTTTTAGGGATTGTTCCAAAAATTGGGGCAGTGACAACAATCATTCCAACACCTGTCCTTGGTGGTGCAATGGTTGCCATGTTTGGCATGGTAGTTGCTCAAGGGATTAAAATGCTTGGGCGAGTTAATTTCACGTCTCAAGAAAACTTGTTAATTATTGCTTGTTCTGTTGGTGTTGGACTTGGTGTAACGGTGGTGCCTAACTTATTTGCCGCTTTCCCAGCATTTATTCAGTTATTTACGAGCAATGGAATTGTAGCTGGGAGCGTGACAGCTATTTCGCTCAATATCATTTTTAATATGAAAAAGAAAGTTAATTCAGAAGAACTTTTGACTGAAAAAAGCGTTCATGTTAAATAAGGGATAAAAACAAGTTGATCGAATAAAAAGTGAGGGAGGCAACAGAGTGGAAACAAAACCAAAGCTTTTAATTGTTGATGGGATGGCCTTATTATTTCGTGCGTTTTATGCAACCAGTGTGACAAAGCAATTTATGTATAATGAAAATGGTTTACCAACAAATGGCGTTCAAGGGATGTTGCGCCATTTACTTGCTGCGATTCGACAAAATAACCCAACACATGCGCTTATTTGCTGGGACATGGGAAAGGAAACATTTCGTAATGAACTTTTTGTTGGCTATAAAGCAAAGAGAACTGTGCCGCCAGAAGAACTAATCCCTCAATTTGATTTGGCAAAAGAAGTGGCAGAACAACTAGGTTTCTTAAATGTTGGCGTTGTGGGGTATGAGGCAGATGATTGTATTGGTACGATTACTGAACAAACAAAAGATCAATTTCAATCGGTTATTTTAAGTGGAGATAAAGATTTATTGCAGTTGATCTGTCCAACGAATCACGTTTGGATCATGCAAAAGGGGTACGGGAATTATAAGCGCTACGATGAAGCGACATTTTTTGCAGAACTGGGGATTACACCGAGGCAATTTATTGATGTAAAAGCGTTTATGGGGGATCCATCTGATGGTTATCCTGGCGTTCGCGGTATTGGTGAAAAAACAGCACTCCAATTGATTCAACAATATGAAACAATCCAAGGGGTTCTTGATCACATAACAGAACTTAAACCAGGGCAGCAAAAGAAGATTCAAGAAGATCTAGATATGTTAAAATTAAGTCAGCAACTAGCTACTATTCATACAAATGTTCCACTAGAAGTAGATTTTGAACGTGCTCTTTATTCGGGTTTTGATCAAAATGCCAAAGAAGTTATTCAGGCTCACGGGTTAAAAACATTGTGGCGTGAATTATAAAAGAGTGTTTGTTGTCCATTTTTTATTGATCTCCTAGTTCTTTTTGTTTTTGAATGGCTTGTTTTGCTAACTGATCGGCTTGCTTATTTTGTGTGACGTGGCGCCAAGCAGGATAGAAAAGTGGTATTTTTTCTGTTAAATTTAGAATTTCGGTTAAATGCGGTTTGAAAAGTGGATTTTTGACATAACGCTTTTCAAGTGCTTCAATGGCTACTTTCGAATCGGAATAGAGCCGTACAAAATGGGCTTGCTTTGTTACGGCTAGTTCTAAGCCTAATTTAATCGCGATAAATTCCGCTTCGTGATTAGACATCACAGAAAGAGGATAAGCATGCTGTTCATAAAGATTTTCGCCAACAAGGATGATACCAGCGCCACTTATACCAGGGTTTCCTGCACTAGCTCCATCTACATAAATGTCCAAAAAAATTTCTCCAATCTTTGCCCACTTGTTTTTAAAGAAAAACGAGCTTGAGACATAAAAGAAACAAATCGGCTTGATTTATTACGAAGAGTTTGGGTCATGAATCAGCTTGGTCATCCTTTTTAAAAAGATGATGTAGATAGGCGCATTTCGAATACGCCAAACTGCTGATTTTGTCCCAAACTCCGAATTGTTTTGTGCTTCAGACTCGTTATAAAAGATAAAATATCTTTATTTCATTCCAAAGTTATGCTTTTTCTACATTTGCTGCTTGAGGTCCACGGTTACCTTCAACGATTTCAAATGTTACTTTTTGTTCCTCTTCCAAAGACTTGTAACCTTCGCCGCTGATGGCTGTGTGGTGTACGAATACATCGCCACCATTTTCTGCCTCAATAAAACCATAACCTTTTTCGTTGTTAAACCATTTTACGCTCCCATTTTGCATTGAAACAGTTCCTCCTAATCTTTAATTATAGCCTTCTGTGACTATAATATTCTCTACATATAAAGCATCCTTTACATGATATTTTCACTATAAACCTAAATACCTATGAAAGTCAAGTGAATTTTGAAAATATTTAATAATATTTTAAGCTGTAAATACATACGATTCATGAACATTTAAAATAGCCAACGATGTGGGATTTGTTTTCACATAAAGAAGTGTAATTACTTTGTTTCAGCGGATTTATATAGTACAATTTGAGAAGAAAGAAATGAAGTTGGAGGGTATGGTATGCCAACACCAAGTATGGAAGACTATATTGAAAAGATCTATTCTTTGATCAAAATAAAAGGGTATGCCCGTGTATCTGACATTGCTAAAGGGCTAGATGTGCATCCGTCATCTGTTACAAAAATGGTTCAAAAATTAGATAAAGATGAATACCTTGTTTATGAAAAATATCGCGGTTTAGTTTTAACTGCAAAAGGAAGTAAAGTTGGTAAGCGTCTTTTAGAACGTCATACCTTACTTGAAAATTTTTTACGTGTACTTGGCGTAGAAGAAAAGCATGTTTATGATGACGTTGAAGGGATAGAGCATCATCTCAGTTGGAATTCGATTGATCGTATAGGTGATTTAGTGCAGTTTTTTGAAGAGAATAACGAAGCACTCGAAAAACTAAGAGCATTGCAGGAAAGAATACCTAAAGAGGACTAACGATTTTGGTAGTATAAATTTGCAATTTGTAAGATTAAACAGCGATAATTGTTGTTGACCGACTTGTTTTCGGTGTATAAAAAAGAAAGCACTTACATTTTGTGGATTTTATATAATTATAGATACATAATGGAGGGGAATTAAAAAATGACAAAAGCGTACAAATCAGATATTGAAATTGCTTCACTTGCCGAGATTTCACCAATAACAGAAATTGCAGCAGATTTAGGTTTAACAAGTGATGAATTAGAACTTTATGGAAAAACAAAAGCAAAGTTGACATACGAAGCGATCCATTCTTTAAAAAACCGAGAGCAAGGGAAACTTGTTCTTGTTACGGCTATTAATCCGACTCCTGCTGGTGAAGGAAAGTCGACAGTTACAGTTGGTTTAGGTGACGCGCTTTCTAAAAAGGGCAAGAAAACAGTGATTGCTTTACGTGAACCTTCACTTGGCCCTACCATGGGGATTAAAGGCGGAGCAACGGGTGGAGGCTACGCCCAAGTTGTCCCAATGGAAGATATCAACCTGCATTTTACAGGCGATTTTCATGCAATTACTACGGCTAATAATACACTTTCGGCGTTGATTGATAATCACATGCAGCAAGGGAATGAGCTAAAAATTGATCAAAGGCGGATTGTTTGGAAACGTGTAGTCGATTTAAATGACCGAGCGCTTCGGAAAGTTGTTGTTGGTTTAGGTGGACCGGTACAAGGGATTCCTCGTGAAGATGGCTTTGATATTACTGTTGCTTCAGAAATTATGGCGATTATTTGCTTAGCAACCGATTTGAAAGATTTAAAACATCGTTTAAGTGAAATCGTGATTGGCTATAACTATAATAAAGAACCAATTACAGTGGGTGAATTAGGTTATGCGGGGGCACTTACTTTATTGCTTAAAGATGGACTCAAGCCAAATCTTGTTCAAACACTTGAACATACACCTGCTATTGTACATGGCGGTCCTTTTGCTAACATTGCGCACGGCTGTAATAGTATTATTGCGACTAGAACGGCGCTGAAATTAGGTGATTATGCGGTAACAGAAGCTGGGTTTGGTGCTGATTTAGGCGCAGAAAAATTCCTTGATATTAAAGTGCCAGTACTAGGGAAAGCGCCTGATTGCGTCGTTCTTGTAGCAACAATTCGTGCGCTAAAAATGCACGGTGGTGTAGCGAAAACAGAACTTGCAAAAGAGAATGTTTCCGCATTACAAGATGGTTTTGCTAATTTACAAAAACATATTGATTCCATCACACAGTTTGGTCTTCCATATGTTGTTGCGATCAATAAATTTGTAACAGATACAGATCATGAAGTTGAAGCGCTTGAAGCACTTTGCACGAAAAATCAAATTCCATTTTCGTTAACTGAGGTTTGGGAAAAAGGCGGCGACGGTGGATTAGAATTAGCAGATAAAGTCGTTCAAGAAATCGAAAAAGATAAAGCGAATTATAAACGCTTATACGACAACGCTGAATCGATTGAAGAAAAATTGGAAAAGATTGTCACAAAGGTTTATGGCGGTATAGGTGTTGAATTATCGAATAAAGCACAAAAACAAATTGCTGAGTTTAAAAAATATGGATGGGATCGTTATCCAATTTGCATGGCAAAAACCCAGTATAGTTTATCCGATAATCAAGCATTACTTGGCCGACCAACAAACTTTACGATACACATTCGTGAGTTTATTCCAAAACTTGGTGCTGGTTTTGTTGTGGCGCTGACAGGCGATGTAATGACGATGCCTGGTCTCCCGAAAAAACCTGCTGCGCTTAATATGGATGTTGATGAAAGAGGGCATGCAAAAGGACTGTTTTAAGGCGATTTTTAAGTAAAAGCGTACTGAGATTCGTGGTTCAACCACAAATCTCAGTACGTTTTATTACTTATATCAGTTGATTATTCTTTTTTGTAGAACCTCCCTGCTTCAATATTAAAACAACATCAGAACAATTGGTAACTTGCTGATCGTGTGTCACCATGATGACACATTTGTTTCTTTCGTGAGTAAGCTGTTGGAATATGGGTAGCACTAGCGATTCTTAGAACTGGTATATCTGGATCACTACTGTTATTAGGCTTGTTTGCTTTAGAAACTGTTTGTAAACTTCCTCTTAAAGCATCACCTATAGAAGTTGATAGATAATCTTTTACTTGTTTTAGCTTGCTGATTTTATCTACGTCTTCTTGAGGAATGGGCCACTCTTTAGGATTATTTGTTGCTACTGCATGATAACCTCCATTTCGTGTAAGAATACTATAAAAAAACGAGATGAAGATAGATGGACTTTAGCTGTTTTTTTAATATCATTTTTAAAATTACACGTTTGCGTATCTCCTGCTTTTTCGATAAAATAGAAAAGAATAGAAACGGTTAATGAAGGGACTATAATGAAACAAATAAGAATCGAGCACGTTACGAAAACATTTGGTGAAAAAACATTATTGACTGATATTAGTTTTACAATTTCTGAGGGTGAGCGTATCGGTTTAATCGGAATTAATGGCACTGGAAAATCGACATTACTTGAAGTCATTGCAGGGAAAAGCTCTGCAGATTCTGGAGAAATGATACGAGGTAAAGATTATACGATTAGCTATTTAGCCCAAGATCCAGCGTTAGATGAGGATAAAACAGTGATTGAAGCGGTGTTTAAAGCCGATACAGCAGCCTTTAAAGCGATCAGAAACTATGAAAGCATCCTACGCCAAATGGAAAATCAAGCTTACGATCATCAGGCTTTTTTCCAAGCAGAAGAGAATATGAATGAAACAGGCGCTTGGGATAAAGATACAGAAGCAAAAACAATTCTTGATAAACTAGGAATTAAAGATATAAATCAAACGGTTGGTACGCTTTCTGGTGGACAAAAAAAGCGAGTTGGGTTAGCACAGGTACTGATTGAAACGCCAGATTTGCTTATTTTGGATGAACCGACCAATCATCTTGATTATACGTCGATCCGTTTTCTTGAAAGTTATTTAAATCGCTTCAAAGGTGCTGTCTTGCTTGTGACGCATGATCGCTATTTTCTTGATCAAGTAACGAATCATATTGTTGAGCTTGACCGAGGCACAGCGGTTCGCTACATTGGTAATTATGAAAAATTTATGGAACAAAAAGCAATTCGGCTAGAACAAGAGACGCATATAGCAGAAAAGAATGAAAATCTTTACCGAAGAGAGCTTGCTTGGATGCGGCGTGGTGCAAAAGCGCGTTCAACCAAACAAAAAGCCCGCAAAGATCGTTTCGGTGAACTAGAGAAAAAAGTGAAAACAAAAAGTGATGATAGTAAACTTGAAATCGATATGCAAACAAGTCGGTTGGGTAAAGACGTTTTCACGCTAAACCATTTGGAAAAATATTACGGAGATCATCATGTGTTACGCGACTTTAGCCTTATTATTCAACCAGGTGAACGTATTGGCATTACAGGAAACAACGGAACAGGGAAGTCAACACTACTCAATTTACTTGCTGAAAAAGTGCTTCCAGATAGCGGCGAACTCATCGTTGGCGGCACGGTGCGTATCGGTTATTATACACAAGAAAATATAACGCTTGATCCTGAAAAACGGATCATTAGCTTTTTGCAAGAAGTTGGTCAAGAAGTTGTTACAACAACTGGCGAAACTTTAAGCGTCAGTAGTATGCTAGAACGTTTTTTATTTCCGGCAAGCACACATGGTAAGAAAATTGGAAGCCTTTCAGGAGGCGAAAAAAGACGTCTTTTCTTATTAAAAATCCTAATGGAAAAACCAAATGTCCTGTTGCTTGATGAACCAACCAATGATTTGGATACTGAAACGCTTACTGTTCTTGAGGATTATTTGCAGAATTTCGCTGGAACAATCATTACAGTTAGTCATGATCGCTATTTTTTAGACAAAATAACAGAAAAATTACTTGTATTTGAAGCTGTTGGTAAGGTGAAAATTTATTACGGCGAATATAGTGATTATTTAGCTGAACAAGAACAAACTGTAAAAGAAAGAAAACCTGTTAAAAAGCAAATAAAGCCACAAAAAACGGATGAGAAAAAAGAAAAAATCCGGCTTACCTATATGGAACAGCGCGAATGGGAAACGATTGAAACGACCATTGAAGAAGTAGAGCAAACGATAAGCCATTTAAATGAAGAACTTGAAAAAAGCGGTTCTGACTTTGTAAGTGCAAGTGAATTAAGCGAAAAAATTACAGCAAAAGAGGCTGAACTTGAGCAACTAATGGAGCGCTGGGAATATTTATCAACCTATGCAGATTAAGGAGAAATGAATCATGAAACAGTATTTGGAGCTCGAAAAATATGTATTAGAACATGGTTTTCAAAAAGGAGACCGGACAGGGACAGGCACGCTTAGTACATTTGGCTATCAAATGCGTTTTAATCTGGCAGCTGGTTTTCCTATTTTAACGACAAAGCGTGTGCCATTTAAGCTTGTTGTCAGTGAACTACTATGGTTTTTACATGGGGATACAAACATTCGTTACTTGCTAAAGCATAACAATAACATTTGGAATGAATGGGCATTTGAACGTTATGTGAAAAGCGCTGATTACAGTGGTCCAGATATGACAGATTTTGGATTACGAGCGGTTAAGGATGCGTCGTTTAACGAGCTCTATCAAGCCGAAATGGCAAAGTTTAAAACAAAAATCTTAACGGACGAAAAATTTTCTACTACGTACGGCGAATTAGGAAATATTTATGGAAAACAATGGCGTGCTTGGAAAACGTCCACAAATGAAACCATTGATCAATTGAACGAGGTTATCCAAATGATCAAAAAAAATCCTGATTCAAGGCGACTTATTGTATCTGCTTGGAATCCAGAAGATATTCCACAAATGGCGCTGCCTCCTTGTCATACGCTTTTTCAATTTTATGTTGCCAATGGAAAATTAAGTTGTCAACTCTATCAACGTAGTGCTGATATTTTTTTGGGTGTACCTTTTAATATCGCAAGTTATGCGTTGTTAACACATCTCATCGCAAGAGAAACAGGGCTTGATGTAGGTGAGTTTGTCCATACATTAGGGGATGCTCATTTGTATAATAACCACTTAGAGCAAGTGAAAGAGCAGCTAACACGTGACGTGCGTCCATTACCGAAGCTTATTTTAAATGAACAACCAAAAACAATTTTTGATTTTGATGTTGCGGATATTACACTTGACGGCTATGATCCACATCCAACAATTAAGGCACCAATTTCGGTCTAGGAGGAAAACATTTGATTACGTTAATTTGGGCACAAGATAAAAATGGTTCGATTGGTAAAGATAATAGCATGCCATGGCATATTCCAGCTGATTTAGCTTTTTTTAAAAAACAAACACTTAACAAAACCGTTGTCATGGGCCGGAAAACTTATGTGTCACTTGGTAAAGCTTTACCACAACGTAAAAACGTTGTCTTAACAAGAGATGATTCACTTGTCCTTCCTGATGCCGAAGTGGTCAATGATGTGAAGACGCTCGTTCAAAAATCACGTACAGAAGACCTTATGATTTGCGGGGGAGCAGAAATCTATCAGCTCTTTTTACATAATGCAGATCAGCTGATTGTGACACAAATTGATGCCGTTTTTGATGCTGATACGCATTTTCCAGAAGTGGATTGGTCGCTGTTTTATGAAGTGAAACGTGAGCATTTAGTACGGGGAGAAAAGAGTTCTTATGATTTAGATTTTATAACGTATCAAAGAAAGCGTGCGTTATGAAAACAAAGCTGATGTTAAGTGCGGAATTGTTTGCGGAAAAAGCTGATTTTTTACAGTGCCCACATTGTTCTTTACCGCTAAGATTTGTGCCGCCATATAGTATGGAATGTTTAAATGGGCATCATTTTGATTTAGCTAAACCTGGGTATTTATTTTTGTTAAAGCATGGGATAGCGACGAAATATGAGGCGACATTATTTGAAGCGCGGAGACGAATCATTATGGCTGGCTTTTTTTCACAATTAACAAATGAGCTCGCACGCCTTGCTTCTTGTGCTTTAGATAAAAACGGTGTGCTGCTGGATGCAGGGAGCGGAGAAGGCAGTCAGCTTATCGCTATTAAAAAGAAGCTAGGTGTAAATCATACGGCTGTTGGAATTGATATTGCTAAAGAAGGAATTCGACAGGCGGCTCGTGATAGTCAAAATGCGTTGTTTTTAGTAGCTGATCTAGCCAATATACCCATTCAAGATGAAACGATTCATGTCTTACTTAATATTTTATCGCCTTCGAATTATCGCGAATTTAAACGTGTATTAAATGGAAATGGCATTCTAATAAAAGTTGTCCCAGAAGAAAATTATTTACAAGAAATTCGTCATTTTTTTTATCAGCAAAATGATTTTTCTAATGAAAATGTCCTTGCTCGTTTTGCGGAATTTTTTACAGTAATCAAGAGTGAACGTCTAACGTATGAATGTGAATTAGATACGGAACGGTTGAATGATTTACTTATGATGACACCACTTGGCTGGCATTTAGCTGAAAAGGATAAGGCACGATTTTTAGAAGTTTCAAGTAGGCGAGTTACGGCTGATTTTCGAATAATTATTGGAAGAAAAAAGCTAGAAAGTGAGTGATATGAATGATTCAAACTGATCTTAAAACGCTTCAAAATGGTTCAGATATTCGTGGAATTGGCTCAGAAATGCCTGATTACGAAATTACATTAACCAATGAACGAATAAGAGCGATTGCTTTTGGTTTTGCAAACTGGCTAAAAGATAAAAAAAGATTAAGTGGTCGAGTAAAAGTTGCTATTGGTCATGATAGCAGGCTTTCTGCGGAACGAATTAAAGGCGAATTATTGACAAGTTTAAGTGCAACAGGTATTGATATCATTGATGTTGGTCTAAGTACAACCCCAGCGATGTTTATGGCAACTAAATATCAAGGATATGAAGCAGATGCTGCTATTATGATTACAGCCAGTCACTTGCCTTATTTTTATAATGGCTTGAAATTTTTTACAAAAGATGGTGGTTTAGAACACGTAGATATGGCATATTTGCTCGAGCATACAGAAGAGAATCGATGGTTTGACGGTGGCCAAGTGGTGGTCAAAAATTTACTAGCCACTTATGCTTCAGACCTCGTGTCAAAAATAAAAGGGAACAAAAATGAAGAATTTCCCCTTTTAGGAAGTCATATTATTGTAGATGCAGGAAACGGAGCAGGAGGATTTTTTGCAACCGAAGTTTTGCAGAAATTAGGCGCTAACATTACTGGAAGTCAATTTTTAGAGCCTGATGGTAGGTTTCCAAACCATGTCCCGAATCCAGATAACAGGGAAGCTATGGCAAGTTTAAAACGCGCTGTTGTGGAAAATGGAGCCGATTTGGGCGTGATTTTTGATACGGATGTGGATCGTTCTGCTTTTGTTGATCATCAAGGAAAAAGTTTTAATCGTCAGTCGCTGATTGCTTTAATCGCGACGATGGTTTTAAAAGAACATCCGCATACAACGATTGTTACGGATTCGACAACCAGTGATTATCTGTTTGATTTTGTTGCGACACTTGGTGGGAAAATTCACCGATTTAAACGAGGGTACCGTAATGTCATTAATGAAGCGATTCGGTTAAATGAAGCAGGTGAAAAAACGGAGCTTGCCATTGAAGTAAGTGGGCATGCAGCGTTTAAAGAGAACTATTTTCTTGACGATGGGGCGTATCTCATTTCAAAAATCTTAATGAATTATGGAGAAATTAGCGCTTCTGGCCAAACGTTTGCCGATTTAATTGCTGATTTTAAGCAACCTAAAGAAAGTAAGGAGGCACGTTTATATATTCAAGCTGAAAACTTTAAAGAATATGGGCAAGAGATATTGGCGGCTCTTCCAGCATTTATTGGAAAGCTAGCTGGTTTTTCAATAGTTGAACCGAATTTTGAAGGCGTTCGTGTAAAAACAAAGGTTGGTTGGTTTTTGCTTAGAATGAGTTTACATGAGCCAGTTATGTCACTTCATTTAGAAGCAGATGAAGTGGGCGGAGTTCAGCAAATGGTCACTGCACTAAAGCCATTTTTTGCAAAGTTTTCTGGCTTGGTGACCGTTACGCTTGAATAAAAGGATAGGTTAAGGATTTGGAAGGAATGGAATAAATATGAAAATTGGTATGAGAACCTTTAAGACAGCCATTGGTGCAACGATTGCTATTTTACTTGCGCAATGGTTGGGATTAGAATATGCAGTTTCTGCAGGTGTCATTACGATTTTGAGCATTCAAAATACGAAAAAAAGTTCATTGTTACTTGCTGTTCAGCGGATTTATTCGACGGTTTTAGCACTTAGTATTTCAGCGATCTTTTTTCTAATTACTGGTTTTAATGCCTTTAGTTTTGGTTTGTTTCTACTTGTTTTTATTCCAATTGCCGTTAAATTAAAGGTAGCAGATGGTATTCTTGTTAGCTCGGTACTTGTAACACATATTCTTGCTCAAAAATCACTGTCGTTATATTGGTTTGGAAATGAAATGCTTTTAATGATGATTGGCGCGGGACTTGGTATTTTACTTAATCTTTATATGCCAAAATTAGAAGTGAATTTAAAAAATGAACAACTCAAAATTGAAGCGATTATGCGACAAATCTTGTTTTCAATGTCTCAAGGATTAAAAAACCAATCCGCTTATTTAGATAATGATCGTCGTTTTACTGAACTCAAAACAGCACTTTCGAAAATGCAAAAAAATGCGAGTCAAAATCATGATAATCACTTTTTTGGTAGCTCACATTATTATGTCCAATATGTAGACATGCGCCTTGTTCAGTATCGTATTTTAACGCAAATGAAGCGTCATTTAATTGCTTTTGAAGTGTCAAATGAACAAAGTATGGCGCTCGCTTCTTTAACTGAAAAAACAGCACTTGAATTGGCTGAAGATAATTCAGCCGCTAGTTTAATTGAAGCCATTACAAAAATGGTACGTGATTTTCGAAAAACCGAATTGCCAAAAACACGTGAAGAATTTGAAAATCGAGCAGTTTTATTTCAATTTATGAATGATTTCCGTTATTTGCTTGAGGTCAAACATGATTTTCATATGGAATTTGGCGAAAGTGGAAATAAAGAAAAATATGAATCATAGACAAAATAAATCGGCGAATCACTTGTATTTATGTTAGCAAGACTGGTAAATACAAGCGATTCGCTCGGTTTGTTATGTCCAAAACGTCAGGTGGTTAGTTCTTCAATCGACTGCTCTTTCTTTAATGTGCCTGTTACTTTGCTTGTCACAATACCAGAAACCATGCTGTCACTTACATTAAGAGCTGTGCGTCCCATATCAATCAGCGGTTCTATAGAAATTAGTACACCTGCAAGTCCAATTGGTAAATTGAGAGTTGATAGGACAATAATAGCAGCAAATGTTGCGCCGCCACCAACGCCAGCAACACCAAAAGAGCTGATTGTAACGACAAGCACAACGGTTAAAAGAAAGCTCCACGATAGGGTATGATCTCCTACTGCTGTAGCGATCATTACAGCAAGCATGGATGGATAAATTGCAGCGCAGCCATTTTGACCAATCGACAAGCCAAATGTTGCAGCGAAATTGGCAATCCCTGATGGAACACCGAGTGTTTGCTGTGTTTCAATATTGAGAGGAAGCGCACCGGCACTTGTTCTTGATGTAAATGCGAAGGTAAGTACTGGGAAGGCTCTTTTTAAATAATCTAATGGATGAATGCCTGAAAGAGATACGATAATTAAATGAATAACAAACATGGAGATAAGTGCGACATAAGAAGCGATCACAAAATTTCCTAGTTTTAAAATAGCGTTAAATTCGCTTGTTGCTACTGTATTTGTCATAATCGCAAATACACCATAAGGCGTTAAGCGTAAAATTAATTTAACAATTCGCAAAGTGATGGCATAAATGGCATCAACGGCTTTTGAAAAAATAGCGGCTTCATTTGGTTGCTTGCGCTGAACACCTAAAAAAGCAATTCCAATAAAAGTGGCAAAAATAACAACGGCAATTGTCGAAGTTTTTCGTGCGCCTGTTAAATCTAAAAATGGATTAGCAGGTAAGAGTTCAAGTAGTTTTTCTGGGAAAGTGGTTGCGTTCATAGCGGTATAGCTATCTTGAAGTTCTTTTCCACGCGCTAACTCTGTTGTACTTTGAGAAATATGACTAGCATCTAAATGGAATAAAAGAGCAGCACCAATCCCAATGAATGATGCAATAGCTGCTGTGACAACGAGTGTTCCAATGATCCATAAGCCAATTTTAGCAACGTTTGTTTTGAGTTCGAGTTTCGTAAAGGCCGTGATAATCGAAACAAAAATTAAAGGAATTGCAATCATTTGTAGGAACTTAATATAAGCACCGCCAACAATGCCGAGCCATTCTGTTGTCGTTTTGATGACGTAACCATTTGCGCCATAAATCGTTTGTAAAATAAAGCCTGCAATGATCCCAATCCCAAGCGCTAATAAGACTCGCTTTGAAAATGAGACATGTTTTTTACTAAGATAAAAAAATAAGCCAATAAGAGCCAAAGCAACAATCAAATGACTAACAATGAATAAAGTATCCAAAATGATCCCTCCCTTTTTTATACTAATCCGATAAGATTAGTTGGTATTTAGGATACATTGAAAAAATAGGAATGTCAATTTAAAAAGAAAGGGTTAGCAGACAAGTAAGTAACAAGCGCTCACATTTACGAACGGATCATGTTCAAAATGTGGCGCTTGCTTGATTTTAAGATTCTTGTAAGGTAGTTTGGGTTTGATCCATTAAAGCTGCTTGTGCAGCAGCAAGTCTTGCAATCGGAACGCGATAAGGGGAGCAGGACACATAGTGAAGGCCTAGTTTATGGAAAAAGTGAATCGAAGCTGGATCTCCACCATGTTCACCACAAATGCCCATTTTTAGTTTAGGATTTGTTATTTTTCCTTTGATGATCGCCATTTCTATAAGCCCCCCAACGCCTTCTTGATCGATGGTCGTGAAAGGATCGTTTACAAAAATCTCTTTTTGCTCGTAATCTGGTAAAAACTTGCTAGCGTCATCGCGGGAGAAGCCGAATGTAAGTTGTGTTAAGTCATTGGTACCAAAGCTAAAAAACTGGGCTTCGGTGGCAATTTTATCAGCGGTGATACATGCGCGTGGGGTTTCAATCATTGTGCCAATTTTAAACGGAATCGTGATTGAAGTACGTTCTAATCTATTTTTTGCAGTTTCTTGGATGTCTGCTGTTATGAGAGATAGCTCTTTTTTCGTTGCGATCAGTGGAATCATAATCTCGGGTTGGACAGGGAAAGATTCGCTTGAAACAGCGATGGCGCTTTCGATAATGGCTTCTGTTTGCATCATATAAATTTCTGGGTAAGTAATGGCTAGACGGCAACCCCGGTGTCCAAGCATTGGATTGACCTCTGTTAACCCATTTAAATGCGCATTTATTTCTAGTGTGGTTAGGCCCATCTCTTTAGCTAAGTTAGCGATATCTTTTGGATCTTTAGGCAAAAATTCATGTAGCGGTGGATCCAGTAAGCGAATAGTGATAGGCCGCCCAGAAGCGATCCGAAATAGCTGCGAGAAATCTTCTTTTTGCATCGATTTTAAATGCGCAAGCGCTTTTTTTCTATTTGTTGTTGAAGTAGCCATGATCATTTGTCTGACATAAGGGAGTCTGTCTTCATGGAAAAACATGTGCTCTGTACGACAAAGCCCAACTCCTTCAGCACCAAAATGTAGTGCTGTATCTAAATCATTTGGGGTATCCGCATTGACATAGATATTTAATTTTTTTCGCTGGTTTCCCCATTCCATCAATTGATGAAACGCAGCGCTAATCTCAGCTTTGGTTTGTTTTATTTCATCTAAATAAACTTTTCCTGTTGTGCCATCGAGTGAAATGACATCGCCTTCATGGAGCTTCAGTCCATTTGCTGTGATCATTTCTTTGGCTGCTTCGTCAATGATTATTTCTGAACATCCAGCGACACAGCATTTTCCCATTCCACGTGCTACGACCGCTGCATGGGAGGTCATGCCACCATGTGCCGTTAGAATCGCCTCACTTTTTGCCATCCCTTCAATGTCTTCTGGAGAGGTTTCATTTCGGACGAGAATCACTTTTGTGCCATGCTCAGCTCTTGTCACAGCTTGACTTGCTTCGAAATAAATTTTTCCTGAACGAGCGCCTGGGCTAGCTGGTAAACCACTTGCGATCACTTTGCCATTAGCTAAAGCTTCAGGATCAAAGGTAGGGTGTAGTAGTTGATTGAGTTCTTTAGGCTTGATTCGCATAATGGCCTCATCTTTACTGATTTTCCCTTCATGAACGAGGTCAGTCGCTATTTGAATGGCGGCTTTAGCTGTTCGTTTGCCATTTCTTGTCTGGAGAATAAATAAATTTCCTTTTTCAATCGTAAATTCAATATCTTGCATATCGTTATAATGATTTTCTAGTTGTTCACAGGTACTGATTAACTTTTTATAAACGTTAGGCATTTGTTCTTTCAGCTTATCAATTTTTTCCGGAGTCCGAATGCCAGAAACAACATCTTCTCCTTGTGCGTTCCAAAGAAATTCGCCAAATATGGCTTTTTCTCCAGTCGAAGGATTTCTCGTAAAAGCAATCCCTGTTCCGCTCGTCTTCCCTGTGTTTCCGAAAACCATGGCTTGAATATTGACAGCGGTTCCAAAATTAGAGTTAATTTCATGGAGTCGACGATAAATCACAGCGCGTGGGTTCATCCAAGAATCAAAAACTGCCTGGATAGCGAGCTTTAATTGCTGCTTAGGCTCTTGCGGGAAAGAGCGCCTTGTTTCTTTTAAGTAAATGGATTGGTAATGGAGGATTAAATTTTCTAAGTCCTCAGGGGTTAGTTCGGTATCAAGCAGATAACCTTTCTTTTTTTTAATAAGAGAAAGCGTATCTTCAAAAAGTTGGCTTGGAATACCAAATACAACATCACCAAACATTTGGATAAAGCGTCGATAAGAATCGAGTGAAGAGCGGGCATCATTTGTTAATTGAATTAAACCTTGAACAGCTCTATCATTTAAACCAAGGTTTAAAATGGTATCCATCATTCCTGGCATGGAAATAGGGGCACCAGAGCGTACAGAAACAAGAAGCGGATTTTTTGCTGAACCAAATTGTTTACCTGTCTTTTTTTCAAGTTGTGTCATATGTGTTAAAACTTCCGTAAATAATTCATTTGAAAGTCGAGAGCTTTGTTCATTATAAAGCTTGCAAGCATCTGTTGAAATGATAAAACCAGGTGGAACAGGGAGGCCAATGTTTGTCATTTCGGAAAGGTTAGCGCCTTTTCCACCTAAAAGTAATTTCATTTCTTTTCTGCCTTCATGAAACTGATAAACTAACTTTTTCATCTGTTTTCACCTCTACTTAAATGATTGATAACACTTTGAAATTTCAGAGATTAGTGCAGCTGTTTCTTCAATGGCTTTATCTTCTACTTGAATGACACGGCAGCCTAACTTTTGGAAAATCGTGTAACCATATTCAAGTTCTTCGAGAATGCGCTTTTCACTAGAATAATGGCTTGTTTCGTCTAAGCCAATCGATTTTAAGCGAACTTTGCGAATTTGTTCAAGCTTTTCTGGTGTTGTTGTTAGCCCGATAATGCGTTCTGTTGGTATTTTGAAAAGTTCATCTGGAATTTTTACTTCTGGAACAAGTGGTACGTTGGCTACTTTCCAATTTTGATTCGCTAAATAGCTGCTTAGCGGGGTCTTCCCTGTTCTTGAGATGCCAATTAAAACAATATTTGCACTTAAAATACCACGTGGATCTTTGCAGTCGTCATATTTAACGGCAAATTCAATTGCTTTAATCCGATCAAAATAAGCACGGTCTAAACGACGCATATTACCTGGATCTTCTTTTGAGAGTTTGCCACTTTTTTTGCTAATGGCGAAAGTCAAGTCATGTAGTAAGTCAATGTTAAATAGTTTTTCATTTTCGCAAAATTCACTTGAAATTTGAGCGAGTTCTGAGTTGACAAGTGTTTGCACGATGATACCTTCTTCTCGTTTTGCCTCATGTAATACTTCTAAAAGGATTTCTTTATCGCGAATGAAGGGATGCCGTCTAATTTCTGGAGTTTCTTTTAAATCAAATTGAGCAGTGACGGCACGAATGATGTGTTGTGCTGTTTCACCAATGGCATCAGAGATAATGTAAATGAGAATGGGGCTTTTTTCCATAGCAATCCTCCTGTTAGACTTTCTTTAATGTATCAACAAAGAGTTGTGTCATGGTTGTTTTAGATATCTTGCCAACCACATGAAGGTTATTTTCACTTGTTTCGAGTACAGGTAGTGAGTCGACTTGGTGTGTTGTTAACATTTCCATTGCTGTAAGAATGGTATCGGTTTTATCAATCGTGTAGAGGTTTGGCATGCGACTCATAATTGTTGCGACAGGTGTTGTTTTTGTAGCACTCCCAGCAATTGCGCTTTTTAACAAATCTTTACGACTAACAAGGCCAATGAGCATATTTTCTTCCGTAACATAAAGGCTACCAACATCTTCAAGAAATAGTGTCACAATGGCATCATAGACACTTGTTTCTTTTGTAATGATCGTTGGCGGACTCATGATCTCAAGCACTTTTATTTGGCGAACGGTATTATAGAGGACAGGATTTTCTTCAAGGCCGGAAAAGAAGTAGCCAACTTTAGGGCGCGCGTCTAAAATCCCTGTCATTGTCAAGATGGATAAATCAGCTCGAATGGTTGCACGTGTCAAGTTTAAGTATTTGGCAATCTGGTCGCCAGTTGCGGGTTCCTTCTCTTTAACAAAGGCGATAATTTGATGTTGACGTGGTGTTAGCTGAATAAAAATCACATCCTTTAAGGTGGTATATTTCGTATTATATAGTATGACATATTTAAAATCAAGCTTCATTTATGCCATACTATTAAAAGAAGCAGAATGATTTTTAGCAATCCTTTCTGGAAATAAAGCTTAATGTTATAATGATGATATTAAACAAAATTGGATGTGAAAGAGCATGACAAAAATTAAAATCATTACCGATTCAACAGCTGGAATAACAAGTGAGGAACAAATGAAATATGATATTACGGTCTTGCCGCTCACTGTTGAAATTGACGGGAAAAATTATAACGCGGAGACCGATTTAACTGCTGAAAGCTTTATGTCTTTGATGGAACAAGCAAAAACGTTACCTAAGTCATCGCAACCGGCAATTGGTCATTTTATCAGCACTTATCAAAAATATATCGATGAGGGGTATCAAATTTTATCTTTCCACTTAACAGAACATTTAAGTGGAACAGTCAATACAGCAAGGCAAGCCGCAGATATCGTTGGTGGAGATATCACTGTCATTGATACAGGTTTTATTGCACGTGCTCAAGCTTTTCAAGTTTTAGAAGCAGCAAAGATGGTTGGGCTTGGAACATTTAGTATGGCGCAAATCATGGAAAAAATAACAAATATCCGTAATAAAACCAAATTATACATCGTTGTTGTTACGCTTGAAAATTTGATTAAAGGCGGGCGGATTGGTTCGTTACAAGGACTGATTGGTAGTTTGCTCAACATTAAATTACTTGCTCGTTTAACGGATGGTAAATTACAAGAAGAAACAAAACAACGCAGCAATAAAAAAATAATCCAACAACTGCTTGATATGGTAAAAAAAGAAGCCCAAGAAGTTGTAGCTTGCGATATTGTTCAAGCGAATGGCTTAAAATCAGCAGAAACATTAAAAGAACAATTAACAGCATTTGTTCATTCAACTGATATCTCTATTTTTGCTGCTGATCCAGTTATTTCAACGCATGCTGGTCCTGGCGCTTATGCGATTATGTATTATACAGAATAAGATGAGAAGAGGTGATGAATTGAAATCGCGAATGCATCTTCACCAAAAAAGAAATGTTTGGAAATGGATTAGCCTTTTGCTTATTGCTGGTATTCTCATTTTTTTGATCTGGGTTTATTTAGCCACTTTTATTTTCAGTCCGACCAAAGAGGAATCACCTGTAGTACGCAGTCGTCAGAAAACCGTTGCTTTTACGTCAAAAACAACGAAGGCTGACTTAAATCAATTGATCGCAACGTATATTGATGATTTTAAAAAAGAGCAGGATTTGGATTATCAAGTCCATATAGCGAATCAAGTCATTTTCACTGCAAAAATTAAATTTTTATCCCAAACGGCGGATTTAAAACTTACATTTTCTCCAAAAGTAGTAAAAGGTGGGAATGTTGAGTTAATGCTTAAAAGTGTATCGATTGGTGCTCTGACGCTCCCTGTTTCTTATGTGATGAGTCTTGTAAATAGTAGCTATTCGTTTCCAGATTGGGTAACTGTTATCCCAAAACAGGAAAAAATCTATTTAGCACTGGATCGGTTAAAATTAGATGGTGGTGTGAAAGTGCGAATGAATACACTAAATTTGAAGAAAGACGATCTTTCGTTTACACTTTTAGTACCAGTTAAATAAAATGTTTGAAAGGGTGAAGTGTGATGACAGAACAAAATTTGGAAAAAGCAACATTTGCAGGAGGCTGTTTTTGGTGTATGGTGAAACCTTTTGATACGCTGCCTGGCATTATTCAAGTCGTCTCTGGTTATACGGGTGGAACGACAGAAAATCCGACATACGAGGAAGTGTGCAGTGGTAAAACAGGGCATGCAGAAGCTGTACAAATCACATTTGATCAAGCGATTTTCCCGTATGACAAGTTAGTTGATGTCTATTTTCAGCAAACCGATCCAACTGATAAAGAGGGACAGTTTGTTGATCGTGGTAGTTCGTACCGGCCGGCTATTTTTTATCATACGGAAAAACAGCGAGAAATTGCTGAAGATCACAAAGCAAAACTTCAAGCAAGTGGTCGTTTTAAGAAGCCGATTGTAACAGAAATCGTTCCGGCAGAAACATTTTATCCAGCAGAAAGTTACCATCAAAATTTCTATAAGAAAGATCAAGCGCACTATGAAGGTTATCGAAAAGCTTCGTTAAGAGATGAATTTATTAAAAATCATTGGAAGGAATGACGGTTCCCATGGATGAAGAGAAAAAAGCAAAGCGATTAAAAGAATTATCTGACCTTGAATATCGTGTCACACAAGAAGATGCAACAGAGCCCCCTTTCAAAAATCGTTACTATAAGAATAGCGAGCCAGGGATTTATGTGGATATTGTTTCACATAAGCCACTTTTTTCCTCGCTTGATCAGTACGATGCCGGTTGTGGTTGGCCAAGTTTTACCAAGCCAATTGAGTCAAATGAAATAACGGAAGCTTTTGACGAGCGGTTTGGGATGAGGCGGACTGAGGTTCGCTCAAAAACGGCAGATTCTCACTTAGGTCACGTTTTTACAGATGGTCCAAAAGATCAAGGTGGGCTGCGCTACTGCATTAATTCTGCTGCTATGCGTTTTATTCCATTTCAAGATTTAGAAAAAGCCGGTTACGGGGAATATCAAAAGTTATTTAAAAGGACGTGAGAAAATGAAAATCGCGGTTATCGGGCTAGGTGATATTGCTAAAAAAGCTTATCTTCCAGTTTTGGCTGCGGCAGAAAACCTAGAGGTCCATCTTTATACGCGCAACTCACATACGTTAAAACATTTAAGTGAAAAGTATCGTTTTCACCACATTCATCAATCCCTTTCTTCAGTGGTTGAAGCGGGAGTAAAAGCGGCTTTCGTCCATAGTGCAACGACAAGTCATCCTGAAATCATACGTGAGCTTTTAACTCATCAAATACCGGTTTATGTAGATAAACCACTAGCAGATCATTATGAGGTGGCCAAAGAGTTAACAGAATTAGCAAAAGAAAAAGAAACGCTCCTTATGACAGGATTTAACCGTCGTTTTGCACCACTCTATCAAGCGGTTAAACAAGAGCCAAATTGCAATATGATCATCATGCAAAAAAATCGCCATAAGGAGCTAAGTACGCCGCGTGAGTTTATTTATGACGATTTTATTCACGTGGTTGATACAATTCGTTATTTATTAGCAGAACCTATTAAAAAATTGAGTGTTTATCCGACTTGGCAAGGAAAGCTACTGGAAAGTATTACGGTTCAGTTTAGTGGAGAAAATAAGGTGACTACAGCAATTATGAATCGTAATAGTGGAGTTTTGGAAGAAAACCTTGCTGTTATGACAAACGAGGCAAAATTTGAAGTAAAAAACATGACAGATCTGATTATTTATACAAAAACCGTCCAAACGCAAAAGCGCTTTGGGGATTGGGAGAACACATTGTATAAACGTGGATTTGAAACGATTATTCAACAATTTCTAAGCGCTGTAAAAAATGAAGCAGAAGAACCAATTACAAAAGATGATGCACTTGAAACACATAAAGTTTGTGAACAAATTTTAAAACAACTAGATGCTTGACTTTACCTTTTCAGGGGAATCCTCTATAGTAAAAATGAAAAAACGGCAGGAGGAAAGACAAGTGGGCAGATCATTTTATCATTTTTTAATGACTTACAGAGATCATACAAAGAATAAGAGTGCGGCACAATTTGCAGATGACGCTTATCATGATCATAGTTTTCCAAAACAGGCAAAAGATTACCATACATTGAGCAATTATTTAGAGTTAAATGCACATTATCTTCCAGGGATGTCCATTTTTGATGATCTATGGAATAAATATTTGGAAGACGAAGCGAAAAATAAATAGAAGGAGCCGATCAATATGAGTATTCACATTGAAGCAAATGTTGGTGAAATTGCTGAAACGATCTTACTACCAGGAGATCCTCTTCGTGCAAAATACATAGCTGAAACATTTCTTGAAGATGCAGTCTTATTTAACCAAGTTCGTGGCATGCTTGGTTATACAGGAACGTATAAAGGTGAAAAAATTTCTGTGATGGGAACAGGAATGGGGATTCCATCCATTTCCATTTATGTCAATGAATTAATCACGAGTTATCATGTTCAAAACTTAATTCGTGTTGGTACAATGGGTGGGCTGCAAAAAGATGTACGTGTACGCGATGTTGTTTTAGCACAAGCGGCTTCGACGGATTCGCGGATGAATCGGAATACATTTCCTGGTGTTGATTTTGCGCCAGTTGCCGATTTTGATTTGCTTAAGCGGGCTTATGAAGCAGGCGTTTCAAAGGGGCTTTCGCTAAAAGTAGGCAATATTTTTTCAGCTGATCGTTTTTATAACGACGAATTAGACAAAGAGAAGCTAGCAAGTTATGGCATTTTAGGTGTTGAAATGGAAGCCGCTGCACTTTATACGTTAGCGCAAAAATATGGCCGAAAAGCCCTGGCTATTTTAACTGTTAGCGATCATATTTTTACTGGTGAAGAAACGACAGCAATGGAAAGACAAACGACATTTAACGAAATGATTCACGTTGCTCTTCACGCAGCAATAAGCGAATAAAAAGACTACAAAGCAGAAAGGTTGGTTAAAACAAATGCTTCTTCCACTTTCACTCATGTTTACTGTAGCGATTTCTGCTACACAAACGGTATATGATGACTATTTTGGAACACCTAAAACAACGAATGTAAGTAAGCAAACAACACCTTCAAAAGACACGAAGAACGTGGGGAAAGATGAACTTTCTCCATTTATTAAGAAGCAAAATAAAGTGATTGAAAAAGATGGTAAAAGCTATATTGAAAATGAAGATAATCTACTTATTCTTGCTAATAAAGATTATCTCATGCAGCCTACCTATGCACCAAACGACTTAATTGTTCCAGATGTTCAGTTTTCATTCGGGGACAAAAGCATTGAAAAAGCACATATGCGACGTGCTGCTGGAATGGCTTTAAAGGACTTTTTCGCTGGTGCTAAAACAGCAGGCTTTGATCTTTATGCTGTTTCAGGATATCGGTCATATAAACGACAACAAGAAGTTTTCTCAGCGGAAGTAAAACGTGTTGGCGATAAAAAAGCACGTGAGGCCGTCGCTTATCCGGGAACGAGCGAACATCAAACGGGGCTTGCAATGGACATCTCTTCAAGAAGCCAAGGTTTTAATTTAACAGCAGCTTTTGGCAATACCAAAGAAGGGAAATGGGCAAAAGAAAATGCACATAAATATGGCTTTATTTTGCGCTATCCTGAAGGTAAGGAAAAGATCACAAAATATCAATACGAAGCATGGCATTTCCGTTATGTGGGCAAAGAAGCGGCTACGATTATTTATAAACAAGATTGGACGCTAGAGGAATTTTTTGAACAAGTAAAGAAATTACAGAAAAAAGCAGCAAACGATTGAGAAAAACGGTCGTGCTGCAATAAGTTAAAGCGCTATTTTAGAAGTTGTTTTTTGAATTAACTTCTAAAATAGCGCTTTTTCTAAAATAAAAAAGTTTACAAATATACCTGCAGGGGGTATGATGAATGAAGAAGTTAACAAGGAGGTCTGAAAATGAGTTTTACAAATAAACCAGAAAATCCAATTATTCCACGGACAAAGGATGAAACCAAACAGCTTTTAAATCGTTTAAAGCGAGTTGAAGGGCAAATTCGTGGGATTCAACAAATGGTAGAAGAAGATCGTTATTGTACAGACATTCTTGTTCAAATTTCAGCTGCAAATTCAGCACTTAAAAAGGTCGGCCTAGGTGTGCTTGAACATCATACAAAGCATTGTGCTGTAAAAGCTAGTGCTGAAAATCAAGAAGAGGTTATCAATGATTTGCTTCAAGCCATTCGGCAATTTGCCAAGTCATAATAGGAGGAGCGATTCAATATGGAAAACCACACGATTCGTCAAGATTTGAATATTTTTGGGATGACTTGTGCTGCTTGCTCCACGCGTGTCGAAAACGCCCTACAAAAAGTAGAGGGTGTTGAAAAAGCGAATGTTAACCTTGTAACTGAAAGCGCAGCGGTTTACTATGATCCAACACTTACAAGTAACGAGACGCTTATTGAGGCAGTAAAAGATGCTGGGTATGCGGCAACGAAAAAATTAGCAAAAAAAGAAAAAGAGCAAATCCTTGCTAAACAATTCAAAAAAGAAATCTGGCAGTTTGTCATTTCTGCGCTTTTGACGTTACCACTTATTCTTACAATGATCACACATATTCCAGCCTTAAATGACACAGCGTTTTCAACAGGCATTGAAGTGGCTATAAATCCTACGATCCAGTTGATTTTAGCAACCATTGTGCAATTTTTTATTGGTTATCGTTTTTATCGAGGAGCTTATAAAGCATTGCGCAGTAAAAGTGCTAACATGGATGTTCTTGTTGCACTTGGAACTTCCGCTGCTTATTTTTATAGTGTAGCTGAATATCTGATGCATTTTGCAAAAGCGACTGCTATGCCGCATTATTATTTTGAAACAAGTGCGGTTTTAATTACTTTAATTTTACTCGGTAAGCTACTGGAAAGTTATGCCACTTCTAAAACAACCTCCTCTATCACGAGTTTACTTGCGATGCAAGCCAAAGAAGCTGTCGTCTTTCGTGATGGAAAAGAATGGACTATGCCAGTGGAAGAGCTTCAAGTAAATGATATCATGATCATTCGTCCTGGCGAAAAAATTCCAATGGATGGTGTCATTGAAACCGGAGAAACAAGTGTCAATGAATCGATGATAAGCGGTGAGGCTGTACCTGTCTTCAAAAAAGTCGGCGATGAAGTTATTGGAGCAACGATCAATGTAGATGGTGTGTTACACGTAAAGATAACGAAACGAATGGAAGAAACCGTGCTCCAATCAATTATTCGACTTGTTGAGGAAGCGCAAGGAATGAAAGCACCTATCCAGCGCTTAGCAGATCGTATTTCGACTATTTTTGTTCCGATTGTCTTAGTGATTTCAATGCTCACTTTCATTTCTTGGTTGCTTTTTTCAGGTGTATTTAATGATGCGCTTCAAGCGACGATTGCTGTTCTTGTTATTGCTTGTCCCTGTGCTCTTGGTCTAGCAACACCAACTGCAATTATGGCTGGGACGGGTAGAGGTGCTGAAGCTGGTATTTTATTTAAAGGTGGAGAACATTTAGAACGCACAGCCAAAGTGACGGCGGTTGTTTTTGATAAAACAGGGACACTAACCAAAGGAAACCTTAAAGTTACCGATGAAATTGTGAAACGTGAGGCGTTTTATTCGTATGCGCTAGCGCTTGAAGAAAATTCTGAGCATCCTATTGCTGAAGCGATTAAAAGAAAGCTTAAAGAAAAAGGTGTAACGACGAATCACCTTACTAGTAAGCGTATTCGTGTAAAAGCGGGACACGGCATGGTCGGTAGGATGAATGATGATCAAGTAGAAATCGGTTCCTATCGCTATATTTCAAACATGATAAAACTCGATATGAAAGTGCAAAATGAATTGGAAAACTGGATGCAGCAAGGAAAAACCATTGTTGCTATGACCGTTGATGGGGAATTTGCTTTAGCTTTTGCTTTAGAAGATGAAGTACGGGAAGAAGCAGGCGCAGCGATCAAAGCACTGCAACAAGCAGGAATAAAGGTATATCTTTCTTCAGGAGATCAAAAAATTGTTGTCAAAAATATTGCTAAAACCCTTGGAATCGATGCTTTTTACGCTGAAGCGTTACCAAATGAAAAAAGTAAACTTGTTGAAAAGCTGAAACAACAAGGAGAGGTCGTAGCTTTTGTTGGTGATGGAATGAACGATGCGCCAGCTTTAGCGACCGCTGATATTGGTATTAGTATAGGAACGGGAACAGATATTGCCATTGAAACAGGAGATATAACACTTGTTTCCAGCCGTTTGACTTTAGTACCTGAAACAATCTCTTTAAGTAAAGCAACCATGCGAAATATTCGGCAAAACTTTTTTTGGGCACTGGCTTATAATTGTGCAGGAATACCTATTGCAGCACTTGGACTACTTGTCCCTTGGGTTGCTGGCCTTGCGATGGCGTTTAGCTCTATTTCGGTTGTTATGAATGCTTTGCGACTTAAACGCTATCATTTTACTAGGTCAGAATAATGCCGCCAACAATTATAATTTTTAATAAAGGAGAAATTGCACATGAATAAAAAAGTATTAACCATCGATGGAATGAGCTGTGAGCATTGTAAAAAAAGCGTAGAAGAGGCGCTTCTTCGTTTAACAGGTGTAAGTGAGGCTATTGTTTCTCTTGAAGAAAAACAAGCTCAAGTCATCTATCACAAAGAACAAGTCACCGAAGAAGAATTAATCGAAGCAGTAGAAGACGCTGGATATGAAGTCGTATAAAAGACTTGATGCACTATACTTTCTAAAAAATAAAGCGTAGGTTCTACATTTCGAACACGACAAATCGAGCGAAAGTGTTTGCATTTAAAAAGTTTGCCAGAACAAGGAAGCGGAGCGTACGACTGTACATGAGAACCGGAAGTCTGGCAAGCTTTTTAAATATGAGCGCTTGCCGCCGATTTATTTTGTGTATGCTCCAGACTTGTTTTATTGTTAGTGGAATAAAAACAATACCATTCGCCCCGAAAAACTGGTAAAATAAAAAAGTTAGCAAGTAAATAAAAGGAGCTATTTTTACATATAGAAAGTGGTGACAATTGATGAAGCAACACCCTCCGCACGAATCAGAAGAAGAGAAACATAATGATAAGTCTAAAAAAGTAGGAAATCGATACATTAAAATAAAATTATTTCCTTTCATTATGATGCTTTTTGCTTTTGTTTTTGTAACAGCGCTCGTAACAACGCTCGTTACTTCGCTTGGAGCAGATAAGCAGGTAAAGGTTTCGATACCTGAACGAAAGAATTTTTCCAAATTGTATAATGTTTATGACGCGATTGCTAAATCCTACTATCAAAATCCGGATTCTACTACGATGATCAATGGAGCAATTAAAGGGATGGTCGCGTCGCTTAATGATCCATATTCTGACTATATGTCTAAAAAGGAATCAGGTGATTTCAATCAGACCATTTCATCAAGTTTTGAAGGTGTCGGTGCCGAAATTCAAGAACAAGATGGAAATATTATGGTTGTTTCACCCATTAAAAATTCCCCTGCCGAAAAAGCTGGTATTAAGCCAAGAGATGTTATTTTAAGCGTAGATGGAGAATCTTTAAAAGGCAAGACGGCAACAGAAGCAACAAAAAAAATTCGCGGAGAAAAAGGTTCAAAAGTAACCTTAACCATCCAACGAGAAGGTGAAGATAAGCCCTTTGATGTAGTGATTGTACGTGCTGAAATTCCAATTGAAACGGTTTATAAAGAAATGGGAGAAGATAAAATTGCTCATGTAACAATCAGCACGTTCTCTGAAAATACGTCAAAAGAATTTTTAGCAGCGATTAAAGCGTTGGAAAACGACGGGATGAAGGGGCTTGTTGTTGATTTACGTGGCAATCCAGGTGGTTTATTAGACCAAGCAGTGAATATTGCAAGTCTATTTCTACCTAACGGAGCAACGGTTGTGCAAGAAGAAAATCGCTCTAACGAAAAAACAACGATTAAAGTAAATGGTACAGAAAACGACGGTTATAAGGTAAAGGTTCCAACAACAATGATTGTTGACGGAGGAAGTGCTAGCGCTTCTGAAATTTTAGCAGCTGCTGCGAAAGAGTCCGGCAACGTTAAATTGGTAGGAACAAAGTCATTCGGTAAAGGAACTGTCCAAACTGCAAAAGAGCTTGATGATGGCTCAACGTTGAAACTAACAGTAGCTAAGTGGCTCACACCAGATGGAGAATGGATTAATAAAAAAGGAATGACACCAGATAAAGTGATTAGCTTACCAGAATACGCAAAAGTAATCATTCCTAGCGCAAGTAAAACATTTAAGATTGGTTCGTTTGGCAATGATGTAAAAGCAATCGAAATCCTCTTAAAAGCTCTTGATTACAATGTTGGGAAAGAGGACGGTTTATATGATGCAGAAACTGCCTATGCAGTCGAGCGCTTTGAGCAGGATAATAATTTAGCAGCTACAGGCGTTATGACTGGAAAAACAACGAATAAACTGATTGAGTTAACGCGGAAACAATTAAAAGAACAAGATCCACAATTAAAAGCAGCAAAAGAACTTGTCAAAAAGTAAAGAGACCATAAGCGAAATAAAGAGTTTTGGGCATTAATAGATGTGCGATTTAAAAAATATAGGGTAGAAGCTATATTTTGAACATGGCAAACTATTTATAGTCCAAACTCTTTATTTTTTGCTCTGTTTTGCGTACGCGGAAAGAAAGTGATATCGCAGCAATAAATAGACCTGTACTTAACCCAATCCAAAAGCCAAAAGGACCTAATTTTCCAAGTGAAAGTAAATAACCAATTGGAAGTCCAATCACCCAGTAAGCGATAAAGGCAACAATAGAAGTTATGGTCACGTCTTTATAACCACGAAGAGCACCAAGAACGGGAGAAAGAATGGCATCAGCAAATTGAAAGAAAATAGCATAGACTAAAAAGGCCATAATTAAAGTAGCAAGTGCTGGATCATCCGTATATAAATAAGAAATGGGTTGACGCAGTAGAAAAAGTATTGTACCGCTTATTGTACCAATGAAAAGTGCGGCAAGCATTCCAATATGACGATAAGAGCGTGCTTCTGCTAAACGTCCCGCTCCTTTTTCAAAGCCAACAAGAATCGTTAAACTACTAGCAATACTAAGCGGAAAAGCGTAAAGTAACGTACAAACACTATTTGCTGATTGATGTGCCGCAATGGTTTCAGTACCAAAACGGCTGATCAAAATAGTTACTGCGGAAAAAATACTTGTTTCAAATAAAATAGTTAAACCATTAGGAATACCAAGTTTAATGATTTCTTTCAGCTTTTTTAAATGGATGAAGTCTAGTTTAAACAGATGAAATGAACGAAGAGATCTTTCTGATTGAATAAAAACCGTTGTGAGGGCGAAAACAAACCAATACGTCATACCCGTAGCATAACCACTCCCAGCTCCCCCAAGTTCAGGAAAACCAAGCTTCCCAAAGATAAATAAATAATTAAGCAAAATATTAAGCGGAACGGTCATCAAAGTAATCAGCATTGTAATCCGTGTCATTCCGAGTGAATCAATAAAAGATCTAAGCACAGTAGATAGGAAAAAAGCGGGCAATCCGATTGAAATTCCAATTAAAAAATGGCGAGAAATGGTGAACACACGTTCACTAATCCCCATGTGCGCCAAAATAAATGGAACAAAAAAAGTATTAACAACGATAAAAAATGCAGCAAGAAATAAAGCGATCAAAAAACCACATTGAACGGTCTGATGCACTTTATCTAGCTTTTTAGCACCGATGAATTGTGAAATAATCGGTGTAACCGCCATCAGTAAACCTGAGATACTTGCATTTAGCGGGGACCAAAGTGAACTGCCAATCGCAACACCAGCTAAGGCTTCTTTAGAGTAGTGCCCTGACATGGTCGTATCAAAAAATGTCATCGAAAAAAGCGTCAGTTGTGTAATGACAATGGGTGTGAAAATAAGCAAAAATTGTTTCCACTTTGCTAAATAGGTCTGTTGTTGGATCAATTCATTTCCCCCTTTCTTTAGCAAAATTATATCATATTTTATATGTTGGGTAAGTAGTATAAACTTTACGAAAGTGGGCTTTTCTGCTATAATTACTGCTTGTGACAAGACATTTTCTTGTGGGTTGGGAGAGGGATAATTAAATATTGAGGGAAAAAGATGGGTAAATTACTCGATCAAGTTTTTCAAATTAGAAAGCAAGATTCAACGATTCGAACCGAGTTTCTAGCTGGGATGATTGGTTTTTTCACGGTGGCTTATATCATTATCGTTAATAGTTCTATTTTAAGTGAGGTTGGGATTCCAGCACGTGCTGCTGTACTTGCTACGATTTTTATTTCAGTGGTAGGTTGTTTGCTTATGGGAATCTGGGCGAATGTCCCTCTTGTTTTAATGCCTGGAATGGGAATTAATGCTTTATTTGCGTATAATCTGGTTCAAGGCATGGGACTCAGCTTTCCTGTTGCCCTTGCCGCTGTTACGATTAGTGGTGGTGTGTTTATGATTCTTGCTTTCACATCGCTTGCTCGCTTGTTAAATGAAGCGATTCCCCTTGTTTTGAAACAAGCGATAACAGTGGGATTGGGCTTATTCCTAATTTTGTTAGGCTTAGAAAAAGGGAAGTTAATTGAACGAGGCGGGCATTCACTTCTTGCGCTTGGTGCACTGGATGACAAAATGGTTTTGGCGACAATGATTACGCTTGTGATTACCATGCTCCTTGTTATGCGTAAAGTTCCAGGAATGTTTTTGTGGAGTATTCTGATTGGAACTTTTGTTGGTTATTTATTTGGGGTTAATGGAAAAGTGACCCATGGCTCGCTTAGTTTAGCGCCATTTAAAGAAGTGTTTTTGCGAGCGGATTTTTCTGGAATGGCTAGTATTTCATTTTGGACAGGCGTATTTTCGATGACAATGGTTGTCGTTTTTGAAACAGTAGGGTTGACTTATGGACAAACACGTCAGTTGAAAAAAGAAGAAAAGTTGCCACGGGTTTTGCAGGTTAGTTCTTTTACTGTATTTTTGTCTGGGCTTTTTGGAACAAGTCCTACTGTATCTGCGCTTGAAAGTGGTTCGCTTTTTGCAAGTGGGGCAAAAACAGGGTTTGCTTCTGTTATCACAGCTTGCTTTTTTTTAGCGTCCTTATTGTTTATGCCTTTTTTAACAGTTATTCCAAATAGCGCGATTGCACCGATTTTAGTCATTATTGGTATGAATATGTTACTTGAGTTTAAAGATATGGATTTAACAGATCTGGCTGATTCTTTTTCTGCGCTTTTAATTATTGTATTGATTCCTTTTTCATACAGTATTGCAGATGGGATTGCAATTGGCTTTATTGTTTATCCAATTCTAAGCGTATTTACGAAAAAAACGAAACGGCCTTCGATTGTTATGTACGTGATTGCCGCTTTATTTTTACTGCAATTTGTTTTACAATGGATATAGTCGAGTTCGTGGGGCTTTTCTCGGGGAGCGGGATTAGCCTTTTTTTAGTTAAATGAATGAAGAGGTGTGTTGATGTATTATTTTGTAACGGTCCTCGTGCTGCTTATTGATCAGTTTACTAAATATCTTGTGGTCGCAAATATGCAAATTGGTGATTCAGTGACAGTGATCCCAGGGTTTCTCTACTTAACAAGCTACCGAAATACCGGTGCTGCTTGGAGCATTCTTGAAGGGAAAATGTGGCTTTTTTATGTTATTACAGTAATTGTTGTGATGATTATTATTTATATCATGCAAAAATATGCGAAAGGGCACCCGCTCTTTTCAACGAGTCTTGCATTAGTTTTAGGTGGAGCGATTGGGAATTTTATTGACCGGCTATTACACCAAGAAGTCGTTGATTTTATTTCAACTGTTTTTGGTCACTATTATTTTCCAATCTTCAACATAGCTGATACGGCGCTTTCAATTGGTGTTGTCCTCTTGTTGATTTATATTTTTATCAGTGATAGTAAAGCGAAAGGAACGGGAAAATGACGAAGCAAATCGTTAATATTGATGAAAGACTTGCTGGAAACCGGCTTGATAAAGTGCTTTCCGAAAAACTTGAGATTAGTAGATCGCAAGTACAGACAATGATTAAAAAAGAAGCTGTGCTCGTAAATCAAGCAACAACAAAAGCGAATTATAAAGTACAATTAAATGATGAAATTCATTATCAATTTATCCAGCCAGAGGAACTTTTAATTGAGGGGGAGAATATCGCTCTTGATATTTATTTTGAGGATAGCGATGTCCTTGTTGTAAATAAGCCTGCGGGAATGGTAGTCCATCCTTCAGCAGGTCATACGTCTGGTACACTAGTGAACGCGTTGCTTTATCATTGCGAGGATTTATCTGGGATTAATGGAGTGAAAAGACCGGGAATTGTTCATCGTATTGATAAAGACACATCTGGTCTTTTAATGGTTGCCAAAAATGATCAAGCACATGAAGCACTAGCTGAGCAGTTAAAAAATAAAACAAGTGAGCGAATTTATTTGGCGCTTGTACATGGGGAAATTGCTCATCAAAAAGGGACGATCGAAGCTCCGATTGGTCGTGCCAAAGAGGACCGTCAAAAAATGGCAGTGGTAGCAGATGGAAAAGAAGCAAGAACGCATTTTGAAGTTGTTGAGCGTTTTTCAGGCTTTACGCTGATTAAATGTCAACTAGATACTGGAAGGACACATCAAATTCGCGTTCATCTGAAATATATTGGGCATCCGCTTGCTGGGGATCCTAAATATGGACCTAAAAACACGATAAAAGGAAGCGGACAGTTTTTACATGCGAGTGAACTAGGCTTTATACATCCGCGAACAAAAGAATATTTACACTTTACAGCAGAGCTTCCAGATGATTTTAAAAAAGTGCTGCTTGATTTAAAAGAAAGCCAGTGATTGACAAATTCTTTTAATTCATGATAAGCTAGTTAACAATGAAAAGAACATAGAAAATCCTTTAAATTAGTCCAGAGAGGCTAGGAAGGTTATAGGTGATAAGTATAGGTATCTCTATGCTCTTAAATCTCGTATTTCCTACCCTTTGCAGCTCTTGCAAAGGGTTTTTTATGTAAAAAAGGTGGGAATAAAAGTGGCTGAAGAAGTTATTGTCATGGATGAAGCAGCTGTAAAACGTGCGCTCACACGTGTGAGTTATGAGATCATTGAACGGAATAAAGGGACAAAAGATTTGGCACTTGTTGGCATTAAAACACGTGGTATTTTTCTAGCCAAACGAATCGCTTCCCGAATTGAACAAATTGAAGAAACACAGATTCCTGTAGGTGACGTTGATATTACGCTTTATCGTGATGATTTAAGTTACAAAAACGAAGAAAGTAAAGAGCCTTCGATTAATGGATCATCCATTGATTTTTCATTAACTGGAAAGAAAGTTGTTCTAATTGATGACGTTCTTTATACCGGGCGGACTGTGCGTGCTGCTATGGATGCGCTGATGGATGTGGGGCGCCCTGATCAAATCCAATTAGCCGTACTTGCTGATAGGGGGCACCGCGAGCTGCCAATTCGTGCAGATTTTGTTGGTAAAAATGTACCTACTTCAAAAGACGAAAGAATTGAAGTTCAGCTAACAGAAGTTGATCATGTGAAAGATGCTGTAATGATTTTAAAATAAATAACACTTTTTAAATGCAGTCCAGTGAGTCTGACAAAGAGTGATGAAAGTGAAGGCTACAAGCTGTTTTTAGCTAATAACCTTTACAATCAAACGCTTTGTCAAATCTGGCAAGGCGTTTTTTGATGGAGAGAGGGAAAGAAATGACAGAACAAGAAAGCGTAACAAATAATAAACCAGTACTTGATATTCACGATAAACCAGCTTTAAATCGGTGGATTATATTAAGTATCCAGCACCTTTTTACAATGTTTGGTTCCACGATTTTTGTACCAAGCGTTACAGGAATGAACCCAGGTGTTGCACTTGTATCGAGTGGGCTTGGCACACTAGCCTATTTGGCAATTACCCGTGGAAAAATACCTGCTTATCTAGGTTCATCCTTTGCTTTTATTGCGCCATTGACACAGTTTATGTTAAAAGATCAATCACCAGGGTCTGTAATGGTAGGAACATTTTCTGTTGGTGTTGTTTACGCCATCATTTCGCTTATTGTTTACTATGCTGGTGTGGATTGGATTCAAAAAGTATTGCCACCTGTTGTTGTTGGGCCAGTGATTATGGTTATCGGTTTAAGTCTTGCTCCGAGTGCTGCGAATATGGCGATGGGGACAAGTAATGGCGCAGAACATTATAGCTTTGTATCGCTTGGTGTAGCGATTATTACGCTTGTGGCCGCCATTATTGCGATGATTTTTTTCAAAGGATTCTTTGGGCTTATTCCGATTCTTTTTGGTTTTTTTGTTGGGTACCTGGCTAGTATTGCCTTTGGTTTGGTTGACTATACATTGATCAGTCAAGCCAGTCTTTTCCAGATTCCCGATTTTACGATTCCCTTTGTCAATGATGATCCTGTTGTGACCTTTACAGTGATCATTAGTATGGCCCCACTTGCTTTTGTAACAATGGCTGAACATATGGGGCACCAGCTTGTCTTAAATAAAATAACAAACCGCAATTTCTTTAAGGATCCTGGATTACATCGCTCACTGATTGCAGACGGGACAGCTTCTATTATTGCTTCACTGATCGGTGGTCCACCAGTAACAACATATGGAGAAAATATTGGGGTTCTGGCAATCACACGTGTGTATAGCGTTTTTGTTATCGGTGGTGCGGCTGTTTGTGCGATTCTTATTGGGTTTATCGGCTATATAACAGCCATTATTACATCGGTTCCGCAAGCTGTTCTTGGCGGAATTTCTCTGCTACTTTTTGGCGTGATTGCATCAAGTGGTTTACGAATGATGATTGATAATAAAATTGATTTAAATATCAATCGTAATTTGATTATTACTTCTGTTGTGCTTGTGATTGGAATTGGTGGTTTATTTGTTAAGTTTGGGCCAGTGCAAGTCTCTGGTATGGCAATGGCTACACTTGTAGGAATTGTTTTAAACTTGCTTATTCCAGAGAAAAAACAAAGCTAAAAAATTTAGAGATGAAGGTGGCGTTTGATCATGAAACATTTACTTTCAATGGAAGATTTATCCGTAGCAGAAATCGAGAACTTACTTGACCGAGCATCCATTTTTAAAAAAGGAAAGGAACATTTTATAAAAAAAGGTTACTATGCTGTGAATCTATTTTTTGAACCGAGCACGAGAACACATAATAGTTTCGAAATGGCTGAGAAAAAACTTGGTATCGAGACACTTTCATTTGAACCCAGTCAATCAAGTGTGACAAAAGGGGAAACTTTATATGATACCGTTTTAACCATGCAAGCGATTGGCGTTGATGTCGCTGTGATTCGCCATTCAGCTGAAAATTATTACGAACCACTTAAAGCACTAGATATTTCGGTCATAAACGGTGGTGATGGTTGTGGGCAACACCCAAGCCAATGTTTGTTAGATTTGTTTACGATTAAAGAACAATTTGGCGGATTTAAAGGGATTAAAGTGGCAATGGTTGGAGATATTTTGCATAGTCGTGTAGCGCATTCAAATATGGAGACACTAAAGCGTTTAGGGGCAGAAGTGTTTTTTGCAGGGCCAAGAGAATGGTTTGATGCTAGTTGTGATGATTTTGGTACTTATTTAACGATTGATGAAGTCGTTGATCAAGTAGATGTTGTTATGCTCCTTAGAATTCAACATGAGCGTCATGACGGGAAAGCAAGTTTTTCGAAACAGTTTTATCATCAGGAATACGGTTTGACGAAAAAGCGAGCAGCTAATATGAGACATGACGCCATCATCATGCACCCAAGCCCAGTTAATCGTGATGTTGAAATGGCAAGTGAACTTGTTGAATCAGAGAAATCAAGAATTATTAGCCAAATGACAAATGGTGTTTATGTGCGAATGGCAATTTTAGATGCGATTTTAACTGGAAAAGAAGCGGAGGTAAAAGCATGTACATTATAAAAAATGGTTTATTGTTAACTGAAACAGGTGAATTAACACGGCAAGATATCTTGATTCATGATGATAAAATTAGCAAGATTGCTTCTTCCATTGAGGAAAAAAATGCTGAAGTGATCGATGCAAAAGGTAAATTGATTGCACCTGGATTGATCGATGTGCATGTTCATTTACGTGAGCCGGGTTTTGAGCATAAAGAAACTATTTTAACGGGCACTTTATCAGCAGCACGCGGGGGTTATACAACCATTTGTGCGATGCCAAATACCAATCCCGTCCCCGATACAAAAGAAAAACTAGAAGCGATTAACCAACGTATCAAAGAAACTGCCGTTGTGCGTGTTTTACCGTATGCTTCCATTACATCCAGTCTTGGTACAGATGAACTGGTCAATTTTATTGCATTAAAAGAAGCCGGTGCTTTCGCTTTTACAGATGATGGTGTAGGCGTTCAGCTAGCAGGTACAATGTATGAAGCCATGAAGCAAGCAGCTAAATTAAATCGGGCAATTGTTGCTCATTGTGAGGATAATTCACTCGTTTATGGCGGCGTTGTTCATGACGGGAAGTTTGCCAAAAAAGAAGGCTTAAAAGGAATTCCAAATATTGCTGAATCCGTCCAAATTGCCCGTGATGTACTCCTTGCTGAAGCTAGTGGATGCCATTATCATGTTTGTCATCTATCAACGAAGGAGTCTGTTCGCGTCGTTCGTGATGCTAAACGTGCAGGGATTAAAGTAACTGCAGAAGTTTCGCCACACCATTTGTTACTTGATGAAAATGATATTCCAAAAAATGATGGAAATTGGAAAATGAATCCACCATTACGTGCAGCAGAAGATCGCGCTGCACTTTTAGAAGGACTACTTGATGGAACGATTGACTTTATCGCAACTGATCATGCACCACATGCAGAAAATGAAAAAAATGTATCCATGGAAAAAGCAGCATTTGGGATTGTTGGTTTAGAAACAGCTTTTCCCCTTCTTTATACGAATTTTGTTAAAACGGGAAAATGGACGTTAAAACAGCTAGTAGATTGGATGACGATTAAGCCAGCTAATGTGTTTAACTTGCCTTATGGTGAATTAAAAATTGGTGAAGTAGCTGATATAACAATGATTGATTTAGAAACAGAACAACCGATTGATCCAGAGACATTTTATTCAAAAGGAAAAAACACACCTTTTACAGGAATGAAATGTAGCGGGTTTTCCGTTGCAACTTGGTTTAGCGGAAAACTCGTTTATCGTAAGGAGGATAAAGAATAATGACAAAGCGAATATTGCTGTTAGAAGATGGGACATGTTTTACAGGTACGGCGATAGGGGCTGACAAGGAGACAGTTGGGGAAGTCGTTTTTAATACAGGAATGACAGGTTACCAAGAAACGATTACAGATCCATCTTATTGTGGTCAGATCATTACCTTCACTTATCCTCTAGTGGGTAATTATGGGATTAATCGTGATGATTTTGAATCGATTCAACCCGTTGCTAAAGGAATTGTTGTTAAAGAAGCAGCTGAATTCCCCTCGAATTGGCGAGAACAAATGTCTCTTGATGCTTTTTTAAAGGAAAAAGGAATCCCAGGTATTGCAGGAATTGATACAAGAAAGTTAACGAAAATGATCAGAAAAGAAGGAACACTTAAGGGCATGCTTGCCTCTGAAAAGAAAGATCGCGAAGTCCTTTTACACCATTTAAAAGCTGTAAGACTGTTAACCGACCAAGTAAGCCAAGTATCTCCTTCAAAAGCTTTCACGAGCCCTGGAGAGGGAAAACGCGTTGTCCTTGTTGATTATGGTGTTAAAAGTTCGATTTTAAAAGAACTAAATAAGCGTCATTGCCATGTAACGGTTGTTCCTCATCATACTACAGCTGAAGAAATTTTAAGTATGCACCCAGATGGCGTAATGCTTTCAAATGGCCCAGGAGATCCAAAAGATGTCCCTGAAGCGCTTGATATGATTCGCGGTATTCAGGGTATTATACCACTTTTTGGGATTTGTCTAGGTCATCAGTTATTCGCTTTAGCAAATGGCGGCGATACATTTAAGATGAAATTTGGTCATCGTGGGGCGAATCATCCAGTAAAGGAAATAGCGACTGGTCGCGTTGATTTTACAGCACAAAATCACGGTTATTCTGTGACAGAAAAATCGCTTCTTGGAACAGATCTTGAAGTAACACACGTTGAATTAAATGATGGAACAATTGAAGGCTTGGCGCATACAGCTTTTAAAGCATTTACCGTTCAGTATCATCCAGAAGCAAATCCTGGACCAAGTGATGTGAACTATTTATTTGATCAATTTATCGATATGATGGAGATAGAACGGGAGGGGAAACATCGTCATGCCTAAACGTGAAGATATAAAAACCATTTTAGTGATCGGTTCTGGTCCAATCGTTATTGGCCAAGCAGCTGAATTCGATTATGCAGGGACACAAGCATGTCTTAGTTTGCAGGAAGAAGGTTATCGGGTAGTCCTTGTTAATTCTAACCCGGCAACGATTATGACAGACTCTGAGGTTGCTGATAAGGTTTATATTGAGCCAATTACACTTGAATTTGTTTCACGAATTATTCGGAAAGAACGACCAGATGCTATTTTGCCAACATTAGGAGGGCAGACTGGTCTAAATATGGCAATGGAACTTGCTGAAGCAGGGATTTTAGATGAATGTCGGGTGGAAGTATTAGGTACCGATTTAAAGGCGATCAAAAAAGCAGAAGATCGCGAAGCCTTTCGCGATTTGATGAATCAGCTAAAAGAGCCTGTCCCTGAAAGTGAAATTATCCATAATTTAGAAGAAGCAAAACAGTTTATTACAAAAATAGGGTATCCCGTTATCGTAAGACCAGCCTATACTTTAGGCGGAACAGGTGGAGGCATTTGTCACGATGAAAATGAACTTGAAGAAATTGTTGCAAGCGGTCTGAAATTAAGCCCAGTAACACAATGCCTTTTAGAAAGAAGTATTGCCGGCTTTAAAGAAATTGAATATGAAGTGATGCGTGATAAAAATAATAATGCCATGGTTGTTTGTAATATGGAAAATATCGACCCTGTAGGCATCCACACAGGAGATTCAATCGTTGTTGCCCCGAGTCAGACATTATCAGATCGTGAATATCAACTTTTAAGAGATGTCTCTTTAAAAATTATTCGTACATTAGAAATTGAAGGCGGCTGTAATGTTCAGCTTGCCATCGATCCAGAAAGCTACCAATATTATGTTATCGAAGTTAATCCACGTGTCAGCCGCTCTTCTGCACTTGCAAGTAAAGCAACGGGCTATCCAATTGCTAAATTAGCTGCGAAAATTGCAGTTGGATTAACTTTAGACGAAGTTAAAAATCCTGTAACCGGAACGACTTTTGCTCATTTTGAACCAGCGCTTGATTACGTCGTTGCCAAAATTCCGCGTTTCCCATTTGATAAATTTGAAAATGGTGACCGGCGTCTTGGGACCCAAATGAAAGCAACAGGAGAAGTCATGGCAATCGGTCGTAGCTTAGAAGAGGCCTTGTTAAAAGCTGTTCGCTCGCTTGAAATTGGTGTCGATCACCTTCATCTCGAAGAAGCAGAACAAGCAGACAGCAAACGTTTAGAGCAAAAAATTCGCTTTCCAGAAGATGATCGCTTATTTTATCTGGCTGCCGCTTTACGTAAAAATATTTCGATCCAAAGACTTCATGAAATGACAAAAATTGATTTGTTTTTCTTGCATAAACTTTCTCGACTCATCGCGTTTGAAAATGAGTTAAAAGAACGGCCTCATTCTACAGAGTACTTACGAAAAGCAAAATCACTTGGTTTTTCTGACCCAGCTATCGCTCGGATTTTGAAACAAGAAGAAACCACTATCTATGAACAGCGGAAAGCAGACAAAATCATGCCTGTTTATAAAATGGTTGATACTTGTGCAGCGGAATTTGAATCGACAACACCTTATTTCTACAGTAGCTACGAAGAGGAAAATGAATCTGTTCGTTCTGATAAAGAAAGCGTGCTTGTTCTTGGCTCTGGTCCGATCCGAATTGGTCAAGGTGTCGAGTTTGATTATGCAACCGTTCATTCAGTGCGTGCCATTCAAGAGGCGGGCTATGAAGCCATTATTATCAATAATAACCCAGAAACAGTTTCTACTGATTTTTCCATTTCCGATAAACTTTATTTTGAACCGCTAACGCTAGAAGATGTCTTACATGTGATCGAGCTTGAAAAACCAAAAGGCGTTATCGTCCAATTTGGTGGCCAGACCGCGATTAATTTGGCAGAAGGACTAGCTTTACGCGGTGTCAATATTTTAGGAACAAGCCTTAAAGATATTGATCGTGCTGAAAACCGTGATAAATTCGAAAAAGCACTTGAAATGCTAGCCATCCCACAACCAGAAGGAAAAACAGCCACATCAACGAAAGAAGCCATCCAAATTGCAACGAAAATCCATTATCCGGTACTTGTACGACCTTCTTATGTTTTAGGTGGTCGTGCAATGGAAATTGTTGAATCTGAAGAAGCACTCAACTACTATATGAATAACGCAGTGAAGGCCAGTCCAAAGCATCCCGTCTTGATCGATCGCTATGTGGAAGGACAAGAAGTAGAGGTCGATGCAATTTCTGATGGGGAAAATGTATTAATCCCAGGAATTATGGAGCATATCGAACGCGCAGGTGTCCATTCAGGTGATTCGATTGCTGTTTACCCAGCGCAAAGCTTAAGTGAAGAAGTGAAGCGCAAAATTGTCGATTACACGACAAAACTTGCAACAGGCTTAAATATTATCGGCATGCTAAACATTCAATATGTAACAACAGGCGAAGAAGTATTTGTTATTGAGGTCAATCCAAGATCGAGCCGTACTGCACCATTTTTAAGTAAAATCACAGATATAAAAATGGCAAATATCGCAACAAAGGTGATTTTAGGTGAGAGCTTATCTAAGCAAGGTTATGAGAGCGGCCTTGTTCCCGAGAAACAAGAAATTTTTGTTAAAGTTCCAGTATTCTCTTTTGCCAAATTGCGTAGTGTAGATACCTCACTTGGCCCAGAAATGAAATCAACGGGCGAGGTAATGGGAAAAGATTACACACTTGAAAAAGCTTTATATAAAGGTTTTGTGGCTAGTGGCACGAAAATGCTTGATTATGGCACTGTATTACTTACAATAGCTGATCGTGATAAAGAAGAAGCCATTCAATTAGCCTCACGTTTCAATCGAATTGGTTTTACACTTTTAGCAACATCTGGAACCGCAAAAACACTAGAAGAAGCAGGACTTCCTGTTTCAAGAGTGAAAAAAATTGGCGAAAATCATGAAACACTCATTGATTACATTAGAAGCGGGCAGGTAACCCTTGTTGTTAACACCTTAACAAACGGTAAGCGACCAGAGCGTGACGGCTTTCAAATTCGCCGTGAATCCGTTGAAAATGGGATCCCAATTTGTACATCGCTTGATACAGCCGTTGCGATTTTGCGCGTATTAGAATCGCGTTCCTTTGATTTAAAAGCGATTGGCGAAGCAGAAGAATAAAAATAAGTGAGGCGAAAAGCAGTGAATCAATCGGATATGCGTGTTATCAAACAAACAGAGATTGCAAGTCAAGTGTATGAACTGATTTTAAGTGGAGAGAATATCCAGCATATGTTGCCAGGCCAATTCTTGATGTTAAAACCAAATCGACAAGACCTACTTCTTCGTAGACCGATTAGCATTTGTGCTTATGACAAAGCAAAAAATGAATGTACATTGTTATACCGTGCGCTTGCCCCAGGTACAACATCCCTTACTTACCTAAAAGAAGGGGATAAGCTTGACACACTAGGACCACTTGGAAATGGCTTTGATTTATCAGCGATTACACCTAATAAACGCTATTTGCTCATTGGTGGGGGCATTGGAGTACCACCAATGTACCAGCTAGGTAAAGAATTAAAAGAGCGTGGCGCTCATGTGACATTTGTAAATGGTTTTGCGACAAAACAAGATGTTTTTTATGAAAAAGAAATGGCAACACTTGGCGATGTCCGAATCACAACCGTTGATGGTAGTTATGGCGTTCGCGGTTTTGTAACGGATGTAACGGATACACTAGACTTTGAACCAGAGCGAGTATTTAGCTGTGGCCCGCATGCCATGTTACAAGCCGTTAAAGCCAATTTTGATACAACTAAGACCTACTTATCACTTGAAGAGCGCATGGCATGTGGTGTAGGTGCCTGTTATGCATGCGTATGTGAAAAAAGCACACCAGAAAAAGACCATGTTAAAGTCTGTTCAGATGGTCCAGTATTTCGTTCAGATGAGGTGAAATTATGAATCGCTTAGCAGTAGACTTACCGGGGCTTTCTTTGAAAAATCCAATTATGCCAGCGTCTGGTTGTTTTGGTTTTGGTAAAGAATACGCCAATTATTATGATTTAAACGAGCTTGGTGCGATCATGATTAAAGCTGTAACACCAGAAAAACGTTTGGGAAATCAGGTTCCTCGTGTTGCAGAAACTTCTTCAGGAATGTTAAATGCGATCGGCTTAGAAAATCCAGGACTTGAATCGGTTATGATGAATGAACTACAGTTTTTAAAAAAGTACCAAACACCCATCATTGCCAATGTTGCAGGGGCCATACAAGAAGATTACGTGAAGGTTTGTGCGCAAATTAGCACAGCAGAAGTCGTACAAGCGATTGAACTCAATATCTCTTGTCCAAATGTAAAACATGGCGGCATTGCTTTTGGAACAAATCCTGATGTAGCCTATGAACTTACAAAAGCCGTAAAAAAGGTTTCAAGTGTACCCATTTACGTCAAACTTTCGCCAAATGTAACAGATATTGTCGAAATTGCGAAAGCAGTAGAAGCAGGTGGGGCAGATGGCTTAACGATGATTAATACATTACTTGGCATGCGTCTTGATTTAAGAACAAGAAAACCGATTATTGCAAACGGTACAGGAGGATTATCAGGTCCAGCCATTAAACCTGTAGCCATTCGAATGATTTATCAAGTTCGTGCAGCGACTAATTTGCCTATTATCGGTATGGGAGGCATCCAAAACGTTGATGATGTGCTCGAATTTATGATTGCCGGAGCAGATGCGGTTGCAGTTGGAACAATGAACTTTACTGATCCATATATCTGTCCAAAATTAATTCGTGAATTGCCGAGTCGAATGGATGAGCTAGGTATACGTTCACTAGCTGACCTTAAAAAGGAGTGCGAATGGTTATGACAAAACCAATTATTGCGTTAGATTTTCCTTCTTATAGTCAAACGAAAGCATTTTTAAAACAACTTCCGTATAAAAACTTAGCCGTCAAAGTTGGAATGGAATTATTTTACCTTGAAGGGCCGCATTTAATTGAAGATTTGAAGCAACAAGGCCATTTTATCTTCCTTGATTTAAAATTACATGACATTCCAAATACCGTAAAAAGCGCGATGATTGGACTTTCGCGCATGGGCGTTGACATGGTTAATGTACATGCAGCAGGAGGCAAACAAATGATGGCCTCTGCACTTGAAGGTCTTGAAATTGGCTCCGGATCAGCACATCGTCCAAAACTGATTGCTGTCACTCAGCTAACAAGTACAAGCGAACAAGAAATGAGACAAGATCAAGGCATTCAAACGCGCTTAATTGATTCTGTTTTGCACTATAGTAAGCGAACAAAAGAAGCAGGGTTGGATGGGGTGGTCTGTTCAGCACTTGAAGCTTCCGCAATTAAACAAGCAACGAATGAAAGTTTCTTATGTGTCACACCAGGTATTCGTTTAAAAACGGATAGTCAAGATGATCAAAAGCGTGTGGTTACACCCGCTAGTGCAAGGGAAAATGGAGCCAGTTGGATTGTTGTTGGCCGTTCAATTACAAAAGCAAAAGATCCAGCAAAAGCCTATGAAACAATTGTAAAGGAGTGGGAAAAATGAGTGCAAAACAAACAGCTGAAGAACTTTTAAAAATTAAAGCGGTATTTTTACAACCTAATGAGCCTTTTACGTGGGCATCAGGCATTAAATCACCTATCTATTGTGATAATCGTTTAACATTAGGTTTTCCAAAAGTTCGGCAAAATATTGCAAGGGGTCTTGCTGAATTAATTCGAACGCATTTTCCAGGTTGTGAAGTGATAGCCGGAACAGCGACTGCCGGGATACCCCATGCTGCTTGGGTAAGTGATTTACTTGATTTGCCAATGGTTTATGTCCGAAGTAAGGCAAAAGAGCATGGTAAAGGGAATCAAATTGAAGGCCCAATTAAAGCACATCAGAAAGTCGTTGTGGTTGAGGATCTTGTTTCAACAGGTGGTAGTTCACTTAAAGCTGTTGAGGCACTTAAAGAAGCTGGTGCGGAGGTTTTAGGGATCGCAGCGATCTTTACATATGGTCTTGAAGCTGGGAAAGAAAAGTTAGCAAAAGAAAATGTGAAACTTGCGACGTTAACGAACTATGATACATTGATTGAAGTGGCACTTGAAGAAGGTTATGTAACGCAAACGGATATGGAAACACTACGCAAGTGGCAAAGTGATCCGAATCAGTTTGATGTTTCGTGCGAACTATGGCATAAAATGGCTTTAAATAGAGACAAAAATAGGAGTTGATCAGAAATGCAAATCAATATTTTATTGTTTCCTAATTTTGAACCGTTGGATGTGTTTGGACCAGCCGAAGTTTTTCACCGGACACCAGGCATTCAAGTCAATTATTTTTCAATCACTGAGAGGGAAATCACTACATTTGATAGTCTCATTGTTCAACCGCTTGACGTAACAAAAATTAACCCGAATGAAACGCTGTTGATTCCTGGTGGGATCGGGACAAGAAAATTAGTCCATGACCAAAAATTTATCGCTGATTTGAAAGAACTTGTTCATAAAGCAAAGTATTGTTTAACCGTTTGCACAGGGTCAGCACTTTTAGCACAAACAGGCTATTTAAATTCGCGGAAGGCCACGTCAAATAAACTAGCTTTTGAATGGGTTTCAAGCCTCAACCAGCAAGTTCATTGGGTTGAAAAAGCGAGATGGGTTGTTGATGCAAATATCTATTCTTCTTCTGGTGTGTCAGCAGGAATTGATATGGCGCTAGGATTTGTAGCAGATAAAATAAATATCAATGAAGCCGAAAAAGTAGCCAAGCAGATTGAATATCGCTGGAACCAAGATGCCACAGAGGATGAATTTGTTCTGAGTAAATCAAATCAAAAAGTTAAATAGCATGAACTAAATGGGGACATAAAACAATACGTGTTGTTTTATGTCCCCAAACTTACCTAATCTTAAGTTGTGCTACAAGTGCTTCATCTGGTGTCACGAAATAAGTCGTTTGATGATCATAAATGACATATCCAGGCTTTGCCCCGCTTGGTTTTTTTACATATTTTATAAGCGTTGCATCAACGGGTACAGAGGCAGATAATCGAGCTTTAGAGAAATAAGCAGCGAGCATAGCAGCTTGAGAAATCGATTCTTCATCTGGATTTGGGCCTTTCATCACAACATGTGAACCGGGTAAATCTTTAACGTGGAACCACATTTCATTATTTTTTGCGAGCTTATTTGTTAAATAATCATTTTGCTTATTATTTTTGCCAACGAGGATCGTTAGTCCCGTTGTTGATTGATATTTTTCTAAGTGAGGAACGCTATTTTTTTTGCGTTTTATTTTTGATTTGAAGCGAATGTATCCTTGTTCAGCAAGCTCTTGTCTGATTTCTTCCACATCTTCAGGACTAGCCGTTTCAAGGCCTGATTGAACTGATTCAATGTACTTTATTTCAGCTTTTGTTTGCGTAATTTGTTCATTTACATAGCCAACCGCATTGCGTAGCTTTTGATAGCGACTGAAATAGCTTTGCGCATTTTCAGAAGGCGTTTTTCGCGTATCAAGCGAAATGGTTATTTTAGGGCTGTTTTCATCGTAAAAATTTTCAACGGTTACCTTGTCCATTTTTTTAGAAATCTGGTAAAGGTTTGCTGTTAATAAGTCGCCCTTTATCCGGTAATCGTCTGCTTTTTCGGATTCAATGCGTGTGTTTTTTAGTTTTTCAATTTTATTTAGATTTTTGGCGAGTTCGTTCGTTAAAAGCTTTTCTAGGTCATGGGCGATTTGGTGCACACGATCACGTCTTGCTTTACCTAGATAGAAACTGTCGAGAAGCTCGCTTAAAGTTGTTTTTTGGATCTTCTTTGTGCCAAGTTGAAGGGGCATAAAATAATAATCTTCTTTCTCTTTATACATAAATAAAGTAGGAGAAGGTGTTTTTTCGCTATACTGTTTGAGCTCTTTTACGACGCTGAAAAAAGCGTTTTTTAAAGATGGCGGGTTAAGTACTTCTGTGCGGGTTAAGATTTCTTCTGCAATAAGGGGGCTAAATCCCGCAAATTTTTGGACAAGCTGTTTTGTTACCTTGCCATTTTCTAATTGAATTTCTGTAAATAGCATTTCTTCTGTCGTGGTAAAAGGATTCAATTTGTCGATAGCAGGAGGCAAAATATAGCGAGCCCCTGGTAAAAGTGTGCGATAGGTATTTTGAAAAGCAGGGACATGTTTGATACAGTCAACGATCGTTTCTTTTTCACGATCTACTAAAATAATGTTGCTATGGCGCCCCATGATTTCAACGTAAAGCTCAGAAAAGCGATTTTCACCGATATCATCTTTTCCACGAATCGTAAAAATTAAAATCCGTTCGTTTTCAATTTGGCGAATGGATTCAATGATGCCACCTTCTAAATATTTTCGTAATAACATACAAAACATCGGTGGTTCTGCTGGATTTTCTGGGATATCGCTTGTCCACTGAATCCGGGCATAACTTGGATGTGCTGAAATGAAGAGGCGTTTATTTTCTCGATTTTTGCGGATATGTAAAATGAGTTCATTTGAAAATGGTTGATGGATTTTCATAATACGACCACTTTCTGCTGAATGCTTCACTTCTTTTGTCATTGCTTTTAAAAACATTGCATCAAATGCCATTTTTAATTCATCCTTTACATATTAGTATTTTTATTTTAGCATAAAGTCAGATCAATTGACGAAAAAAGAAGCGTTAATTCCCAAGTAAAAGAAAAGGTGAGCGTGATTCTTGATGATAAAATTATTAATTGCCGATGATAATTCATTTATTACAGGCGGATTGGAAATTATTTTAAATACGGCAGAAGATATCAAGGTGATTTCGACTGTAGAAAACGGGGAAGAAGCTGTTCAATTTTGCCAAAAAGAAGCCGTCGATATTGCGCTTTTGGATGTGCGCATGCCGATTATGAATGGCGTTTTGGCAACAAAAATCATCACAGAAACAACCGCAACAAAAGTGATTATTTTAACGACATTCGATGATGATGAATCTATTTTAGAAGCGATTCAAAATGGGGCAAAAGGCTATCTGCTTAAAAATAATGACCCCAAGCAAATTATAAATGCCATTCATAGTGTGTTTGCTAATCAAAATATCATTCAAAATGAAATTTGGGATAAAATTAAAGGCTCTTTAAACGCATCAAGAGACCAGACAGCATCTTTAGCTAAACTTCATTTAACCACGCGGGAAATGGATATTTTAAAGGCAATAGCAAGTGGCCTTTCCAATAAAGAAATTGCGAAAGAGCTGTTTATTTCTGAAGGGACAGTAGCTAACAATATTTCTGCTTTGTTAAATAAGCTAGATTTGGATCACAGAACGCAGTTAGCGATCCTTTACTTGACAGGAAAAGTTGGAGGTCGACTTGATGAATAGCTATAAATTAGGATTAGATGCTTTGAGTACTTTTTTAATCGCTGCGTTTATCTTGATTACAGAAACGAATGGAAAAGTCCTCGCTTTTTATTTGTTAATGCTGTTAATTTACTTGTCCCTTCAAATTTTAGCCGATGTCTTTTTAAAAATGAAAATAGTTTTTGTTATCCTTTCAGCAGGTCTTTTGTTTTGGGGTTCAATCCATGGTTTTTTAGTCTTGTTACTGCTTTTTCCGTTTGCGCTTTTTTCTTTACTTTTACAGGAAAAAGCATGGCAGAAAAAGCGATTTGTTCTGGTCATTATTTTAGCATTACTCCCAGTTTTTTTATTAAAAGATCAGCTGATGCTCTTGTTTTTTTGCGGAATAACGACTTTTGTGTTTTTATTTGATCAACTTCTTTATCGCTATGATTTTAAAAGCGTGCGAGAAGCAGAATTAAATGAAGCATTGCGTCTTAAAACAAGGGAATTAAGCGTAAAGATTGAACTGATGCAATCTTCGTTTAAACGGGAAATGGGTTTAGCTAAAATGGAGGAGCGGAATCAATTAACGCATCAAATTCACGATGAATTAGGGCATACTTTAACTGGAGGATTGATGCAGCTTGAAGCAGCAAAAGCCATTTTAACAACAGATCCAAAAAAAGCACAAGAGCTTATGCAAAATGCCATTCAAATCAACGCAAAAGGCATCGAACAAATTAGACAAGTATTAAAAAACTCCAAGCCAAAACAAGAAAGCATCGCTGTGGATCGTTTGCGCCTGATATTAGATAAGTTTGAAGAGGATTACCAGATTCGGACGTTATTCCATACGTCTGGCAATATGGATGCTGTGACACAACCGATGTGGTATGTTTTTATTGAGAATTTAAATGAAGCATTAACGAATGTTCTTCGCTATAGCCAAGCTACACGTGTCAATGTCAGTGTTCATGTTTTAAATAAAATTGTCCGCTTTGAAATTAAAGATAATGGGAAGGGCGCTGTCGATTTTGATAAACATTTAGGTTTAATCGGGATGGAAGAGCGCGCAGCAAAACTTGGAGGACGCGTCACATTTAACACGACAATCGGTTTTGAAATTTTAACACTCATTCCAAGATGAAAATAATCGTGAGAATCTCACGGCAAAAAGATGAGGAAATGCACTATTTATTTTCTCATCTTTTTTCTATACTAAGTAAGAATTCAAAAGGAGCTGAGAGGGTAAAATGAAAATTGTCGAAATCGAAAAGCTTACAAAAAAATTTGAGGGTAAGATTGCGGTTGATACACTAGATTTAACGATTGAAGAAGGACAAATCTTTGGTCTACTTGGGCCTAATGGTGCTGGGAAAAGCACAACAATCAACATTTTATGTGGCTTATTGCGCAAAACGAGTGGAACGATTAAATTATTTGGTAAATCTCAAGATGGAAATCATTATGCAAGCAAAGCAAAAATCGGCCTTGTTCCACAAGAAATTGCTTTATATGACGAGTTAACCGCTGTTGAAAATGTGCGTTTTTTTGCAGGATTATATGGACTTCGAGGCAGTGAGCTAGAAAAAGCAGCAGATGAGGCATTAAAATTTGTTGGCTTGAAAGAAAAGGAAAAAGAGCGGTTAGGTACTTTTTCAGGAGGGATGAAAAGGCGCCTTAATATTGCCTGTGCGATTGCTCATAAACCATCGTTAATCATCATGGATGAGCCAACTGTTGGTATTGATCCACAGTCTCGTAATTATATTCTTCATTCAATAAAAAAGTTGAATCAAAACGGTGCGACGATTATTTATACAAGTCATTACATGGAAGAAGTAGAAGAATTATGTGATTATATCGCCATCATTGATCAAGGAAAAGTCATCGCAGAAGGCTCTGAAGAAGAACTGATCAATATTGTTACCGATGTTCGAGAAACACAAATTAAAATTAGTGACACAGCAAATGACCTAACAAAGGGTTTAACACAAATCGTAGGAGTAGAACAAGTGACGCAAGACGAAGAGCTATTAAAAATCACTTCGAAAACCGAAGTAAATGTGCTTAATCAAGTCCTTGCTTACCTACTTGCTGAAAATGTAGAAGTACTTGAATTAAGCCAACAAAGCTTAAACTTAGAAACGGTCTTTTTAAACTTAACCGGAAGAACATTACGAGATTAAAGGAGGAGGGACGAAATGGCTATTTTTCATGTGATGCTAAAAACGATAAAGTTATCCATCCGTGATCGCAATTTTTTTATTTATACACTGCTTTTCCCTTTTGTTTTAATCCTTGTTTTAGGAACGGTTTTACAAAATAGTTTTGCTAGTGATACGGTAAGCGAACCTGTGAAAGTAAGTTATTTAAAAGGACAAAATCAGACGCTTGATCAATCTTTTGAGCAGTTCACTAAAATGAGCACTGGCAAAGTGATTGACTTTAAAGCAACAAAAAATGAAAATAAAGCACGCGAACGCGTCAAAAATGGCGATATCGATGCACTCGTCATTTTGCAACAAAATAAATTGCAAGTTGTTACAAGCAACCCAGATGCAGACAAGAAAGGGATTGTGGATGGCTATCTGAATGCTTTTGGAAAAGAATATCAGCTTGGTACGAGTCTTGGAAAAATCGATGCCAGTAAACTTGCTCTTTTAGCCAAGCAAGAACCGCTTTCTAAAGATGCGATTCAAGTGGAGAAAAATAAATCAGGGATTCATTTTTCTGCCTTTCAATACTATGCGATTACCATTATTAGCTTGATGATGATGTTTGGTGTCATGAGTGGGATGAATATTTTTCGCGTAGAAAAAGCGAAACATACAAATTTGCGATTATTAATTTCACCCGTTTCTAATGCGAAAATTATCATGGGAAACTTTTTAGGCGCATTATTTGTTAATGTGGTCGGGCTTTTTATTATGATGAATTTGACGCACTTTTTCTTTCACGTAAATTGGGGAAGTGCTCCGTGGCTGATTTTCTTATGCTACTTTAGCTTGTTACTTTTTTCGACCGCTTTTGGAATGAGTTTGGATGTATTTTCTAATGGAAATCCAGCGGTTAGTGGGTTAGGAAATATTTGTGTACAATTATTTGCCTTTATAGGTGGTAGTTATTTTCCAACAAGTAATACTTTTGTACAAAATTTATCTCCTATTGGCTGGCTGAATAAGGGGATTACTAATTTTCTCTATGCGGGGAATATCATCGAAATTATCTGGCCCATCGCATTAAATTTAGCTTTATCTATTGTGTTACTTATTGGCGTTAGTCTCATCATTAAACGAAAGGAAGTGTATTAATCGTGAAGCAAATAGGATGGATTTTCAAACATAATACACAGATCCTTTTAAAAAATAAATTTCGAATATTTATTATGCTTTTTTTACCGATCTTAAGTATTTTGATTTATTTCTTTTCATATGGTGGAGCACAATCCAGTACTGAAGCGCTTAAGGTTGGTGTGGTTAATCAAGACCAAGGGAAATATACAGTGCAGTTAGTCCAATCATTGCATGATGATCATACACAAGAATTTACCCATTTAAAAGAAGCAAGACAGGCTTTAAAAGATGATCAAGTAGCTGCTTTAATCCTCTTAGAAAAAGGGAGCAATCATAGTTTTATAACGGGGACCCCAAAGCACTTTAAAATTGCTTCAAAACAAGGGGAACTCGTTACAGAAGCTGTCAAAACGAGGCTTTCATCTGCTATAAAGCAAGTGGACACACTAGTTAAAGCAAGTGATCAACAATCATTTTCCAAATATGCCGCAAGTTTTAATCAGTCTAAGCTATCGATTGAGCAAAAAAATATTGATAATCATGCCGATTTGATGAAGGCTATGAGTGCGCAAATTATTGGCTTTTTATGTATGATGCTGCTCTATGCTGCTGGAAACCTTGGAGAATTGATTTTAAAAGAAAAGGAAAATCGTACGTTTTATCGTTTGATGACAACACCGATTACTGCGATAAAATATATTCTAGGCAACGCGTTGTTTACATTTTGCATGCTCCTTTTTGAAATTTGTATTTGTCTTTTAGCCATGAAATTCGTCTTTAACATTGATCCAGGAATGAGTTATCTCGCGCTATTTTTCGTTTTGATTGTCTTTATATTAATGGCCGTTCTTCTTTCGCTTGCACTTGGATTTTCCGCTACAAGCAGGAAGAGTGTGGCTGCTATTCAAGTCATTTTATTTACAGTTTCTTCTTTATTATCAGGGGCGCTTATTCCGATTTTTGTTATGCCCACTTTCATGCAAAAAATTGCCCACTTTATGCCTCAATATTGGGTAATGGAAGCCATATCTGATCTGCAAAAAAATGGTTCTTTGCTCGATATTTCAATGAGTTTTCTTGTTTTATGTGGCTATGCACTTCTCTTTTTCAGCATTGCGGCATATAAGTATAAACGAAATAACCAACTGCAATCTTTTGTTTGATTGAAAGCTTAAAAGTCGAGTAAAATCGATTTTTAAGCTTTTTTAGGTAAATTAAGCTGTTTTTTTTATGAAATTTTGTTATAATATTTAGATGAAATCGTGATTAGAGGTGCCATACAATGTTGAAAAGCATGACCGGTTTTGGACAAGCGAGTTCTGTTTCAGAGGATTTAAAAGTAACCGTAGAAGTAAAAGCTGTTAATCATCGTTATTTGGAGTGTGTTTTTCGCATGCCAAGACAGCTAAATTACCTTGAATCAAGACTTAAAAAAACGATCAACCAAAAACTAAGACGCGGTCGCATCGAATGCTTTTTTGTGGTGGAAGGCGGCACTTTTATTGAGCAAGGGCTTGTTGTAGATTGGGAGCTAGCTGATCATTATTACCGCTTTTTAAAACAGGCGGGGAATCATTATCAGTTGGATGAACAAATCACACTTCGTCACTTGCTTGCTGGTCAGACTCATTTTTTAGAAGTAAAAGAAGGCACTGGTGTTCATCCAGAACTTGAGGCACTTCTTTTAGAGGCTTTTAACAAAGCGATCGATCGACTTGATGAAATGAGGAGTATGGAAGGAAATGAACTTTCGCTTCATTTTAAAAATCGGTTAGAGAACCTTATGGGAAGTTTAAAAGAAATTGAAGAAGCGATCCCAGAGGTCGAAAAAAACTATCAAGAGAAGTTAACGGCACGCCTCGAACAATTTGTTGGGGAAGAATTTGATCAAAATACGGTTTTAACTGAGCTAGCACTATTTCTTGAAAAAGCAGATATTCGTGAAGAGATCGAACGACTTCATAGCCATGTAAAGCAATTTTTCCAGATTTTACAAGAAGACGGGGCAATTGGTAGAAAACTAGATTTTTTAATCCAGGAAATGAATCGTGAAGTCAATACAATTGGTTCAAAAGCAGGATCACTTAAAGTAACTGAAAACGTTGTTGAAATGAAAACAACGCTTGAACAAATCCGTGAACAAGTACAAAATGTTGAATGAGAAGGCAGGAGGAAAATGAATGGCTGACCGTGGTTTATTAATCGTTTTATCTGGACCATCTGGCGTTGGAAAAGGTACTGTTCGTGAGGCGATTTTTAAAGATCCAGAAACGCGTTTTGAATATTCGATTTCAATGACGACAAGACGCCCGCGTGATGGTGAAAAAGATGGCATCGATTATTATTTTCGTTCGCGCGCTGAGTTTGAAGAGGCAATCCGTGAAGGAAAAATGCTTGAGTACGCTGAGTACGTAGGGAATTATTACGGAACCCCCCTTGAATATGTAGAAGAAAAACTAGCAAGTGGGATTGATATTTTTTTAGAAATTGAAGTACAAGGCGCTTTACAAGTAAAAGAAAAGATGCCAGAAGGTGTATTTGTCTTTTTAACGCCACCTGATTTAGCTGAACTTAAAAATCGCATTATTGGAAGAGGGACTGAATCCCTTGATATTGTGGATGAGCGAATGGAAACAGCACGCAAAGAAATCGAACTTATGAGCTCTTATGATTATGCTGTTGTCAACGATCTAGTTCCTGAAGCTGTTCGCAAAATTAAAGCCATCATTGAAACTGAACACTTAAAAACCAAGCGAGTCATTCATCACTATAAAAAAATGTTAGAGGGGTTAAAATAATGTTAAATCCATCAATTGATAATTTATTGTTAAAAATCAACTCAAAGTATTCGCTAGTTACTATTTCAGCAAAACGTGCACGTGAGCTTCAAGCAACCGGTAAAAAAGGCGTGCTTCCAAGCTATGAATCGCATAAATTCGTTGGAAAAGCACTAGAAGAAATCCATGCCGGCAAGCTTGTTCTTGTTGATCAAGAAGATTAATTAAATGAAGAAAAACTCTGGGTCCAAGAGTTTAGGACATAAATTGGTTTAGCCATAAAATACACATGAAAAAGTATGGCAGAGGATAAACCAAGCGAATCACTTGTCACCGATTGATTTCGTTTATGTCCTAGGCTTTAGACTACAGAGTTTTTTTGTCTTTCTAATGAAGTAAAGTCTTCATTATTGTATAATAGAGAAGACGAAATAATAATTTGATGAGGTGAAAAACATGCAAGGAAAAAATATTTTACTTGCCGTATCAGGTGGGATTGCTGTTTATAAAGCCGTTTCTTTAACAAGCAAGTTAACACAAGCAGGCGCAAATGTAAAAGTGATGATGACGCCTCATTCAACTGAATTCGTACCTCCGTTATCATTTCAAGTATTATCACGAAATGATGTTTATACTGATACATTTGTTGAAAAAAATGCAAGTGTTGTAGCGCATATCGATTTAGCGGATTGGGCAGATCTTGTGATTGTAGCCCCTGCAACTGCTAATCTTATAGCAAAGATGGCAAATGGAATAGCGGATGATATGGTTTCAACAACACTCCTTGCTACGGAAGCTCCAATTTGGCTTGCTCCAGCGATGAATGTACACATGATTAACCATCCTGCCGTTAAACGCAATTTAGATCAGCTTTATAAAGATGGTGTTCGCTTTATTGAGCCAGAAGAAGGTTATCTTGCTTGTGGTTACATTGGTCGAGGCCGTTTAGAAGAACCTGAAAAAATTATAGCGCGTATTCGTGAGCATTTTGAACAAGAAAGTAGTCGCTTGCTTGGGAAAAAGGTTTTAGTTACAGCTGGCGGCACGCGTGAAAATCTTGATCCTGTACGCTACTTGACTAATCGCTCAAGTGGTAAAATGGGTTCTCGTATAGCAGAAGAAGCGATGTTAAGAGGCGCTCTTGTTACCCTTGTTACAACGATACGTGAACTTCCTGTCAATGAAAAAATTGACGTTCGTTATGTTGATTCAGCAGACGAAATGTATCAAGTTGTGATCGCTGAACAAAAGAAACAAGATGCATTTATCATGGCTGCTGCTGTTGCCGACTATACGCCTATTGAAGTATCCGAGCATAAAATCAAAAAACAAGGCGACGAATTTGTTGTTAAAATGAAACGCACGAAAGACATTTTAGCTGAAGTTGGTCAAACAAAAACAAATGAACAAGTTGTTATCGGTTTTGCCGCAGAAACAAGAGACGTTGAAGCAGGAGCAAAACAAAAATTAGCTACAAAAAAAGCGGACTTGATTGTAGCAAATAATGTTTTAACAGAAGGAGCTGGCTTTGGGACAGATACCAATGTTGTTACCTTTTATTTCGCCAATGGAAAGCAAATGGAGCTTCCTCTCCAAGATAAACGCGATGTGGCAAAAAAATTAATCGATGAAATTGAAACGCTTTTGGGGTTAAATTAAATGGCAAAAATTGCTAAAGTTATTGTCGATGTACCAGCTATGCAAGTAGACCGTCCGTTTGATTATATCGTCAAAGAATCTTTACAGGACCTTATTCAAGTAGGCATGCGTGTGTCTGTTCCATTTGGACCGCGGAAGGTGCAAGGCTTTGTCGTTCAATTAATAGAGGGAGAAGCAAGTGGCTTAAAAGAGGTTCAAGAAGTGATGGATTTAATGCCTGTTCTGAATAAAGAATTGCTGGAGTTAGGTGATTTTATTGCATCTGAAACCCTTGCTTTTCGTATTTCCGTTTATCAAGCTATGCTTCCAGCAATACTTCGAGCGAAATACGAAAAATATTTTATTCGTCTAGATGAAACAGATGACAGGCTAGCGCAACTATTTGAAGGGCATGAAACATTGGATTGGAAAATAGCTGAAGAAAGAAAGCTACTACCTAGCCTAAAGAAATTTGTTGAAGCAGGAACACTTCAAGTTGAGTATCAAGTAAAAAGTAAGATTACGCAAAAGCAGGCCCGCTTCGTTCGGACAGAACTCACATTCAATGAACTCAGCGATCGTTTGGCAGAGCTTCCTAAAAATGCCAAAGCGCAACAAAAAGTATTATCTTTTTTCCAAATGAATGACATCAAAGAAATCCAAGCAAGTACGCTAACAAAAGAATTAGCCATTACAGATGCTGCGTTAAAAAAATTAAGCGAACAAGGTTCGATCGAGATAGTCACAAAAGCGATTCATCGGGATCCCTATCAAAACCATATTTTTGAAAAAAGCTTTCCTCATGCCCTATCAGACGGACAAAAAACAGCTGCAGAACAAATCATTCAAGCAACGAACGAAAACCGGGCCGAAACATTTTTGCTCCATGGGGTCACAGGTAGTGGTAAAACGGAGATTTATCTACAAACGATTGAAGCGGTTCTTGCTAAAGGAAAAGAAGCCATTGTTCTTGTCCCAGAAATTTCGCTCACACCGCAAATGGTCGAGCGTTTTAAAAGTAGATTTGGCAGTAATGTTGCTGTCCTTCATAGTGCCCTTTCCGCTGGCGAAAAATATGATGAGTGGCGGCGTATAGAAAAACATGAAGCCCATGTTGTAGTTGGTGCTCGTTCTGCTATTTTTGCACCATTTGAAAATATTGGCATGATTATCATGGATGAAGAACATGAAGCAAGTTACAAGCAGGAAGATAATCCCAAATATCATGCTCGTGATGTGGCTATTTGGCGAGCGGCTTTTTACAAGTGTCCAGTTGTGCTAGGGAGTGCTACCCCCTCGCTTGAATCTTATGCACGGGCAACTAAAAATGTCTACACATTGCTTGAGCTTCCAGAACGCATTAACAAGCAAGACATGCCTGAGGTTGAAGTGGTTGATATGCGCGAAGAATTACGTCAAGGTAATCGAACGGAATTTTCCATGGCTCTTCTTGAAAAAATAAAAGATCGTTTAAACAAAGGAGAACAAACCGTACTACTTTTAAATAAGCGCGGTTATGCTTCATTTGTGATGTGTCGCGACTGTGGTTATGTTGCGGAATGCCCTAACTGCGATATTTCATTAACGTATCATCAAGTGTCTCAGCAATTAAAATGCCATTATTGTAATCACATAGAACAGATGCCAATGCATTGCCCAAATTGCGAAAGTGAGCATATTCGCTACTTTGGAACGGGTACACAAAGAATCGAAGAAAGCCTAAATAAATTGATTCCAGAAGCACGCGTTATCCGCATGGATGTCGATACAACGAGAACCAAAGGAGCGCATGAAAAACTATTAACCCGTTTTCGCCATCATGAAGCAGATATTTTACTTGGCACACAAATGATTGCTAAAGGGCTAGATTTTCCAGATATTACATTGGTAGGCGTTTTAAATGCTGATACAATGTTATTTTTACCAGATTTTCGAGCTTCTGAGCGCACATTCCAATTATTAACACAAGTAAGTGGCCGAGCGGGGCGTCATGTTGCAAAAGGAGAAGTTGTCGTTCAAAGTTATGCCCCTGAACATTACAGCATTCAATTTGCGAAACAACATGATTATCTAGGCTTTTATGAATATGAAATGAAGATTCGGCATCAAGCAGCTTATCCGCCGTATTATTTCTTAGTCATGATTAATGTAAGCCATGAAAATGAAATGAAAACGATTAAAACAATGCAAAATATGGTTCACTATTTAAAGTCAACATTAAGCAATCAAGCACAGATTCTTGGTCCTGCACCAAGTGTGATTAGTCGCATCAAGAATAAGTTTCGCTATCAATGTATTATTAAATATAAAAAAGAACCAACACTTTATCTAGAGCTAAAACAGCTTTTAGAAAGTTATCAAAAAGAACAGGCCAAAGGATTAACGATCACAATTGATACAAGACCATATGTCTTGATGTAAAGGAGCAGACAATGAAAAAAATTATTTTTATGGGGACGCCAGAATTTGCTGTCCCTGTCTTAGAACAAATCGCAGCTGAATATGAAGTCATAGCGGTCGTCACGCAACCCGATCGACCTGTAGGAAGAAAACGCATCTTAACACCACCACCTGTAAAAGAAGCAGCTGAAAAATTAGGATTTCCTGTTTATCAACCAGAAAAATTACGGACATCTACTGAACTTACGGAACTCATTCAACTAGATAGTGATTTATTAATTACTGCAGCTTACGGACAAATTTTACCAAAAAGCTTACTTGAAGCGCCTCGTTTTGGGGCGATTAATGTCCATGCTTCTCTTCTTCCAGAATATCGCGGCGGAGCTCCTGTTCATTATGCAGTGATGGACGGAAAAAAAGAGACGGGTGTTACCATTATGTATATGGTAGAAAAGCTAGACGCAGGAGATATGATTGCTAAGGAAAGCCTTCCTATCACAGATCAAGATGATACCGGAACAATGTTTACTAAACTGAGTCTTCTTGGAGCAGAACTACTGATGTCAACACTGCCTAAATTTTTTAATGATGAAATTACGGCTGAAAAACAAGATCCCGAAAAAGTGACCTTTGCAAGAAATATTTCACGCGAACAAGAAAAAATTAATTGGCAAAAAGATGCTCGTGAAATCTTTAATCAAATTCGCGGTTTATCACCTTGGCCTGTTGCGTATACAACACTTGATGCAAAACCATTTAAAATTTGGCAAGCAAAACTTACAGAAGAAACCAAAGAAGGGGAGCCAGGCACCTTTGTTTCACTTGGAAAAAATCGGTTCGGTGTTTTAACAGGTGACAATAAAATCATCGAATTACTTGTTATTCAACCTGCTGGGAAACCAAAAATGGAAGCAGCAAGCTATATGCAAGGCGCTGGACGAGCACTAAATGAAACGATAAGGCTTGGTGATTAAATGAAACCAACGATTCGAGGATTAGCCTTAGACACCATTTTAAAAATAGAAAAAAGCGGCTCATATAGCCATTTATTAATTAACGACGCGCTAAAAAATAAACAATTAAAGCAGGTCGATAAGGCTCTTTTTACAGAGCTTGTTTATGGAACCATTCAACGAAAAATCACATTAGATTACTACTTACAACCTTTTTTAAAAAAGCAACCTGAAGATTGGGTCATCGATTTGTTGCGAATGTCTGTTTACCAACTCGTCTTTTTAGACAAAATACCAGAACATGCGATTCTCCATGAAGCAGGCGAAATTGCTAAAAAACGAGGTCATCAAGGAGTTACAAAATTTGTCAATGGTGTGCTTAGAAACCTTATCAGAACAGGCGTACAAGATACTACTTTAATAAGCGATGACTCAGCGCGCTTATCAGTAGAAAAAAGCCTACCATTATGGCTAACTAAACGTATCATTTTACAATATGGTTTTCAAAAAGCAAGTGAGATAGGTCAAGCTTTTCTAAAGCCTCCTAAACAAACCGTTCGCGTGAACATGACAGAAACCAATCCGAAATCGCTTGTTAAAGAATTTAGTGATCAAGGAATTGAAAGTAGCGTTTCAGAAGTGATCCCAGAAGCTGTTGAAATCACAAAAGGAACCATTACAAATACAGCTGCTTTTCGTACCGGAAAATGCACTGTGCAAGACTTAAGCTCAATGGTCGCTACCTATGCTTTACAATTAAAGGAAAACCTGAATGTCCTTGATGCCTGCGCAGCACCCGGTGGAAAAACAACGCACATTGCTGAAAAAATGAGCGGAACAGGGTCCGTAACTGCTCTTGATATTCATGACCATAAAATTAAACTAATCAAAGAGTCAGCTAATCGTTTAAATTTACTGAACATCCGCGCATTTAAACTAGATGCCAGAAAAGCAGCGATGCAGTTTGAAAAGCAGAGTTTTGACCGAATTCTTGTTGATGCTCCTTGTAGTGGCTTGGGCGTTTTACGTCATAAACCAGATATTAAATACAATAAAACACTAGCGGATATTAAAAAGCTTTCTAGCATTCAACAAGATATATTAAATGAAGTTAGCCAATTAGTGAAAGAAAATGGTATATTAGTTTATAGTACGTGTACCATTGACCAAGAAGAAAATCAACAAGTTGTAGCAAGCTTTTTAATGAACCATCCAGAATTTGAACTTATTCCGGTTCATGTGCCGCTATCTTTGGCAAATTTAGAACAGGATAACGGGTTACAGCTTTTACCAACTGATGTAGGAAGTGACGGTTTTTTTGTCGCTAGTTTCAGAAGACTTTAAGTAAGACAGGAGAGATCAAACAAGTGCGAGCAGAGTTTAGAACAGACCGCGGGAGAATTAGGAATCATAATGAAGACAGTGGTGGCGTTTTTACGAATAAAACCAATAATCCGATTGTCATAGTAGCTGACGGCATGGGAGGACACCGTGCTGGTGATGTAGCCTCTCAAATGGCTGTTAAGTTATTAAGTGATGCTTGGTGCAAGACAGAAGAATTTTTGCACGCCGTTGAAGTCGAAAAGTGGCTACAAACAGCGATTCAACAAGTCAATACCGAAATCGTTCGGTATGCCGCCGAAAAGCCAGATTTAAAAGGTATGGGAACAACACTTGTGACTGCGGTTTTTACGCGCAGTCAAGTGATTGTAGCGAATGTTGGGGATAGTAGAGGCTATTTATTATCACAAGGCACACTCTCACAAGTAACAGAAGATCATTCACTTGTTAATGAACTGCTTCGAAAAGGTGAAATTTCAAAAGAAGATGCTAAGAACCATCCACGGAAAAATATTTTATTACGTGCACTTGGTGTAGAAGGCAAAGTAAGTAGCGATACTTTTACGCTCCCTTTTCAAACGGGCGATTTACTTCTTCTTTGCTCAGATGGCTTGACCAATATGGTGCCAGAAGAAGAAATGAAAAATATCCTTGTGAGTAACCGCACGCTTTCTGAAAAAGCCGATATATTCATTACAAAAGCTAATGCTTATGGGGGCGAAGATAACATCACTGTGTTGTTATTAGAGCGCGACCACAAGCAAAAGGGAGGCGAAGAAGTATGATGATTGGCAAGCGAATAAACGATCGCTATAAAATTATTAGCCCAATTGGTGGGGGAGGAATGGCCAATGTCTTCTTAGCCCATGATATTATTTTAGATCGTGATGTTGCTGTGAAAATTTTGCGTATTGATTTAGCTGATGAAAGCAATTTAATTCGCCGTTTTCAGCGTGAGGCACAATCAGCTACGAGTCTCGTTCATCCAAATATTGTCAGCGTCTATGATGTTGGTGAAGAAAATGATTTACATTATATCGTGATGGAGTACGTAGAAGGCATGGATTTAAAACAATACATTCATGAACATCACCCCATTTCTTTTGAAAAAGCCGTCGATATTATGAAACAAATTGTTTCTGCCGTTTCCGCGGCGCATAGCTATCACATTATTCATCGCGATTTAAAGCCACAAAATATTTTGATCAACCCACAAGGTGTGGTGAAAATTACTGATTTCGGTATCGCAATGGCACTTTCAGAAACGTCCATTACGCAGACCAATTCACTTCTTGGCTCGGTGCATTATCTTTCACCAGAGCAAGCGCGTGGTGGCATGGCAACGCAAAAATCAGATATTTATTCACTAGGAATCGTTTTTTATGAGCTTTTAACTGGGAATGTCCCTTATGACGGAGAGTCTGCTGTTTCAATTGCTATCAAACACCTTCAAGCAAATGTGCCTTCAGTCCGTGAACAAAACCCAGGCATACCACAGAGCTTAGAAAATATTATCACCCGTGCTACGGCAAAAGATCCGTTTAAACGTTATCAGTCAGCAAGTGAAATGGAGCGCGATTTAGATACCTGTTTGCAGCGTGATCGTTTGAATGAAGAAAAATATATGATTGATGGGGACGATGGTGATACAAAAACGATCCCTGTACTTCCAACAAAAAACGCCATGCGTGATCTTGAGTCAAATCCGCAGCCTGAAGCCATAAAAAAAGAGGAACCACCAAAAGAAAAAAACAAGAAAAAGAAAAAAAGCAAAAAGAAAAAGGTTTTTTGGATTGTATTTTCCGTTATTTTACTAGCTGCAGCTATTATTTTAGCGCTCTGGTTCCTCGGCAAACCGCCAAAAGAAATTGAAATTCCTGATGTCGCTTTAAAATCAGAAGAAAAAGCGGTTAGCACACTCCAAAAAGAAGGATTTAACATTGGTAAAACGATTAAAACAAACAGTGATAAAGTAGACGAAGGCAAAGTTATTAAAACGGATCCAGAAGCCGGTGAAATGGCAGAAAAAGGCACTTCTATTAATATTTACGTGAGCATCGGTTCGAAAAAGATATCAGTGGAAGATTTTTCCGGAAGAAGTTATGATGAAACGAAAAAGCTATTAAAAGAGCAGGGCTTTAAATCGATAAGTAAAAAAGAAGAATACAACGATTCGATTGATAAAGGTATGATTATCAGTCAAGAGCCTTCACCTGGATCAGAAGTAGTTGCAAAAGATACCGATGTTGTTTTTGTTGTAAGTAAAGGGGTTGCCCCGTTTAAGTTAAACGATTTAACCGGTTATAGCAAACGTGGATTAGATGATTACGCTGCTTCTAATGGGATTACGATTAAAACAACAGAAGAAAATGCAAATGCCGCAAAAGGTCAAGTGATCAAACAAACACCTGCAGCTGGAACAGAGATAAATAAAGGCTCTACAGTAAATGTCGTTATTTCTGCTGGTCCTAAAGAAAAAGAAGTAAAAACAGTTAAAAAAAGTTTCAACATCAAATACGATCCTGAAGCTCAAGATGGTGAAAAATCTAACCGGGTTCAAATCTATATCGAGGATAACGATCACGGCATGACAAATGCTTATAAGGAAATGAATATTACAAAAGATACAACCGTTACCATTCCTTTTGAAATTGAAGAAGGAAAACAAGCAGGATATAAAATTACACGTGATAATACTGTCATAGATGAAGGAACCGTCGATTATCCAAGGTAAGGAGGAAGTAATCTGGAAGGTCAAATTGTCAAAGCACTTAGTGGATTTTACTATTGTTTTCATAAGGGGAATGTATATCAGTGCAGAGCACGTGGGAATTTTCGCAAACGAAAGATGACACCACTTGTAGGGGATGAAGTCATTTTTCAAGCTGAGAATCAAACAGACGGCTACATTCTTGAAATATTACCAAGAAAAAATGAACTTGTACGTCCTCCCATTGCTAATGTTGATATTGCAATTCTAGTATTTTCAGCAGTAGAACCTGATTTTTCAACAAACTTAGCGGATCGTTTCCTTGTCGCGATTGAAGAAGCTGATGTAACACCTATCCTTTGTATTAGTAAACTTGACTTGGTAGAAAAAAATCAGCAAGAAACATTTTTAGCCTATCAAGAAATCTATCAAAAAATTGGCTATCAAGTCTATCTTACAAATGATGCCTTCGATAAAACACAACTGATAACGATTCTTAAAGATAAAACAGCTGTTATCGCTGGCCAATCCGGTGTCGGAAAATCAACGCTACTCAATCAACTCAATCCCAATTTAACCCTTAAAACAGCCGGGATTTCAGAGGCACTAGGTCGTGGTAGACACACCACAAGACATGTAGAACTGCTTCAAATTGGGGAGGGACTTATTGCAGACACACCTGGCTTTAGCTCGATTGAATGGTCCATGATTACACCAGAAAACTTGCAATTTTGCTTCCCGGAGATTGCAAGTTATCGATCCGCTTGTAAATTCCGCGGGTGTTTACATGAAACCGAGCCAGGTTGTGCTGTAAAAGATGCGGTTACGGAGAGGGATATTCAGCTATTTCGTTATGAACATTATTTGCAAATTTTAACAGAAATAAAAAATAGAAAGCCGAGGTATTGATTATGGGAAAAATTGCGCCATCAATTTTAAGTGCGGATTTTGCAAATTTAGCTAAAGAGATTGCAGAAGTAGAAGAACTTGGAGCCGATTATTTGCATGTAGATGTGATGGATGGCCATTTTGTTCCAAACATTACATTTGGACCAGATGTTGTCAAAGCAATTCGTCCAAATACGAAGCTGCCAGTTGATGTCCATTTAATGATTGAAAATCCAGACTTGTTTATTGAGCAATTTGCTAAAGCAGGAGCCGATTATATCTCTGTACATGTTGAAACTTGTCCTCACTTACACCGAACGTTGACCCATATTCGCTCATTTGATGTAAAAGCAGGAGCCGTTTTAAATCCAGCAACACCAATTAACGCGATCAAGCATGTTTTGCATGAATTAGACATAGTGCTTTTTATGACAGTTAACCCTGGTTTTGGCGGTCAGGCTTTTATTCCTGAAGTGTTGGAAAAAATTGCTACTTTCCGTGATTTGATCCAAGAAAAAGGTTTAGAAATTGAAATTGAAGTGGACGGAGGAATTAACCCGGAAACAGCGCAACAATGTTTCGATGTCGGAGCCGATGTATTTGTTGCTGGAAGTTATATTTATGGGAACAAACAAAGGCAGCTAGCAATGGATAAGCTCCGTACGATAGTAGGTGAATGAAGATGACAAGAATCGTTCATATCATGGTTGGAGGTCCAGCAGCCGAGATTCCTGATTTAGCTCAGTTTAATCATGAGAATATTACTTGGGCCGGTGTTGATTCCGGCTCAAAAAGGTTGCTTCAAATGGGCATCATTCCGGACATCGCGCTTGGGGACTTTGATTCACTTACAAAAGCTGAATTAAATGAAGTGAAAGAAAAGGTAACAGATGTTAGAGAATTTCCAGCTGAAAAAGATGAAACAGACACTGAACTCGGTCTTTCGTGGGCAATGGCTTTAAATCCGTCAATCATCCGTATTTTCGGTGCAACAGGAGGAAGGATTGATCATTTGCTGGCAAACTTAATGATGCTAACAAAACCTGCATTTCGGGCAGCCATTCCTCTTGTGGAGCTGATTGACAAACACAATTATATGCGTATGTATTTGCCAGGAAACTATTTTGTTGTAAAACAACCCGATAAAAAATATGTTGCTTTTACAACAATGGCAGATGTAACAGGACTTACGCTTTCAGGGTTTAAATATCCACTTATCAACGCTGGTTATCCGGTAGGAAGTGCGCTTTCAAGTAATGAATTTTTAGGTGAAAGCGGCGAATTTTCGTTTAAAACAGGTTTGATACTTTATATTGAGAGCAATGATTGAAAGAGAGGTTCTAACATGACTTTTTTTAAAAAACGCTATTCGTGGGCATTAGTAGCAGGAGGATTAGGCTTACTGCTTGGCGTTTATGTCCAAGTTATTACGTTTATTAATTTAAATAGTGGGAGCTATTCTAGTAACTTAAAAACAAGTTTAATTGTGCTAACCATTTTTAGTTTTGTCTTTTTACTCTCTGCAGGAATTGGTTATTTATTTCTTGTGCAAAAGAAAGTTCAATTGGCAGCAACGATTTTATTAGTTAGCGGTCTTGTTTCGCTTTTTTTCGTGAATATTTTGGTAGGTGCTGCCATTTTAATCAGTGGCATTTTGGCGAAATCAATATAAAAATGAGGTGTCGGCGGGTGTATCAGCCTAGTTTGAATTGTGCGCATATCCGCCTAAAAAGCAGGATATTTCCCGAAAAAACAGTTTATTCAAACTATTTTGCACAAGAAAAAATGCACCGAACAAAATTCGCTGCATTACCTCTTTACATTCATTAAACGCGTTCCACTTTACCGGATTTAAGCGCACGAGTTGAAACCCAAACTCGTTTAGGTTTGCCGTCTACTAGAATACGTACTTTTTGTAGGTTAGCTTTCCAAGTACGTTTGCTATAATTCATCGCGTGGGAACGCTTGTTACCAGAGCGAGATTTACGACCAGTAATAAAACATTCTTTTGCCATAGTTTAACCCCTCCTTACAAAGCATTCACAAGATATTTCAGAAATAGATATCTTTTTAAATATCATATACTAGAATAATTTATCATAGTTAAGATAACATTGCAAGCTTTTATGGGAAAATAGTGCAAAGAATTTTTACTTGACAGAAGAAATACAGCGAGATTTAAAGCTTCCCATTGTTTTCTTAATATAGTAAAATAAACTTGAAAGACTTTTCTTGAAAAAGAGAGAAACAGGTAAAAGTAAATGGCACAAAGGAGGACTATTATGTCACTTGAAATAGAAACGAATTTAGGTAAAGTCGATATTACAAGCGATGTGATTGCAGCGATTGCAGGCGGTGTGGCCGAAGAGAATTTTGGCATCGTTGGAATGGCAAGCAGACATCAAATTAGAGACGGATTAACCGATATATTAAGGCGTGAAAATTATACAAAAGGCGTCATTGTAAGGCAAGAAGACTCAGGATTACACATTGATATGTATATTATTGTCAGCTTTGGAACGAAGATATCTGAAGTCGCACATAACGTACAAGAACGCGTCAAATACACACTTGAACAAACACTTGGCTTAGTCATTGAATCAGTTAACATCTATGTTCAAGGCGTGAAAGTGATGAAGGAATTGTAAGGAGGAATCTTTGACTTGGATATTTACCAGTTAAATGGAAAAAAATGGGCTGAAATGATAGCCCTTGGAGCGGAAAACCTAGCCAAAAACGCTGATTTTGTAGATTCGCTAAATGTTTTTCCTGTACCAGATGGAGATACTGGGACAAATATGAATTTATCAATGGCAAGTGGAGCAAAAGAAGTTTCTCAAAATGAATCAGAATCCATGTCGAATGTTAGTGCTGATTTTGCGAAAGGTTTGCTTATGGGAGCAAGAGGGAATTCGGGGGTTATTTTATCACAGCTTTTCCGTGGTTTCTCTAAAGCTGTCGAAGCAAAAGAAATCCTTACACCAGAAGAATTTGCTAAAGCTTTTGCAAAAGGCGTTGAAACGGCCTATCAAGCAGTCATGAAACCAGTTGAGGGAACGATTTTAACCGTGGCAAGAGAAGCTGCAAAAGCAGGAATGAACGAGGCTCTTGTTGATGGAAGCATTGAAGAAGTCATGAAGGCTATCGTAAAACACGGGAATATTGCACTTAAAAACACACCCGAACAATTACCGATCTTAAAAGAAGTAGGCGTTGTTGATAGTGGTGGTCAAGGGCTGATCCTGATCTATGAAGGCTTTTACGGGGCGCTAACTGGACAACTTGAACTTAAAGATTATATGAAATCAATGAATGAGATGATCAATGCTGAGCATCATCGCCACGTTCAAGACTTTATGTCAACAGATGAGATTATATTTGGTTACTGTACAGAAATCATGGTCCAAATTAAGAAAAATAAAGCAGATCAAAAGCCATTTGATGAAGAAAAATTCCGCCAAGATTTAAACAAAATGGGCGATTCCTTGCTTGTTGTGGCTGATGATGAAGTGGCTAAAGTTCACATTCACACAGAGCGCCCAGGTGATGTTTTTAATTACGGACAACAGTACGGGAGCCTGATTAAAATGAAAGTAGAGAACATGCGCGAACAGCACGAGGCCATCATCCATGAAAAAGAAAAGCCTAAAGGGAAAACACCCTATGGCATCGTTACCGTTTCTGCTGGTACAGGAATAAAGAAATTGTTTACAAGTTTAGGCGCAAATGTTGTTCTTTCTGGCGGGCAAACGATGAATCCAAGTACCGAAGATATTGTCCAAGCGATTGAAGCAGCGAATGCTGAACAAGTTTTTATTTTACCAAACAATAAAAATATTGTAATGGCTGCTAAACAAGCCGCAGCGATTGCACGTGTTGAAAATATCCAAGTGATTCCAACTGAGACGATTCCAGAGGGGCTTGCTGCACTCGCTTCTTTTCGAAAAGAAGAAAGCTTTGCAAACAATCAACGGGAAATGGAACAAGCGCTGAAACAAATCGTTAGTGGACAAGTAACAACAGCTGTTCGTGATACAAGTGTAGAAGGTTTAGAGGTCAAGAAAGAGGATTACATTGGCATCATTGAAGGCAAAATTCAAATAAGCTTATCTGATCTAAACGCTACGATGCTAGCCACCCTTGAAAAAATGATAGATGAAGATAGTGAAATTGTGATGCTTTTATACGGAGAAAGTGTAACAAAAGACGAGGCTGAAGATTTAGTAAGCCAACTTGAAGTGAAATTTCCCGATATTGAATTTGAAGTACATGCTGGAAATCAACCAGTATACCCTTATATTTTTTCTGTTGAATAGACATATTTTAGAAAGGGGCATAAAAAGATGAAATTTAACAGCGTCTTTGATATCATTGGTCCAGTGATGATTGGTCCATCCAGTTCGCATACAGCTGGAGCAAGTACGATAGGCAAAATCGCTCGTGATGTTTTTAGAGAAACGCCAACACAAGTAGATATCCATTTGTATGGCTCATTCGCTAAAACGTATAAAGGTCATGGTACGGATGTCGCTTTGATTGGTGGTTTACTTGGTTTTGAGCCAGATGATCCACGGATGAAAGATTCCCCTGCATTAGCCAAAAAATGGGGGATACATATTCAATTTATTGAAGAACTAGAAGAAGCGCCTCACCCAAATACCGTAAAATTAGTTTTAAAAAATGGAATGAAGCAAACCACCCTTGTTGGAGCCTCTATTGGTGGTGGAAAAGTCGAGATTGTTCGGTTAAATGATTTTGAACTCGACTTTACGGGAACATTGCCTGCGATTTTAATTTTACATCAGGACCGATATGGCATTATCGCTTCTGTATCCGCTTTGATCGCGCGCCATGAGATCAACATCGGGCAGATGAAAGTTTCACGTAAAACAAAAGGGAACGAAGCATTAATGGTCATTGAAGTGGATCAAGTTGTGGATCAATCATTGTTAGATCAAATTAGCGAAATTCAAGGTGTTTATCAAGTAGCTAGCATTGTCATTTAAGAAGAAAGTGAGTGGAAGATAAATGTTTCGTACAGTTGCTGAATTAATTGATATTGCTCAGCATGAAAAAAAGCCGATTTCAAAAGTGATGATCGAACGTGAAATGAACGTTTCAGGATTATCACATGATGAAATTTTTGCAGCGATGACTCGTAATCTAGATGTGATGGAAGAGGCGATTAAAAAAGGAGAAAATGGCGTTAACTCTACAACAGGATTAACTGGTGGCGATGCGGTTTTAATGAAAAAATACATTGAAAAAGGAAATACTCTATCGGGAGAACTTGTCCTTGAATCTGTTCAAAAAGCAATTGCAACCAACGAAGTCAACGCAGCAATGGGTGTCATTTGTGCAACACCAACAGCTGGAAGTGCTGGCGTTGTTCCAGGTGTTCTTTTTGCTGTAAAAGATAAACTTGAATTAACGCGTGAACAAATGGTGGATTTTTTATTTACTGCTGGCGCCTTTGGTTTTGTTGTTGCGAACCAAGCGTTTATTAGCGGGGCAGCAGGAGGGTGTCAAGCAGAAGTGGGATCGGCATCAGCTATGGCTTCAGCTGCAATTGTTGAAGCAGCAGGAGGAACACCTGAACAAGCTTCACATGCCATGGCGATGACGCTTAAAAACATGCTGGGTCTAGTCTGTGATCCTGTTGCTGGTCTCGTTGAAGTCCCATGTGTGAAACGAAATGCACTAGGATCTTCGCAAGCCATTATTTCTGCTGATATGGCACTTGCTGGAATTAAGAGTCAAATCCCATGTGATGAAGTGATTGAAGCGATGTATCGTGTTGGGTTGCAGATGCCAAGTAGTTTAAGAGAAACTGCTGAAGGAGGGCTGGCGGCTACACCAACAGGAAGAGCCATTCAAGCAAAAATCTTTGGTCTATCGCCAGAAAATCCAAGTGAATAACTTAAAAAAAATAAGCGTTACTGGAATTAAAGGAATTGGCGAAGAAACGGCAAAAACATTAAAAGAATTAGGCATTTCAACGGTGCAGGACTTGCTTTGGAATGTTCCATATCGCTATGAAGATTATCGCTTGCGGAATTTAGAACAAGTGGGCGATGCGGAGCGAATAACAGTTTGTGGCGAAGTGCTTACTGAACCTTCGCTTGCTTTTTATGGAAAGAAAAAATCAAAATTGTCTTTTCGTCTTTCAGTAGAAGGACAAGTCATTCGCATCGATTTTTTTAATCAACCCTATTTAAAAGCGAAAATTGCAACGGGTGAAACAGTGACAATTTCTGGAAAATGGGATAAAAATCGAGCCCAAATTACAGCAAGCAAATTCAAATTAGGCATGCAAACACAAGACGAAGCGTTAGAAGGGATCTATCGCTTAAAAGGCAGCCTACGTACTAAGACCATGCAAAAATATGTGCAAGCTGCTTTTACGATGTATCATAAAGAGATTGAAGAAATTATTCCTCAAGTTTACCTTGATAAATATAAACTAATTGCACGAGACGAAGCGATTCGCATCTTACATTTTCCAAAAGACAGCAGTGAATTAAAGCAGGCTAGGCGCAGAATGGTGTACGAAGAGCTATTACTGTTTCAACTTAGAATGCAGTTTTTTCGAAAAATTGAACGGGAAAAAGCAGGCGGAATTGCGATTGACTATGATGTTGCTGAATTAAGAACCTATATTGATGCTTTACCTTTTCCACTTACTAACGCACAAAAACGCGTCGTTAATGAAATTTGTGGGGATATGAAATCACATTTTCATATGAATCGATTGCTCCAAGGAGATGTAGGTTCTGGAAAAACAGTCGTTGCCTCCATTGCGATCTTTGCAGCTGCAAAGAGTGGATTTCAAAGCGCACTCATGGTACCAACGGAGATCTTAGCTGAGCAACATGCCAATTCTTTAGTCGAGTTACTTGCACCATTTGATGTAACAGTTGGCTTACTTACAAGTTCAGTGAAAGGGAAACGGAGAAAAGAACTCCTTCTTTTACTTGAAGAAGGTAACATTGATGTCCTCGTAGGAACGCATGCTTTAATTCAAGAAGAGGTTATTTACCACCGCTTAGGACTAGTTATTACAGATGAACAGCACCGTTTTGGTGTTGGTCAACGGCGAATTTTACGCGAAAAAGGAGAATATCCGGATGTTCTGTTTATGACAGCTACACCTATTCCAAGAACGCTTGCCATTACGACTTTTGGTGAAATGGATGTTTCTGTGATTGATGAGCTCCCTGCTGGCCGAAAACAAATTGAGACATTCTGGGTAAAACACGAGATGTTGGATCGCGTCATTCAATTTGTCGAAAAAGAAATCATAAAAGGACACCAAGTGTATGTTATTTGTCCATTAATTGAGGAATCAGACAAGCTTGAAGTACAAAATGCTGTAGATTTTTATCATTTACTACTTGCTAAATGGAAAAAGCGGCATACAGTTGGTTTAATGCATGGGAAACTTTTACCAGCCGAAAAAGAAGGGCTAATGCGCGCGTTTAGTAGCCAAAAGATCGATTGCCTTGTTTCTACGACAGTTGTTGAAGTAGGCGTTAATGTACCGAATGCAACAATGATGGTGATTTATGATGCTGACCGCTTTGGACTTTCCCAGCTGCACCAATTGCGAGGAAGGGTTGGTAGGGGTTCTGATCAATCTTACTGCATCTTACTAGCTGATCCTAAAACTGAAGTTGGAAAAGAGCGAATGACCATTATGACTGAAACAAACGATGGTTTTGCTCTAAGCGAACGTGATTTAGAGCTACGAGGCCCAGGCGACTTCTTTGGTACAAAACAAAGTGGACTTCCTGAGTTTAACATAGCTGATATCGTCCATGATTACCGTGTGCTAGAAATCGCACGCGAAGACGCCGCCAAGTTGATCTTTGATGAAAATTTAGCTGAAAATCCCGAATACGCTCGTTTATATGAGTCCCTTTTAGCAAGTGGTGTTTTTACGGAGGAAAAGCTAGACTAATTACGAATAAAGAAAAATACTTGCAAGTGCGCTTTATTTTCTATAACATTAAGCTGTATGAGTTTAAAATAGCCATCCTACTTTAAAGAGGCGGATTGTCTCTTTTTTTAGACTTACCTTTTAGGATCTGGTATTAGTAGCACTTGAAAATAGGAAAGATGGGGAAAGTATATGAAAAAACACCCAAAAAAAGAAAGGCAAAAAAGATTACAAGAAGCCATTGATGAAAATCCTTTTATCACGGATGAACAGCTTGCTGACCTTTTTCATGTTAGTGTGCAGACAGTTAGGCTTGATCGTGTGGCACTTTCCATACCAGAGCTTCGCGTCAGAATAGAGCAGGTCGCAAGCGTTAATTATGCTGATGCCGTGAAAAGTTTACCTATAGATGAAGTTATCGGTGAAATTATTGATATCAATCCAGGGAAAAGTGCGATATCACTTTTTGATGTCGGTCCAGAACACGTCTTTAAGCGGAATAAAATTGCACGTGGACATCATTTGTTCGCTCAAGCAAACTCACTTGCTACAGCAGTTATTCCAAATGAACTAGCACTCACAACGCAATCTGCTGTTCGTTTTGTTCGCTCCGTAAAAGAAGGGGAACGAGTCATTGCGAAAGCGAAAGTAAGAGAAAAAACAGATCAACGTGCGATCACAATAGTTGATATTAAAAGTTACGTGGGCGACGAGATTGTGCTAAAAGGCAAATTCGAAATGTATCATGCCACCGAAAAAAAGTAAAAAGGACTGACGAAAATGAAAATAGCAATTGATGCAATGGGCGGTGACCATGCACCTAAAGAAATTGTTGAAGGTGTAATGACTGCTGCAGCAAAATTTAAAGATGTTGAATTTATCCTTTTTGGAAAAGAATCGGCTATTCTTGAATATCTAACCGATCAAACAAGAGTAAGTATTGTGCATACAGATGAAAAAATCGAAAGCGAAGATGAACCAGTCCGCGCGGTTAAACGCAAAAAAAAGGCGTCAATGGTACTTGCCGCTCAAGCAGTAAAAGATGGTATAGCAGATGCCTGTATTTCAGCAGGAAACACTGGGGCACTGATGTCTACCGGACTTTTTGTTGTTGGAAGAATCAAAGGAATCGATCGACCAGCACTGGCTCCAATTTTGCCAACCATTAGTGGAAAAGGTTTTATCATGCTTGACCTTGGCGCTAATTCAGAGGCTAAACCAGAACATTTACTCCAATTTGGTTTAATGGGGTCGATTTATGCTGAACAAGTCCGCAAAATCGATAAGCCACGCGTAGGCTTGTTAAATATTGGGACAGAAGAAACAAAAGGGAACGAATTAACGAAAAAAGCCTATTCATTAATGAAAGAACAAGACGCCTATCATTTTATTGGCAATGTTGAATCGCGGGATCTTCTTATGGATGTGGCTGACGTTGTTGTAACCGATGGCTTTACTGGAAATATGGTACTTAAAAGTTTAGAAGGAACAGGAGCTGCTTTCTTTTCAATGTTAAGAATGAGTTTGCTCAGCAACCTAAAAAATAAAATTGCAGCAGGATTCTTGAGAAAAGATCTGTTAGAATTACGTGCAAAAATGGATTACAGTGAATATGGGGGAGCTTGCTTTTTCGGCGTACAGGCACCGGTCATTAAAGCTCACGGTTCATCCAATGCCAATGCGATTTTTACGACGATTAGACAAGCGCGTGAAATGATTGAACGACGTGTTGTGGAGACGATTAAACGCGAAGTTGATAATGGGAAATTAGGAGGGAACTTAGCTCATGAATAAAGTCGCATTTGTTTTTCCAGGACAAGGATCACAACAAATAGATATGGGACAAGATGTAGCAGCGAAATATCCCGAAGCGAAATCGATTTATAACATAGCAGATCAACGCCTTGGTTTTTCGTTAACCCAGTTAATTACAGAAGGACCTATTGAAGAACTTACTAAATCAGAAAACGCTCAGCCTGCGCTTGTTAGCACAAGTATAGCGATTTTAAAAGCACTTGAATCTTATGGAGTAAAGGCGGATTATGTTGCAGGGCATAGTTTAGGTGAGTACAGTGCATTGGTGGCAGCTGGGGTTTTAACATTTAGTGATGCCGTTTATTTAGTGCATCGACGCGGTGAGTTGATGGAAGAAGCAGTTCCAAATGGCACAGGAGAAATGGCTGCTGTTCTTGGCATGGAAGCTGATGCGATTGAAGCGGTGACAAGTGAAGTAAGCGCCGGTGGAGATACTGTTCAAATTGCTAATTATAATTCTCCTGGGCAAATCGTTATTTCTGGTACAGCCTCAGGAATTGCTAAAGGCACAGAAAAATTAAAAGAAAAAGGTGCAAAACGCGTCATCCCACTTGCTGTTAGTGGCCCTTTTCATTCTAAACTAATGAAGCCTGCTGCAGAAGCTTTTGTAAGTGTCTTAGAAGAAGTTACTTTAAAAGACGGGGCAGTGCCTATTGTAAGTAATGTTGATGTTTCTTTTACAACAGATCCATCGAACGTTCGAGAAAAACTAATTAGACAAATTTATTCACCTGTTAAGTGGGAACAAACGATTACAGCTTTAGTCGATGCAGGTGTCGATACATTTGTTGAAATTGGGGCTGGTAAAGTACTTTCTGGACTTATAAAAAAAATAAATCGAGATGTAACGATTCTATCGGCAAATGACGTGGAATCAATCAAACAAGTGGCTGAACAACTAAAGGAGGGAAAATAAATGTCTTTGAAAGGTAAAATAGCTGTTATTACTGGGGGATCGCGTGGCATAGGACGCGAAATTGCCTTGAAATTAGCAAAAGAAGGTGCTGATATTTTCTTCAATTACGGTGGTCGCGCAGATGCAGCCAAAGAAACATTAGATCTATTAACTGAAATAGGTGTCAATGCAGAAGCAATGAAAGCAGACGTTTCAAAAGAAGAAGACGTCAAAGCATTCTTTAAAGAAGTGATCGAGCGTTTTGGACGTGTAGACATTTTAGTAAACAATGCTGGCATTACGCGAGATAACCTTTTAATGCGCATGAAAGAATCAGATTGGGATGATGTAATAAACATCAATTTAAAAGGGACCTTTTTGATGACAAAAGAAGTGTCACGTATCATGATGAAACAGCGTTCTGGTAAAATTATTAATATGGCTTCCGTTGTAGGCATAACAGGAAATGCTGGTCAAGCAAATTATGTTGCTAGTAAAGCAGGTATGATTGGCCTAACAAAAACAACCGCGCGCGAACTTGCTGCGCGAGGGATTCATGTGAACGCTGTCGCCCCTGGATTTATCGAAACAGAGATGACAGATCATTTAGATGAACGGGCAAAAGAGGCGATGTTAAGCCAGATTCCACTTGGATATTATGGTAAAACAGCAGATGTTGCGAATGCAGTTTATTTCTTAGCTAGTGACTTATCTCATTATATTACTGGACAAACATTATCCGTTGACGGTGGGATGAGTATGCAGTAATTAAAATGGTAATTTCTGTTTACTCCTGTAGAGAAATCCTTTATAATACGTGGAGGGAGGTGAAGTGAAATGGCAGAAGTGTTAGAAAAAGTTGCAGATATTATTGTTGATCGTCTTGGTGTCGATAAAGAAAAGGTAACTTTACAAGCTTCCTTTGCAGAAGATCTAGGTGCAGATTCTTTAGATGTTGTAGAATTAATTATGGAACTTGAAGATGAATTTGGAATTGAAATCTCTGATGAAGAAGCTGAGAAGATGTCTACAGTTGGCGATGCAGTGAAATATATAGAAGAACATTCTTAATTCAAGTGATAAGAATGCATGGATAGCCTCGTTGCTTTTAATCTAAAGAGGCGATTAGAGCTTATAAGCTTGGGACATAAACGAAATAAATCGGCGACAAGCTTTTCGCTTTGCTTGTTTTGACAGATTTCTGATAACTAGTCACATGGCCGGGTAAAGTTACCTTTCCCTGTTTTTTTAGTCATCATGTGTAGTCGTACTATTCGTACGACTTCTGCCAAAACCTGCAAATCGGGACGCTTTCGTTCGATTTGTCGTACCCAAAACAAGCATATGATCTCAGGGGGACCTCTATTTTAAGCAGTATAGGCAACTTTTTTAATCCAGTTCATTTTCTAAGCAGCTTTTTTTATCAGGCTGTTTAGAAAATGGACTGAAAGGTACTTGAAAGGAGTTAATCATTATGAATCAATGGGAAGAACTACAAGAAAGTACTGGTTTTGACTTTGTTGATGTAGGCTTATTAAAAGCGGCCTTCACACATTCCTCTTATGTAAACGAACATCGTCGGGAAAAAATTCATGATAATGAACGCTTAGAATTTTTAGGAGATGCAGTACTTGAGCTAACAATATCGGAATATCTTTTTAAAAAGTATCCAGATATGGAAGAAGGACAAATGACGAAAATGCGAGCGGCTATTGTCTGTGAACCTTCACTTGTTGAATTTGCAGAAGCCATTCATTTTTCTAAATATATCAGACTTGGTAAAGGTGAGGAGAAGGCAGGAGGAAGAGCACGCCCAGCGCTTTTAGCAGATGTATTTGAATCTTTTATTGGCGCACTTTATTTAGAACACGGATTAAAACAAGTAGTTTCCTTTTTAGAAAGAATTATTTTTCCAAAAATTGATTCAGGCGCATTTTTGGATATCGTTGACTTTAAAACACAATTACAAGAAATTGTTCAGCGTGATCGAGACGTATTAATCCAATATGATATCCTTGGGGAAACAGGCCCTGCCCATAACAAAGCTTTTGAAGCGCAAGTTGTGATTAATGGCCAAATACTTGGTCGCGGGACAGGTAGAACAAAAAAACAAGCCGAACAAAATGCAGCTAGACACGCGATTAAACACTTATCCCGTTAATGACTGAACGAAAAAGGAGGTGCAGTGTTGCTACTCAAACGACTAGAAATGAACGGTTTTAAATCGTTTGCTGATAAAGTGGCGATTGACTTTGTACCAGGAATGACAGCGGTTGTTGGCCCAAATGGAAGTGGAAAAAGCAATATTACTGAAGCGATACGTTGGGTGTTAGGCGAGCAGTCAGCCAAGAGCTTGCGCGGCGGCAGAATGGGCGATGTTATTTTTGCTGGAAGCGATACGAGAAAACAGGTCAATTTTGCTGAGGTGTCACTTATCCTTGAGAATGAAGACCGCTTTTTACCTGTTGATTATAGCGAGGTATCTGTTGCACGACGTATTTATCGTAATGGTGATAGTGAGTTTTTGATTAATAAACAAAGTTGTCGCTTGAAAGATATTGTCGATTTATTTATGGAGACAGGAGTAGGACGCGAAGCTTTTTCCATTATTTCACAAGGGAAGATTGACGAAATCTTAAATAGTAAGCCAGAAGAACGTCGTACGATTTTTGAAGAGGCAGCTGGCGTTTTAAAATATAAAGGACGTAAAAAACAAGCTGAGAATAAACTGTTTGAAACAGAAGAGAATTTAAACCGTGTAAGTGATATTTTACATGAGTTAGAAGCACAACACGAACCTCTTGAAATGCAAGCATCTATTGCTAAAGATTACCTTTATCAGCAAAAAGAACTTGAGAAGTATGAAGTGACATTAATTGTGCGCGAAATGGAGCAGTTCACTCAAGAATTAAATCAGAAACAACAAGTTTTTGACGAGAATCAAACAGCTCTGCTTCAAATGCGCGAACAAATGCATGCCGAAGAAAACAAAATTTCCCAGAAAAAACACCTGTTATCAGAAACTGACTATACATTAGAAGAGCTACAAGCGACGTTACTTAAGCTAACTGAAAATCTCGAACAACTAGAAGGTGAACGAAACCTTGTTTTAGAGCGCAAAAAACATGGCAATGAAAATGAGCAAGCTTTGACTGAAGCCTTGGCAATGTTAACAACAAAAATAGCAGCATTCGAAGCGCAGAAAAAAGAACTTGAAGCAGTAAGAATGGAAAAAGAGATCAAGCTCGAAGTGTCAAAAAAAGCACAAATTGAGCTTGAAAAAAAATTAGCCCGCTATGATGCCCTTTCAGAAGAAGCGATCGAAAATAAAAAAAGTGATTATATTGAGATTAGACACGAACAAACTACTGTCCATAATGATATAGGCTACATTGAGCGTGAGTTGATACAGATGAATGATCGAGCTGAGAAAATGCAGCTCGAAAATCGCGAACTCATCGCTGAACGAAACGAAACGAAAGAAACGGCTTTGGCAACAAAAAAACATTTAGAAGTGCTTCAGCAAGAGCTACAAGAACAAATCGAGATTTTTTCTGAAGTAAAAGCTGTTTTAGAAAAAAAGAATGATGCTTTTGAACAAGAAGAAAGGGCATTATATCGTCATTATGAGAAAGTACAACAATTAAAATCGCGCAAAGAAACATTGGCTGAATTAGCGGATGATTATGCTGGTTTTTTTCAAGGTGTACGTGAAGTTTTGAAAGCGAAAGACCATTTGAAAGGTGTTTTAGGCGCTTTTATTGAACTAATCAATATTCCAGAAAACTACCAAACGGCTATCGAAATCACTCTTGGTGCCAGTGCCCAAAATATCGTGACAAATGATGCAGAATCGGCACGCAGCGCTATTTCCTTTTTAAAAGAGAAACGTGCTGGACGCGCTACATTTTTACCTCTTTCAACCATTCAATCACGTGAACTACCCGCAAACATTCGTCAGGCGCTCGAAAACGAGCCAGCTTTTATTGCTGTTGCAAGTGATGTGATTTCTTTTGAAGCAAAAATCACCCCGATTGTGACAAGTATTCTTGGGACAACGATTTTAGCAAAAGATTTAAAAGGCGCAGGGGCCCTAGCTAAACTCGTTAATTATCGTTATCGTGTTGTAACACTTGAAGGCGACGTTGTCAATGCTTTTGGTTCGATGACAGGAGGGGCTACAAAGCAAGGCAAGTCCTCTATCATATCACGTAAAAATGAGCTAGAACAACTCACACAAACATTAAGCGCCTTAGAACAAAAAACGCTTCCTCTAGAAAGAGGTTTGCAAAAAGCAAAAGAAAGCTTACACTTAAAGCGCGCCGAGTTAGAAGAAACTCGAGCAGTGGGCGAAAATTTACGCGTCAAAGAACAAGAGCTAGTCGGAAAAGAAACACGTGAAAAAGAAACGCTCGAACGGCTGAATAAACAACTTGAATTATACGACTTTGAAAAAGCCAATGAAGAAAATGAGCGTAGCCAGTTGGAGAAACAAAAAGCAGAATTAGAAGAAAAGAAACAAGCCCTCTCAAAAGCTCTTGAACAAACCGATAAAGAAATTACAGAGATGGTATCAGAAAGTAAAGCACTTGAAAGTAAATTAGATCGCGATCAAACCGCGCTTTCAGAACTAAAAGCAGTGATTGCTGTACAAAAAGAACAGCTTCAAACCGCAAAACAAGACGTCCTTCGAGTAGAAGAATCTTTAATGGAACAAGATGAACAAAAAGAAGCAAATGAAAAAAGATATTCCGATTTAAAACAACAATTAACCAATACAGATGTTAATGAAAATGAGACCAAAATAGCCATCGAAAAGATCCGTCTTGCTAAAGAACAAGCACAAGAACAACTTGAATTAACGCGAAATAAACGCAGCGATTTAAAGCAAGAACTTCAGCAATTAGAAGATGCTTTAACACAAAAGAGTAACCAAGCGAGCTTTTATCTTGAGCAAAAAAACCAAGCAGAAATTAAAATCGGTAAAATTGAAGTGGATCTAAAAAATCGGACAGAACGTTTAGCTGATTACTCGCTAACACGTAAAGAAGCATCTGAAAAGTGTGTGCCCGAACTTACCATCGCCGAATCTTTGAGTAAAGTTCGTTTATTAAAGCGCTCAATTGAAGAATTAGGCGCTGTAAACCTTGGTGCAATTGAAGAATTTGAGCGTGTGGATGAGCGTTTCAGATTCTTAACCAACCAACAAACGGACTTACTTGAAGCCAAAGAAAATCTTTTTAAAGTGATGGAAGAAATGGATGAAGAAATGAAAAAACGTTTTGCGCTCACTTTTTCCGCAATTAAAGAACAATTTGCGCTCGTATTTCCTGAACTATTTGGCGGCGGTAAAGCTGAACTCGTTTTGCTTGAGCCAGAGAATTTGCTTACAACAGGGATTGATATCATTGTGCAACCACCAGGGAAAAAATTGCAAAACCTTTCGCTGCGTTCAGGTGGAGAACGTGCATTAACAGCGATTGCTTTACTGTTTGCGATCATTCGTGTTAGACCCGTTCCATTTTGTATTCTCGATGAAGTTGAAGCAGCTCTTGATGAAGCAAATGTTATCCGCTTTAGCCGTTATCTCAAACAATTTGAATCTAAAACACAATTTATTGTGATTACACACCGCAAAGGAACAATGGAAGAAGCCGATGTACTATACGGCGTAACGATGCAAGAATCTGGTGTATCGAAGCTTGTTTCTGTTCGCTTAGAAGAAACAGCCAAGCTAATTAAGTAAAGGAGCGTGAAGTCAATTGACCTTTTTCAAAAAGATGAAAGATAAATTAACGAAACAAACAGATACTGTTACGGAAAAATTCAAAAGTGGCTTATCAAAAACAAGAAATAATTTTTCAGGCAGAATGAATGAAATTATGGCGCGTTACAGAAAAGTTGACGAAGACTTTTTTGAAGAAATAGAAGAAGTATTAATCGGTGCTGACGTTGGTTTTGATACTGCAATCGAAGTTGTCAGCGAGTTGAAACAAGAGGTGAAACTCCGTAATATCAGCGATCCAAAAGATGTCGAAGCAGTGATTGTTGAAAAACTTGCACGAATTTATCAAGGCGAGGAAGAAACCGAACCAACCATCAATCTGCAAAAAGAAGGCTTAACCGTTATTTTATTTGTCGGCGTAAACGGCGTCGGCAAAACAACAACCATTGGTAAAATGGCCCATTTATATAAAACACAAGGGAAAAAAGTCGTTCTTGCTGCTGGTGATACTTTCCGTGCTGGTGCGATTGATCAACTAGAAGTTTGGGGCGAGCGTGTTGGTGCTGATGTTATCAAGCACGGAGAAGGTGGCGATCCTGCCGCAGTTATTTTTGATGCAGTTCAGTCTGCCAAAGCTAAAGGCGCAGACATTTTGCTTTGTGATACAGCAGGTCGCTTGCAAAACAAAGTTAATTTAATGAACGAACTTGAAAAAGTTAAGCGCGTTATCGCACGTGAAATTCCAAATGCCCCACATGAAGTATTACTTGTACTTGACGCTACAACAGGTCAAAATGCTTTTGTCCAAGCAAAACAATTTAAAGAAGTAACAGATGTGTCGGGTATTGTTTTAACTAAATTAGATGGCACAGCAAAAGGCGGAATCGTGATAGCGATTAGAAATGAATTAAAGATTCCCGTTAAGTTTATCGGCTTAGGTGAAAAAATGGATGACTTACAACCATTCAACGCCCCCGAGTATGTTTATGGTTTATTCGCTGATTTTATTGACAATAATAAGGACGCAGCTGATTAAATCATTGCGATCTAGAAGTTAGGAAAACTCGTTAAATACGAACATTTTTTCGTTTCATTGACAAACGAACATTTTAAACGTAATCTAAATAGAGGAAGAGGTGGTCCTCTTGTTTGAAAAAACAACACGAATCAATTTGTTATTTGATTTTTATCAAGAGCTTTTAACCGAAAAACAAAAAGCCTATATTTCACACTACTATCTTGATGATTTTTCATTAGGCGAAATTGCTGAGGAATTTGAAGTCAGTCGTCAAGCCGTATATGATAATATCAAAAGAACCGAAGAAACACTTGAAAATTACGAAAAAAAGCTGGGAATGCTTGCAAAATATCTAGCACGTGAAACATTACTTCAACAACTAACCCGTCAGCTTGAAGATAAAAAGGCGCTTACAGGTGAAGTAACCATACTCCTAGATAAGCTGAAAAATATGGATTAGGAGGAATCGATATGGCATTTGAAGGATTAGCTGGAAGGCTCCAAGAAACGATGGATAAAATTCGCGGGAAAGGTAAAGTTACCGAAGCTGATGTAAAAGAAATGATGCGTGAAGTTCGTTTAGCTTTACTTGAAGCTGATGTCAACTTTAAAGTCGTTAAAACATTTATTAAAACTGTAAGTGAACGCGCAGTTGGCTCTGATGTAATGAAAAGTTTAACCCCAGGCCAACAAGTGATCAAAATCGTTCAAGAAGAATTGACCAATTTAATGGGTGGAGAAGAAAGTAAAATTGCTGTTTCTGATCGCCCACCGACCGTTATTATGATGGTCGGCTTGCAAGGTGCTGGTAAAACAACGACGACAGGAAAACTAGCCAATTTATTACGCAAAAAATATAATCGTAAACCGCTTCTTGTTGCTGCCGATATTTATCGTCCAGCCGCAATTAAACAGCTTGAAACATTAGGAAAGCAACTCAATATGCCTGTTTTCTCGCTAGGCGATCAAGTAAGCCCTGTTGAAATCGCAAAGCAAGCGATTGAAAAAGCAAAAGAAGAACACCTTGATTATGTGATCATTGACACAGCTGGACGTTTGCATATTGATGAAGCACTGATGGGTGAACTGAAAGAAGTAAAAGAACTTAGCCAGCCAGCTGAAATTTTTCTAGTGGTGGATGCGATGACAGGTCAAGATGCCGTTAATGTTGCCGAAAGCTTTAATGAACAATTAGGCGTGACCGGCGTCATTTTAACAAAGCTTGATGGTGATACGCGTGGTGGTGCAGCTTTATCTATTCGTGCTGTTACCGGAAAGCCAATTAAATTCGTTGGTCAAGGTGAAAAAATGGAAGCCCTCGAAGCTTTCCATCCAGATCGTATGGCATCAAGAATTCTTGGGATGGGTGATGTGCTCTCCTTAATTGAAAAAGCGCAAGTCGATATTGATCAAGAAAAAATGCGCGAGATGGAAAAGAAAATCAAAGAAAATTCAATGACGTTAGATGATTTTCTCGATCAACTACAACAAGTCAAACAAATGGGTCCGCTTGATGAACTTATGAAGATGATTCCAGGAGCAAACAAAATGAAAGGCCTTGACAACATGCAAGTCGATGAGAAGCAACTTGGGCACATCGAAGCAATTATCAAGTCCATGACTAAAAATGAAAAAGAAAATCCAGATATTATTAACGCCGGAAGAAGAAAACGAATCGCCCGTGGAAGCGGTCGTCCCATTCAAGAAGTAAACCGCTTGTTAAAACAATTTAACGAAATGAAAAAAATGATGAAACAAATGAGCGGCGGCATGGGTGGCAAAGGAAAAAAAGGAAAAGGATTATTTAATGGCTTTAAAATGCCGTTTTAATTCTAAATGAATATGAAAAAATACGAAGATTAGTGGACTAATTCAAACGTTATCCGCTAGTCTTCGTATTTAGGTTATATCTTGCAAAGTGATGAGCGCCGTATAAGCCCAGACTTGTCTGTAGCCTATCAAGCTAGTAAAGGGAGATATACCCACTAACTAAGAAATAATTGCTAATAATGTAATTTAACAGGAGTTTTTATGTACTTCCGTTTGTTCATTTGTGGTATTTTTCGTTTTTGTATCCGGTTTCATGTTATGATGAAAAGGAAAGGAATAACAAAAAAGGAACTAATTAATTCAGAGAGGATACATTTATGAAAAAAATCATGCTAAGTATATTCATATTGGTTATTGGTATTGTTGTCATTATCGAAGGTTACTATTATGGAAATCTATTTTATCAAAAAGCGAAAGCGAAAAAACCAATTGAAGAAGCGATACAAGCAACTCACATGCCACAAAAAGAAATTTACGTTATCCAAAATAATCAATATGGTTCTGATAATGCCGGCGATTGGGTGGATAAGGTCATAACGACTAAAAAAGACTATGAAAACTGGAAAAAAACTGTACTACAACGAAATCGTTATTTTAATAATAAGAAGTTAATAAATAAAAATGAGGTAAATAAAGTTGAAAATTGTGAAATAACTTATGATTTTACTTATAATCCTAAATCAAAGTCAATCAAGATAGACTATGTTTTAGCAGGTAATTCGGCAGGTTCAAAGGAGATCCAAGAATATTTTAACTATGCTAAACGGGGGAAGGATAACTATGAATAAAAACGAGCAAGATTTAAACATGAATTACGCTCAACGCATCTGTTTTCTAATTTTAGCTTTTATTCTCCCTGTTTTTGGCATCATTTTTTCAGTGCTTATCATTAGAAATAGTACTAAGGCACACTGGATAAAAGTTGTAGCAATCGTTGCCCTCATTTTACAAAGTTTAGGACTCATTTTATCCTTATTAGGCTACCTTACTTTTTATTTTGGAACACCAGAGCTGTCATAATTCAGTTTAAAATCCATAAAATAGCTACCATTTAATAAAATTCATTCTGTAAAGAAAAAACACTTTACAAACAAATGCTTTACTGGTAATATAAATGAATGTAAGACTTTATGGAGGTGTAATTAAAACATGGCAGTTAAAATTCGTTTAAAACGTATGGGTTCTAATAAAAAACCTTTTTATCGTATCGTTGTAGCTGATTCTCGTTTCCCACGTGACGGCCGTTCAATCGAAACTGTAGGAACTTATAATCCACTTCTTAATCCAGCAGAAGTTAAAATTGATGAAGAAGCTGTATTAAAATGGATGAGTAACGGTGCAAAACCTTCTGACACAGTTCGTAATCTGTTATCTAAAGAAGGCATTATGAAAAAATTCCATGATCAAAAGTTAGGAAAATAAGGAGGTTTGACGCATGGAAGATTTGATTCTCGCCATCGTAAAACCACTCGTTGATCACCCGGAAGATGTTTTCCTCAGAATTGATGAAACAGATTCAAATTTAGTTTATAAGTTATCCGTCAATAAAAATGATATGGGACGCATTATTGGTAAGCAAGGGCGTATTGCGAAAGCCATTCGGACATTAGTTTACGCCGCTGCGATCAAAAATGATAAAAAAGTCCGTCTTGAAATTGTTGAATAACTACTTAAAACTCGTCGTTTAGGCGAGTTTTTTTGCTGTAAAAAGCAAACATAAAGCTTTTTAGCTCGTTCTATTGTAAAATAAAAAAAAGAACGGGGGAGCAAATGGATGAAGCCTATTATCGGAATTACTGGAAATCAACTTGTCAAAGGAATAAATGCTTTTTATGGACATCGTGTCGCTTATACACAACAGCGTTATATTGATGTGATCCAAAAAGTAGGCGGTTTACCAATTATCCTTCCAATTGGTGATACGTCTGCGGCAACCGCAGCGGTAGATCTGTTGGATGGATTGTTAATGACAGGTGGACAAGATATTTCACCATACTTTTATGATGAAGAGCCTCTTCCAGAAATGGGCGTTTATTATCCACCACGTGATGCATTCGAGCTAAGTTTAGTTGACGCAGCTTTAAAGCGAAACAAACCTATTTTAGCTATTTGCCGCGGCATGCAACTGGTAAATGTAGCCTTTGGAGGTTCTCTTTATCAAGACGGTTCAAAAGTAGCTGCACCGCTCGTTCAACACCAACAACACGCTGATGAGCAGCTTGGTTCACATAAAATAACCATTAAAAAAGACAGCTTACTTGAAACAATTCATCATCCTGGAAAATTTGTTAACAGTCTGCATCATCAATTTATAAATCGCTTAGGAAAAAACTTACAAGTCGTTGCAAGAACAGCTGATCAAATGATTGAAGCGATTGAATTTAAGCATCGTAAAAATTTCTTTCTGGGTGTCCAGTGGCATCCAGAACTTATGTATAAGATGGATCCTGAAAGTGAAGCCCTTTTTCAGTTATTCATTGATCATGCCAAAAAAAATAAGTTAAAATAAAATCATACATACAAATATCCGTCTGTTTTTCCTTTAAGCATTCATTGTTAAACGAAACAAGATCAATTTTAGGAAGTTGAGCGAAAAGAGATGAAAAAATTGTCATTCGTTATTGTCATTGCTTTGTTTGCCATTATTTATTGTTGTTTTATTATTTGGAAGATGTATCAAGGAAGAAAAGCAAAACCAGACGCTAACGTGAAAAATGTACTTGTTTTAGGTGCAAAAGTAAATGGAAAAAAAGCGAGGCCAAGTAAAATTTTAGCTGAACGTCTTGATGGAGCGATTAACTATTACCATGAACATCGAGACATAACGATTATCGTAAGCGGTGGCAAAGGCCCTAATGAAAGTAAAGCTGAAGCAAAAGTAATGGGAAATTACCTAGAAACAAGAGGGATCCCGCGGAAACAAATCCAAATCGAAGCGAAGTCCAAAAGAACAAAAGAAAACATTATCAATGCTAAAGAACGTTTTAATTTAAAAAGTGTTGTGATCGTTACGAGTGATTATCACATGTACCGGGCTTTAATGCTCGCCAAACAAAAGGGCTTAAAAGCAAGCGGATTCCCCATTAAAACGAAAACATCTAGGCGCTTAAAAGATTATTGCCGAGAGTTTTTAGCCATTACCTACGCTTGGCTAATGGACAGGAAATAAAGAAAACCTTTGGCTATCCCTCTTTTACCTGCTAAAATAGAGTATAAGATATAAATTTGCTTAGCTGGAGGAAAGTTATGAAAATTATTCAAAAAATAACAGTTAAACAAGTTTTAACAAAGCAAAGTAAAGCAAAGCTCCTTACTTACTACAACGAACAAAAGCGTATGCTGCAACAAGAAAGCGATCAACTCCATTTTGAACGAAAAAAAGTAGAACGAAAAAACAAGTACAACCTAGAAAATATCACTGAATACTTTGAACGTGAATTAAATTTACGCCATGAAAAAATGAAGCTAGTCGATTTTCAAATGGATCAACTTGAAGTATTACCGCTTGGAAGTGAGGTTCGTGAACGTGAAATCGAAGCGCTCATTGAAGTAAATGTAGGAGATGTATGGAACGATACGCTTTTTGATAAAACCATTGTTGTAACTGATGAAGTTGTAACAGAAATACGCTAGAGGTGGAAAATGGAAAAAATATATAATGTCGGAAAGATTGTCAACACACATGGGTTGATGGGAGAAGTTCGTGTGATTTCGCGTACTGATTTTAAAGAAGAAAGGTATAAGCCTGGAAACAAGCTATTACTTTATGCTAAAAATAAAAAAGAACCCGAAGAATTAATCGTTAAATCTCATCGCGTACACAAAAACTTTGATTTATTAACCTTTGAAGGATACAACAATATTAATCAAGTGGAACGTATGAAAGAGGGAATTTTAAAAGTAAGCGCTGACCAACTTTTAGAACTAGAAGAAAATGCTTTTTATTTCCATGAAATTATCGGCTCAAAAGTCAAGTTAGTTAGTGGCGAAGAACTTGGCGAAGTTACTGAGATTTTAACACCAGGCGCCAATGACGTCTGGGTGATCAAACAAAAAAATGGTAAAGACGTTCTCATTCCTTATATTGAAGACGTTGTAAAATCAATTGATACAAAGCAAAAAGAAATTATTATTGAAGCCATTCCAGGATTGTTAGACTAATGGAAATCAATATCCTTTCTCTTTTCCCTGAAATGTTTCACGGAGTTATTAATCAATCGATCATAAAAAAAGCGATTGAAAAAGAACTAGTGGAAGTTAACGTGACGAATTTTCGTGATTTTGCAGAAGGTAAGCACCAAGTCGTTGATGACTATCCTTATGGCGGTGGAGCAGGCATGCTGCTTAAGGCTCAACCTGTTTTTGATGCTGTTTACGCAGTGCGAAAAAATGAAAAGAAACCGCGGATTATCTTAATGGATCCAGCGGGTCAGCCATTTAACCAAAAGATGGCCGAGGAATTTTCACAAGAAGAGCAATTGATTTTTATTTGTGGACACTATGAAGGCTATGATGAGCGCATTCGTGAAGAGCTTGTTACAGATGAAGTTTCACTTGGAGATTATATTTTAACTGGCGGTGAAATTGGCGCAATGGCGATGATGGACAGTGTGATTAGGCTTCTTCCAGGTGCTCTCGGGAACAAAACCTCTGCTGTCACTGATTCATTCTCAACAGGTCTACTTGAACACCCTCATTATACAAGACCAAGTAATTTTCGTGGCTTAAAAGTACCGGATACCTTACTAAGTGGAAATCATGGATTAATTGAAAAATGGCGTCATAAAGAATCATTAAGACGGACTTTTTTACGTCGTCCTGATCTATTAGCAAATTATTCACTTAGTAAAGAGGAAGAAAAGTGGCTTGCTGAAATCGAACAAGAACAAAGCTAAGCAAGAAAAAAACTTTACAGTAAAACGCGATTATGGTAATCTATACTAGTGACTGGAAGTTTCCAGTATATAACGATATTCCGCTGCGCAATTTGATATGTGTATGAGTGTTTGTTGGAAGGAGAAAATAAGATGAACAAGTTAATTGAAGAAATTACCAAAGATCAATTAAAATCTGATATCCCTAGTTTCCGACCAGGTGATACAGTACGTGTACATGCGAAAGTAGTCGAAGGTACTCGTGAACGTATCCAAATCTTTGAAGGCGTTGTTATTAAACGTCGTGGAGCAGGAATCAGTGAAACTTTCACTGTTCGTAAAATTTCTTATGGCGTTGGTGTGGAACGTACTTTCCCAGTACACACTCCACGTATCGCGAAGTTAGAAGTTATCCGTCGCGGTAAAGTTCGTCGTGCGAAACTTTACTACTTGCGTAATCTTCGTGGTAAAGCAGCTCGTATTAAAGAAATTCGCTAATTTAATAGCGATTGAAGCTCTTGTAATCAAGAGCTTTTCTTTATGTTGTGTTTGACAAGAAAAACGTTCTATGTTATGCTACATAAGGTTATTAAACAGGAAAGAAGAAGCAACCCGCTTCTCGCCTCGTCAACTGTTGTTTTCAGGCAAAGAATTCAAATGGTTCGTTGCATCTTTTATGATGTAACTTTGAATGTGCGGGTCGCAAAATTGCAGCCCGCATTTTTTATTGTTTACTTGTAAAACAGATAGAGATGCTATTTCTGACTTGTTATACCAAAAGAACATGGAGGTGGCTCAAAATTAGCAAAGACATGTTGGTAAACGATGGAATTCGTGCACGCGAAGTAAGATTAATTGATCAAAATGGTGAACAATTAGGTGTGAAAAGCAAATTTGATGCACTTGGTATTGCTGAGAAAGCCAATCTTGACCTTGTACTTGTTGCTCCAAATGCAAAACCACCAGTAGCTCGAATTATGGACTACGGAAAATTCCGTTTTGAACAACAGAAAAAAGATAAAGAAGCTCGCAAAAATCAAAAAGTCATCGTTATGAAAGAAGTACGCTTAAGTCCAACCATTGATGAACATGATTTTAACACAAAGCTACGTAATGCGCGCAAATTCCTTGAAAAAGGCGATAAAGTAAAATGTTCGATTCGCTTCAAAGGTCGTGCGATTACCCATAAAGATATCGGTCAAAAGGTACTTGACCGTTTTGCTGAAGCTTGTAACGATGTTAGCAAAATTGAGCAAAGACCAAAAATGGACGGACGTTCAATGTTCTTAGTCCTTGTACCAGATAAGGAAAAGTAAAGTTTTGAGGAGGAAGCATTCATGCCAAAAATGAAAACCCACCGAGGTTCCGCTAAACGTTTCAAAAGAACAGGATCTGGAAAATTAAAACGCAATCATGGCTATACTAGTCACTTATTTGCTAACAAATCCCAAAAACAAAAACGTAAACTACGTAAATCTGGAATGGTATCGGCCGGCGATTTCAAACGTATCCGCCAAATGGTCGCTAAGATGAAATAATAAAACTTTTGTAAAAAATTAGGAGGTTGACATTATGCCACGTGTAAAAGGCGGAACAGTAACTCGCAAACGTCGTAAAAAAGTCATTAAATTAGCCAAAGGATATTATGGCTCGAAACATACATTATTTAAAGTAGCTAACCAAGCAGTAATGAAATCTTATCAATATGCTTACAGAGATCGTCGTCAGAAAAAACGTGATTTCCGTAAATTGTGGATTGCTCGTATTAATGCAGCAGCACGTTTAAATGATCTTTCTTATAGCAAATTAATGCATGGTCTAAAACTTGCTGGAATTGATATTAACCGTAAAATGCTTGCTGATCTTGCAGTCAATGATGCACAAGCATTTACTACCCTTGCTGAAACAGCAAAACAAGAACTAACTAAATAATTTTGAAACTGCAATTTCGCTTTTGTGAATTGCAGTTTTTTATGTTATGAGGAGGAAAAAAGATGGAATTTGTTGTTTTACTTCGCGCGGTTAATGTTGGTGGCAAAAATAAAATCAGTATGAAAGCATTGAAAGAAACCCTAACAAAATCAGGATTTCAAAATGTTGAAAGTTACATTCAAAGCGGTAATCTCGTTCTTGAAAGCGACGATACAACTGAAAAAGCTGTTGCGCAATCTATTCAAACGATTATTCAACAAAATTTCCAATTATCTATCCATGTTATCGCTATTACATCCGCTCGCTTTTACACAATTATGACAAGCTGCCCATTTATGGAAAACGAAGATGAGCGCGTCCTTATTTATTTTAGCAATGCGAGCTTGAAGAATCATAGCCAAATTGAACAAGATGCTCAGTATCTCGTTAGTCAAAATACTATTTTTGTGCAAACGAATCACGCTGAATTAAATAAAATCAAATCTGAAAAAGTGATCAAACAATTAACCAATCAACCGGTCACTTCGAGAAATTTAAAAACAAGCTTAAAGCTTCTTTCGATGTTAAAGGAAAAACAATAGAATTTTTTTAAAAAGATGACTATAATAAATGAAAAGGAGTGTTAAAAATGAAAGATGAACTAATTAAACGTTTTATTACATACGCTAAAGTAGATACACAATCTAACGAAGAAAGTACGACTTGCCCAACAACCAGTGGTCAACTCAAATTGGGCCAAATTTTAGTAACAGAATTAGAAGCAATCGGAATGGAAGAAGTTGCCATGGATGAAAATGGTTATGTTATGGCAACATTGCCTGCTAACACCAACAAAAACGTTCCTGTTATTGGCTTTTTAGCGCATCTTGATACGGCAACAGACTTCACTGGTAAAGACGTGAAACCACAAATCCATGAAGAATATGATGGCAAAGACATCGTATTAAATAAAGAACAAGGAATCACATTATCAGTGGAAAAATATCCAGAACTAGCTGGTTATAAAGGGCAAACATTAATCACAACAGACGGAACAACCCTCCTTGGTGCTGATGATAAAGCCGGCATTACAGAAATTATGACAGCTATGAATTATTTAATCCAACATCCAGAAATTAAACATGGCAAAATTCGCGTTGCTTTTACACCAGATGAAGAAATCGGACGTGGTCCAGCGCGTTTTAACGTTGCTAAATTTGCTGCCGATTATGCTTACACAATGGATGGAGGTCCCCAAGGAGAGCTGCAATATGAAAGCTTTAATGCAGCTTCTGCAAAAATCGTCTTTAAAGGGAATAACATTCATCCCGGGACAGCGAAAAACAAAATGGTGAATGCTAGCAAACTAGCGATCGCTTTTAACCAAGCCTTACCAAAAGAAGAAGCACCTGAGGACACAGAGGAATATGAAGGTTTTTACCATTTAATTTCACTAGAAGGTGATGTAGAGCAAGCAAAGGCTAATTATATCATCCGTGATTTCGATCATTTAAATTTTATTAAAAGAAAAACCAAAGTAGCCGACATTGTAAAAAACATGCAGGAAGAGTATGGCGAGGAAAACATTATCCTTGAATTAAATGATCAATATTACAATATGCGTGAAAAAATTGAGCTAGTAAAAGAAATTGTTGATATCGCACATGATGCAATGAAAAAACTTAATATTGAGCCAATCATCAAGCCAATACGAGGCGGCACAGATGGTTCACAACTGTCATTTAAAGGTTTGCCAACGCCGAATATTTTTGCGGGTGGCGAAAATATGCATGGTAAATTTGAATATGTTTCAGTCGAAAGTCTTGAAAATGCAACGAAAGTTATTATTGAAGTGGCCAAGCTGTTTGAAGACCGCGCATGAATGGCTATCTTTAAGTATTGCAGAGCAAAAAGCAAAGGAATCATTTTTTATGAGACGTATTGCTTTTTGCTTAGGTGAAATCTTATCTTGAGGGTGAACAAATGAGATAGATGAGAAAAGGAAAAGTATGTTTTTTCTAATTTAAAATATTAACCAATTTTATGTGATAACTATTGACATTATCGAATGTACATGATATATTAATATACGTTGTCTAAAGTAAGATATTGCCCTTTGAAAACTGAACAAAAAAGAAGAAAAAGCGATGAAACGAAATGTTTCACCCAAAATTCCTAGGATAGGAAACGAAAAGTCGTTTCCATCAAAAACGTTAGTAAAAATTTGCTAGCACCGTTTAACGAGTAAGGAAGCTTATTCATGTTTATGAATAAGTATTCAACATCATTTTAATGAGAGTTTGATCCTGGCTCAGGACGAACGCTGGCGGCGTGCCTAATACATGCAAGTCGAACGAACAACACGCATGAGCTTGCTCATATGTGTTCGTGAGTGGCGGACGGGTGAGTAACACGTGGGCAACCTGCCTATCAGCGGGGGATAACACTTGGAAACAGGTGCTAATACCGCATAGATCTTCGGTTCGCATGAACCGATGAAGAAAGACGCTTCGGTGTCACTGATAGATGGGCCCGCGGTACATTAGCTAGTTGGTGGGGTCAAGGCCTACCAAGGCGACGATGTATAGCCGACCTGAGAGGGTGATCGGCCACACTGGGACTGAGACACGGCCCAGACTCCTACGGGAGGCAGCAGTAGGGAATCTTCCGCAATGGACGAAAGTCTGACGGAGCAACGCCGCGTGTGTGAAGAAGGTTTTCGGATCGTAAAGCACTGTTGTTAGAGAAGAAACAGGATAAGAGTTACTGCTTATCCCTTGACGGTATCTAACCAGAAAGCCACGGCTAACTACGTGCCAGCAGCCGCGGTAATACGTAGGTGGCAAGCGTTGTCCGGAATTATTGGGCGTAAAGCGCGCGCAGGCGGTTTCTTAAGTTGGGTGTGAAAGCCCTCGGCTCAACCGAGGAGGGTCACTCAAAACTGGGAGACTGGAGTGCAGAAGAGGAGAGTGGAATTCCATGTGTAGCGGTGAAATGCGTAGATATATGGAGGAACACCAGTGGCGAAGGCGGCTCTCTGGTCTGTAACTGACGCTGAGGCGCGAAAGCGTGGGGAGCAAACAGGATTAGATACCCTGGTAGTCCACGCCGTAAACGATGAGTGCTAAGTGTTAGGGGGTTTCCGCCCCTTAGTGCTGCAGCAAACGCATTAAGCACTCCGCCTGGGGAGTACGACCGCAAGGTTGAAACTCAAAGGAATTGACGGGGGCCCGCACAAGCGGTGGAGCATGTGGTTTAATTCGAAGCAACGCGAAGAACCTTACCAGGTCTTGACATCCTTTGACCACTCTGGAGACAGAGCTTACCCTTCGGGGACAAAGTGACAGGTGGTGCATGGTTGTCGTCAGCTCGTGTCGTGAGATGTTGGGTTAAGTCCCGCAACGAGCGCAACCCTTGATTTTAGTTGCCAGCATTTAGTTGGGCACTCTAAAGTGACTGCCGGTGCAAGCCGGAGGAAGGTGGGGATGACGTCAAATCATCATGCCCCTTATGACCTGGGCTACACACGTGCTACAATGGATGGTACAAAGGGCAGCGAAGCCGCGAGGTGAAGCCAATCCCATAAAACCATTCTCAGTTCGGATTGCAGGCTGCAACTCGCCTGCATGAAGCCGGAATCGCTAGTAATCGCGGATCAGCATGCCGCGGTGAATACGTTCCCGGGCCTTGTACACACCGCCCGTCACACCACGAGAGTTTGTAACACCCGAAGTCGGTAGGGTAACCTTTTTGGAGCCCGCCGCCGAAGGTGGGACAGATAATTGGGGTGAAGTCGTAACAAGGTAGCCGTATCGGAAGGTGCGGCTGGATCACCTCCTTTCTAAGGAATAGGAAGCCTAGGATGCTTTCTTCTTCTTTTGTTCAGTTTTGAGAGGGCAACTTCTCAAAAAGATTGTTCTTTGAAAACTAGATAAAAAGTAAAGTGAAAACCACACAAACCATTGGTTTGTGTAAACCAAGACACCGAGTCAAAATAAAGCATGAACCTTCTTTGATCATCGCAGATCAAAGAACATGCCTTTCCTTATTTATAAGGAAAGAAATAAGGTTAAGTTAGAAAGGGCGCACGGTGGATGCCTTGGCACTAGGAGCCGAAGAAGGACGGGACTAACGCCGATATGCTTTGGGGAGCTGTACGTAAGCATTGATCCAGAGATTTCCGAATGGGGGAACCCCCTATCTTTTGTCAGATAGGATTCTTTTGTGAATACATAGCAAAAGAAAGGCAGACCCAGGGAACTGAAACATCTAAGTACCTGGAGGAAGAGAAAGAAAAATCGATTTCCTGAGTAGCGGCGAGCGAAACGGAAAGAGCCCAAACCAAGAAGCTTGCTTCTTGGGGTTGTAGGACACTCAAATACGGAGTAAGAAAAGAAGGAGATAGACGAAGCGGTCTGGAAAGGCCCGCCAGAGACGGTAACAGCCCGGTAGTTGAAATGTGCTTCTCTCTAGAGTGGATCCTGAGTACGGCGGAACACGTGAAATTCCGTCGGAATCTGGGAGGACCATCTCCCAAGGCTAAATACTCCCTAGTGACCGATAGTGAACCAGTACCGTGAGGGAAAGGTGAAAAGCACCCCGGAAGGGGAGTGAAAGAGTACCTGAAACCGTGTGCCTACAAGTAGTTAGAGCCCGTTAATGGGTGATAGCGTGCCTTTTGTAGAATGAACCGGCGAGTTACGATTTGTTGCAAGGTTAAGTGGAAAAAGCGGAGCCGTAGCGAAAGCGAGTCTGAATAGGGCGAAAGAGTAACAGGTCGTAGACCCGAAACCAGGTGATCTACCCATGTCCAGGATGAAGGTAAGGTAATACTTACTGGAGGTCCGAACCCACGCACGTTGAAAAGTGCGGGGATGAGGTGTGGGTAGCGGAGAAATTCCAATCGAACTTGGAGATAGCTGGTTCTCTCCGAAATAGCTTTAGGGCTAGCCTCGAAGTAGAGAGTCATGGAGGTAGAGCACTGTTTGGACTAGGGGCCCCTCTCGGGTTACCGAATTCAGATAAACTCCGAATGCCATTGACTTATCTTCGGGAGTCAGACTGCGAGTGATAAGATCCGTAGTCGAAAGGGAAACAGCCCAGACCACCAGTTAAGGTCCCCAAATATACGTTAAGTGGAAAAGGATGTGGGGTTGCTTAGACAACCAGGATGTTGGCTTAGAAGCAGCCACCATTGAAAGAGTGCGTAATAGCTCACTGGTCGAGTGACCCCGCGCCGAAAATGTACCGGGGCTAAACGTATTACCGAAACTGTGGATGAACATCGTAAGATGTTCGTGGTAGGAGAGCGTTCTAAGGGCAGAGAAGCCAGACCGAAAGGACTGGTGGAGCGCTTAGAAGTGAGAATGCCGGTATGAGTAGCGAAAGAAGGGTGAGAATCCCTTCCACCGAATATCTAAGGTTTCCTGAGGAAGGCTCGTCCGCTCAGGGTTAGTCGGGACCTAAGCCGAGGCCGATAGGCGTAGGCGATGGACAACAGGTGGAGATTCCTGTACCCGCGCTATTTGTTTGACCGAAGGGGTGACACAGAAGGATAAGGAAGCGCACAGATGGAAAGGTGCGTCCAAGCAGTGAGTGTAAGAAGTAGGCAAATCCGCTTCTTACGAAGCATGAGCTGTGATGGGGAAGGAAATTAAAGTACGGAAGTTCCTGATTTCACGCTGTCAAGAAAAGCCTCTAGGAAGAGTAGAGCGGCCCGTACCGCAAACCGACACAGGTAGATGAGGAGAGAATCCTAAGGTGAGCGAGAGAACTCTCGTTAAGGAACTCGGCAAAATGACCCCGTAACTTCGGGAGAAGGGGTGCTCTGATAGGGTGAAAGCCCGAGAGAGCCGCAGTGAATAGGCCCAGGCGACTGTTTAGCAAAAACACAGGTCTCTGCAAAACCGTAAGGTGACGTATAGGGGCTGACGCCTGCCCGGTGCTGGAAGGTTAAGAGGAGCGCTTAGCGTAAGCGAAGGTGCGAATTGAAGCCCCAGTAAACGGCGGCCGTAACTATAACGGTCCTAAGGTAGCGAAATTCCTTGTCGGGTAAGTTCCGACCCGCACGAAAGGCGCAATGATCTGGGCACTGTCTCAACGAGAGACTCGGTGAAATTATAGTACCTGTGAAGATGCAGGTTACCCGCGACAGGACGGAAAGACCCCGTGGAGCTTTACTGCAACCTGATATGGAATGTTTGTACAGCTTGTACAGGATAGGTAGGAGCCGAAGAGCCGCGCGCGCCAGCGTGCGAGGAGGCAATGGTGGGATACTACCCCTGCTGTATGACCATTCTAACCCGCCACACTTAGCGTGTGGGGAGACAGTGTCAGGTGGGCAGTTTGACTGGGGCGGTCGCCTCCTAAAGAGTAACGGAGGCGCCCAAAGGTTCCCTCAGAATGGATGGAAATCATTCGCAGAGTGTAAAGGCACAAGGGAGCTTGACTGCGAGACTGACAAGTCGAGCAGGGACGAAAGTCGGGCTTAGTGATCCGGTGGTACCGCATGGAAGGGCCATCGCTCAACGGATAAAAGCTACCCCGGGGATAACAGGCTTATCTCCCCCAAGAGTCCACATCGACGGGGAGGTTTGGCACCTCGATGTCGGCTCGTCGCATCCTGGGGCTGTAGTCGGTCCCAAGGGTTGGGCTGTTCGCCCATTAAAGCGGCACGCGAGCTGGGTTCAGAACGTCGTGAGACAGTTCGGTCCCTATCCGTCGCGGGCGCAGGAAATTTGAGAGGAGCTGTCCTTAGTACGAGAGGACCGGGATGGACGCACCGCTGGTGTACCAGTTGTTCCGCCAGGAGCATCGCTGGGTAGCTATGTGCGGACGGGATAAACGCTGAAAGCATCTAAGCGTGAAGCCCCCCTCGAGATGAGATTTCCCATTTCGAAAGAAAGTAAGATCCCTGAAAGAAGATCAGGTAGATAGGTTTGGAGTGGAAGTATGGCGACATATGGAGCGGACAAATACTAATCGATCGAGGACTTATCCTTAAAAAAAGACTCTTGGAGTCAGGTTAAGTCACCCTTTTTATCTAGTTTTGAAAGAATCATCTTTCAATGAATAAGTCTGGTAGCAATGGCGAGAAGGTCACACCCGTTCCCATCCCGAACACGGTAGTTAAGCTTCTCTGCGCCGATGGTAGTGGGGGGATTCCCCCTGTGAGAGTAGGTCGTTGCCGGGCAAAAAAAAGACGATGGATAAATTTTTATCCATCGTCTTTTTTTTATTAAATAAATCTGTGAAAAACAATAAAGAATAGATATGCAGATCAACTAATAAATCAAGGCGCTTTTGCTTCATTTGTGTCGAAAAAACCGAAACGCCTTTAAGTATGCAAAATCTGCTTATTTTGCATCGATGTAGCTGTATAGCGTATACTTAGAGATATTAAAAAACTTAGCTACTTTGTCGCCAGATTTTGTGACAAGAAAGGCTCCTTTGTTATTTAAAAACTGGATAGCTTTTATCTTATCATCCTTTGTCATAAGAGCAACAGGCTTTCCAACAAGTTCAACCGATTTTTCAATGAGATCTTCTAATAGCTCATTGATGTCTTGTGGAATGTACTCTGGCTCTTTATCGGCTTCTTTCTTGTCTACTTTTGTTAAAGATTGGATCGTTGTTTCTGCAGCGATGAGCGTAGTAATATCAAAATTGATCGAAAAAATACCATCGAGAGTACCACTTTCATCTTTTAAGTAAATGGTGCTTGACTTTAAAATTCGACCATCATGTGTGCGCGTTAAATAATTTGTATGGTCTTCTAGTTTAGCGGGTTTTTTTTTAACAGCCTCTAAAACCGCATGTGAAGGGCCATCACCTAAACGACGGGAAGTAACGTGACCATTTTCGATGGAGACGATCATACTCGCAACTTCTTGATCTTTTAAGATTTGATGGATAACGACTTCACAATTATGTCCGAATTGTTCTGCTATTCCTTTAGCAATCTGTGTTAAAAAATTTAGCTTCACATCTGTGAGCATAATATTGATACTCCTTTTTGGCAACTTAATTACTTAAAATAATCATATCATGTATAAAAATTGCATTCAAGTTAAACATAAAAACATAAAAATTTTTTTTAGCTTGCATTGTTTTTTTTTAGCTTTGATGTTATACTTTAAATGAATTAAGTTAGATTCTATCGATCATAAATCTTTTGTTTTTATTTTAATTCCTTGTAAGCGGTTTCTGCTCTAAAAAAATGATAGGAGGATGGACATGTTATTAATTGGGAACGGCAAACTTATTACTAGAAATGGAAAAAATGATTTTTATGAAGATGGTTGTGTAGCCATTTCTGAAACATTCATTACCGAAGTAGGAAATACACATGATTTGACCAAGAAGTATCCCCAGGCAGAATTTATTGATGCAAGAGGCGGAATAATTATGCCAGGATTAATCAATATGCACAATCATATCTATAGTGCTTTTGCCCGTGGACTTAGCATAAAAGGAAATCATCCCCAAAACTTCATGGATATTTTGAAAGACCAATGGTGGAAGATTGATCAAACATTGAACTTAAAAGATTGTTATCACAGTGCAATGACTTCTTATTTAGACGCCATTAAAAATGGAGTAACCACTGTATTTGACCATCATGCAAGTTACGGGGAAACGGAGGGGAGTTTAGTTGAATTATCACGAGCTGCTAAAAAGCTCGGTGTTCGTACCTGTTTGTGTTATGAAGTATCAGATCGTCATGGTAAAGAAGCAATGAAAAAGGCTGTACAAGAAAATGTTGCATTTAGCAGGCAAGTTTCAAAAGAGCGCCATGATATGCAAAAAGCAATGTTTGGTCTACATGCTGCATTTACTTTATCTAATGAATCATTAGAATACTGCGCAAGCAATAAGCCAGCGGATATTGGGTATCATATTCATGTTGCAGAAGGGATGACAGATGTCTTTCATTCTAAAAAAGAACATCATAAAGCTGTTGTAAATCGCTTATATGATTTTGATATCTTGGGTGAAAAGACAATGGCTGCGCATTGTATTCACATTAATCCATATGAAATGGAATTATTACGTGATACCAATACAATGGTTGTTACAAATCCTGAGTCGAACATGGGGAATGCAGTTGGATGTCCACCAGCGATTCAACTATTGAACAAATATCAATTATTGATTGGGCTTGGCACAGATGGCTATACGCAAGATATGACCGAATCTTATAAAGTTGCTAATCTCATTCATAAACATCATTTAGGAGACCCAAACGTGGGTTGGATAGAAATTCCTGAGATGTTATTTAACAATAATGCGAGAATGGCAAACCGTTATTTTGAGAAAAAATTAGGCATGCTAGAGAAAAATGCAGCAGCTGATGTGATTGTCCTTGATTATAAATCGCCAACGCCAATAACGAAAGAAAACCTAAACGGACACATTTTGTTTGGAGTGAACGGACGTCAAGTGACGGACACGATTATCAATGGGGAAGTTAAAATGAAAAATCGCGAAATAATTGGATTAGATGAAGAAAAGATTTGGTATGATGCAAAAGAACAATCTCAAGCATTTTTTGAGCGAATAAATAAATAAAAAGAAGGTGAACGAGATGAGCGATGTTATGCATCCAATTTCAGTAAAAGCCCTATTAAACTGGATTTTTTCAGAATATCAGCGAAGTCATTCCATTTTTGGGATTCGCAAATTTTATCAGGCGGATTCAGCGAAAACAATTGACTTATTTGGAGAAAAAATGGAGGTACCATGTGGACCTGCAGCTGGTCCACATACGCAATTAGCACAAAATATTATTGCAGCTTATTTAACAGGATCACGCTTTTTTGAATTAAAAACAGTACAAATTATTGACGGGGAAGATTTACCTGTTGCTAAACCATGTATTAATGCCGAAGATGAATGTTATAACGTGGAATGGTCTACTGAATTACGCGTTCCAAAAGCATTAGATGAGTATGTAAAAGCATGGTTTATTTTAAAGCTACTCAGTAAAGAATTCAAATTAGGCGCACCGGATGGTTTCATTTTTAATATGAGTGTTGGCTATGATCTTGCTGGAATTAAATCGGAAAAAATTGATCGCTATATTATGGACATGCAAAATGCTGAAAATACAGCGATTTGGAAAGAATGTATTGCTGCTTCAAAAGCGTATTTGCATCATTTTAAGCATGTGACAGAAAAAGATATTGAACAAGTATCTTCGCGCATTTGTCGTTCAATTACACTGTCAACATTACATGGATGTCCTTCAGATGAAATTGAAAAAATTGCTACTTACTTGTTAGAAGAAAAAGGGTTACATACTTTCATCAAGTGCAATCCAACGATGCTCGGCTACGATTTTACACGAAAACGGCTAGATAAACTGGGTTTTGATTATATGGTATTTGATGAACATCACTTTGATGAGGATTTACAATTTAGTGAAGCTATACCAATGCTTACACGTTTACAAAAGTTAGCCAATGATAAAAAACTCAATTTTGGTGTCAAAATTACTAATACATTTCCTGTACAAATTAAACAGCAAGAGCTTCCTGGTGAAGAAATGTATATGTCTGGTAGATCGCTTTTTCCACTCAGTATTGCGCTTGCTGATAAGCTTTCACAAGCATTTAATGGGAAATTACAGATTTCTTACTCTGGTGGGGCAGATATTTTTAATATTCGTAAGATCTTTGAAGCAGGTATTTGGCCAATCACCGTGGCCACTACATTGCTAAAACCAGGCGGCTATAAGCGTTTGAATCAAATTGCCAATTTATTAAGTGAAGTTCCTTACCCGCAAAAAGTTGAAGTCCATTTAAAGCGATTAGCTGAACTTGTTACAGAAAGCGAAAAGGGAACACATTATCAAAAATCAATGAAAATACCCGAATCGCCAAAATTAAATAAAGCGGTGCCACTACTTGATTGCTATACGGCTCCGTGTCGCGGTGGATGCCCAATTTCTCAAGATATTCCTGCTTATCTGCGTTTTGTCAGCGAAGGAAAATATTTAGAGGCGCTTCAAGTGATTGTGGATAAAAATCCATTGCCTTTTATTACTGGAACAATTTGTGCTCATCCGTGTATGACAAAGTGTACGCGCCAATTTTATGAAGAGTCGGTGCATATTCGCCAGGCAAAATTAAAAGCAGCAGAAAAGGCCTATGACGCACTACTAAAAACGCTCAAAAAACCAATGCCAAAATTAGGTGCTGCAAAAACGGCGATTGTTGGTGGAGGCCCAGCTGGAATATCTGCAGGCTATCTATTAGCACGTGAAGGTATGCCAGTTACCGTATTTGAAAAAGCTGAGCGTCCAGGCGGTGTATGCAGTCAAGTTGTCCCTGAATTCCGCATTTCTGAAGCTTCTGTTGACCGCGATGTCGATTTAGCAAAATTTATGGGAGTGAAATTTATTACAGGAAAACCAGCACCTAGTATAGCTGAACTTAAAAGTGCAGGGTATGAACATATTATTTATGCTATTGGTGCTTGGAAACATGGCAAGTTAAAGCTTGAACAAGGGGAAGCCATAAATTCACTAGACTTTTTAATAGCTAGTCGTAAAGATCCATCAGCTAACCCTTATGGCAAAGAGATCGTCGTTGTTGGTGGTGGAAATACAGCAATGGACTGTGCGCGAGCTGCTAAACGGATCGCAGGTGTTACAAATGTACGTTTAGTCTATCGCCGTGATAAGCGTAATATGCCGGCAGATGAAGAAGAGCTTTACTTAGCGCTAGAAGATGGTGTCGAGTTCTGTGAATTATTATCACCTATTTCCTTAGAAAATAAAGAGCTAACTTGTGAAAAAATGAAATTAGGTCAAGCAGATCATTCTGGACGAAAAAAGCCAGTTGGCACAGGCGAATATCTAAAAGTTACTGCAGATGTTGTCATTGCAGCTGTAGGTGAAAAAGTGGATACAGCATTTTATCGCTCGCTTGGCATGCAAATAGATAGCACAGGAAAAGTCATTGTTGATCAAAAAACATTAGAAACAAGCCTGCCAAATGTTCACGTTATTGGTGATGCTAATCTTGGGCCAGCAACGATTGTTGAAGCTATTGCAGATGCAACAAAAGCAGCGAATCACATTTGTCATATTCATAATGAGCATTATGAACAAACAAATATCAATCAAGATGCTAGTATCGTTCGAGCTAAACGCGGTGATTTGCTTCTTTGTTCTTCAGAATTTGGCAAAGCATCTGGCTGTTTGGAGTGTTCGACAATTTGTGAATCTTGTGCTGATGTTTGTCCAAACCGAGCAAACATTGTTGTGATGTTAGGTGATGACCCACAAATTCTCCATGTAGATCGCATGTGTAATGAATGTGGCAACTGTGAAACTTTCTGCCCGTATTCAAGCGCACCATATAAAGATAAATTTACTATTTTTACTAATGAAAATGATTTTCACGCGAGTACGAATGCTGGATTTTGTTTATTAGGCGAAAAAGAAGACAGCTGTTTACTTAGATTAGATGGGAAAGAGCAACAATTTTCTCTCACAGCAGAACAAATTAAAGCACCAGCAGAGCTTGTCTCCTTGATCAAAACGGTGAAAAAGGATTATCACTATACTTTAGACGCGTAAGTAAATAGACTGCTTGAAAGGAGGCGAGAAAATTGTCGCTATTATTAAAAGGTGGCGTTGTTGTTTCGGCAAATGAAAGACGTGCTTTAGATGTTCGAATAGAAGGTGAAAAAGTTGTTGAAATGGGCGCTCATTTACCGCAGCAAGATTCCGAAGTAGAAAATGTCAGTGGCCTCTTTTTACTTCCAGGATTTATTGACGCTCATACACATTTAGAATTAAATAATGGCGTAACGACCACTGCGGATAATTTTGAAACAGGAAGTAAGGCAGCCATTGCAAAAGGAACAACGACTGTCATTGATTTTGCCACACCTGAAAAAGGTGGAACGCTATTGGAATGCTTAAATACATGGAATCATATGGCTAAAAATATTAGTTCATGTGATTATAGCTATCATATGTCAATTATTGAGTGGCACAGCGCCTTGCCAGATGAAATCAGTCAGATGATAGATAAAGGGATTACATCTTTTAAAATGTATATGGCTTATGATCACTTACGCACATCAGATGCTGAAATTTATGCTGCTATGAAAGAAATTAGAAAGCACCACGGGATGTTAGGAATGCATTGTGAGAACGGTGATTTAATTGATTCACTGATCTCACAATTTATTAAAAAAGGGGATAGGTCCCCTCATTTTCATCCGCTCTCAAGACCAGAGCTTGCTGAGGCTGAAGCAGTAAATCGATACTTAACACTTGCTAAATTTGCAGATTTACCTGTAAATATTGTTCATTTGAGTTCTGCTCTTTCACTTGAAGTCGTTAGGAAATTTCGTGCTACTGGCCAAAAGGTTTATGTTGAAACTTGCCCACACTATCTACTGCTTGATGATACACTTTATGATTTACCAGATTTTGCAAGTAGCAAATACGTCTGTTCCCCGCCGCTTAGAAAAAAAGCGAATCAAGTCATGTTATGGCGAGGCATTCAAATGCGAGAAATTGATACGATTTCAACAGATCATTGCAGTTTTCATTTCCAAAGTCAAAAAACATTAGGGTTAAGTGATTTTAGCAAAATTCCAAATGGCTTACCTGGAGTTGAAACAAGGCCAGAGCTGCTTTATACAACAGGTGTTATAACAGGAAAAATCACACTTGAAAGAATGGTTGAATTGCTTTCTGAAAAAATTGCCCGTCAATTTGGCATGTTTCCTCAAAAAGGCATAATCCAGCCGCAAAGTGATGCAGATATTGTTGTGTGGGACCCAGAAAAAACAGGCGTTATTGCAGCTAAAACACAGCTACAAAATGTCGATTATTCGCCTTATGAAGGTTTTGAAACAAAAGGCGCTGCCAAAGCTGTTTATTTGCGCGGAAAAAAAGTAGCTGAAGACGGCAAAATAATCCAAACAAAAGGCGGGAAATTCATTAAACGTGGCGCAAGTGACTATTCATTTTTGGAGGAATGAGAATTGGAAAAAATTAAATGGACAAAAAATCAAATGCCAGAATCAAGAGACGAACATACAAAACAAATGGCAGCGAATATCATCCAAAAAGCAGAAACTTTCCATAAAAGCTTTCCGCAATACGATGTAACGCCACTTGTTGAACTGAAGAAAATGGCAGGATACTTAGGTTTAAAATCATTTTTTGTTAAAGATGAATCTTACCGATTTGGCTTAAATGCCTTTAAAGTGCTTGGCGGTTCATTTGCTATAGCAAGCTTTATAGCTGAAAAATTAGAACAAGATGTTTCTGAATTAGATTACACAACACTTCTGTCTGATGACGTAAAGGAAAAGTTGGGACAGGCCACCTTTTTCACTGCAACAGATGGCAATCATGGTCGCGGGGTTGCTTGGGCAGCTAATAAATTGGGGCAAAAAGCAGTGGTCTTAATGCCAAAAGGATCTAGTAAAACGCGTTTTGAAAACATTCAAAAAGAAGGCGCGGATGTAACGATTGAAGAAGTCAACTATGATGAATGCGTAAGAAAAGCGAATGATCTAGCAGAAAAAACACCAAATGGCGTGATGGTTCAAGACACAGCTTGGGAAGGTTATGAGCGCATTCCAACATGGATTATGCAAGGTTACGGGACAATGGCGGCAGAAGCTTATAAACAACTCCCTGATCGCCCTACTCATATCTTTGTCCAAGCAGGCGTTGGCAGTCTAGCCGGAGCTGTGATTGGTTATTTTGCGAATGTTTGTCGTGATCATCCACCAATAATGGTCGTTGTTGAAGCAGAGGCAGCGGATTGCTTATATCAATCAGCTTTACAAAAAGATGGGTCAATAAAATTTGTCAGTGGGGATTTAAAAACGATCATGGCAGGGCTTGCTTGTGGTGAACCCAATACGATTTCTTTTGAGATACTTAAAAATCATGCCAGCTATTTTGTTTCTTGCCCGGATTGGGTTGCTGAAAAAGGCATGCGCATGCTTGGTGCTCCGATTAAAGGTGATCCACAAGTCACATCAGGTGAATCTGGCGCTGTCGGTATGGGGCTTGTTGCTACGATTATGAAAGATAGAGAATATAAGGACCTTAAAGAAGCTTTACAATTAAATGACACGTCAAGTATCTTAATGTTTTCAACAGAAGGAGACACGGATCCAAAAAACTATAAAAAAATTGTATGGAGGTAAAAAAATGGATTTTAATAGCATTCGAAAAACAGCAGAGAATTATCAAAAAGATATGACTCAATTTTTACGTGAATTAGTACGCATACCAGGTGAAAGTGCAGAAGAAAAAAATAAAATTGAACGAGCAAAGCAAGAGATGGAAAAATTAGGGTTCAACAAAATTGAAATAGATCCAATGGGGAATCTTCTTGGCTATATGGGAGAAGGAGAAAGATTAATTGCTTTTGATGGACACATTGATACAGTAGGCATTGGTGAAATTGAAAACTGGGAATTTGACCCATATGAAGGGTATGAAACAGATGAAGAAATCGGCGGTCGTGGAACCTCTGACCAAGAAGGGGGTATCGTTTCCGCTATATACGGAGCAAAAATTATGAAAGATCTAGCTTTACTTAATGATAAATATACAGTACTTGTCACAGTAACCGTTCAAGAAGAAGATTGTGATGGTTTATGTTGGCAATATATTATTAAAGAAGGAAATGTTCGTCCAGAATTTGTTGTTTCAACCGAACCAACAGACGGAGGGATTTACCGCGGACAACGTGGACGCATGGAAATTCGTGTCGATGTAAAAGGCATTTCTTGCCACGGATCTGCACCTGAACGTGGAGATAATGCAATTTATAAAATGGCCGATATTTTACAAGATGTGCGTAAGTTGAACAATAATGGGGCTGATGAAAGTACTTCGATCCGAGGTTTAGTCAAAATGTTAGCTAAAAAATACAACCCAGAATGGAAAGAAGCTCGTTTCTTAGGAAAAGGAACCATCACGGCTTCTCAAATTTTCTACTCTTCACCAAGCCGTTGCGCTGTTGCAGATGGTTGCTCTGTATCTTTAGATCGTCGCATGACTGCAGGTGAAACGTGGGAAAGCTGTTTAGAAGAAATTCGCCAATTACCAAGTGTCCAAAAATACGGAGAGGATGTCACGGTATCAATGTATGAATATGATCGTCCATCTTATACAGATCTAGTTTATCCAATTGAATGTTACTTCCCAACTTGGGTTATCCCAGAAGAACACCAAGTAACCACCTCTTTAATGCAGGCACATAAAGAACTATATGGGGAAGAACGAAAAGGCTCAAAAGGTACAATTGAACTACGTAAATCCCGTCCGCTACTTGATAAATGGACGTTTTCAACAAACGGTGTAACCATTATGGGACGAAATGGAATTCCGTGTATTGGCTTTGGACCAGGCGCTGAAGCTCAAGCACATGCACCAAATGAAAAAACTTGGAAAGAAGATTTAGTTCGGTGCGCGGCTGTATATGCAGCATTACCGACCATTTATTGCCAAAAATAATGAGGAGTTGAACTGAATGAGTATTGATACATTCACAAATAAATTAGACCAATTACAAATTGAAAACATGTTTAATCATGATTTTTTTCTCACTTGGGAAAAATCACGTGATGAATTAGAAGCTGTATTCACAGTAGCTGACGCGCTTCGTCAATTAAGAGAAAATAATGTAGACACGACTATTTTTAAAAGCGGATTAGGGGTTTCCTTATTTCGCGATAACTCTACACGTACACGTTTCAGTTTTGCATCTGCATGCAATCTTTTAGGGCTTGAAGTCCAAGATTTAGATGAAGGTAAAAGCCAAATTTCTCATGGGGAAACGGTTCGGGAAACAGCCAATATGATTTCCTTTATGGCAGATGTTATTGGTATTCGTGATGATATGTATATTGGTAAAGGCAATGCTTATATGCGTGAAGTATCTCAAGCTGTACAAGATGGACATAAAGAAGGCGTATTAGAGCAACGGCCAACTTTAGTCAATCTACAATGTGATATCGACCATCCAACGCAGTCCATGGCGGATGCACTGCATTTAATTCACCAATTTGGTGGGATTGAAAACTTAAAGGGTAAAAAAATCGCTATGACATGGGCTTATTCTCCTTCTTATGGCAAACCCCTTTCTGTACCACAAGGAATTATTGGTTTAATGTCACGTCTTGGCATGGATGTGATATTAGCACATCCAGAAGGTTATGAAGTAATGCCTGAAGTGGAAGAAGTAGTAAAGAAAAATGCTAATCTTTCTGGTGGTAAATTTATAAAAATAAACAATATGGCAGAAGCCTTTAAAGATGCAGATATTGTTTATCCAAAAAGCTGGGCACCATTTGCAGCCATGGAAAAAAGAACGCAGCTCTACGGAGTGGGAGATCAAGCCGGAATTGATCAGCTTGAAAAAGAGCTCTTACAGCAAAACGCAAAACATAAAGATTGGCAATGTACAGAAGAGCTTATGAAGACAACAAAAAATGGAAAAGCATTGTATATGCATTGTTTACCAGCAGATATTACTGGCATAAGTTGCAAAGAAGGTGAAGTAGAAGCTTCAGTTTTTGATCGTTATCGCACTGAATTATACAAAGAAGCTAGTTACAAACCTTACGTTATTGCGGCTATGATGTTCTTAAGCAAAGTTCAAGATCCGCAAAAAACATTAAAAGCACTAGAAAGTAAAAATAGTGTACGTAAATTTAGTTAATCACTAAATTTAAGTAAATTGAGCCCCTTAAGGATATAAGTTTTTTCTATGAGTAATTTTTGACCATTTTATTCAACCATTTAAGGGGTTCTATTCATTTTCAGGAGGGAGAAAAATGGCAATAAAAAGAATTGTGGTAGCTCTAGGTGGAAACGCACTTGGGACCAATTTAGCAGAGCAGATGTATGCCATTAAGGAAACAGCAAAAGCCATTGCAGATTTGATTGAAGCTGGTTATGAGGTGATTGTTTCTCATGGAAATGGCCCACAAGTTGGGATGATTAAACAAGCAATGGATGAACTCACACGAACAAACCCAGATAAGTATCCCAATATACCGTTATCTGTTTGTGTAGCAATGAGTCAAAGCTATATAGGCTATGATCTGCAAAATGCTTTACATGAAGAATTACTTAATCGTGGAATAGCTAGGTCAGTTTCCACAGTCATTACACAAGTTGAAGTCGACCCAAAAGATGAAGCCTTTAAACACCCAGTCAAACCAATTGGTCGCTTTATGACAAAAGAAGAAGCTAAAAGTATCGCCGCTTTAAGGGGGATTCAAATCGTAGAAGACTCAGGTAGAGGATACCGGCAAGTTGTTGCTTCACCCAAACCAAAAGCGATTTTAGAAGTAGATGCCATTAAAGCGTTACTTACGGCTAAACAAACAGTGATCGCATGTGGCGGCGGTGGAATCCCAGTCATTGCAGAAAAAAATCATCGACGCGGCGTTAGTGCGGTCATTGATAAAGATTTTTGTAGCGCCTTGCTTGCAGAAGAGCTAGATGCAGATGCTCTTATTATCCTTACTGCTGTTGAGAAAGTTTACTTGAATTTTGGAAAAGAAAATCAAACCGCTTTAGATGAAGTTTCTGTAAATGAACTGAAGAAGCTTGTTACAAAAGGGCATTTTGCATCGGGCTCAATGTTACCAAAAGTAGAGGCAGCCCTGCAATTTGCGGACTCTAAAGATGGACGGATTGCACTAATTACATTACTAGAAAAAGCAAAAGATGGTCTGGCTTTTAAAACAGGAACTAGAATTCAAAAGGAGTGTAAGTGATGAATAAAAAAACAATCATTTCAAAAAAGGCACCAGCCGCTATTGGGCCCTATTCACATGCGGTTTTAGCTGGCGAAACGCTCTATGTTTCCGGTCAACTTGGACTTGATCCCACAAGTGGAGAGCTGCTTGCAACATTAAATAAGCAAGTTGAACAAGCAATGGCCAATTTAAACGTCATTTTAAAGGAAGCAGGTATGGATTTTACAAATGTCGTGAAAACAACAGTGTTTTTAGTAGATATGAAGGATTTTCCAACAGTAAATGAACTTTACGGTCATTATTTTTCTGAAAACTCACCAGCAAGATCTTGTTTTCAAGTTGCTAAATTACCGAAAGATGGCTTGTTTGAAATCGAAGTGGTTGCAGTGAAATAAACATATTCAGATTGCAGGTTTTGACATAAAGGGCGCTATTTTATCTTTTGTTAAAGCTTGCAATTAGAACGATCCCCTTTTAAAATAGATCACGAGGTTCGCGAGGGAAAATCAATCAAAGCGCGCGGCAAGCATTGTATGAAATTTTACTGAGGAGCAAAAAATCATGAAGACTCTATTTGCAAAGATCAATAAATGTATTGAAAAAAAGCGAGCGTTTGCGTTGGTTAGTATTGCTAAAAGTTATGGTTCGACACCAAGAAGAGAAGGTGCGCATATGCTGATTACAGATGAAGGGCCAGTACTTGGCACCATTGGAGGAGGCGCAGTTGAATATCAAGCCATTTTGCTAGCACAAGAAGTTTTAAAAACAAAAACAGGAATGATAAAACAATTTAGATTAGCGCCAAATCAAGAAAATGATATTGGTATGATTTGTGGTGGAGATATTGACTTATTGATCCAGTATTTTGCACTGGAAGAAAACCCAGCAATCGGTGAAGTCGTAGCGGCAGCGCTTCATAGCATTATGCACCACGAAACTTCTTACCTATTATTTCAGATGACAAAAGTAGCGACTTCTAAGCTCTTTTTTTATAGTGAAGAAACAGGTGTAGTTGGCGGTGATTTAGCGCTTACAAGGAAAACACTTAGGCCTGGAATACTTGAATTAAGCGGGGAAATGTTTTACTTAGAAAAACTTGTTTCTGCTGAGAGAGTGATTATTTTTGGGGCGGGACATGTTTCTCAAGCACTTGTCCCTGTTTTAGCTTCGGTTGGCTTTTATTGCATTGTCTTTGATGATCGAGCAGAATTTTTAACAAAAGAGGTCTTTCCAGATGCGGATGAAATGATCCAAGGAGATTTTAATCATATTGATCATTATTTAGAAATACAGGCCATTGATTACTGTTGTGTGACTACAAAAGGGCATAAAACAGACCTTGTTGTTGAAAAGCAATTATTAGATACGAATTCACATTATATTGGTGTTATGGGAAGTAAAAGAAAAATTACGACACATCAAAAAATCTTAAAAGAAAGTGGCATTCCAAAAGAACAAATTGATCGACTCATTGCTCCGATCGGTATTGAAATTCATGCAGAAACACCAAATGAAATCGCGATTAGTATCGCTGCTGAACTAATCAATCGACGCAGTGAAATGGCCAAAAAAGCGGTTTTAGAAGTAAAAGAAATAACATAATTATTTTGTGCTAAAAAAGATTTTTTAATCTTTGTTTTTGTGGTATAATTCAATTGTAAGCGTATCCAAAGATCTGTTTTTCACATAAACAAATGAAAAGAGAGGTAGAAATGATGCAAACAGTGAAACAGGATGCAGATAAAACAGTGTATTCAGTAACCATTAATGGCAAAGAAGAGAATTGTGAAGAAAATAAGAATTTACTAGAATTTCTACGCGAAGATTTAAACTTAACAGGAAGCAAAGACGCTTGTTCGCAAGGTGCGTGTGGTGCTTGCACCGTCTTAATTGGTGGTAAGGCAAGCAAGGCATGTTTGTTTACTTTGGCAAAAATCGCGGGCAAAGAAATCATAACCATTGAGGGCTTATCAATACGAGAAAAAGAAGTGTACAGCTATGCATTTGCAGAAACTGGAGCTGTTCAGTGTGGCTTTTGTATTCCAGGCTTTATCATGTCTGCAAAAAGCCTCTATGAAAAAAATCAACAACCAACAAAAGAAGAAATAGCTAAAGCGATTCGAGGAAATATTTGTCGCTGTACTGGTTATGTCAAAATTATCGAAGGAATTGAGCTTGCTTTTCAATTACTACGTGATAATTTGAGCATACCTGAAGTGTCTTCAAGCGGTAAGCTGGGCGATGATTTTCAGCGTGTAGATGCGAAAGAAAAAGCGCTTGGCACCGGAGAATATGTCAATGACGTAAAACTTCCAGGTATGGTATTTGGATCAGCGATTAGAAGTCGTTACCCACGAGCAAAAGTGGTAAAAATCATGACGGATAAAGCAAAAGAACATCCAGATTGTGAAGCGATATTCACTGCAAAAGACGTTCCTGGAAATAATAAAATTGGCCATCTGGAATTCATTTCTGATTGGGATGTGCTGATTCCAGAAGGTGAGACCACGCGCTATGTCGGCGATGCGATTGCACTGGTCGTATCAAAAAATAAAGAAACATTAAACGAAATAAAAGAACTTGTTGAAATCGAATACGAAGAACAAGTCCCGCTTTTAACCGCAGGAGAAGCACTTAAAGAAGGGGCTCCAAAGCTTCATGAAAAAGGAAATCTTTTATCACAAGAACATTTAGTGCGGGGAAATGCAGAAGAACGATTAGCAAATTCCAAGTATATTGTAAGTGATCATTACTCTGTTCCAATTAATGAACATGCTTTTATGGAACCAGAATGCGCCATCGCTCTTAAAGAAGGCGAAGATGGGTTATTTATGTATACAGGCGGGCAAAGTATTTATGATGAACAGCGAGAAGTTGCGAGAATGCTTGGTGTTGAGAAGGAAAAAGTACATATTCAGTCAAAACTTGTTGGTGGCGGTTTTGGTGGGAAAGAGGATATGAGCGTGCAACACCATGCAGCATTAGCCGCTTGGATCTTGCAAAAACCGGTTAAAGTTTTGTTAACACGTCAGGAAAGTTTAATGGTTCATCCAAAGCGTCATGGGATGGAGATGGATTTCACAGTTGGATGTGATGAATCAGGTAGATTAACGGCGCTTAAAGCTGTGATCGTCTCAGATACAGGCGCTTATGCATCACTTGGCGGACCCGTTTTACAAAGAGCGTGCACCCATGCAGCGGGTCCATATAAGTATCAGGATATCGATATCGAAGGGAAAGCTGTTTATACAAATAATCCGCCTGCTGGAGCTTTTCGTGGTTTTGGAGTTTGCCAAACTTCTTTTGCATTGGAAAGTAGCTTAAATGTGTTAGCAGAAAAAGTTGGGATCTCACCATGGGAAATTCGTTACTTAAATGCGGTTGCACCAGGTGATAGTTTACCAAATGGACAAATTGTTTCTAAAAATGCAGCGTTAAAGGAGTGTTTACTAGCCGTAAAAGAAACCTATGAAAAAGCTACATGTGCTGGCGTTTCTTCCTTTTTTAAAAATAGTGGACTTGGCGTCGGTGTACCAGATACAGGTAGGTGTATTCTCTCAATCGAAGGGGGTAAAATTCATATTCGAACAAGTGCTGCGTGTATTGGACAAGGGCTTGCAACGGTTACAACACAAATTGTTTGTGAGACTCTAGATTTGCCACCTGAGATGATGATTGCCGAGCCCCCTGATACCATTCGGACACCAAATTCTGGAACAACAACGGCTTCAAGACAATCGCTTTTCACCGGAGAAGCAACACGAAGAGCGGCGATGCAGTTACGCTATGAACTTGACATGGGACGAGCGATTTCTGATCTTGAAGGAGAAGAATTTTACGGAGAATATACCGCCAAAACCGATCCGCTTATGAATGACAAAAAGAACCCAGTAAGTCATGCAGGTTATGGTTACGCAGCAGAAGTTGTCATATTAGATGAAAAAGGAAAAATTGAAAAATTTGTTTCAGCTTATGATGTGGGTCGCGTGATCAATCCCAAAGCAGCGGCAGGACAAATTGAAGGTGGAATCATTATGGGAATGGGCTATGCTTTGACCGAGAATTTTGCAATGGAAAATGGTTTTGTTCAAGCGAAATATGCCACACTTGGGCTAATTAAAGCAAATGACGCGCCACCAATTGAAAATTCTTTTGTTCAAGCAAAAGGAATTGATGTCGGTTTAGCTTATGGTATTAAAGGCGTTGGTGAGCTAGCAACGATCCCAACAGCACCAGCTATTGCTGGAGCATATTTTGCATGGGATGGACATTTACGCAAATCATTGCCACTTGAAGACACACCCTATCTGAAAAAGAAACGTTAGGTGAAAATGATGCTAACCAAAACAAGTGTGATTATTATGGCTTCAGGCAAATCAAGTCGGATGGAAAGCAATAAGCTCTGGTTAACGTTTTCAGGAAAAACATTCATTGAACGCGTGATTCAACTAGCCAGCCAATTTGCTTTTCATGAATGTCTTTTGGTTATTTCTGAGCAAAATGCTAAAAAATTACCACAACTTAAAAATAACATGCAAATCATTATCAATGACCAAGCACACATGGGACAATCCGCTAGTGTGAAGCTTGGAACGTTGAACGCGACCGGAGCTGGATACCTTTTTTTACCAGTTGATCAGCCTTTACTTACGCCACAAGTTTTGATGAAAATCCTCTCAAAAGCCACCAGTGAAAATATTGTTGTCCCAACAAACAGGTGCCATCAGCCATGTACGCCAAGCTTCTTTGGCTATAAATTTCGGGAATCGTTATTACATGTGAGAGGTGAAAAAGGTGGTCGAAGCATACGTGATCAAAATACAGAGGATGTGATTGAAGTCATGATTCAAGATGATCAGGTCCTGTTTGACGTTGACACACTGAGTGATTATTCTTTTTTATTAGGGCAAGAAAGATGAAACAAGTTTATTTAAATTGGGCAGCTACTTCTTACCAAAAGCCACCAGAAATGATTGCAAAAGTGACAGAAGAGCTACAAAACAACCAAGCCTTTACTTCTGATCGAAATCTGCCAATGTTTGAAACAGCAAGTCTGGTGTTTAAGACACGATTAAAAATCGCGGAATTTTTTCATGCGGATAAACCGGAACAAGTTATTTTTACAGCAAATATCACAACGGCAATTAATGTCGTTCTTCAAGGATTGCTTAAGGATGGGGATCACGTTATAACAACGAGTGTAGAGCATAATGCTGTGACACGAACGCTTTCTTTTCTTAAAAAAGAACGAGGTATTTCTGTTACTTATTTGCCGTGTTCAAAAGAAGGCGAGCTTGATCCAACAGAAGTTGAAAGGGCGATTCAATCCAATACGCGATTGATGATTATGACGCATGCTTCAAATGTTCTTGGGACAATTTTAGATGTAAAAGCAAGTTTTCATATTGCTAAAAAATATGGCGTTTTAACAATGCTTGATTCAGCCCAGACTGCCGGTTTTTTGAAGATTGATATGAAAAGAGAAGGTATAGATATATTGGGTTTTACAGGGCATAAGAGTTTGATGGCCTTAAGTGGGATTGGAGGCTTCATTTTAGCACAGCAAGTAGCTGATCAACTAACTCCCCTTATTACCGGTGGGACTGGGAACCAATCCAATCTTCCACAACAGCCAAACGAATTGCCAAATAAATTTGAAGCGGGAACCGAAAACACGATCGGGATCTTTAGCTTGTTTCATTCAATTTCTGCGATTGAAAAAATTGGTCTAATCAATATCCAACAACATGAAAACAGTCTTTTTGATCAGTTTGTGCATGGACTTAAGCCAATGCCCGTTCAAATTTTAGGAACAAAATTAAGTCAAAAATCTGTTCCGGTTGTCTCAATAACAGTTCAGAACTTAGAAATGAATGAGCTTGCTATGCAGTTGTTTAGGCAATTTGGCATCATAACACGAGCAGGGCTTCATTGTGCCCCATTTGCGCATCGAACAGCTGGTACCGAAAAGACAGGTGCACTTCGCTTTAGCTTTGGTTACTATACAACAAAAGAGGAAGTAAACTATGCGTTAGCAGCACTTGAACATATTTTTAAGCAGAGAGGAATGGCGTAATATGGAATTTTTATCATCGTGCACTTCAGGAGGATGCGGGGCGAAGATTGGACCAGGCGAGCTCGGGCAATTGTTAAAATCATTGCCGGCCTTTTACGATGATTGCCTGCTTGTTGGTTTTAATAAAGCAGATGATGCAGCTGTCTATCAAATGAATGAAAGCGAAGCCCTAATCTCAACCATTGATTTTTTTTCACCAATGGTAGATGACCCGTATCTTTTTGGGAAAATTGCAGCAACAAATGCTCTTAGCGATGTTTATGCCATGGGAGGGAACGCTCTTTTTGCTTTAAATTTAATTTGCTTCCCGGAAAAAATGGATAAAGCTTTTCTTGCTGACATGATGCGTGGCGGTGCTGAAAAAATTCAGGAAGCAGGCGCTGTCCTTGCTGGTGGACATTCGATTTATGATTCTGAAGTGAAATATGGTTTAGCTGTGACTGGAGTTACCCCACCAGATAAAATTATCCGTAACAATACGCCTATACCAGGAGATGTTCTTATTTTAACGAAAGCGCTTGGCATAGGTTTAATCCAATCTGCAGCACGTGGAAATCTAGCCAGTGAACAGGCAAAACGTGCAGCACTTTCTTCAATGACTCGCTTGAATAAGCAAGCAGCGGAAAAGATGAAGCGTTATCCTGTTCATGCTTGTACTGATGTCACTGGTTTTGGTTTGCTCGTGCACGCAGCAGAAATGGCAGGTAGCGAATATACACTTGCGATTGATTCTGCTGAGTTACCGCTACTTCCAGAGGTTGAAGAATATGCCGCTGCTTATTTGATGACAGCTTCAGGGGAACGCAATCGCCAATTTCTTGAACATTCGGTAGATCTCAAACATATCAAGCCCGCCGTGCAAGAAATTTTATTTGATCCACAAACTTCTGGTGGGCTGCTGATTAGTGTTTCTGCCATTCATGCACAAGAACTCTTAAATGAATTAAAAAAGGATGACCCCGTGTCTTGTATTATCGGTGAAGTAGGCGTGCGAGAAAGAGCAGAGCCTCCTATTTTAGTTTTTTAAGAAAGGGTGAAAAGGATGATCCAAGTAGATGCAATAGGAAAACCTTGTCCAATTCCAGTCATTGAAGCTAAAAAAGCCATCCGCAAGCTTGAAAATGGCACTGGAATAATCGAAATCTTCGTTGATAATGATATTGCTGTCCAAAATATTGCTAAGTTTGCACGTGGCAATGATTATCAAGTGTCTATTGAACAAAGGAAAAAGGATAGGTGGGAAGTGACCATTACCGTTCATGAACCAACCGTAAAAGCTGAAAAAAAACAAGCGAGTTTGATTGTTTGTGCTACAGATCGGTTTGGTGAGGGGGAAGAAGCTTTAGGGAAAATTTTACTAAAAAGTTATTTCTACTCATTAACAGAACTAGATACACCACCAGAGCACCTTATTTTCTTAAATCGTGGGGCTTACTTAACGAGTCGTGATTCTGAAATTATTGAGGATTTAAAAGAATTGGCTCAAAAAGGCACAATGATTAGTACATGTGGCACTTGCTTAGATTTTTATCAGATTAGCGATGCTGTTGTCATTGGGGAAGTGACCAATATGTATGGTATTTCAGAAGCAATGAATGAAGCAGATAAAGTGATTACACTTTAAGGAGAAAAAAATGAAAGTTTTACTGACTTTTCCAAATGTGACACAGGCCATTTGGGCTGAAAAATTGTTTCGTGATAACAAGATGGCGATTCGTGTCATACCTCTTCCTACTAGTTTAGGCGATTTTTGCGGTATTGCACTCCAAATTCAAACAGACGTCGTAGTAAAAGCCAAACAGATCCTACACGAAGCAGGCGTTGTGCTTGAAGCCATTTTTCAGATGGAGGAAAAAGAAGAAGGGACAAGGTATACAAAGTGGGAAATTTCATAGACATTTTTCAGATTGCTCATTGTGAAGTGGTCTCAATTATCGGGAGTGGTGGAAAAACGAGCTTATTAAACGAATTAGGGAAAGCTTTTGCTGATCAGAAAGTCTTATTAGCAACAACAACGAAAATGGCTTACCCACTTCAGAATTTTCATGCGATCTATACAGAAAACTTTGAGCTTGCTGGTTTATATGATCAAGGGATTACGGCAGTTGGAATAATAGATGAAGTGGGTAAATTTAGTGCACTAGAAAGTAAAGCACTAGCCAGTCTTTTCCCGCGCTTTGATCAAATTTTCCTAGAAAGTGACGGATCTAAAAATTTACCCTTAAAGGCATGGAATAAAAGTGAACCCGTCATACCAGAAGAAACAACGACAACAATTGGTGTCATTCCAATACATGTTATCGGCCGAAAGTTATCTCCCAAAATCGCACATCGATTCGCATTATTTAAGCAACATTTTGCTATTTTTGAAGGCGAAAAAATCACAGTTACCCATTTAAGCAAAATCATTTCAACAACAAAAGGGCTTTTTCGTGAAGCAAAAGGACGCAAAATTCTTTGCTTCAATCAAGTGGATACGGAAAAACAGTTAAAAACAGCTAAAAAAGTTGTACAAGCTTTACCAACTGAATTTTTTAAACAAATCGAGCGAATTGTCGCAACGAGTATGTTGAACAAAAGGGGTGTTATTTTATGGCAACAGGGCCCATTGTGATTGTAAGGGGTGGTGGCGATATTGCAACAGGTGTCATTCAGAAATTGTGGCACGCTGGTTTTCGTGTGCTGGTTTTAGAAATCGCATCCCCGCTTACGATCAGGCGAACGGTAGCGCTTAGTACTGCTGTCACAAAAAAAGAAACAATTGTTGAGGATATGTACGCATGTTTAATTGAGGAGATTAGCGCGTGTCCGGATGTATGGCGGGCAGAACAAATTCCTATCCTTATCGATCCCAAAATGGAAAGTGTAGATCGATTAAAACCTGCTATTTTAGTAGATGCGATTTTAGCTAAAAAAAATTTGGGAACAACAAGACAAGCGGCGAAAGTTGTGATTGCTCTTGGTCCAGGATTTGTAGCTGGTAAAGATGTTGATTGTGTGATTGAAACGATGCGTGGGCCTACTTTAGGACGCCTGATTTTGGACGGTCCAGCCTTACCAGATACTAAAACACCAGGGCTAATCGCCGGAAAAAGTCATGAAAGAGTGATTCATGCGGCAACTTCTGGAATTTTAAAAAGTGAATGTGCTATCGGAGATTACGTGCAGGCTGGAGAGATTTTATTTTATATTGATGACACGCCAATGACTGCTCCTTTTAATGGGATAATTCGCGGTTTGATTGGCGACTTTACACCTGTTGAAAAAGGGCTAAAAGTAGCGGATATTGATCCTCGTTTAGATGTTGATTGTGATATGATCTCAGATAAAGCACGTGCTATTGGTGGTGCTGTTTTAGATGCGAGCCTTTATCTATTAAAGAAAGTTTCTAAAAAAAATTATTTTGGTTAGAAAAAAGATTGTAATTATTTTGTTTTATGTTATATTATAAGCATAGGTAGATGACGCTGTCTTCCTTTGTGATCTTATGTACAAAATGAGAAGATGGAAAATGATGGTGTTAAAAAGGTGGAACTATTTTCCCTCTTCAAAATACCTCAATAATGAAAGGATATGAAAAAAATGACAGTAGCAAAAATCGTATACGCAAGCATGACAGGAAATACGGAAGAGATTTCTGAAATTATTGAAAGCGCTTTAGAAGAAGAGGGAATCGAAGTAGAACGCGAAGAATGCACGGATATTGATGCGGATTTTTATGATGATGCAGATCTTTGTATTGTTGCCACCTATACATATGGCGACGGGGAATTGCCTGATGAAATTGTTGATTTTTACGAGGAGTTAGCAGAAAAGGATTTAAGCGGTAAAATTTATGGCGTTGTTGGTTCTGGTGATAAGGAATATGGTGATTTATTCTGTAAATCAGCGGATGACTTTGCCGCCATTTTTGAAAAAATAGGTGCAGAAAATGGTGCCGCAACCGTCCGTATTGAAAACAATGCTGAAGAGGAAGATATTACATTAATTAAAAATTTTGTTAAAAGCCTGGCAGCAAAAATCTAAAAATTAACGTGGGAAGGGAATTATTTTGTATAAAATAATCAAAATGAAGCAACTTACAGATTCCATCTATGATTGCTTGATTGAAGCGAAAAGAATTGCGAGCTCTGCTCATCCTGGACAATTTATTATTGTGCGTAAAGATGAGTTTGCTGAACGGATTCCTCTTACAATTGTTGAAGCAGATAAAGAGACAGGTGTGATCCGGATTATCTTTCAAGTCATTGGCAAATCAACCCGAGACTTAGCACGATTAAAAACAAAGGATACCTTACGTGATGTAGCTGGACCACTTGGGCAAAAAGCTGCAGTGAAAGAGTATGGGACAGTGCTATTAGTTGGTGGAGGCGTGGGGATTGCTGCCCTTTTTCCAATTATAAAAGCGCTGAAAGAAGCAGGAAATCATGTCATTACGATTTTAGGTGCTAAAACGGCGAATCTACTCATGTTAACCAATGAATGTCGTACCTATTCAGATGAGCTTTTGATCACAACGGATGATGGTTCATTGGGAAGTAAGGGTCTTGTAACTGATGTGATGACAGAGATTTTTCAAAAAACAACGATTGACCAAGCTTGGGCAATTGGACCAGGAATCATGATGAAGTTTTGTACGGAAAAAGCGAGCTATTTCAAAGTGCCAATTTATGTATCGTTAAACCCGATTATGATTGATGGAACTGGTATGTGTGGTGGGTGCCGGGTAACTGTTAAGAATAGTATGAAGTTTGCTTGTGTAGATGGACCCGAATTTAATGGTGCTGAAGTAAATTGGACCGATTTTTTACAGCGAATGAAGCAATATCAACAAGAAGAAATCACGGCAAACGAAAAGCAGGTGAAAAGCTAGTGGCGAGGAAAAGTAAACAGCAAACACCGATCAAAGAGCAAGATCCACTGATTCGTCAAACCAATTTCCAAGAAGTCTGCCTTGGATACACATTAGAGGAAGGAATACTTGAAGCTGATCGCTGTCTTCAATGTAAAAATGCTCCGTGTATCAAGGAGTGCCCTGTAAATATTGATATTCCTGGTTTTATTCTTGCTGTTCGTGAGGGCGATCTGAATTTAGCGAGATCTATTTTAGCAGAGTATACAAATCTACCTGCTATTTGTGGACGCGTTTGCCCGCAAGAAAAACAATGTGAGCAGGTTTGTAAGCTTGGTAAAGCAAAAGGATTTGAGCCCGTTGCAATCGGTAAGTTAGAACGCTTCGTAGCAGATCATGTGCGACCTCGTGTATCTCAATTAGTCCCATCTCAGCAAAAAGAAAAAGTAGCAATTGTCGGTTCAGGACCATCAGGACTTACAGCAGCAGGAGATTTGGCAAAACTTGGATATGACGTAACAATCTTTGAAGCTTTGCATTCACCAGGTGGCGTTTTGACGTATGGGATTCCAGAATTTCGCTTACCAAAAGACATTGTTCAGCGTGAGATCAAACAAATAGAGGATTTAGGTGTGACAATCGAAACCAATGTGATTGTTGGTAAAACGCTTAGTATGAGTGAGATTAAAGAACAGTTTGCAGCATGTTATCTGGCAGTTGGCGCTGGAACACCTTACTTTTTAGGGATACCCGGCACAACGTTAAGCGGCGTATATTCTTCTAGTGAATATTTGACACGAATTAATTTAATGCGTGGCTATGAATTTCCGCGTTTTGATACACCCGTTAAGCGTGCTAAAAAAGTAGCTGTTATAGGTGGTGGGAATGTAGCGATGGATGCAGCAAGGTCAGCAAAACGACTTGGTGCAAGCGAAGTAACCATCGTTTATCGACGTTCATTAGAAGAATTACCTGCACGAATTGAAGAGTATCATCACTCCGTTGCAGAAGGTGTTTCCTATCGCTGGTTGACGAATCCAATGGCTTATCTTGGTGATGAATCTGGAAATTTAACAGGGATGACGTGTATTCAAATGGAGCTCGGTGAACCTGATGCATCGGGTAGAAGAAGGCCAGTAGAAATAGCAGGCAGTGAATTGACACTTGAAGTAGATGTGGTGATTGAAGCTATTGGACAAGGCGCAAATCAAGTACTGCTTGATCATTTTAAAGAATTGCCATTAAATGAACGTGGTTATATTAAAACGAGTGAAAGTTCGGCTAAAACAGAAATTGAAGGAATTTTTGCTGGCGGGGATATTGTAACTGGAGCAGCTACCGTTATTTTAGCTATGGAAGCAGGCAAAAAAGCGGCTTGTGAAATAGATACCTATATCAAGCAAAAAGCAGAAAATAAAGGATGAGGATAATGAAAAAAACAATGGACGGGAATACCGCAGCAGCTTATATTTCTTACGCATTTACTGAAGTTGCTGCAATCTACCCAATTACACCTAGTTCAACGATGGCAGAAGTTGTTGATGAATGGGCAACAGGCGGGATGAAAAACGTTTTTGGGAATCGTGTTGAAGTAGTCGAAATGCAATCAGAAGCAGGGGCAGCTGGTGTTGTTCACGGTTCGTTAAAATCAGGCGCACTGACAACCACTTATACAGCATCACAAGGGTTACTTCTGATGATTCCTAATATGTACAAAATTGCAGGGGAACTTTTACCATCTGTTTTTCATGTAGCAAGCCGTGCAGTAACCACGAATGCACTCAGTATTTTTGGAGATCATGGGGATGTTATGGCTGCACGTCAAACTGGTTTTTGTATGCTTGCTGAAAGTAGTGTGCAAGAGGTGATGGATTTATCACCCGTTGCTCATTTAGCTAGTATTGAAGCAAGCCTTCCTTTTATTAATTTCTTTGACGGGTTTAGAACAAGCCATGAATTACAGAAAATTGAAGTGCTTGATTTTGCTGATTTACAACCAATGATGAATATGGAAGCTTTACATCATTTCAGATCGCGTAGTATGAATCCTAATCATCCAACCGTTTCAGGTACTGCACAAAATCCAGATATTCATTTCCAACAACGAGAAACAGCCAATACTTTTTATGACGATGCACCAGAAATCGTTCAAAAATACATGAAAAAAATAAATCAATTACGTGGGACTGATTATGATCTGGTCAATTACTACGGGGCGAATGATGCAACAGAAGTGATCATTTCAATGGGTTCTGTTTCACCGGTGATTAGACAAACTGTAGCAGCACTAAATAATCAAGGAAGAAAAGTTGGACACCTTAATATTCATCTCTATCGCCCGTTTCCACGTGAAAACTTGTTAAGTAAGTTGCCACAAACCGTCCAAAAAATTGCTGTACTTGATCGAACAAAAGAATCAGGAGCAGATGGTGAGCCATTGCTTCTTGATGTTGAAAGCGCGCTTTATAATCAGCCTAATCGTCCAATTGTAATTGGTGGACGGTATGGTCTTGGCTCAAAAGACGTGCAACCAAACCAGATTAAAGCTGTGTTTGATCACCTTAGGCTTGATCAAGAGAAACTTAAATATCGCTTTACAATTGGAATTGAAGATGATGTCACTCATCTTTCTTTACCACTTGAGCCTTCGTTTGATTTAACAGCAAAAGGTACATTTCAAGCTAAATTTTGGGGGTTTGGCTCGGATGGAACAGTGGGTGCCAATAAGCAAGCCATTAAGATTATTGGTGACCATACCGATTTATATGCACAAGCTTATTTTAGTTATGATTCGAAAAAATCAGGGGGATTAACCATTTCTCACCTACGTTTTGGAAAAAAACCGATTACGTCGTCTTATTTAATTGAAGAAGCCGACTTTATTGCCTGCCATAATGCTTCATATGTGCATAGGTATGATCTTTTGAAAGGACTTAAAAAAGGTGGTATTTTCCTGCTAAATACCACATGGGACAAAGAGAAAGTCATGCAACTTTTGCCACAAAAACTCAAAAAAACTTTAAGTGAAAATAACATTCAATTTTATACGATTAATGCAGTAAAACTTGCGCGTGAAGTTGGCTTAGGTCGAAAAATCAATACAGTTATGTCAACGGCTTTTTTTGAAGTGGCAGAGATCATGAATAAAGAAGAATACTTACCTCTGTTAAAAGCCGAAGTTGAGAAAGCTTATGGAAAAAAATCGCAGGAAATTGTTAAGCGGAATCATCAGGCGATCGATCAAACGCTTGCTGTTTTAACAAAAATAGACGTTCCTAAAGAATGGAGCGTACTTACCATTCAAGAAACGCCAGAAGATACAAGCAAGCCAAGTTTTGTCACCAATATTCTTGAGCCGATTAATCGGCAAGTTGGTGATGACCTAACAGTAAAGCAGTTAATTGATAATGGTATGCTTGGTGGAGCCATTCCAGTGGGCACGTCTGCTTATGAAAAACGAGGAATTGCACTTGAAGTACCAGAGTGGCTACCTGAAAACTGCACAATGTGTAACGAATGTGCATTTGTTTGTCCACACGCCGCTATTCGTCCATTTTTAGCAAATGAAAAAGAAGTAGAAGAAGCGCCAAATAATTTTATCACACGTGAAATGCGCGGAACAGATGGTCTTATGTACCGTATTCAAGTATCTATTGAAGATTGCACAGGCTGTGGGTTATGCGTCCAAGCTTGTCCTGCAAAAGAAAAAGCCATCATAATGAAGCCTTATGAGGAACAAAAAGAACAAGCAATTAATTGGGCTTTTGCCATGACACTCAAGCACAAAGAAAATCCAGTTCGGAAATTATCAGTGAAAAGTACACAATTTGAACAGCCATTGATGGAATTTTCCGGGGCATGTGCTGGCTGCGGAGAAACACCTTATGTTAAGCTGCTTACACAAATGTTTGGGGATCGAATGATGATTGCAAATGCAACGGGATGTTCATCAATTTGGGGTGGTTCTTCACCAGTTACACCTTATACAACGAATGAATGCGGTGCAGGACCAGCGTGGAGTAATTCGCTATTTGAAGACAACGCAGAATACGGTTTTGGCATTCACTTTGCGAACAAAGTCAAACGTCATCATTTAGGAGCATTAGTCGCCAAAGCATTACAAAAAGAATTAGGCCCGATAGATGTACGAAAACAGCTTACCGATTGGTTAACCCATATCGATGAAAGCGAGGGTACAAGTCAACGCGCAGCGAAATTAAAAGCTATTTTAGCGTGCGAGAAAGATCCATTATTACAATCCATTTATGAGCAACATGATTTATTTGTCAAACCAAGTCAATGGATTATGGGCGGTGATGGTTGGGCTTACGATATTGGCTTTAGTGGTATTGATCATGTGCTTGCAAGTGGGGCAGATGTTAACATTCTTGTGATGGATAATGAAGTTTACTCCAATACAGGTGGCCAAACGTCAAAAGCAACACCAGCAGCAGCGATCGCTAAATTTTCAGCAGGAGGAAAACAAACCGCGAAGAAGGATTTAGGGATGATGGCAATTACGTACGGTAATGTTTATGTCGCACAAATTGCGTTAGGTGCAAATGCAACACAGACGATTAAAGCTTTTGAAGAAGCAGAGAAATATCCAGGGCCATCTTTAATTATTGGCTATACACCATGTATTAATCATGGTGTAAAAGGTGGCATGAGCCAAACCTTACTAGAAGCAAAAGAAGCTGTTGAATCTGGTTATTGGTCATTATATCGTTACAACCCACTTTTAGCTGAAAAAGGAAAGGAACCATTTGTGCTGGATTATAAGAAAACTGATTTTAGTAAAATGCCCGCGTTTTTGGCGAAACAAACAAGATTTTCTGCTTTATATAGCGTAAAAGAAGAACCCGCATTTGCAGATGAGTTGTTAGAAAAAACGGTTAAAGATGCAGAAAACCGCTCAGAACACTATGAGCGCTTGATGAGTCATACAAAAGCATTGAAAAATAAATGATTCAAAGTTAGCTAAGACAACTTGTTAAAAGTAACTGAACTACGCAATCGATGTGTAGAAAATCCAATTCCGCAACTATTTTAAGCTCTTTTTCGAGAGCGAGCTTAAAATAGTTGCGGAATTTCTTTTTTTATTATATTTTGTAAGGAGATATGTCGGGAAAGAAAGGGGAATAAATCTTGGAAAATCCGATCATTGTTGTTTTAACTATTTTTTGCATTAATATTTTATACGTTGCGCTTTCTACAATTAGACTTTTGCTTACGATGAAAGGATATCGTTATCTAGCAGCTTTTGCAAGTATATTTGAAATGATTATTTATGTCGTAGCACTTAGTCTAGTACTTGATAATTTAAATAATGTTTACAATATCATTGCCTATGCTGTTGGATTTGGGGTTGGCCTTTTTATTGGTATGAAAATAGAAGAACGACTTGCTTTAGGCTATATTACTGTTAATGTGATCACTAAAGACTACAACCTTGATTTACCTAATCAAATTCGTAGTTCTGGATACGGTGTGACAAGTTGGCTTGCAAATGGCAGAGATGGTGAACGGATGATGCTTGAAATTTTGACACCACGTAAAAACGAACGAAAATTATACAAAGAGATTATTGCTATTGACGAAAGAGCATTTATTGTCTCATCTGAACCTAAGCAAATATATGGTGGCTTTTGGATAAAACAAATTAGACGCTAAAAATTAACCTGACGATCTGCACTTTGAGTGTAAATTCGTCTTTTTACCCATTATAGAAAGCGTTTTCTTTAATGAACTTGAAAATAAAACTAAAAACGAACAATACATTCGATTATTTTATAAATGTTCGATTTTTGTTTGACAATTGCTGTTAATGTTGCTAAACTAAAATGGTAATAAGGGAAAAACATAACATTCAAAGGAGTTGAGCCGTAAATGTCCGTAGAAGTTGGCGTGATTATGGGAAGTACTTCTGACTGGGAAACGATGAAAAATACCTGTGACATACTAGATGAATTACATATTCCTTTCGAAAAAAAAATCATATCCGCTCATCGCTCACCAGATTATATGTTTGACTATGCTGAATCTGCGAGAATTCGTGGCTTGAAAGTTATTATTGCCGGTGCTGGAGGTGCCGCTCATTTACCAGGGATGGTTGCTGCAAAGACAACTTTGCCTGTTATTGGTGTTCCTGTAAAATCACACGCATTAAACGGAATAGATTCGCTTCTTTCCATTGTTCAAATGCCAAGAGGAGTCCCTGTTGCTACAGTTGCAATAGGTGAAAGTGGTGCAATCAATGCTGGTTTGCTTGCTGGACAAATCTTATCCATTTCAAATGAAGCAATTAGTAGCAGATTAGCAGAGAGACGTGCTAAACTAGAAGAAAATGTACTAGAAAGTAGTGATTTTCTTGAGTAAACATTATTTGCTTCCAAACAGTACCATTGGGATTATTGGTGGGGGACAATTAGGTAGAATGATGAGTCTAGCTGCAAAAAGCATGGGTTTTCGAACGATTGTTTTAGATCCTACCCCAGATTCTCCCACTGCTCAAGTAGCTGACGAACAGATCATTGCAGCTTATGATGACAAAGAAGCGCTTAACCAATTAGCCATTAAATCAGACGTTGTGACTTATGAATTTGAAAATATTGATTACGAAGCACTTCTAACCATTGAAAAAGAAGTAAGCATTCCCCAGGGTTCTGAGCTTCTTTCAATCACACAAGATCGCATTTTAGAAAAAGCCTATTTGGAATCATGTAACGTTAACATTGCGCCGTATGTCGTTGTTGTAGAGCCAAGTGACATTTATGAAAAAATCAATAGCTTAGGCTATCCAGCTGTTCTTAAAACCTCACGTGATGGCTATGATGGTAAAGGTCAAATGATCATTCACACAGAAAGCGATATTGACAAGGCAGGAGAATTGTTGAAATATGGCTCTTGTGTTCTTGAAGCTTGGGTGCCATTTGATAAAGAAATTTCCGTCATTGTTGCACGAAACAATCGCGGCCAAATTGAAACGTTTCCAGTGAGTGAAAATATTCACCGAAACAATATTTTGCATCAATCGATTGTCCCGGCACGTATTGAAGTAGAGGTGGAGGAAGAAGCAGCTAATATTGCGAAACGTTTAGCTGGATTTTTGCGTTTACAAGGCGTTTTAGCCGTTGAGATGTTTGTGACAAACGCTGGTGCCATTTATGTTAATGAGCTGGCACCACGTCCGCATAATTCCGGGCATTATACGATTGAAGCATGTAACATTTCCCAATTTACTGAGCATATTCGCGCCATCTGCGGCTTGCCATTATTAAAACCAGAACTGATTAAACCTGCTGTTATGGTCAATATTTTGGGTCAACACGTAACAGATGTCAACAATCAGATGGGTGATTATCCACATTGGTTTATTCATTATTATGGGAAACGTGAAATGAAAGTCAATCGAAAAATGGGGCATCTAACCATTTTAACAAAAGACACAAACGATGCATTAACTGAGTTAGCTAAAACGAAAATTTGGGAATAATTGGAGGAACAAAAAAGCATGTTAGAACGCTATACAAGAGAAGAAATGGGCAAAATTTGGACAGAAGAGAATCGCTTTAAAGCATGGTTAGAAGTGGAAATTCTTGCTTGCGAGGCGTGGGCAGAATTAGGTGAAATTCCACGTGAGGATGTAGCAAAAATTCGTGAAGATGCAACGTTTGATGTAGCGCGCATTAAAGAAATTGAACAAGAAACACGTCATGATGTTGTGGCCTTTACAAGAGCAGTTTCTGAAACATTAGGAACTGAAAAAAAATGGGTACATTATGGCTTAACCTCAACAGATGTTGTTGATACAGCAAATTCTTATTTGTTAAAACAAGCAAATGATCTTTTACGCCAAGACATTGAAAAGTTCATTGCCATTTTAGCTGAGAAAGCAAAGGAACATAAAATGACTGTTATGATGGGCAGAACACACGGAGTCCACGCTGAACCAACCACTTTTGGGTTAAAACTTGCACTCTGGCATGAAGAAATGAAACGCAATTTGGAGCGCTTTAATCAATCGGCAAGCGGGGTTCAGTTTGGAAAAATTTCTGGGGCAGTGGGAACTTATGCCAATATTGATCCATTTGTTGAAGAATATGTTTGTAACAAATTAGGAACAACACCAGCACCCATTTCAACGCAAACATTGCAACGAGATCGCCATGCCGATTATATGGCAACACTTGCACTTATTGCCACTTCAATTGAAAAATTTGCCACTGAAGTACGTGCGCTCCAAAAAAGCGAAGTACGGGAAGTAGAAGAATTTTTTGCAAAAGGTCAAAAAGGCTCGTCGGCGATGCCACATAAGAGAAACCCGATTGGCTCTGAAAATGTAACTGGCCTTGCACGTGTCATCCGGGGGCACATGGTAACCGCTTATGAAAATGTTCCCCTATGGCATGAGCGTGATATTTCGCATAGTTCTGCTGAGCGTATTATTCTTCCAGATGCAACGATATTGCTTGATTATATGCTAAACCGTTTTGGAAACATCGTTAAAAATTTGACAGTATTCCCTGAAAATATGAAACGGAACATGGAGCGAACACTTGGACTTATTTATTCACAGCGTATTCTTCTGGCTCTTATCGATAAGGGCATGGCGCGTGAGCAAGCTTACGATATCGTTCAGCCAAAAGCAATGGAATCTTGGGAAAAACAAATTCCTTTCCGAAAGCTTGTTGAACATGAGCCGAAAATAACCCAACTCCTTTCAGAAGAAGAAATAGCGGATTGTTTTGATTATCATTATCACTTGAAAAAGGTTGACATGATCTTTAAACGTTTAGGCCTTTGAGCATTTTGGCTGATAGAATTTTCTATCAGCCAAAAGAATCAAGGAGAGGAAGTGCTAAGATGAATGAACTAATTTATGAAGGAAAGGCAAAGCAATTATTTCGAACGGATCAGTCTGAGATTCTCCGTGTGTTCTATAAAGATCAAGTAACAGCTCTTAACGGGGCGCGTAAAGAAGAAATGCACGAAAAAGGGCAACTTAATAATCAGATCACTAGCTTGATTTTTGAATATTTGATTAAATCTGGCATTAAAACGCACTTTATCAAACAAATTTCCGCGAATGAGCAACTGGTGTCAGCGCTAGAGATGATCCCTCTTGAAGTGGTTGTGAGGAACGTCATAGCAGGAAGTTTGGCTAAGCGCTTTGGAAAAACAGAAGGTAAGGAATTAAAGACACCAATCATTGAATTTTATTATAAAGCAGATGAGCTTGATGATCCGTTTATCAATGATGATCATATCTGTTACTTAAATATCTTAACAAAACCTGACATTGAATTATTAAGAAAAAACGCATGGCTCATCAACCAGATGCTGCAAACGTTATTTACGCAAATGGACGTGACGCTTGTTGATTTTAAATTAGAGTTTGGGAGAAACCAGGAAGGTGAACTTATTTTAGCAGATGAAATTTCACCTGATACCTGTAGGCTTTGGGATAAAAAGACTGGAGATAAGCTAGATAAAGATGTTTTTAGACGGAATATTGGGAATTTAATATCAACTTACCAAGAAGTACTTCGAAGGTTAAAGGAGGGTACCTAAATGTATCATGTTAAAGTTTACATCACACTTAAAAAAAGTGTTCTAGATCCACAAGGTGTAGCCATAAAAGAAGCAGCTACAAGCTTAGGTTATACAGAAGTTGATGATCTAAGAATTGGGAAATACATGGAGCTTAAAGTCGTTAAATCTAACCGAGATATTGACCAAGTATTAAATGAATTGTGCGCTAAATTATTAACGAATCCAGTCATGGAAGATTATCGTTATGAAATTGAGGAGGCCTAATCATGAAATTTGCAGTGATACAATTTCCTGGGTCAAATTGTGACCTTGATATGCTTCGAGCTGTCTCTCATGTCTTAGATACCGAAGCCGAGCTTGTTTGGCATCATGAAGATTCACTTGCAGGATTTGATGCTGTCCTTTTACCTGGAGGTTTTTCATATGGTGATTACTTAAGGACAGGCGCCATTGCAAAATTTGCAAATATTATGCCGGAAGTTATGCGTTTTGCTGAAGAGGGGAAGCCTGTTTTAGGTGTATGCAATGGTTTTCAGATTTTAACAGAATGTGGGCTTCTTCCTGGAGCGTTAATGCGCAACGATCAATTACGTTTTATTTGTAAGACAATAACACTTGAAGTTGTTAATCAAAAGACAATGTTTACTTCACTTTATCACGAGGACGAAAAAATTAAAATCCCAATTGCTCACGGAGAAGGCCATTATTTTTGCGATGAGAAGACACGATTACGTTTACAAAAAAATAAGCAAATTGTTTTCCGGTATACTGAAAATCCAAACGGTAGTGTAAATCATATTGCTGGAATCACGAATGAACGTGGAAATGTCCTTGGCATGATGCCTCATCCCGAGCGAGCCGTCGAAAAAGTAATTGGTGGAACAGATGGCTTGAAGTTATTTAAATCGATTGTAAAAAATTGGAAGGAGTCGCAACAACATGTCAAATAAAGAACCTTCTACCTATGAGATAAAAGAACAAAAACTTTACCAAGAAATGGGTCTCACTGAACATGAGTATCAATTGATTTGTTCCATTTTAAAACGACTGCCTAATTATACTGAAACAGGCCTTTTTTCTGTCATGTGGTCAGAGCATTGCAGCTATAAAACGTCAAAACCAATTTTAAAAAAATTTCCAACTACTGGCCGAGTTGTATTACAAGGTCCTGGTGAAGGAGCAGGCGTTGTTGACATTGGAGATGGTCTTGGAATTGCTTTTAAAATTGAAAGTCATAATCATCCTTCTTACGTTGAACCCTATCAAGGCGCAGCAACAGGTGTTGGCGGAATTATTCGCGATGTTTTTTCAATGGGGGCTAGACCTATTGCCATCCTCAATTCTTTGCGTTTTGGTGAGCTTACACAAAAGCACACGAAATATTTAGTGAATCAAGTCGTAGCTGGGATCGCTCACTATGGAAATGCGATTGGAATTCCAACAGTTGGTGGTGAAGTGCAATTTGATCCTTGTTACCAAAAAAATCCATTAGTTAATGCGATGTGTGTTGGCTTGATTGAAGCAAACGCGATTCAAAAAGGACAAGCCTCAGGTAGTGGAAATATCATCATGTATGTCGGCGCAAAGACAGGGCGTGACGGGATTCATGGTGCTACTTTTGCTTCTGCTGAATTCAATGAAGAAGAGGAACAAGAACGTTCAGCAGTTCAAGTTGGCGATCCATTTATGGAAAAGCTACTACTTGAAGCCTGCCTTGAAGTCATTCACCAGCATGCTGATATTTTAGTTGGGATTCAAGATATGGGAGCAGCTGGGCTTGTCAGTTCGAGTTCAGAAATGGCATCGAAAGCAGGATACGGGCTAAAACTTGTCATGGATGATGTTCCTACCCGTGAAATAGAAATGAGCGCTTATGAAATGTTACTTTCTGAATCGCAAGAGCGAATGCTTCTTTGTATAAAACAAGGCCATGAAGCAGAAATCAAAGCCCTTTTTGAAAAATATGATCTAGAGGCAGTGACGATTGGAGAAGTGACGGATGATAAAATGTATACGATTATTCATCACGATAAAATTGTTGCAAGTGTTCCAGTAGATGCACTTTCTGAAGATGCACCAATTTATCATAAAGAAATGGCAGAACCAGCTCGCCTTAAAGCTTTTAAGCAAGAAAAACCACTAAAAATACCAAACATTCATCCAGTTGAGACTTGGAAAAAATTATTAGCCCAGCCGACCATTGCAAGCAAAAAAGTAATTTATGAGCAGTATGATTATCAAATCCGTACAAATACAATCGTTACACCTGGATCAGATGCAGCGATCATTCGTATTCCGGGCACTAAAAAAGCGATAGCACTTACGACAGATTGTAATGCGCGCTATTTGTATTTGGATCCAGAAGTTGGTGGATCGATTGCCGTTTGTGAAGCTGCCCGAAACATTGTTGCAAGTGGTGCTAAGCCACTCGCGATTACAGATGGACTTAATTTTGGAAATCCTGATAAACCTGAAACCTTCTTTGAAATGGCAATGGCTGCTGATGGGATAAGTGAGGCAGCTACATTACTTAATACGCCCGTCATTTCTGGCAATGTGTCCCTTTATAATGAAACCGATGGAACTGGAATTTACCCGACACCAGTGATTGGGATGGTTGGCTTAATTGAAAATGATCGCCATATCATGACGCAGGATTTTAAACAAGCAGGGGATTTGATTTATTTAATTGGTGAAACAAAGCTTGAACTTAATGGAACGGAATTGCAAAAATTAGTTCAAGATAGAATTAGCGGTAATGCTCCAGAACTCGATTTAGCAATTGAAAAAACACATCAAGAAATGGTGCTAAAAGCCATTCAAACAGGACTATTAAATAGTGCTCACGATTTATCAGAAGGGGGGGTTGCTGTTTCTTTAAGTGAATCACTTTTTCAAAATGAATTAGGTGCGGAAATTGATTTTCCATATCCTGATGTGGCACTTTTTAGTGAAACACAATCGCGTTTTCTAGTTTCTATTCGTCAAGAAAAACAAGCCGCTTTTGAAAAAATGTTTCAAGAGATCCATTTGGTTCTATTAGGGAAGGTAACAGCAACTGGTTTTGTAAAGATCAAGACGAATGAACGTAAATTTTTATTACAAACAAAAGAGCTAAAACAAATCTGGGAAGGAGCGCTACCATGTTTACTGAAATAAAAAGTCTGAATGAAGAGTGTGGTGTATTTGGGATTTGGAATCACGCGCAAGCAGCTGAAGTCACTTACTATGGCTTGCATAGTTTGCAGCATCGAGGGCAAGAAGGAGCTGGTATCGTTTCAACAGACGGGACTCGTTTACAAGGGCATCGTGATCTTGGTTTACTAGCAGATGTCTTTAAACAGGGAGAACTAAGTGCTTTAACTGGCCACGGAGCAATTGGGCACGTGCGCTACGGAACAGCAGGTGAGAAAAGCATCGATAATGTTCAACCTTTTTTATTCCATTTTCAAAATTCTTCCTTTGCTTTAGCGCATAATGGGCATTTAATTAATGCCAAAGCACTTCGTAACCGGCTAGAAGACGACGGGGCCATTTTTCAAACGAGTTCTGATACCGAGGTGCTCGCTCATTTAATAAAACGCAGTAAAACAGGGGATTTTCTGCAAGATTTAAAAGCGGCATTAAATCAAGTAAAAGGTGGTTTCGCCTATCTTTTACTTACTGAAAATGCTCTGATTGCAGCACTCGATCCTAATGGTTTTAGACCACTTGCGATCGGAAAAATAGGCGATCGTTATGTCATCGCTTCTGAGACGTGTGCCTTTGATACTGTTGGTGCTGAGTTTGTTCGGGATGTTGAACCAGGAGAAATCATTGTTATTGATGAAAAGGGTCTTCATATTGATCATTTCACAAAAGAGATTACTCACTCAATTTGTAGCATGGAATATATTTATTTTGCCCGTCCAGATTCAAACATCGCGGGGATAAACGTTCATGCTGCTCGAAAGCGCTGTGGCAAGCGTTTAGCAAAAGAAGCCTTTATTTACGCAGATGTTGTCACAGGCGTTCCTGATTCAAGTATCTCAGCAGCGATTGGTTACGCCGAAGAGGCTGGACTTCCTTATGAATTAGGATTAATTAAAAATCGTTATGTGGCAAGAACGTTTATTCAACCATCGCAAGCATTACGTGAACAAGGCGTGCGTATGAAGCTTTCGGCTGTTCGGGGTGTAGTAGAAGGCAAACGCGTTGTCATGATTGATGATTCGATTGTTCGCGGGACAACGAGTAGGCGAATTGTTGAGCTGCTTCGTTTGGCGGGAGCAAAAGAGGTTCATGTCAGAATCGCTTCGCCACCACTTGCTTACCCTTGTTTTTATGGCATTGATATCCAAACGCGAAATGAATTAATTGCTGCAAATCATAAGAAGGAAGAGATTTGTGAACTCATTGGCGCTGATTCATTGGAATTTTTGAGCGAAACAGGCCTTATTGAAGCGATTGGAAAACCTTATCCAGACGAACCATATGGCGGATTGTGTATGGCTTATTTTAACGGTGATTATCCAACTGCACTATATGATTACCAAAGAGACGGTTTAGCAAACTCACACTGAAAAAGAGAGGGTGTACATGATGAGTAGAAATGCGTATAGCCGTGCAGGCGTTGATGTGAAAGCTGGTTATGAAGTGGTGGAACGAATTACAAAACACGTTGAACGGACAAAACGTTTAGGTGCAGTTCATTCACTTGGTTCTTTTGGTGGGATATTTGATTTAAGTAAGCTTCATTTGCAAGAACCTGTACTTGTTTCAGGAACAGATGGTGTAGGTACGAAGCTGATGCTGGCTATTCAAATGAAAAAACATGACACCATTGGTATTGATTGTGTTGCCATGTGTGTGAATGATATTTTGGCGCAAGGTGCCGAGCCACTTTATTTTTTAGATTATCTAGCTACAGGAAAAATTAACCCTAGCAAAATGGAACAAATTGTAAAAGGTGTAGCAGATGGTTGTGAGCAATCCGGATGTTCACTAATAGGCGGAGAAACAGCTGAAATGCCTGATATGTATGCGACTGAAGACTATGATTTAGCAGGTTTTGCAGTGGGAGCAGTAGAGAAGAAAAAACTCATTCAAGCAGAACAAGTTAAGGCAGGGGATCTTTTGATCGGTCTTGCCTCCAGTGGGATTCATAGCAACGGCTTTTCCTTAGTTAGAAAAATCTATTTTAAAGATCATGACTTTACTTTAAATGAAAGATTACCAGAATTTGAGCGAACACTTGGAGAAGAGCTCCTTGAACCAACACGAATTTATGTCAAACCTGTTTTAGCACTTTTTGAGAAATACAACATTCATGGCATTTCGCATATTACTGGCGGCGGTTTTATCGAAAATTTACCACGCATGTTTTCTGAGGATTTGGCTGCAGAAATTAAACATGGAAGTTGGCCAATGTTGCCTATTTTTACAAGTTTGCAAAAGCATGGGGATTTACTAGAAATGGAAATGTATCAAATCTTTAATATGGGAATTGGAATGGTCCTTGCCGTTTCAGAAAAAGATGCAGAGGGCGTGCTAGAAGTGCTAACGAAAGCTGGAGAAAGAGCGTATCAAATTGGACAAGTGGTTCCAAAAAAAGCAGCCTCTGTCATTTTTACTGAGGGAGGAGAGTAAATGAGGATTGCGGTTTTTGCTTCTGGCGCGGGCACGAACTTTCAAGCGATGGTGGACGATGCTAGGTTAAAAAAACATATTAAACTGCTTGTCTGTGATCACCCTTTAGCAGGGGTTTTAAAACGCGCTAAACAGGCAGGAGTCCCGTATTTTTCTTTTAAACCGAAAGACTATCCGAATAAGGAACATTTTGAACAAGAAATATTACAACTTTTGCAGAAGATGAAGATTGATTTCATCGTTTTGGCTGGGTATATGCGCTTAATTGGGCCTGTTCTCTTGAAAGCCTTTGATCGTCGTATGATTAACCTCCATCCTTCTCTTTTACCAAACTTCCCTGGGAAAGATGCGATTGGCCAGGCGCTTTTAGCTAGAAGTGATGAAACAGGGGTAACGGTCCATTTTGTCGACCAAGGGATGGATACAGGTGAAATCATTGCGCAAGAACGAGTTTGCATAGCAAAAGACGATACAAAAGCAACATTAACAGCCAAAATCCATCAAGTAGAACATCATTTTTATAAAGAAGTGATTAAGCGATATTTTTTAGAAAAGGAAGATGATTTATGAAAAGGGCGCTAATAAGTGTTTCTAATAAAACGGGCATCATTCAATTTGCTAAATCATTAGTTGATATTGGTTTTGAAATTATTTCAACGGGTGGTACGAAAGAGGCGCTTGAGCGGGCGAACCTACCTGTTACATCTGTTGAAACTGTGACTGGTTTTCAAGAAATGTTAGATGGACGCGTCAAGACATTAAACCCTCACATTCACGGGGGCCTTCTTGCTAAACGGGATGATCCAGAGCATATGAAGCAACTCGAGTTAAAAAATATCTGTCCAATTGACCTGGTTTGCGTTAACTTATATCCTTTCCAAGAGACAATTGCTAAAAAAGAGATTTCTTTAGATGAGGCCATTGAGCAAATTGACATTGGCGGCCCAGCAATGCTTCGTTCTGCCGCAAAAAATTACGCAGATGTCACGGTTGTTGTTGACCCAAATGATTATTTAACTGTCATTACTGAATATCAAAAAAATAAGCAAACAGAGTTCGTCACTAGAGAAAAATTAGCAGCAAAAGTATTTAGACATACAGCTTTTTATGAGGCACTGATCGCAGACTATTTAACAGAGATCACGCAAGAAAAATTCCCTGAAAAGATAACACTTGCGTATGCGTTAAAAGAAACACTTCGTTACGGGGAAAATCCCCATCAAAAAGCCGCTTTTTATACAGTGCCTTTTGCTAAAGAAAATACGATAAGTTGCGCTAAACAGCTACATGGAAAAGCTTTAAGTTATAATAATATCCGTGATGCAAATGCTGCTTTAAACATTGCCGCTGAATTTAGCGGCCCTGTCGTAGTGGCTGTGAAACATTTGAATCCATGTGGTGTTGGTAGGGGAAACACCATTGAATCCGCTTATCTTAAGGCTTACGAAGCAGACCCAATCTCGATTTTTGGTGGAATCATCGCTTTAAACCAAGAAGTAGATGAACGAACAGCAAGACATATGAGCGAGCTTTTCTTAGAAATCATTATTGCACCAAGTTTTTCAAAAGAGGCATTTAAGCTATTAAGTCAGAAAAAAAAAATTCGTTTGTTAACAACTTCTTTCGCTAAGTCGAAACAAGCCATTGAAAAAGTTTCGATAAATGGTGGGCTTTTACTGCAAGACGCAGATGCACTTGTTGAAAATCCTGAAGCGTATCAAGTGGTGACCAAAAAAAAACCAACTGAAACCGAACGAAAAGCACTTGAAATGCAGTGGAATGTTGTGAAGCACGTGAAATCGAATGCCATCGTGATTGGAGATGACACGCAGACAGTAGGAATTGGTGCAGGCCAAATGAATCGTATTGGCGCAGCACAAATTGCAATTTCCCAAGCAGGTGAAAAATCAAAAGGAGCTGTTCTAGCCTCAGATGCTTTTTTCCCAATGAGTGATACAGTAGAAGCTGCAGCAAAAGCTGGAATAACAGCAATAATTCAGCCAGGCGGTTCCATTCGTGATAAAGAGTCTATTGATAAGGCTGATCAATACGGAATCGCAATGATACTAACCAATATACGCCATTTCAAACATTAAAAGGATGTGAATAGACAGTGAATATACTTGTCATTGGTCGAGGTGGACGGGAACATGCAATCTGTAAAAAACTATTAGAATCTAACAAAGTGGCACAAGTGTTTTGTGCGCCTGGAAGTGATGCGCTAGTAAAAGAAGGAATAATTTGCCCTAACATCAATGAAATGGACTTTGAAAAATTAATCAACTTTGCTAAGGAAAATCGCATCGCTTTTGTCATTATCGGGCCTGAAGTGCCACTTTTAGAAGGAATGGTAGACGCTTTTTCAGCAGCGGGAATCAAAGCATTTGGACCAACAAAACGAGCAGCACTCATTGAAGGAAGCAAAGATTTTGCTAAACAGTTTATGCAAAAATATCAAATTCCAACAGCCTCTTCAAAAACATTCACTGATTATGAGCATGCGCAAAATTATGTCAATCAAGTAGGCGCTCCAATTGTCATTAAAGCAGATGGTCTAGCAGATGGAAAAGGCGTTGTTGTAGCGATGACGTTAGCAGAGGCCACACTTGCTTTAAAAGAAATGCTACTTGAAAATAAATTTGAAAAAGCATCAGAAAAAGTTGTGATTGAAGAGTTTTTAGTAGGTGAAGAATTCTCGTTAATGGCTTTTGTAAATGGCAAAAAAATTTACCCGATGGAAGTAGCGAAAGATCACAAGCGTGCTTATGATGGAGCTAAAGGGCCAAACACAGGCGGAATGGGAGCTTACTCGCCTGTTCCACAAATTTCAGAAGCCCTAGTCGATGAAGCCATTCAAAATGTCCTTGTGAAAGCGGCAAATGGTCTGTTTCAAGAAAATCGTGCTTTCCGTGGTGTTTTATATGCTGGTTTAATGGCGACATCAAGTGGTGTTAAAGTGATTGAGTTCAATGCACGCTTTGGTGATCCGGAAACACAAGTTGTATTGCCGCGGCTTACAAGTGACTTTGCTGAGCTTATCCAAGCGCTACTTGACGATGAGGAGCCCGTTGTGACTTTTAAAGAAACCGGCGTCAATTTGGGGATTGTGCTTGCCAGTAAAGGATATCCCGCTTTTTATGAGAAAAATCATTTAGTAACTGGATTAACAGAATTAAGTGCTGAAGTTACGGTTTATCACGCAGGAACTTATTTAAATGAAGCCGGTGAATTCATTTCAAATGGAGGACGTGTCTTGCTCCTCACACTTGAAGCAAAAGATATGACTGACGCACGTCAACAACTTTATAAGGAAATGGAAAAGCTTGATACTCCTTCTTTTTTTTACCGAATTGATATCGGCGGAGAGGAGTAAATCGAAGCAAAGCATCAAATAAAAGCCGACCTTTTATCTAAATTTAAACTAAATATTCAATTTGGAAAGATAAAAAAGTTGTTTTTCACGCGTTGGTACGTTAAAATATGAAAGTAATGATTGAACGATAATCGGAGGTATACGTATGCAAATCGAAAAATTGCGCGGAGAAGGTTTAGATGATTTTTTTAAAAGCGTTTTAACATTAAATTCTTTAGAAGAATGCTATGCTTTTTTTGATGATGTTTGCACGGTGAATGAAATCCAATCGATGTCCCAACGGTTTCAAGTTGCAAAAATGCTTTCAGAAGGTAAAACTTATAACGTCATCGAAGTGGAAACTGGGGCAAGTACAGCGACCATTTCTCGTGTGAAACGTTCACTTAACTATGGGAATGATATGTATTTAAAGATTTTTGAGCGGATGAAAGAGCAAAGTTGAATCAATAAAAAGATGATTTCTAGAAAAGTAGAAATCATCTTTTTATTTACAAACCATTAAAATAAAAACTTAATCAATCCGGTAGCCGATAAAAATACAAAAATAATCGCAAGAGGCGCTACAAAACGGATCACAAACAACCAAATGATAAACAATTTTTTCCCAAAATGATTGCTTGCCGTAAACTCTTCAAATAGTACAGCTCTAGGTAAACGATAGCCTACAAAAAGCGCAATGAAAAAGGCTCCAAATGGCAAAATGATATTAGAGACTAAGTAATCGGCTAGTTCAAAGAAGGTTAATCCAAAAAGATGGATATTGCTTAAAACGCCAAAACTAAGTGCTGAAGGAATTGCCAAAATAACAATCAATAAGCCGATCCAATTTGTTGCACGTCTTCTTGTGGCTCCTTTTGTTATCAGTGGAGCAACAATCGCTTCAAGTAGTGAAAAACTTGAAGTTAGTGCGGCAAAGGCAAACAAGATTAAAAAGATGATAAAAAAGAAGGTTCCAAATGGTAATTGATTAAAAATGGTTGGTAAGATGACAAACAATAGTCCAGGCCCTGCATCGGGTTTAATACCAAAAGAAAAAGCAGCAGGGAAGATCGCAAGCCCAGCCAGTAGCGACACAACCATGTTCATTAGCGATACAGATAAAGCAGAACCAGGTAAACTAGTCTTTTTATCCAGATAAGAACTATAGGTCACCATAACCGATAATCCAACGCTAAGTGAGAAGAAAGCTTGTCCCAATGTAATTAAAATGGTATTTGCTGTAAAATGAGAAAAATCCGGTTTTAAAAAATAACTAACCCCACTCATAGCACCAGGTAGCGTCAGTGAACGAATAATTAAGACGATAAATAAAATAAAAAGTGCAGGCATCATCACTTTATTCATTTTCTCAATGCCAGCAACAACCCCACGATTAATCACAAGAACATTCAAGAAAATAAAAACAAATGTCCCTAAAAGCGAAATCCAAGGATTGGCCGTTGTATTCGCAAATTCAGTTAACAATTGTGTTTGAGTCGTACCATGAATCGTTAGGGTGACCGCTTTAAATAAATAAGTAATGATCCAACCACCAACAACGCTATAAAAAGAAAATAGAATGCTTGCTCCAATGACACCAAGGCGACCGATCAAATTCCATTTAGTACCTGGCGCTAGTTTTTCATAAGCGACGATCGCATCTTTTCTAGAATGACGACCAATTATAAACTCAGCAATTAAAAGTGGCATAACAACGAATACAGTAATGAGTAAAAAAAGTAGAAAAAAGGCTCCTCCACCAGCAGTTGCTGCCACATATGGTAATTTCCAAATAGCGCCAATGCCGATCGCTGACCCGGCAGAGGCAAGGATAAACCCTAATTTTGAACTCCATTCTTCTCTACTTTGTTCCATAAAAACTCCCCTTTATTTTCAGTTAATCTTTTTTATCATACCATAATTTCAAGTAAAGCCATATAGCTTTATTTAAATAAGTTAAAATATTTACAGGATAGATGAACGGAAGCACAACTAATGCTATAATAAAAAAGCAAGAAAATACATGAGGGGGATAACTTTTTGCAGCATTTATTTAAAATTGATCCAGCGAAAAAATTACCACCCGGTGCAGTATCTAAGCTTGAATCAAGCGGGACTTCAGGATTTATCATTGGTGGAACAGATAACCTGACACATGAATTAGTTGTTGCTACATATGAACTTTTTGCTGAAACAGAACTTCCCGTTTATTTAGAAGTGAGTCAGCCTGATATCATTTTACCTGTTTGCGATTTGTTTTTAATCCCTAGTGTTTTAAATACAAATGATGTGGCTTGGCTACATCAGAAGCACCATCAGGTTGTTAAGCAGTTCCACGGGTTTTTGCCTTGGGATAAAATGACATCTGTCAGCTATATTATCTTAAATAAAGAAAGCAAAGTAGCTACTTTAACACAAGCAAAGACCGATTTAACCGTAGCTGATATTATCGCTTATGCTGAGATTGCCGACAATCTCTTTCAAATGCCTGTTGTTTATTTAGAATATAGCGGCATCTATGGAAATAAAGAAGTCGTTCGTACCGTTTCAGAGGTGTTAAAGCGCGCGAAGTTATGGTACGGCGGTGGAATTAAAACAAAAGAACAAGCGCTTGAAATGGCGCAGTTTGCTGATACAATTGTAGTTGGAAATATCATTTATGAGGATTTTGCAGCAGCGCTTGAAACAGCTATGGTCTTTAAGTAAAGCATTTTGAAGCAAATTATGTTAAAATAAGAACAAATGTTTGTATGGTGGTGGGAAAATGAAATGGAATAAAGAAGAGTTATTAGCAGGGCTTAACCCCGAACAGAAAAATGCAGTAGAAACAACAGAAGGACCACTTTTAATTATGGCCGGTGCAGGCAGTGGAAAAACGCGTGTCTTAACACACAGAATCGCTTATCTGATAAAAGAACGAGAAGTCAACCCCTATAATATTTTAGCAATCACATTTACGAATAAAGCAGCACGTGAAATGAAAGCACGGATTGGCTCGCTTTTAGGTAGTACTTCTGAAAGTATCTGGATTTCCACATTCCACTCAATGTGTGTACGTATTTTACGCCGTGACATTGATCGGATTGGTTATGCGCGTAATTTTACCATTTTAGATAGTGGCGACCAGCTCTCTGTCATTAAAGGAATTTTAAAAGAAAAGAATATTGACAGTAAAAAATTTGAACCGCGCGGGATCCTCGCTTCAATTAGCAATGCTAAAAACGAACTGATAACAGCAGCAGCGTATGAAAAAGAAGCAACAGGGTACTACGATAAAATGGTAGCCGAAGTCTATACACTTTATGAGAAGAAGTTGAAAAAAAACCAATCGCTTGATTTTGACGATTTGATTATGGTAACCATCAGCCTCTTTGAACGAGTACCAGATGTGTTAGAATACTATCAGCGCAAATTTCAATATATTCATGTGGATGAATATCAAGATACCAATCACGCACAGTACTTACTTATAAAGCTCCTTGCTGCAAGGCTTAGTAACTTATGCGTTGTTGGTGATTCTGATCAATCCATTTATGGTTGGCGTGGTGCAGATATTACAAACATCCTTTCTTTTGAAAAAGATTACCCAAGTGCTAAGGTCATTTTACTTGAAGAAAATTATCGCTCAACAAAACGCATTCTTGAAGCAGCAAACCATGTCATTGAAAACAATCATAATCGTAAACCGAAAAATCTTTGGACAAAAAAAGATGAAGGAAAAAAGATTTTCTATCATAAAGCATTAACAGAAAAAGAAGAAGCAACTTATGTTGTCAGCAAAATTCAAGAAGAGATAAAAGCTAATAAACGTCCACTTTCCGATTTTGCGATTTTGTACCGGACAAATGCACAGTCACGTGTACTAGAAGAATATTTTATGAAATCAAATATCAGCTATACAATGGTTGGTGGGACGAAATTCTATGACCGTAAAGAAATTAAAGATATTTTGGCTTATTTACGCTTGATTTCAAACAATGATGATGACATTAGTTTGACAAGGATTGTCAATGTTCCAAAACGCGGTGTTGGTGCTACTTCACTCGATAAAATTGCCCAAACAGCAGCTGCTTATGATATGACTTATTTTGAAGTGCTGGAACGGATCGAGTTAGTCGGTCTTTCAACTAAAATTAGCAAACAGTTAGCCGCTTTTTATGAGCTCATTCGCGGTTTTACGGAAATGCAGGAATTTTTATCAGTGACAGAACTTGTTAATGAAGTACTTGATAAATCAGGTTACCGTGAAATGCTAAAAAACGAACGAACACTTGAAGCTGAAGCACGCCTTGAAAATATCGAAGAGTTTTTATCCGTTACACAAAATTTTGAAAAAGAAAATGATGACAAATCATTGCTTTCATTTTTAACAGATTTAGCACTTGTTGCAGATATTGATAAATTAGAAGAACAAGAGGGTGAACAAATAGGATCAGTCACTTTGATGACGCTTCACTCCGCAAAAGGCTTAGAATTTCCAGTCGTTTTTTTAGTAGGACTGGAAGAGGGGATTTTCCCTCATTCAAGAGCGCTATTTGAAGAAGATGAAATGGAAGAAGAACGCCGTCTTGCTTACGTAGGCATTACACGTGCAGAAGAAGAACTTTTTATAACAAGCGCTTATTCGCGGATGCTTTATGGACGCCAAGCTTCAAACAAAGAATCGCGCTTTATCGGTGAAATTCCCCAAGACTTACTTGAAACAGGCCAGGAAAGTCGCATACAAGATGTGCCATTTTCTCGTGCTAGAATCATGCCAAAGCAAGTGGCTAACTATAACGCATCAGGAGCTTCTTCATTTGGATGGAGTGTAGGAGATAAAGCTGGTCATAAAAAATGGGGAGTCGGAACAGTTGTTAGCGTAAAAGGAGAAGGGGATAATATGGAACTTGATATTGCCTTTCCAAGCCCAACTGGTGTAAAACGCTTATTAGCAGAGTTTGCCCCAATTGAAAAAGTTTAAAGTAGGTGGATAAGAAGTGGAAGAAAAAAAACGTTATCAGGAAATAAAAGAGCTGCTTCTAGAATACAGCCATGAATATTACGTAGAAGATAACCCAACCGTAGAAGATGCCGTATATGATAAATACATGCAGGAATTACTACAAATCGAAAAAAAACATCCTGACTGGGTGACAAATGATTCACCAAGCAGACGTATTGGTGGTGAAGTGCTTGAAGGTTTTACGAAAGTGCGGCACGGGAAACCAATGCTAAGCCTTGCTAACGCTTTTAATAAAGAAGACCTACTAAACTTTGACAGACAAATTCGCGAAAAAGTTGGTGAAGACAGGGAATATATGTGCGAATTGAAAATCGATGGACTAGCTATCTCACTTACGTATGAAAATGGGCAATATAAACAAGGCGCAACACGTGGAGATGGCACAATCGGTGAAGATATCACGGAAAATTTACGTACCATTCGTTCAATCCCAATGAAACTAAAAAAACCTTATTCCATTGAAGTTCGTGGCGAAGCTTTTATGCCTAAAAACTCATTTAAAAAGTTAAATGAAAGACGTGAAGAAGAAGGGCATACACTATTTGCTAACCCACGGAATGCAGCTGCGGGTTCACTCCGGCAATTGGATACAAAAATCGCCGCACAAAGGAATCTTGATATTTTCTTATATGCCGTTTCCGATTTTGGCGAAATGGGTGTAAAAAGACATAGTGATGGCTTAGATATGCTCCATTCACTTGGACTAAAAACAAATAAAGAACGCCGCGTTTGCCAAACGATGGACGAAGTTTTTGCTTACATTGAAGAATGGACGGAAAAACGGACACAGTTAGATTATGATATTGATGGGATTGTTCTGAAGTTAAACAGTTTAAGCGAGCAGCGTGAAATGGGCGAACGGATTAAAACACCACGTTGGTCGATTGCTTATAAGTTTCCAGCAGAAGAGGTCCGAACTGTGTTAGAGCGAATTGAGTTAAACATAGGAAGGACCGGCGTTGTAACACCTACTGCTATCCTTGATCCAATCTTTATAGCAGGAACAACCGTAAGCCGAGCATCCCTCCATAATGAAGATTTAATTCATGAAAGAGATATTCGCATTGGAGATACCGTAGTGATTAAAAAAGCAGGCGATATTATCCCAGAAGTTATTCGAAGCCTTCCAGAAAAACGTGATGGTACACAAGTTACTTTTCACATGCCAAAAGAATGTCCCGCTTGTCAAAGTGAACTTGTACGTTTAGAAGATGAAGTTGCCCTTCGCTGTATTAATCCAAAATGCCCCGCTCAAATCAAAGAAGGATTGATCCATTTTGTTTCACGGAATGCAATGAATATTGATGGATTAGGTGAAAAAGTTGTCACGCAACTTTTTTCACATCAATTCATTAAGGATGTTGTCGATTTATACTCTCTTTCTAAAGAAAAACTGCTTGATTTAGAGCGAATGGGCGAAAAATCTGTAACAAATTTGCTTGACTCCATTGAAAAAAGCAAAGCAAACAGCTTGGAACGGCTATTATTTGGTTTAGGTATCCGCCACGTTGGAGCAAAAGCTGCGCGTACGCTTGCCATTCAATTTGATACGTTAGCAGCATTAAGCAAGGCATCTAAAGAAGAACTAACAGAAATTCCTGATATTGGGGATATCATGGCAGACAGTATAGTCACCTATTTTAGTAATGATGAGGTTCATGAATTGATGGATGAACTTAAAAAAGCAGGCGTGAATATGACTTATACCGGGCCAAAACCCGCAGAACGCGCTCATGAAGAACTTGTTTTTTCAGGTAAAAAAGTTGTCTTAACAGGAAAACTAACTCGGCTAACAAGAAATGACGCCAAAGCGTTAATTGAAAATCTAGGTGGAGACGTCGCTGGAAGTGTAAGTAAAAAGACAGATATTGTTATTGCCGGGGAAGATGCAGGAACAAAACGAGAGAATGCAGAAAAGCTTGGTATTCCTATTTGGCGTGAAGATGACTTACTAAACTATTTACCAGATAAAGTAGAAAAAGAAATCGAAGGAGACTAAGCTGGAATTTTTAGCCCAAAATAGACATATGCTCTACAAACCCAGCTTGTCTATGATATAATTCTAACATTAGTGAAAAAAACAAAGTTGAACTAAAAGGAGGATGGCGTTTTGACAAACATATCCAAAGAAACGGTTGAAAAAGTAGCAAATCTGGCAAAACTAGAAGTAACAGAAAATGAAGCAAATATTTTTGCCGGGCAGCTTGGTAAAATTATAGAAATGGTTGAAAAACTAAACGAACTTGATACAACAAGTGTTGAGCCAACTTCCCATGCCATTGAAATCGCAAATGTACTACGTGAAGACGTTTCAAAACCAGGCTTACCACGTGAAGACGTATTAAAAAATGCCCCAGAAACACAAGATGGCATGTTTAAAGTACCAACCATTATTGAAGAATAGCAGTTTAGGAGGGAATCGATTTTGAGCTTATTTGAACACTCAGTAAAAGAGCTACATGAATTGCTCGTTAAAAAAGAAATTACACCATTTGATTTGGTAAAAGAATCCTTTGAGCGAATTGAAGCAGTAGAAGATAAAGTTGGCGCTTTTATTACATTAAATAAAGAAACCGCTTTTGACGTTGCGTCTGAGCTAGGGGATGCAGGCGTTGATCCGAATAATATGTTGTCTGGATTGCCAATTGGAATTAAAGACAACATTGTCACTAAAAATTTACGCACAACAGCTGCAAGTAAGATTTTAGAAAACTTTGACCCTATTTATGACGCCACTGTTATGCATAAATTAAAAGGAGCACAAGCGATTAACGTTGGTAAGTTAAACATGGATGAGTTTGCGATGGGCTCATCAACTGAAACTTCTTATTTCAAAAAAACACGCAACCCTTGGGATTTAACCAAAGTTCCAGGCGGTTCCTCTGGTGGCAGTGCCGCGTCCGTTGCTGCTTCAGAAGTTTTATTTTCATTAGGAACAGATACAGGCGGCTCCATTCGTCAACCAGCTTCTTTTTGTGGCGTTGTTGGTATGAAGCCTACATACGGACGTGTATCGCGTTTTGGTTTAATTGCTTTTGCCTCATCACTTGACCAAATTGGCCCAATTACGCGCACTGTAGAAGACAACGCGTATTTGCTTGAAGCGATTAGTGGCGTAGATGAAAATGATTCTACATCGATTAACCGACCGGAAACAGACTTCACTAAAAAATTAACCGATGATATCAAAGGACTTAGAGTCGGCGTCCCTAAAGAATATCTAGGTAGTGGAGTAGCCCCTGGTGTAAAAACAGCTGTTTTAGAAGCGCTGAAAACGTTAGAACAATTAGGAGCTACTTGTGAAGAGGTTTCTTTACCACATTCTGAATATGGTGTTGCCAGTTATTATATTTTAGCCTCCAGTGAAGCTTCTTCAAATTTATCTCGTTTTGATGGCGTTCGCTATGGCTATCGCTCTGAAAACGTCAATTCATTAGAAGATCTTTATAAAAAAACACGTTCCGAAGGCTTTGGCAATGAAGTAAAACGCCGAATTATGCTTGGAACCTACTCCCTAAGCTCTGGCTATTACGATGCTTATTATAAAAAAGCACAACAAGCACGTACATTGATCAAACAAGATTTTGAAAAAGTATTTAGCGAATATGATGTGATTATTGGACCAACATCACCAACAACTGCCTTTGCTATTGACGGTATGATTCATGATCCAATTACGATGTATTTAAATGATTTATTAACGATTCCAATTAATTTATCTGGGCTACCAGCAATTTCTATTCCATGTGGATTTTCAGACGGGTTGCCTGTTGGGCTACAAATTATCGGGAATCATTTTGAAGAAAGCAAGATCTATCAAGTTGCTCATGCTTTCGAACAGGCAACAAATTTCCATAAAGAGAAGCCATCACTATAAGGAGGAAGAATGAGTTATGAATTTTGAAACTGTCATTGGACTTGAAGTACATGTTGAATTAAAAACTGAATCAAAAATTTTCTCTTCTGCTCCTGCTCATTTCGGTGCAGAACCGAATACAAACACAACCGTTGTTGATTTAGGTATGCCTGGTGTGCTCCCTGTCTTAAATAAGCGCGCTGTTGAATACGGGATGAAAGCAGCCATGGCCATCAATTGCGAAATTGCGAAACATACAAAGTTTGACCGCAAAAATTATTTTTACCCAGATAATCCAAAAGCGTATCAAATTTCTCAATTTGATAAACCAATTGGCGAACACGGCTTTATCGAAATTGAAGTTGGTGGCAAAAAGAAAAAAATTGGCATAACGCGCCTTCACCTTGAAGAAGATGCCGGTAAAAATACGCATACCTCACAAGGATATTCACTAGTCGATCTTAACCGTCAAGGCACACCGCTGATTGAAATCGTGTCAGAACCAGATATTCGTTCAGCTGAAGAAGCTTACGCCTATCTTGAAAAATTAAAAGCAATCATTCAATACACTGGCGTTTCCGATGTGAAAATGGAAGAAGGCTCGATGCGTTGTGATGCCAACATTTCGATTCGCCCTGTAGGACAAGAAGAATTTGGTGTAAAAACAGAACTAAAAAACTTAAATTCCTTCAACAATGTACGCCGTGGGATTGAATTTGAAGAAAAACGACAAGCGGAAGTGTTGATGGCTGGCGGTGTGATCATGCAAGAAACACGTCGTTATGAAGAAGCTACAGGTAAAACAACATTAATGCGCGTAAAAGAAGGTTCTGATGATTATCGTTATTTCCCAGAGCCAGATTTAGTCGATCTTTATATTGATGACGCTTGGAAAGAACGCATTCGTACTGAAATCCCAGAGCTTCCAGACAAGCGTAAGGCACGCTATATTTCTAATCTTGGATTGCCACCTTATGATGCGATGGTGCTGACACTCACAAAAGAAATGTCGGATTTCTTTGAAGAGGCCGTAGCGATTGGTGCTGAGCCAAAACAAGCTTCCAACTGGCTAATGGGTGAAGTATCTGCCTACTTGAATGCTGAACAAAAAGAGCTAGTAGATACAGGACTTACACCAGCCAATCTTGCGCAAATGATCCAACTCATCGAAAATGGCACGATTTCATCAAAAATTGCCAAAAAAGTTTTCCGCGAATTAGCAGAAAATGGTGGTAATGCAGAAGAAGTTGTCAAAGCAAAAGGGCTTGTTCAAATTTCAGATGAAGGGGAATTACGTAAGGTTATTTCCGAAATTCTAGATAGTAACGAGCAATCCATCATTGATTTCAAAAATGGTAAAGATCGTGCAGTTGGTTTTCTTGTTGGGCAAGTGATGAAAGCAACAAAAGGGCAAGCGAACCCGCCTATGGTAAATAAGATTTTATTAGATGAAATGAATAAACGCTAAAAAAATAGCACTTCGCAGTACATGAGTGACCAAAAAGAAATCATGTTATTGCGAAGTGCTTTTTTAATTAGGAAAGAAGAAAGGTAGGCGTAATGAATGACAACCATTGAAAGTAAGTTTAAAAGATTAGAGGAAAAGTATCAAGCTACTTTAGGTATTTATGCCATCGATACAAAGACCACAAAAGAAATAACCTATAATCAAGAAGAGCGATTTGCCTTTACCTCTACTTATAAAGCGATCATTAGTGGCATCATCCTCAGAAATTATACCAATGAACAGTTAAATAAGCGTATTTTCTACACAGCAGAAGATTTAGTCACCTATTCACCAATTACTCAAGACCATGTTTCTGGTGGCATGACAATAAGAGAAATTATTCATGCAGCTATAACATATAGTGATAACACAGCAGGGAACCTATTATTTAATGAGTTAAATGGTCCTAAAGAATTTCAAAACGCATTAGAAAAAATAGGCGATCAAGTGACCCATTCAGACAGGTATGAGACAGATTTAAATAGCGCAGTTCCTTCTGATATAAGAGATACAACGACTCCAACAGCCTTTTTAAAAGACCTATCTTTCTTAATGGATCCAAGCCATATGAATCATGAAGCTTTAGCCTATTTCAAAAAAACATTGATTGAGAATACAACAGGTGATCACCTAATACGTGCAGGGGTACCCGATGGCTATATTGTAGGCGATAAAACAGGTGCAGGCTCGTATGGTACAAGGAATGATATCGCTGTCATTTTTAGCTCTAAAGATGATATGAAGCCGTTTGTCTGGATCATATTTTCAAAAATGGTTAAAAAGGAAGATCAATATCATGATCAGCTAATTGCGGATGCAGCTAAGCTACTAAGCGAATATTATTCTTTATAAAAGTAGGTTCTAAGTGATATTGGATAAAAATTAGTAGTTATTCCGTTTCATCTTGCTAACGAACAATAGTAAAACCTAAGTTTTTTTGCTATAATAAAGACGCCCAGTAAGAAATTTTACTTATCCAATCTGTGGCGTTTTTTGTTTTAGAGAGGATGAAACTAATGAACAAACAAGCACGGGTCATCTATAACCCAACATCTGGTCGAGAAATTATAAAAAGAAATTTAGCAGATGTTTTAAATATTTTAGAAAATGCTGGCTATACTGCCTCCGCTCATGCAACAACACCCGAAGCAGGAGATGCCAAGCGTGAAGCAGAGTTGGCCGTTTCTGAACATTACGATTTAGTCGTTGCTGCTGGTGGGGACGGGACAATCAATGAAGTCATTAACGGCATTGCTGGAAAAGACTATCGACCAAAAGTAGGTATCATTCCAACGGGGACAACGAACGATTTTGCACGTGCATTACATATTCCACGCGATGTAATAAAGGCTACTAAAATCATCGCTAGCGGTAAAAGTGTCGCCATGGATATTGGGAAAGCAAATGATACATATTTTATCAATATCGGTGGTGGTGGGCGGATTACAGAGCTTACTTATGATGTTCCAAGCAAGCTAAAAACGATGCTTGGGCAACTTGCCTACTATTTAAAAGGAATTGAAATGCTCCCTTCATTAAAAGCGACAAGGGTCAAGGTAGAATATGATGATGGAATTTTTGAGGGAGAAGCCATGTTTTTTCTTCTCGGCCTAACGAATTCAATTGGCGGCTTTGAAAAAATAGCCCCTGACGCTAAACTTGATGATGGCAAATTTTCTCTCATCATCGTTAAGAAAGTTGGCTTGCCAGAATTCATTCGCTTAGTCACTCTCGCATTACGCGGTGATCACATTAAGGAACCCAATGTGATCTATGTTAAATCGCAAAAAGTGATGGTGACTTCCGCTGAAAAAATGCTCATCAATCTTGACGGAGAACTTGGTGGAGAAACCCCAATGTCTTTTACAAATTTAAACCGACATATTGAATTTTTTGCAGATATTAGTTCTATTCCAGCTTCGGATTTAGCTGTGATCAAAGAAGATACAGCGACCGTATAGAAAAATAAACGATACACAAAATAAATCAGCGATAAGCGCTCGCATTGAAGAAGTTTGCCTGACTTCCGGTTCTCACGTACAGTCCCCGGTTTCTGGCAGACTTCTTCAATACAAACGCTTTCGCTCGATTTGTCGTGTTCGACATGTAACATCTATGCTTTGCTTTTTAAATTGTATTTTCTTAAAAAATAGAGCTAAATCGCGTTATCTCCCTGACTCTTGCTTTTTTATGCTCCAGACTCATTTTTTTGTGAATCAAGCTCTTGCCATTTATTTACTTTTTTCGGTGGCTGATAAGTAAAAAGCTTTTCAACAAGCTGCTTTGGATCGCTTTCTAGAATGAACAGTTGGTCTTGGCCAGAAGGAATAAAACCATTTTCAATGCAAGCGTTGATCCATTTTAGAAAGCCATCATAAAAACCATTGACATTAAAAAAAGCAATTGGTTTTTGATGAAGGCCTAGTTGCGCGTAACTTAATACTTCAGAAATCTCTTCAAAAGTCCCATAACCACCTGGCATAGCAATAAAGGCATCACTTAAACGCATCATTTCCGATTTACGTTCAGGAATGGTACTCACCTCAACAAGCTCGGTCAGACCATGGTGTAAAAGCTCCGAACGAAATAAACCACTTGGCATTACCCCAGTTACACTACGTTTATAAAAAAGCATTTCATTCGCAATGGTCCCCATTAATCCAAGTCTACCGCCTCCATAAACGAGATCACATTTTTTATCACTTAAAGCCTTAGCTAAAAGCTTTGTTTGTTCCCGGTAAATTGGACTATTTCCAGGATTAGAACCACAATAAACACAAACTTTCATCATCTCAAACCCCCGTATCAACCAAATTGTATCGAAAAAACGCAGCTAAAACAAGCCAAAAGTAAAAAAGTAATAGACAATGTCTGTCATTATATAGTAAAAAAGTTGTCTTTTTTGTAAAGATATTGTATTATTTCTTGTTTGGCATTATAATAAATTGGCTTGAAGAGTTTTGAAAGCAGGTGAATAAATCGGTGGAGAAAGCCCCACGCAATCATATAGGCTTTGTTATTCTTTTTGTAATTATTTTTCTTGCTGTTGCAATTCTCATTGTATTTTGGAGAGTTCAAGCTGATGAAGTATTACCTGAAGTAAGCAAAACAACGCTGATTGCAAGTAATAAGGCATGGATAGAAACCAAAACACCTATCCCATTATCTGAAAGGACGACTCTTTCTTTCCCAACAGATGAAACACAAGTAGAAGTAGCAAAAAATGGCGATTTAATCGTTAATACAACCAATAAAAATTACCTGAAAAAATTAACGAATGAAAATATAAATACTAGCGGTGCAAAAGGATATCGCTTAGTTATATTTGCTGATAAAGTATCTGACTATATTAATAACAGTCAATATCGCTATCCAACAGCAAAAGAAATCGCTGGCGTTACAAGTTACCAAATCAATTGCGGAACAAGAAAAATTGAAACAGGGAACAAAGAAATTCCTTTAGTCATTAAAAATGAACAAGCAACAGTTAAAGCAACACTTGCTAGTCAATTTTCAAATAAACTGGCTGAAGAAGCTTCTGTCACTTTAAAACTTGGTATTAATAAAAAGAGTGCTTCCATTGACGATACTTTTTTTACAAAAGCAAATCAGGTAAAAGCCTACCCCAAAAATTTACGCTATGATTTTAATGTAATGAAAAATGCGATGTTCTTTTTTAATGAGAAGACGCAAGCCGATATTACTGAACCTATTGGGATTGAATATGTTATAAAATAAGTGCTTGAACATTATGCTTCAGGTTCTTATTTTAATTAACAAAAATACAATAATAGGAACATCGGTAAAAAAGTCCAATTTTTCATTAGATCAACGCTTAAATCGATTATCTGACTAGTTTTACTATCAAAAGCAAACAAATTCTTATAAAGAAGCCCTTTACGATTCATTGATGGGAACGAGTAACTGTGCTAGCGAACAAGAATTGATCTCTAAAGAATTAAAGAGAGATAAAAAAGTTAAAAATATTACAGATTTTCAAACGGATAATTTTTATTTTTCATGAGTATAGGACACAAAACCAATATTACCCTATACCCATGAATTTATTCTTCTTAAACATCCTTTCGATACACGCCTCGAAAATAATTTTCTTTTTTTCGGACATCATAAAAATCAAAGTCATTTCCTTCCTCTAATCGCTCAATAATCGTTCGTTTTTTCTCAATAAGTTCCATTGAATTCATGGTTTTCTCAAGTCCACAAACCACTTGAATAAATATGGAGAACGGAAACCCAACAGATAGTTCAGTATCTTTCCATCTTGCTACATGACGTGTTCCAGAACACATGAGTGAAATATTCATTTGACCACTTTCATAAGGAAAAGAAGTGGTTTCTTGACAAATTCCTTGCATGCCAGCCATTTTAATGTTGGTAAGTTGGCCGTTATGGTAAACGTTTCCTTGCACCATGCGCATGGCATTATGCGGATTCGTTATCACAAGAACGATGTTAGGGTCTTTTTTCCAATAGCTAATCGGCAATATACCAATACCAGCGTTCTTTTTTTGGCAACCAACCATCTCATCTAATACTTGTTTACTAACCGCCAAATTTTGATAAACATCCATATGAACATAACGTTCGATATCCGTCTGTTTATCCATTTCATCAATCAAGCCTAGCGAAATCGCTGCTGCTTTACAAGCGAGATTATTAGCGTCAATTTTAAAAGGTTCCCCAGCGGTTGCTTTTTGAACAAATCGGCAATAGGTAGCTTGCTTTTTTGGCTGGGGGGCATCGAATCGTTCAAAATCTTCCTTATGATGTAAAAAATAGATCCCAACAATTTCCCGGTCAAGCGCTAGCAAATAATTGATTCTTTTATTTAAGGATGAATAATTTTGCCATTCCATACATAAACCTCCTTTTATATGCTCATTATATCACAAATAGGTGATGATGAACTTATCTCACCTTAGCAAATCTTGTGCGAGGATAGCTATTTCAATCTATAGCGTAAGAAAATTGGACAAAACAATAGAGAGCAAGGTATGCTAAAGAAGAAGTTAATTAAAGGAGATTTATTATGAATGCTTTAGTAAGTGTTATTGTCCCGGTTTTTAATACAGCAGCATACTTAGAACGCTGTCTTGATTCGATTGAAAAGCAGAGTTATCCACATTTGGAAATTATTGTTATTAATGATGGTTCAACGGATGATTCAGTACAATTAATAAAAAAACATCAAGATCCTAGAATTAAGTTGATTGAGCAAGAGAACAAGGGGCAAGCGAGCGCTAGAAATCATGGGCTTGATATAGCAACTGGCGAATATGTAATGATGGTAGATAGTGACGATTATATTTCTAAAGATCTCGTTGCCACGTGCCTTGAACAAGTAGAAAAAACGCAAGCCGATCTTGTGATATTTACTTCTTATAATGTAAATCAAAATGGAGATAAGTTATATATTCCAAGACATAGTGGTTATAAATTAATGGATGCAGGTAGTGTCCCGTGGAATAAATTTTATCACCGTGACTTATGGCGGGAATTACGTTTTCCAGTTGGTTATTGGTATGAAGACTTAGGTATTGTTCCCGTAACGGTCCTACGTGCAAAAAATCCTGTGCAAATTGACGATGCCCTTTATTATTACATTGTTGATCGCGCTGATTCACAGTCAAATATAACGGATAATGCCCATTTACTTGATGTCATTCCGATGCTTGAAAATATGACAAATGAACTTGAAAAATTAGATTTATATGAAGAAAATAAACGTGACATAGAATACCTTTATATGGAGCATCTCATTTATCGAACCATTTTAAGAAAAATGATCTTTTTAAAACCAAAATCAGACCAAAAGAAACGACTAAAAGAAATCCGTCAAGCCATGTACCAAGCTTTCCCAAATTGGCGTAAAAACGGGTATAATCCTGGTACAGGCTTAACAAATCAACTTAAAAAATGGGCTGTACGCTCTTATTTAGCTGGCCAAATTACGCTTGGAAACTTAATCTGGAAGTATCCATTTGAATTAAGACGCAAGCAAACGGGCTTTTAAAAGGAGGGCAATATGAAATTAAGTATCATTATACCAGCGTATAATGTAGAAGCATTCATTACCCCGTGTATTGAATCCATTCTGCAAGAAAAATACCCACATAAGGAAATCATTATTATTAATGATGGCTCGACTGATCAGACTAAGGGGCTTCTTGACCAATTAAAACAAACGTACCCACAAATACATGTGATCCACCAGGAAAATATGGGTCTTTCAGCAGCTAGAAATCGCGGGGTAGAAGAAGCAAGTGGCGATTACATTACATTTGTTGATAGCGACGATGTAGTCGCAGTTGATATGTATCAAAAGATGATGAAAAATGCGTCCGCTGAGAATCCAGATATCGTTACGATCGGAGTGGCGCGTTTAGCTAGCGACCGTGTTTATCCATCTGTCTTGCATGAACGCTTTATGAAGGCGAACAAAGAAGATACAACGCTCTTTTTGACTAAAGAGCTTTTGTACGATACCACTGCTTGGAATAAAATTTATCGGCATACGTTTTGGCTTGAACATAAACTGGCCTTTCCAGTAGGCAAAACCTATGAAGACATCGCCGTGACAATGGTTGCCTATGTTTATGCACGTCATGTGAATGTCATTTGTGATGTCGGTTATTTTTGGCGTGTACGTCCAAGTGGGAATAAATCGATTACGCAGCAAAAAAATAATTTGAAAATGGTACGTGACCGACTAGAAGCAATGCAAATAGTGGATGCAATTTTTAAGGAGCAAAACGTCCCAGTTGAACTAGTCAAAGCGAAAGAATATAAATACTTAATGATTGACTTGTTTTCAATGATTGAATGGTTATTTTTAGCACCGCAAAAAGAGCAAGCGATAATACGATCGCTCGTTGTATCCTATATCAATGCTTACATCCAACCTGAAAATTTAAAAATGCTACCAAAAGCTAAAAGAAAGATGTATCACGCTTTAATGGCTAATCGAAAGGTTCAATTCAAATTAGCAAGTTATTTTTATACTTTAAAAAAAGCAGCCCAAAAATTTAGCAAATAAACGATAGAAAAGAGGATGGCTATGGAGAAAACAAACCATGCGTTTATCATCCAAACAGCACTACTAACAGGAAAATTACTTCTTGAAAGCGGCGCTGAAATTTCACGCGTAGAAGATACAATGGAACGAATTATCCGGAAAAGCTTGGGAAATGAATGTACAAAGAGTTATTATACTTATGTGACGCTCTCCGGTGTATTTGTAAAGACTAACCTTGAAGAAAGTAGTTTTTTAAGAATTGATGAACGTGGCTATAATTTGGAAACGATTGTGTTTGTCAACCAAGTTTCTCGCGATTATCATGATGATAAAATTACTTTCTCTGAACTCGCACGGTTATTAGGAGAACTTGATTCTAACAAAAAGCAGGATCAATTGTCTAAGCGGCTTTTGTTTACTGCTTTATTGAGCGGTTCGGTTGTTCTTATTTTTGGCGGAAAATTTGTTGATTTACCAAGTAGTATCATTGCTGGAGTAGTAGCGTATTGGCTATTTCAAAAATTAACCGAAAAAGCGGACTATCCATTTATTTTCGAGTTTATTTCAACTTTTTTAAGCGGTTTGGTCGGTTTTTTAGTCTTTCATTTTGTTGGAGCAAATATCAATATGACGATGATTGGCACAGTTGTTCCACTTGTTCCAGGAATCGGGATTACAAATTCAATTCGAGATTTGATGAGTAGGCAGTATATTTCAGGGATTATCCGCTTGGTTGAGAGTTTGTTTATTGCAGCAGCACTTGGTTTAGGTGTCGCTTTAGTTTTTATTATCTTTAATTAGGGAGATGTGATGATGCTTATTATTATTTATCATTTTATTTTTAGCTTCATTGCTTCGATTTCTTTTGGAATGCTATGTCGTGTTCCAAAAGAGACCGTTATTACTGGAGGAGTGGTTGGAGCTTCTGGTTGGCTTGGCTTCTTTTTACTTAATGAAGCGGGTTATGGCATTTTTATTACGAGCTTTTGTTGTTCCCTTATTTTAAGTATTTTAAGTTATATTTATAGCTACTGGAAAAAATACCCTTCTATCGTCTTTTTCATTCCTGGACTTGTTCCAGTTGTACCAGGAATTACTTTTTATGAGGTCTTTAAGGCTTTATTTATGGGTAATAGCGCTACAGCCTCTGCACGTTTTTTTGATGTCATTGCTTCAGCTGTTGCGTTAGCTTGTGGGATTACAATTGGAAATATTATTTTTTTAATGGCTAAAAATCTCATTTCTTCAAGGAAAACAAAGCGCAAACTTAAATTAAAATAAACAGCCATTCTAAAAAAGAAAGACTATTCTCGTTTTTTAAAGACCGTTTAAAAGTTAACAGGGACAATTGCGAAATAAAGAAATTTAGCGTATGCTTGTAATAAGTCTATGAGAAAGGCAGGCCTTTGATTTGAAATACAAAAAATTAACAAAGAAAAAAAAGCAGAAAAGACTGCTGACAATCTCTGGCATAGTGATTTTAATCATCTTTATTGGTGTTCTTGCTTCTTTTATTCGTGAGGTTTACCTCGATATAACCGCTCCAGAACCAGCTTATAAGACAAAACAACAAGCTTTTATCAACAAACTGTCCAAACATGCACAAGAAATACAACAAAAAACGAACATTTTAACAAGTATTACATTGGCTCAAGCAATTTTAGAATCAAATTGGGGTGAAAGTGAACTTTCCAGAACCGCCAATAACTTATTTGGTGTGAAAGGGAAAGAAAATTTGCCAACGATCAATTTAAAAACAAAAGAATATACAGACGGTAAATGGATTGAAATCAAGGCTAATTTTCGCAAATATCGTGATTGGAACGAGTCTTTAGATGAGCATGCTAATTTATTTGTAAACGGTACGTCGTGGAATAAAACCAAATACCATCCTGTTATTCAGGCAACAGATTATAAATTAGCCGCCAAAGCGCTACAAAGTGCTGGTTATGCAACGGATCCTGACTACGCATTAAAATTAGTTGACATCGTTGAGCGCTATCAACTAAGTATTTATGATAAGATTTCTGACCAACTTTTATCAACCAAAAAAATTTCAGAATATGCTAAAGTAAACAAAGATGCCGATGCTACGGTATGGAGTGTTCCCTATGGATTAGTAGGAGCGCAAAAAGTAGAAAAAATAACCTTCTATCGCCGTGATAAATTACAACTTGTTCGCGAGGCAAAAACAAGCAATGGATTGTGGTACCAATTTGCTGTCGATGATAAAGTTGTTGGCTGGGTTAAAAGTGGACAAATCACTAAAAAATAATAAAAAAACTAGCAAAATAGCTGTCTTATTTGTGAGTCAAAAGACCTAATTTGCTAGTTTTTTAATATGGAACTAAAAATTTTTTCAGCCAAAAAAAGCTTGGGAAATCCTTATATTTACTATTATTTGAAATATTTGTTACCAAAAAGAAATATAGATTGCAGAGAAGTTTTGTTAGAATGAAAGGGCCGCAAAAAAGGGAGGGGCAAAAATAATTATGTTACAATTTGCGAAAAAGTATTTATTTAAAATATCACTTTTCGGGATATCATTGACGTTTTTTTCTTGGCCGTCTCATATTCAGGCCGCTGAGCAACAACAAAACATGACTGGGGAACAAGTGGCATTTGTTAATGAAATTGCACCTCATGCAATCAAACTGCAAAAAGAGTATGGCATTTTAGCAAGCATCACAATCTCTCAAGCAATCTTAGAGTCCAATTGGGGGAAAAGCGAACTAGCTCAAAAAGGAAAAAATTTATTTGGAATAAAAGGTGCTTATCGCGGACGTTCGATTAACATGTCGACAAAAGAATGTATTGATTCTGATTGGGTGGAAATCAAAGCAGATTTTAGAGCTTATCCAAGTTGGTATGACTCTATTTTTGATCACGCATTATTGTTTACACAAGGCACAAGTTGGAATCCTAATCTTTATAATGGCGTAATCAATCAAAGTGATTATATTTCAGCTGCAAGTGCTCTAGGGGATACTGGCTATTCTTCTGATCCAAAATATAAGGAAAAAATTATTTACTTAATCAAAAATTTCAATCTAACAAAATATGACCATGAACTGGAAAGTAAAAAAATCAATGAAGCAGCTGTTTCTGGCATAGCAACGTTTGAAAAAAATAAAAAGGTAAAAGTATATAGTGAACCTACTGGAATTATTAATTCTAAGCAGATTACAGAATTACATACAAATAAAGTAAAACTCATCAAAAAATGTCAAATTACCCCAGAAAATCAAATTTGGTATAAAATTCAAGCAAACGATTTAACTGGATGGATTAGTGAAAAAGAGACAGGGCAATTGTCTTTTCTTGAAAATAGTAAAGAAAAAGCCGTTGCCAAAACATCTACAGATCAACCTCACTGGCTTATCTTTAGCTTGGTTAGCATCTTTAGCATCATGAACATGAATATGTAGAGATAGAACTCATTTTAGGAGAAGCACCTTCTCATTTTTTAGGATATGGCCAACTAAAATAGTGGCATATTCTTTTTTATCGTACCTTTGATTCTTTTTTGCTATAATACAACCGTTGAATGATTTTAATCCACGACGGAGGAAAAGTAAAATGAAAGAAACAATTCAAATGTTAAAGACACTTACTGAAGCTAAGGGAATTGCTGGGCGCGAAGATCAGGTACGCACATTATTTAACGGATATATTTCACCGTTTGCAGATGAAATCATGCAAGATGGTTTAGGCAGTCTCATTGCTAAAAAACAAGGGACAAAGACAGGCCCGAAAATTATGATTACTGGCCATTTAGATGAAGTAGGCTTTATGGTAACACAAGTCGATGAACACGGTTTTATTAAGTTTCAGCCCATTGGTGGATGGGTTCCGCATGTGATGTTATCTCAGAAAGTGACAATCGTGACTAGAAGCCATGCAGAAATTATTGGCGTCATTGGTTCAAAACCACCTCATATCATGACTCTAAGCGAGCGTGAAAAAACGGTAGCGATTCAAGACATGTTCATTGATATAGGAGTATCCAGCCAAAAAGAGGCACTAGATGCTGGGATTAGACCAGGAGACATGATTGTGCCAGTATGTGATTTCACCGTCATGCACAATGAAAAATATTTACTTGCTAAAGCATGGGATAATCGAATCGGTCTAGCTGTGATTATTGAGGTTTTGAAAGCTTTACAAAAAGAGGAGCATCCTAATATCGTTTATGGTGTCGGTGCTGTGCAAGAAGAGGTTGGTTTAAGAGGTTCAAAAACAGCCACTCATCTTGTTCAGCCTGATATTGGTTTTGCTCTTGATGTAGGAATTGCTGGAGATACACCTGGTATTTCTGCCAATTTAGCACAAAGTAAAATAGGATTAGGTCCACAAATTGTGATTTATGATGCTTCAATGGTAAGCCATCCAGGACTTCGTGATTTGGTTACAGATATCGCTGATGAGCTTCGTATCCCGTATCAATTTGAAGCGATTCCTAAAGGTGGGACCGATGCAGGCTCCATTCATTTAACGGGAAATGGCGTCCCGTCACTTCCAATTACCATTGCGACACGTTACATTCATTCTCACACCTCAATTTTACACTATGATGATTTTATCAATACTGTGAAACTTACCACTGAAGTCATTAAACGACTTGATCAAGAAAAAGTAGAACAACTCGTCATGAGAAGATAAACTTTGAAGTAAACGAATGAACGCGTTCATTATATACGAAAGGGAGGTTGATCAAGCTGGAATTTATTCAGTCTACAAAAAATGAGCATGTCAAAACATGGCGTAAACTACAAACGCATAAAGGACGGCAAAAAACAGGTAGTTACTTAGTAGAAGGGCATCATTTAGTTGAAGAAGCTTTGAAACAAGATGGTTTGGTTAGAGACATTATCTTGACGGAAGAGCTCTATGCAACAATGGATTTAAATACAAGTGACACAAATGTTTTTGTTGTATCAAAAGAAGTAAGCCATGCCATCAGTGATACAAAAACAGAACAAGGGATTTTTGCCGTCGTTGATATGATAGACCCGGAATTAATGCTTCTTTATGGGAAAAAGTTTTTATTAATGGACGCTGTTCAAGATCCAGGAAATTTAGGCACATTAATTCGAACGGCTGAAGCTGCTGGATATGATGCAGTGATTATCGGGAAAGGAAGCGCTGATTTGTATAATCCTAAAGTCATCCGTTCAGCCCAAGGAAGTCATTTTCATATTCCCGTTCTTTCAGGTGATTTAATGGATTGGATCGAACAGTTAAACGAAGAAGGTGTTCCCATTTTTGGAGCTGTGCTTGATCAAGAAGCCAAACTTTATAACGAAATAAAGCCGCAGCAAACCTTAGCACTCGTTGTAGGAAATGAGGGGCAGGGCATTTCTGATGAAGTCATTCACTATCTTTCTCAAAAAGTATACATCCCAATTTACGGAAAAAGTGAATCTTTAAATGTAGCGATTGCAGCAGGGATTTTGCTTTACGCATTAAGAGAAAAATAGTTTATCTATCAGCTAGTTTTGTTTCGCTAATGAGGACAGGATGAAGGGCTTTTTTTACACTACGAATATAGTTTGCAGCAATCATAGAATCAAAATTAAATAAGCCACGATTGGCATGAGTTGTTGAAATAACGGTAACTTCTACTTGATCATAAAAATCGTGTAATGTAATAAAGAGAGACGTTGGTTGATTTGTATAAAAGCCATATTTTTCGTAAGCAAGTGTTGCAAGTTTGTGGTCCCCAATTACTGTGCGAATTTCTTCAAAAACGGGGGTACTTGAACTTTGTGATAATTTAAGTAAATCCATGGTTTCTTGGGTTGTACTTTTGACAATATAACGATAAACAGTCATCATTTTTCACCCCTTCTTTATTCTTACGTTCATTTTAAATTTTGTTATTTTATTTTGCAATGAAAAGCATTGCTTACTAAAAATAAGTAATATGAAATACATTAGTTACTTTGCACCTTTATTTGTGGTACAATAAAAAAGAGGTGAGAGTAATGGCTGAATTATGCAAAGTTTGTCCGAAGTTTGAGTCAGCATTTCAACTTCTTGGTAAAAGGTGGACAGGTTTAATTATTAGCGTGCTTTTGACAGGACCAAAGCGTTTTAAGCAAGTCGCTGCTGAGATTCCACAAATGAGCGATCGTGTTTTAGCTGAACGCTTGAAAGAGCTTGAAGAATTAAATATTGTCATTCGTCACGTTTATCCCGAAACACCTGTTAGAATCGAATATGATTTAACTGAAAAAGGGCGAGATCTTAAAGAAGTAATGGAGCAAGTTCAACGCTGGGCGGATAAATGGGTCTCTCTAGAAAATAAATAGCTCTAGTGTATGACTTGAAAACTTCTGAATCCCATATTATAATAGCTAGTAAATCATAATGAAAAAGACAATGAAAGAGACAAGTAACAACTTATTAAAGTACAGGGAGAAGTGGTCTAAGACTGGAAGCCACTTTACATGCCTTTGTTGTGAAAATTTCAGCTCTGGAGTTGCTGCCGGGAGATCATTTCAAAAGGCAGGCCGGTCAATGCCATTGATCGTTAACATGAATGAAGTGAAAATGCAATGTCATTTTTATGAGGGTGGTACCGCGAGCAAACCTCGTCCCTTTGTGGATAGAGGTTTTTTATTTTGTTTAAAAAGAAAAGGAGTGTTTGAAATGCTTGAAGCGTTAGCAAAATTGTTGAACAACGCAAAAGAGGAAATTGACAAAGCTGTAAATCTAAAAGAATTAAATGATTTACGCGTAAAATATCTCGGAAAAAAAGGCCCAGTAACAGAGATCATGAAGCAAATGAGCAAGTTACCAGCTGATGAAAAACCACTTGTTGGAGCAAAAGCCAATGAAGTTCGTACGGCTTTAACTGAAAAAATCACAAAAAAAGAAGCTATCCTTGAAGAAGAAGCCATTTCTAAACAGCTTTTACAAGAAAAGATTGATGTGACGCTTCCAGGAACAAAAGTAAAAAAAGGCGTTGCTCATTTATTAACACAAGTTATTGAAGAAATGGAAAATCTATTTATTAGCATGGGGTATAAAATTGCAGAAGGGCCCGAGGTAGAGCTTGATTATTATAATTTTGAAGCATTAAATTTACCACAAGGTCACCCAGCTCGCGATATGCAAGATAGTTTTTACATTACAGAAAACACATTACTACGAACACAAACCTCTCCTGTACAAGCGCGAACAATGGAAAAACACGATTTTAAAGACGGTCCAATTAAAATTATTTGTCCTGGGAAAGTCTATCGTCGGGATAATGATGATGCCACCCATTCTCATCAATTTACGCAAATTGAAGGTTTAGTTGTTGGTGAAAATATTACTTTTGCTGACTTAAAAGGAACGCTTACTGTTCTTGCTAAAACAATGTTTGGAGAGGAACGAGAAATTCGTTTACGCCCAAGTTTTTTCCCATTCACTGAGCCATCGGTTGAAATGGATATTTCCTGTTTTAAGTGCGGGGGAGAAGGTTGTCGAGTATGTAAAGGGACTGGCTGGATTGAGATTCTTGGCGCGGGGATGGTCCATCCAAATGTCCTTGAAATGTCCGGCATCGATTCTAAAATTTATAGCGGCTTTGCATTTGGCTTAGGACCTGAGCGAGTGGCGATGTTGAAATATGCTGTCGATGATATTCGTCATTTATATACCAATGACTTACGCTTTTTAAATCAATTTTCCGTAAAAGAAACGGGGGAAAACTAAATGTTAGTGTCTTACAATTGGGTAAAAGAATTCTTTCCAAATCTAAAATTAAATCCAGAAGAACTTGCTGAAGCGATTACACGTACTGGAATTGAGATTGAAGGTGTTGATCAATTAGATGCAAGTCTAAAAAATATTGTTGTCGGTGAAGTCCTAACATGCGAAAAACATCCAAGTGCTGACAAATTAAGTAAAACAACGGTAAAAACGGATGAACCTGAACCATTACAGATTATTTGTGGCGCACCAAATATCAAAGCTGGTCAAAAAGTGATTGTAGCTAAAGTTGGTGCACGTCTTCCTGGAGGCTTAAAAATAAAACGAGCAAAATTACGCGGTGAAACCTCAGAAGGAATGATTTGTTCTTTACAAGAGCTTGGTTTTGCTTTGAAAGTAGTACCTAAAGCTTATCAAGAAGGTATCTTTGTTTTACCAGATGAAGCGATCGTTGGTGCAGATGCCATCCGCTTATTTGGTTTAAATGATGCAGTGCTAGATATGGCGATTACACCAAACCGAGCGGATGCACTTAGCATGATTGGCGTTTTTCATGAAGTTGGGGCCATTATTCATGAAAAACAGCTGCCACTAGAACAACCAGACGTTAATGAAAGTGGACAAATTCGTTCGGAAATAAGCGTGACTGTAGAAGCAGAAGAAGCAGTCCCTTATTATGCTGTAAAAATGGTAAAAGATATTAAAGTTACCGCTTCACCACTATGGCTACAAGCACGGCTAATGAAAGCAGGAATTCGTCCACATAGTAATGTTGTAGATGTGACCAATTATATTAACCTGCTTTATGGTCAACCGCTTCATGCTTTTGATTATGACCAATTAGGTAGCGATCAAATTGTTGTTCGGTTGGCAAACGAAGGTGAAAAAATAACAACATTAGATGGAGAAGTACGCCAGTTATCAGTTACAAATGCTGTTGTTACAAATGGAAAAGAAGCACTTGCCATTGCTGGTATCATGGGTGGTGAAAGTTCTGAAGTGACAGCAGATACAACAACTGTTTTACTAGAAGGCGCTATTTTTGATAGTCATTATATTGGCAGTACTTCACGTGAATTAGGTCTTCGGACAGAAGCGAGCATTCGTTATGATAAAGGCAGCGATGCGTGGAAAGTAGAACAAGCTTTAGCACACGGAGCAGCTCTAATTGCTGAATTAAGTCATGGAAAACTTGTTGGCGGTGTCGTAGAAGAAGATAAGCGCGCCACTTATCATAATGAAATTACGACAAGCTTAACCCGTGTGAATCGCTTACTTGGCACATCCATTGAAATGAATGAGATTGAACAAATTTTTGAGCGATTAGGTTTTGATATCACTGCTTCTAAAGATGAATTTACGGTTATTGTACCATCTAGGCGTTGGGATATTTCTATTGAAGCCGACTTACTTGAAGAAATTGCACGGATTTATGGTTACCATGCGATTCCAGCAACGCTTCCAAAAACGGCAACAACTGGAGGACGTACTCCGAATCAGTTAGCCAGACGTGTACTTAGAAATGATTTAGAAGCTTCTGGTTTAACACAATGTTTGTCTTATTCATTGACATCAGAAAAAGAAGCCACTCGCTTTGCAACGGCAAATGAACAAGCAGTGAGCATTGCTATGCCAATGAGTGAAGCACATAGCCATTTACGAACAAGCATTATCCCTGGCTTATTAGAAGCTGCACGTTATAATTTTGCACGAAAAAATAAAAATATCGCTTTTTATGAACTCGGGCATGTATTTTATAAACAAGAAGGCGATAAATTGCCAATTGAAGAAGAACACTTAGCAGCACTTATTACTGGAGATTGGCACGACGAAGATTGGCAAAAGCAAACAAGATCTGTTGATTTCTTTATCTTAAAAGGTATTTTAACAGATACACTAGAACAGCTTGGTCTCACTTCACCCCTTCGTTTTGAGCAAACTGAGCGAAAGGATATGCACCCAGGTCGAACAGCTAATGTCTATTTAGGCGAAACGGAAATAGGCTTTATTGGACAAATTCATCCATCAAGCCAAAAAGAATATGATTTAACCGCAACATACGTGTTTGAAATCAATCTTGCACCTGTTCTGCTAGCTCAAAAAACAAAAGTAGTTTACAAGCCAATCCCACATTTCCCTGAAATGACAAGAGATATTGCGCTTCTTGTTGATAAGAAGATTTCACAAGCTGTCGTTGAACAGGTCATTTTTGAAAATGGAGGAGAACTTCTACAAGCTGTTAAGTTATTTGATATTTTTGAAGGAGAAAGCCTTGGAGAAGATAAGAAGTCCTTGGCCTATACACTGACTTATTTCGATCCTGAACGCACATTAGTAGAAGAAGAAGTAACCGAGCAAAACACAAGAATTACGAAGGCTTTAATTGAAAAAGTAGGAGCTGTAATACGCTAAAAAGAAGAAAAAGTTTGAGGGGTTAATCGGTGATAAGCTAACGCGCTTGCTACACTAATTTATCCCCCAGGCTTTTTTCCAAAATGAAAATGGGAGGTTAGCTATGAAAAAAGGGCTGTGCTTTATCGTGACATGTATCATGATTCTGTTGGTTGTTAGTTTAGCTGCTTGTAGTAGTAAAGGTGAAACGAGTAAAAAAATCAATGTTACAATTACGGTAACCAAAGATCATGGCAAGCAAATGGTCGCCAAGAAATCGTTACAAGTCAAGGATAAAAGCAATCTTTACCGTATCATGAAACAAGAATTCACAATAAAAGAAGATAACGGTTTTATTCAATCAATTAATCATGTTACCCAAAATGAAAAACAAGGAAAATACTGGATGCTAGATGTTAATCATCGCCCGTCACCAAAAGGCGCAAAAGAAGTAACTCTCCATAAGAATGATCAAATAAGTTGGGATCTCCATGCAAATTAAGAATCGATATCATCAAGTGTCATTGATGAATATTCGAAGTATAGCGCTTCTAGGTATTCTGACTGCTCTAACCGTTATATTACGCTTATTTTTTGCTGTTATTCCTAATGTCCAGCCAGTCACTTCACTTGTGATTATTTTGACGATTTTACTTGGTATGCGTTATGGTTTTGTCTATGCAACACTTGTTATTGTCATTTCAAACTTACTTTTAGGCTTTGGAATTTGGACGATGGGGCAAATCTTGGGTTATGCGATCATTGTTATGTTAACAAGTTTTGTTATTCGGCCTTTTTTTGCACGCATTCCCATGTATTGGATGATGGTTTATGCTGCTTTTTGTGGGTTTTTATACGGCTTTATTTTAGCATTAACTCAGATTCCTCTTTATGGGGTATGGTATTTTGGAATTTATTATGCAAGTGGGGTGTTGTTTGATTTTTATCATGCAGTTGGCAATGCTTGCTTTTATCTAATTCTTGCACCCGTTATATTTCCACTTCTAGATAAAATGCTCATTCAATATCGTAAAAACTAGCTTCTTTTACTGAGCTAGTTTTTTAGTGTACAAAAATTGGTTCAGAGGGTATAATAAAATAGTTCAGGGGGTGAATAAATGGAACAACATTTAGTCCAGCAATTAATCGATAGTTATCAAACCACCTATATTCGAGCAACAAAAGATATTAGTGAAATCATCAACAGTTTAGACCGCGAAATTTCCACTGAACAATTCTTCTTTTTGCGTGAATTGAAAAAAACAGATGGGATTAGTGCAACAGATATGGCTAAACGCTTAAATGTAAATAAAAGCGCCATTACTTCTAAAATCAAACATTTAGAAGAAAAAAGATATATCAAAAAAGAAGTTAATTTGAGTGATAAACGATCGATGATTGTCAGTATGACAGATAAAGGAGCAGCGTTTACTGTGAAATGTGAACAAGTAGTAGAGCGACTGATCGCTACATGGTTGAATCAACTTGGTGACGAAGAAAGCAGCCAATTTGTTCATCTATATAGCCAATTTACAACCGAAGTGTTCCAACATGTTAAGGAGGAAAATAATTAATGAAACAAGTAATGCGTTTTAAGTGGCTTGTTGCTATTTTTTGGATTATTCTTGTCGCCGTTTTAGCTTTTACAGCGCCGAATATGAATGATCTTGTGCGTGAAAATGGTGAAATTAAACTACCAGATGGTTATGCTTCATCAATTGCTAAAAAACTACAAAAAAAGCATGATTCAAATAAAGAAGGCGAACAATATCTCGCCGTGTATACATCAAATAAAAAGCTAACAAAAGATGATTTTAAACAAATTGAAAAAAAGCTAACATCAATTGAACAGAATAAAGCACAATATCATGTCACAGAAATGATGACAAGTTTTAACCAACCAGATTCAAAAGATCAATTTATCGCAAAAGATGGTAAAACGATGATTGCTTCGTTAACAATAGACGCTTCTAATAAGTCTGTGAAAAAAATACGTAGCGATCTTGATAAAAAGATGGAAATTAAAGGAATATCGCACTATTTAACCGGTAATGCTTTAATTCAAGAAGATGTTATCCAAGGTTCAGAAGACGGATTACATAAAACAGAAGGAATTACGGTTGTCTTTATTTTAGTTGTTCTGTTTCTTGTCTTCCGCTCAGTTGTAGCACCACTTATTCCGTTATTAACGGTGGGTATCACTTATCTTGCTTCACAAAGTATTGTTGCTTTTCTAGTGAAATATTTAGGCTTTCCTGTTTCTACTTATACGCAAATTTTTATGGTATGTATTATGTTTGGGATCGGTACCGATTATTGTATTTTACTAATGAGTCGTTTTAAAGAAGAGTTTGGAGCAAAAGGCAATGCACCTGATGCGATCGTCACCACTTATAAAACAGCAGGGAAAACGGTCATTTATAGCGCGATTGCTGTTTTAGTTGCTTTTGTTTCACTTTATTTTGTCCAGTTTGACCTTTATCGTTCTGCTGTTGCTGTAGGCGTGGGCATCGTTGTCTTACTTCTTGGACTTTACACGATTGTACCCTTTTTTATGGTACTACTAGGACGTTATTTATTTTGGCCATTAAGTAAAAATATCGAGCACAAAGAAAATAAATTATGGGGATTTGCTGGGAGCTTCGCCTTTGCACGCCCATTAATAGCACTACTTATCGTTGCCATTATCACAATTCCACCAATTATCTTGTACACAGGGCAGGAAAATTTTAACTCACTTGATGAAATTAGTGATAAATATCCATCTAAAAAAGGATTTGAAATTGTTTCTGATCGTTTTGGCGCTGGAAAAGTTGCACCAACGCAAATTTTTCTCGAAAATGATGACAATATGAAAACGGGCGAATACATTGCACTAATCGAAAAAATTTCTAGCGACTTAGCTGGTTTAAAAAACGTGGACATGGTCATGAGTGCAAGTCGACCTGCTGGCGAAAGATTAAAAGATATCTATGTTAATAACCAAGCAAGTGGCGTTCATCAAGGTGTGAATAAAGCGAACGATGGGATCGGACAAGTACAAAAAGGCTTGAACTCAGCAAGCCAACAGTTGGATAAGTCGACACCACAATTAAATCAAGCTGTGTCAGGAATAGATGGTTTACAAAATGGAACAGATCAAACCAAAAACGGTATAAACAATTTGCAAAAAGCTTTCACTCAAATCTCCACGGGGATCAAACAAGGGGCAGCGGGTGCAAGCGATTTAAAAGATGGTGTGAAAAAAGCAAGAGCTGAACTTACTAAATTGCGTTCTGGAGAAAAAGCGATCCAATCTGGCTATCGCCAAGTTCAGCAAAATTTAACAAAAGTGGCAAATGGCTTAAATCAAATTGGTGGTAGCAATCAACCCGCCATCGATACAAGCGCGTTAGAAAACCAAATGAAAAAAGTAGCTGCTTCTTACCAAGCGCTAGCAAAAGAACATCCGGAACTTGCAACGGACTCAAGCTTTGTACAACTTGGGAAAAATATTCAAGGTTTGAATGGGGCGACTAGTCAATTTCAGCAAAATTTACAAAAACAAATGTCTACCATGAAAACGCAACTACAACAATTAAATCAAAATATTTCGAGCCTCTCTTCCGCGATGAAACAATTAAATGAACAATCAACGCAGATCGCAAATGGCCTTGATTCTTTTGATTCAGGACTGGCTCAATTAGAACAGGGCTTAAATCAGCTTGAAACAGGCCTAAATCAAACAGCTGCTGGACAAGATCAAGCGATTAGTAAGATGCCACAAATTACGGCTGCTCTCGACCGAATTTCAACCGGCCAAAATGAACTTTCTAAAGGTTTTTCCAGTATGGGATCACAAATTGGTCAGTTAACAAGTGGTTTAAAAGATGGAGCAAGCGGTCTTGGTCAAGTGAAAACAGGCTTGAATTCGGCAAACAGCTTAATTTCTGACTGGTCAAAAGAACCTTATGCCAACTCAGGAATCTATGTACCTGATCAGCTCATGCAAAATAAAAATTACCAAAAAGCGCTTGAACAGTATATTTCAAATGATGGAAAACTTGCCACAATCAATGTTGTTTTAAAAGAGAACCCCTATTCCAATCAAGCAATGAAAGCAATGGATCAAATTAACGATCGACTAGATGCAAGCTTAAAAGGAACAAAGCTAGAAAATGCTCATATTGGTATTGGTGGAATGACGAGTATGAATCATGATACGAAACAAATGTCGAGTGCCGATTATCACCTTGTTTTAATCGTTGTTCTTGCGAGTGTTTTCGTTACATTAGTTCTTTTACTCAGATCGATTATTATGCCAATTTATTTGATTGCATCGCTTGTCTTAACTTATTTTACAGCGCTTGGCTTTACGGAAATCATTTTCGTCCGAATGCTTGGACAAAATGGAATCACTTGGGCTGCTCCGTTCTTTGGCTTTGTTGTACTCGTTGCGCTGGGTATTGATTATTCGATTTTCTTGATGAATCGTTTTAATGAGTATGTAGGCATGCCAATTAAAGAACGTATGATTTTAACAATGAAAAATATGGGTGGCGTGATTTTCTCAGCAGTCATTATTCTTGGTGGAACATTTGCCGCAATGATGCCAGCTGGAGTATTGTCACTTCTTATTATCGCAACAATTGTTTTAATCGGATTGGTACTTTACGCGCTTGTGATATTACCACTATTTGTACCAGTCATGGTGAAATTGTTTGGTAGAGGGAATTGGTGGCCATTTACATGGCGCCGTGGCGATCGTTAAGGTTTGTTGACATACACAAAATAAATCGGCGACAAGCGCGCTCGTATTGAAGCAGTTGGCCAGACTTCCGGTTCTCACGTACAGTCGTACGCTCTGCTTCCGGCTTCTGGCCAACTGCTTCAATACAAACGCTTTCGCTCGATTTGTCGTGTTTGAAATGTAGCACCTACGCTCTATTTTTTAAATCGTAGGAAGCCTTGACTCTTGTTTTTTAATTGAAAGTAGGTAAAGACATTTTAATTTTTAGGAGCACACAAAAAATGAAAAAATGGAAACGCATCTTAATTCCTTTATTCATACTTATTGTCTTAAGTATAGGAGGTCATTATTTGTATGTACATATGATTACAAAACGTGCAGATAATGAAATAAATAAAGTTATTCATAAATCAGGAATTCCACAAGATGAAATCATTGCTATTAAAAATATAAAATGCCATATTCCTCCATTTGCATATGGCCATGAATGGTTTTCTAAAACGATCACAACGAAGAAAGATTACGCAAATTGGCAAAAATGGGTAAAGGAAAAAAACATTTTGTTAATGGACAGCCGTTAACCAGTAAAAATGAACAAAAATTAAATTCACCAAACAACTGCGAGCTAGCGTATTCTTTTGCTTATTACAATGATTCTAAAAGGATTTATGCTTACTATGCTGTTGGTAATGACGCTTTAATGAAAGAAGACCAAGTAAAAGGAAGGTTTGCTTATACCATCCTTTCAAGTGTTTTATATTATTCCTATTGAGCATTGAAGTGCTTCATTCATCAAATAGTACAATCTCCATGAATAAAAAGTGCTTCTTGTTCATTTTTTTTGTATAATAAAGGAAAAAAGATGGGGAGACTAAAGCATGATACATATTGGTAATGATTGGGACGAGTTATTAGCAAACGAATTCAAGCAAGATTATTATTTAAAGCTTCGTGAGTTTTTAAAATCTGAATATGGGACAAAGCCAGTTTATCCAGACATGTATGATATTTTTAATGCGTTAAAATATACTTCTTTTCATCATACAAAAGTAGTCATCCTTGGGCAGGACCCGTATCACGGAAAAGGGCAAGCTCACGGGCTTTCGTTTTCTGTGCAAAAAGGGGTTAGAACGCCACCTTCCTTGCAAAATATTTATCAGGAGTTACAAAATGATTTAGGCTGTTACATCCCAAATAACGGCTATTTAAAGCATTGGACCGATCAAGGCGTTTTGCTATTGAATACAGTTCTCACTGTTCAAGGAGGTCAGGCTAATTCACATAAAGGAAAAGGGTGGGAAGCGCTAACAGATAAAATTATCCAGCGATTAAATGATAAGAAAGAGCCGCTTGTCTTTTTGCTGTGGGGGAATAATGCCAAACAAAAGCAAGCGCTGTTAAATAATCCAAATCATGCTGTGTTTACTTCAAGCCACCCAAGCCCTTATTCTGCTGATTACGGATTTTTTGGTTCAAGGCATTTTTCAAAAACAAATGCTTTTTTGGCGGAACATGACTTAACGCCAGTTGATTGGCAAATTCCTAATGTTTAATGGTTTTTAGCAATCTGTTTGGCTTTTTCAGTGTTAGCAAAGTGTTGTTTTGTGTACTTAGACAGCGTTTCTAGGCCGTACCGCTTGATAATTTCAGCAGCGACCTGATCAACGCGTGAACCCGCTCCTTTTGTAAGAGGCATGCCTAGTTCGCGTTCCATTTCCAAAAAGGCTTCAACAAATTTATAACGAGCAATAATTGAAGCGGCAGCAACGGCTAAATGTAAACCTTCCGCTTTTGTAGCGAAATAAACATCTTCGCGAATAATTTCAGGTTCTTCAGTAAGATAACGATAATACGTATTTTTTTCGGCAAATTGGTCAATTAAAATGGCTTCGGGTTTTTCTGGATAAATGCGTTTTAGTACATTACTAAGTGCGCGGTTATGTAATAGTGCTTTGATTTTGCCTTGGTTCATACCTTGGTGCTCGATCTCATTGTATTTTGGGTTTGGACAAATAAGGACGCTGTTTGGAATAATTGGGATGATTTGTTTTGCAATCGCACAGATTTCTTGATCTTTCATTGCTTTGGAATCTTTGACGCCGAGCTGTTTTAAAAGTGGCATTTTTTCGCGTGTAACATAGCAAGCGGCAACAGTGATTGGGCCGAAGAAATCGCCAGTTCCAACTTCATCTGAGCCAAGAACATTTTTTTCAGCAAAACCTTGGGGCAATACAGGTCGCTGTTTTTGTGGTTTGGTGTTGGGGAGAGAAGTTGCTTTACCCCAGAGAGCCGCTTCATTTTGACTATTTGTACCTTGAAACATCACTTTACCTGATTTGTAAGCTGTAATCGTCATTCCTGCTTTTTTTGCGCTAAAAATGGCACCAGGAGGAACCTTGGCTATTAAAAAAGGGGAGTAGCTTTCTTTCATTTGCATCATACATGACATTTCTACTTGGATAACAGTATTCATTGTTAAACGCTCCTTCTTTTAATTAGTCCCTATTGTATCATATTTAGGGATAAGAAAGCAGCTCCGTCTCTAGATGGATTATTTTGGCAAATGATGGCTCATTCTTTCATTTGAGTGTTTTTCATGATACTATTGAAAGAAGTAAAGGTAACATTTTCAGTTAAAGGAGCGATTTTAGTGGCTGATGAGCAAAAGAACCGAATAACAACGACAATTTATGGACGCGAATATACCATTGTCGGTACTGAATCTGCCGCACATCTTAGACAGGTTGTAAGAGCTGTTGATGATAAAATGCACGCGATTAGCTTACAAAATAAAACGCTTGATAGTGGAAGATTAGCGGTTCTAACTGCGGTTAATGCCACACATGATTATCTTCTGCTCGAAAAAAAGGTTCGCGATTTGGAAGAACAACTAGCGAAATATAAAGGACTAGATTCATGATTTTAAATATTATTATTATCATTTTACTTGTTTTTGGATTGATGAATGGCTATAAAAATGGCTTTATCCGACAGTTGATTTTAACCTTAGGCTATATTCTGTCGCTGTTTGTTGCTTATAAATATTATGCGATGTTAGCCCCGCACTTGTCTTTTATTCCATATCCTTCAGCGGATAAGTCAAAAGAGGTTTATCAGTTACTTGAAGTACTTCATACAAAAGAAGCGTATTATAATGTGCTTGCTTTTATTTTGATTTTTCTTGTTGCGGTCATTATTGTGCATATGCTAGCATCACTTGTTACTGGTGTTACGCGCATTCCTATTTTACGTCAAGTAAATGGGCTTATTGGCGGGTTATTAGGACTTGTTCAAGTTTATTTGATTATTTTTTTAGTGTTATATATCGGTGCGATTTATCCAGCACATTGGATGGTTAACTTTATTCATGATTCTAGTATTGCCCAGTGGATACTAGAAAATACACCAGTTTTATCAAAGCGTTTTTATGAATGGATGACTGGAGTAATTCCTAAATAAAAGAACTAGGAAGCTTAGATGATTATGAAATAAATGAACGGCAAGCGCTTTGTTTTCTTTGGTTTCTCATATTTCCGGTTTATAAGCATCTACTTCCGGATTTTGTCAAACGCTAGAAAAACAAGCGCTTTTGTTTGCTTATCTGAAAGAATCAATATAAGAGGTGAATTGAGTGGTAAAAAGTAAAAAAGAAATCATTCATTTATTAGAAGAGATTGCCACATATATGGAATTAAAAGATGAAAATCCATTTAAAATTTCAGCTTTCAAAAAAGCAGCACAAAGTATTGAAAACGATCAACGTAGCTTAGCTGAGATGGATGATATCCTCTCTCTTAAAGGAATCGGAAAAACAACAGGACAAATCATTCAGCACTTCCTTCAAACAGGAAAATCACCTGAACTTGATCAGTTAAAAAAAGAAGTACCAGCTGGTTTAATACCACTTCTAGACGTCCAAGGCTTAGGTGGAAAAAAACTAGCTCGCTTATATCATGAGCTAGGTGTTATCGACCGAGAAACGCTATTACGTGAAGCTCAAAATGGACATATTGAAGCGCTAAAGGGGTTCGGGGAAAAATCAGTTCAAAAAATAATGGAAGGTGTAAAAGAGCTTGGAACACGTCCGGATCGTTATCCAATTGACGACGTGCTTCCGGTTGCTGAAGAGATTGAAGAATATTTAGCAAGCATTCGTGAAATTAAGCAGTTTCACCGAGCTGGCAGCTTACGACGTTTACGTGAAACCGTTCGTGATTTGGATTATGTGATTGAAGCTGAACATGCAGATCAGGTTCGGGCGTCATTACTTCAATTACCGCTAATCAGTGAAGTAACAAATGCCGGTGATACAAAAGTTTCGATCGAGGTAAATACATCCATTCAAATTGCTATTGATTTTCGTATCGTAAAACCTGATAAATTTATAACAGCATTGCATCATTTTACTGGTTCTAAGGATCATAATATTCGCATGCGTCAAATTGCTAAAGATCAAGGTGAAAAAATCAGTGAATATGGCGTTTTAGAAGCAAATGGCCATACGCTTACTTTTTCATCCGAAGAGGCCTTTTTTAAACATTTCAAACTACCATTTATTCCCGCTGAACTAAGACTTGATGGAACAGAAATTGAAAAAATAAAGACAAAGCATGACTTTGTTTCAGTGGCAGATATTCGTGGTGATTTGCATATGCACACAACCTGGTCAGATGGTGCTTATTCTATTCAAGAAATGATTGAAGCCTGCATAAAAAAAGGATACGAATATATGGTGATTACGGATCACGGCAAGTTTTTACGAGTAGCCAATGGGTTAAATGAAAAACGATTACTCGAGCAAAATCAAGAGATAAAAAAAGCAGCTGCAAATTATCCTGAAATTGATGTTTATGCTGGAGTTGAAATGGATATTTTAACAGATGCAACACTTGATTTTTCAGATGAAGTGTTACAGCAATTGGATTTTGTGATCGCTTCGATTCATTCTGGTTTTTCACAAACTGAACAAGAAATTATGAAGCGCTTAGAAACAGCCTGTTCAAATCCGTATGTTCGCCTAATCGCTCATCCAACTGGCAGAATTATTGGCAAGCGTGAACCTTATAAAGTCCGTGTGAAAGAACTTATAAAAATGGCAAAAGAAACCCATACGGCACTTGAGTTAAACGCTAACCCAAAACGCCTTGATCTAAACGCAGAACATCTACAAATGGCGCAAGAAAGCGGCGTGAAACTGGCTATTAATACAGATGCCCATGACACGACTCACCTTGATTTTATGGATATTGGCGCACGAGTTGCTGTGAAAGGCTGGCTTTCAAAAAGTGATATTATTAACACGATGACAAGAAAAGACTTTAAACAGTTTTTAAAAAAGAAATGAACCAAAAATGAGGAATGACAAATGAAAAAAAGAGTTGAAAGTCTACTTGAATTTGACAAAATAAAAAAACAACTTGAAGAATATGCTGCCTCACCACTTGGTGTAAAAGCGATTAAATCCCTTTCACCAAGCATCAATTTTGATGAGGTAGAAAAAGCACAAGCAGAAACAGAAGAAGGGGCAAAAGTGATCAGATTGCGTGGTAGTGCCCCAATTGCTGGTCTATATGATGTTGCCGCTCAGCTGAAGCGCCTTGAAATTGGTGGAGACTTAAATGGGCTTGAAATTTATCAAATTGGTAGTAACTTGCGTGTTAGTCGAACAATGAAAGATTTTATGGCAGATTTAGTAGAGCAAGGCGTATTGTTGCCGCGCTTAGAAGCGTTGGCAGCTGAACTAATGGTATTACGTGAATTAGAAGAAGTCATCACGCTGTCTGTTGATGAAACAGGGCTTTTGCTTGATACAGCCAGTGAAACCTTAAGAAGCATCCGGCAATCGCTTAGTCGAACGGAAGGACGTGTACGTGATAAATTAGAGTCCCTTTTACGTGATCGAAATGCAAGTAAAATGTTAAGCGATGCTGTGATCACGATTCGAAATGATCGCTATGTTTTACCAGTTAAGCAAGAATATAAAGCTCATTATGGCGGGATCGTACATGATCAATCGGCTTCTGGGCAAACTCTTTTTATTGAACCACAAAGCGTTGTTGATTTAAATAATCAACGACGTGAGCTCCAGGCAAAAGAAAAGCAAGAAATTGAACGCATTTTAGCTGCGATTTCTGCTGAACTAGCTGAACACGTTCAGGAAATCCATCATAATACGTATGTGCTTGCTCAATTCGATTTTATTATAGCTAAGGCAAGGTATGGTAAAGCAATAAAATCTGTCACACCTAAATTAAATCAAGAAGGGCAAATTAAACTTTGGGCAGCAAGGCATCCTCTGCTTGACCCTGAAAAAGTAGTAAGTAATGATATCATTTTAGGTGAAGATTACCAAGCTATCGTTATTACTGGTCCAAATACCGGTGGGAAAACCATCACCTTAAAAACACTCGGCTTACTTACATTAATGGCTCAATCTGGTTTACAAATTCCAGTCCAAGAAGATTCTGTTATTGCCATTTTTGAAGAAATTTTTGCTGATATCGGTGATGAGCAGTCAATCGAACAGAATTTAAGTACATTTTCTTCACATATGACAAATATTGTCGAGATTATCAAAAAAATGAATAAACGCTCGCTTATTTTGTTTGATGAACTTGGTGCTGGAACAGATCCACAAGAAGGCGCTGCGCTGGCGATTGCTATTTTAGATGCTGCACTTAGGCAAGGAGCGACAATCGTTGCAACCACACATTACCCTGAATTAAAGGCCTATGGTTATGAACGAAAACAAGTGACAAATGCTTCTGTTGAGTTTAATATTGAAACACTTAGCCCAACTTATCGATTGTTAATTGGCATACCAGGTCGAAGCAATGCTTTTGACATTTCTAAGCGTCTCGGATTAAATGAAACGATCATCCAAGAAGCACGTTCTTTAATTGATACAGAGAGTGCTGATTTAAATGAAATGATTTCAAGCTTAGAAGAAAAACGCAACTTAGCAGAAAAAGAATACCAAGAAGCGAAAGAAGTCGCACAAGGTGCAGAAAAGTTACTACAAGATTTGCAAAAAGAAATTCGTACCTACTACAACCAAAAAGACAAACTCATAGAAAAAGCGAACGAACAAGCAAGAGAAATTATTGAAAAAGCAGAAGTTGATGCTGAAGCGATTATTCATGAGTTAAGGACACTGCAATTGCAGGGAGCAAGTGGTGTGAAAGAGCACCAACTAATCGATGCTAAAACAAGACTCACCCAAGCTAAACCGAAGACGATACAAAAAAATGTGATTCATTCGCCAAAACAAGTAGATCATAAGCTAACATCAGGGGATGCAGTCCGTATCTTGTCACTTAATCAAAAGGGGACATTGCTGGATAAAGTAAATCAGCATGAGTGGAACGTTCAAATCGGGATGATTAAAATGAAGATCAAAGTAACAGATCTTGAATATATTGCAAAAGAGGAACCAAAAAAAGAACGAATCATCACGAATATTCGCGGCAGTGATCCAGTGAAAGCCGAGCTCGATTTAAGAGGCGTACGCTACGAAGATGCATTACAACAACTAGATAAGTACATTGATGAAGCACTTTTAGCAGGTTATGGACAGGTAGCGATTATCCATGGTAAAGGAACAGGAGCACTTCGAACAGGTGTCACTGAATTCTTAAAAAATCACCGCATGGTTAAATCGTTTCGTTTTGGCTCAGCAGCAGAAGGTGGAAACGGCATTACAATTGCTGAATTAAGGTAAACAATAAGCAAATAAATAGCGAATTCACTAGAACGAATGTATACTAAGATAAGAGAGTATTTTTTGAAGGAGATGGTGTAAAATGGCAATTCAAGAAATTACAGATGCACAGTTTGAACAAGAAACAGGAACTGGCCTTGTTCTAACTGATTTTTGGGCGACTTGGTGTGGCCCTTGCCGCATGGTAGCGCCTATTTTAGAAGAAATCGCAGCAGAACGCGAGGGTCAATTAAAAATCGTTAAAATAGATATTGATGCTAATCAAGAAACACCAAAACAATTTGGTATAATGAGCATCCCGACACTTTTAATAAAAAAAGACGGAGAAGTAGTCGATAAGGTTATCGGTTATCGTCCAAAAGAAGATTTGGATGAAGTTATCAATAAATATTTATAGCTTATGCTAAAGTGAAAGAGAGTTTGTGACATAAAGCGATTTAGCCATTTGAAGAATATGGTGTAAATACGCCGATTTCAAGTGATCAATCGAGCGAGAGCGAAAATCTCGTCGCCGATTTATTTCGCTTATGTCCCAAACTCTCCTTTATTTTATTAAGAAAAATGGAGTTGGAATTACATGGTATCTAGTCATATTCAAAATAAATTAGCATTGCTTCCAGATCAGCCAGGTTGCTACCTAATGAGAGATAAGCAGGGAACGATTATCTATGTAGGGAAAGCAAAAATTTTAAAAAATCGCGTCCGATCCTACTTTACAGGCACCCATGATAGTAAAACACAGCGCCTTGTCCAGGAAATTACTGATTTTGAATATATTGTCACTTCGTCTGATGTTGAAGCCCTTTTACTTGAAATTAATTTGATCAAAAAACATGATCCACGCTTCAATATTCGTTTAAAAGACGATAAAACCTATCCGTTTATCAAAATTACAAATGAGCGGCACCCACGCCTCATCATTACGCGTCAAGTAAAGAAGGACAAAGGCAAATATTTTGGTCCCTATCCAAATGTATATGCCGCAAATGAAGTAAAAAAAATCCTTGATCGCCTTTATCCACTTAGAAAGTGTACAACATTACCAAACAAAGTCTGTTTGTATTATCATTTAGGACAGTGTTTAGCACCATGTGTTTTTGAAGTAAGCAAAGAAACATACCAAAAAATGTTTGACGAAATTGTTAGTTTTTTAAATGGTGGTTATAAAAAAGTAAAGCAAGAACTGCTTACAAAAATGAACCATGCCGCTGGATCAATGGAATTTGAAAAAGCTGCTGAATTTCGTGATCAAATTAACGCGATTGAAACAACAATGGAAAAACAAAAAATGACGATGAATGATTTTGTCGATCGTGATGTATTTGGTTATGCTATTGATAAGGGCTGGATGTGTGTTCAAGTATTTTTCATTAGACAAGGGAAGCTCATTGAACGCGATGTATCGCAATTTCCTTTTTATAATGATGCAGATGATGATTTTCTCACATTTATTGGCCAGTTTTACGAAAAAGCAAACCATATTGTTCCAAAAGAAGTTTTCTTGCCAGATGATGTGGATCAAGAAGCTGTGCAAGCGCTTTTACCTGATACAAAAGTACTTGTCCCCAAAAGAGGGAATAAAAAAGAACTCGTAAAACTCGCTTATAAAAATGCTAAAATTGCCTTAAATGAGAAATTCATGTTGCTTGAGCGCAATGAAGAAAGAACGGTGGGCGCAACAAATAAACTTGGTGAACAAATGGGAATCCCCACACCAACACGCATTGAAGCGTTTGATAATTCTAATATCTACGGAACAGACCCTGTTTCAGCGATGGTCACTTTTCTTGACGGAAAACCAAGCAAAAATGATTATCGCAAATATAAAATTAAAACCGTAGCAGGTCCAGATGATTATGCAACCATGCGTGAAGTAGTAAGAAGGCGTTATTGGCGCGTGCTAAAAGAAGGTTTGCCACTTCCAGATTTAGTCTTAATTGATGGTGGAAAAGGACAAATTGACAGCGCAAAAGATGTTTTAATTAACGAACTTGGACTGGATATTCCAGTTGCAGGCTTAGCTAAAGACGATAAACATAAAACAAGCCAATTACTTTTCGGTGAGCCACTTGCGATTATTCCCCTTGAACGAAATAGCCAAGAGTTTTATTTATTGCAACGCATTCAAGATGAGGTCCACCGGTTTGCGATAACTTTTCATAGACAACTACGCAGTAAAACAGGCTTTCAATCAATTTTGGATGGTATTCCAGGTGTTGGACCAGGACGTAAGAAAAAAATCTTGCAACATTTTGGTTCCATGAAAAAAATCAAAGCTGCATCAGTTACAGAATTGCAAAAAAGCGGAATACCAAAGCAAGTTGCCGAAGCCGTTTATCAAAAAGTTAGCGATTTAAGTAAAGAAATGAACAACAATGAAGAATAGAGGGAGGAAAAAGTATGGGGCTTGTAGTCTTAAAATTTGGTGGAACTTCTGTAAGCACTACCGGAAAAATTGCTAAAACAGCAGAGCAAGCAATTCGTGAACAAAAAGCAGGGAACAAAGTGATCGTCGTTGTTTCAGCAATGGGGAAGTCCACTGATAAATTGCTGGGAATGGCAAATGAAATCAGCCAGACTCCTGATAAGCGCGAGATGGATATGTTACTTTCAACCGGAGAACAAGTTACGACTTCGCTACTTGCAATGACACTTAAAGCGCACGGACAAAAAGCGATATCACTCACTGGCTGGCAAGCAGGAATTGAAACGGAAGAACTTCATGGTAATGCCCGAATTTTAGATATTGATACAGATCGTCTTCAAATGGAGTTAGATGCCGGGAATATTGTTATTGTAGCAGGATTTCAAGGAATAACGGCTAGCGGTGAACTAACAACGCTTGGCCGCGGAGGCTCTGATACAACAGCAGTGGCGCTTGCTGTTGCGATGAACGCAAATAAATGTGCAATTTGTACAGATGTTGATGGTGTTTATACAACAGACCCCCGTTATGTTAAGCGTGCAAAAAAATTAACACAACTCACTTATGATGAAATGCTTGAATTAGCCCATTTAGGAGCAGGAGTACTACATCCGCGCTCCGTTGAATACGCGAAAAACTTCCGTATACCACTGGAAGTACGTATGAGTCACGGAACAGAAGTAGGGACAATGATTGAGGAGGAAATAACAGTGGAAAATACGAAAGTTGTAAGAGGCATTGCTTTTGAAGACCAGATGACTCGTGTCACGATTCATTGGGAAGATAAAAAAGAAATGCACGTCTCAAAAGTATTTACAGAACTTGCCCAAAAAAATATTGATGTTGATATTATTATTCAAGGAATTACTGGCCTTGGCCATGGCAATCTTTCTTTCACAATCAAAAGTGCTGAATTACTCGATACACTTACTGTTTTAGAAGATAAAAAAGCGGAAATAGGCTATAGCGACTTAGAATCTGAACAAAACCTTGCTAAAGTTTCGATTGTTGGCTCAGGGATGGTATCAAATCCAGGTGTTGCAGCCCGCATGTTTGAAGCATTAACCGAAGTGGATATTCCAATTAAAATGATTAGCACCTCAGAAATTAAAGTTTCAACCGTAGTCCCCGATAAAAAAATGGTAGAAGCCGCTCAAGTTCTTCATGATATATTTGAGCTAGAAAAATGAGTCTGGATATACACAAAATAAATCAGCGACAAGCGCTCGCAATTCGCATTGAAGAGGATTGCCAGACTTCCGGTTCTCACGTACAGTCGTACGCTCCGCTTCCGGGTTCTGGCAATCCTCTTAATCGTGTTCGAAATGTAGTATCTACGCTCTATTTGTTGAATCGCATTTTCTCATTATTATTCTATAGTTTCTTTACGATCCCATTTAACAATGAGAACGGCTTCTTTTTTACGTGAATTAATTTCATCATAGGCTTCTGTATAAAGCTTTTTTTGTGATTGTAGCGATTCTGCAATAAAGCCTGCTTCTAATTTAAAAGTTGGTGAATTTTGTTTTTCAAAGCGGCCTGATATTTGATTTCCAAAAAGGCGAATATGAAGTTCATCTTTTTTATCCTTCATGATTTCTAAATCACCGAAAGAAGCTTTTTTAAAGAAAGCGACAACCTCATCAAATGTTTCAAGTGGAAACTGACGAGCGAGATCTTTTCCTGCCCAATATAAAATATGAGGAGCTTCTTCACCAAGTAATTCTGGTAGCAAATAATCACGATATAATTCATGCGCAAAACTAGGAACAAGTTCAAGCTCCATTTGTTCTACGTCGTTATTTTCAATTTTGTCTGTCATATGGTTAACCCCACTTTCCTGTAACTATTATAACCAAAATTGTCCATAAATTGGAAGCAAAATTATAATTTCACAAAAAATACTTGCTAAATGCAGAAAAAAATAAGAAAATATATACGTATAGTTTTTTGGTATTAATAAATAGAAATTGAGGCGAAACTGTGAAACAAGCAATTGGTTTTATTGATTCTGGGGTAGGCGGTTTGACAGTAGTAAAAGAAGTATTAAAACAGCTTCCTCATGAACAAATTTATTATTTAGGCGATACTGCACGTTGTCCTTATGGCCCGCGTGATATAGAAGAAGTGAAAGAATTTACTTGGCAAATGACTAATTTTTTAGTTGAACAAGGTGTTAAAATGATTGTCATTGCCTGTAATACAGCAACAGCAGCGGCGCTAAAAGATATTAGAGCGAACCTTAATATCCCAATTATTGGTGTTATTCAACCTGGTTCACGTGCTGCACTGAAAGAAACACGAAACAATCACATCGGCGTGATCGGAACGGTTGGTACAGTACAAAGCCTAGCGTATCCTAATGCTTTACGAGGATTAAATCAATATGTTGAAGTAGACTCGCTTGCTTGTCCAAAATTTGTTCCTATTGTTGAATCCTTTGAATATAAAAGTCCTATCGCCAAAAAAATTGTTGCCGAGTCTCTTTTACCACTTAAAAGCACAAAGATCGATACGCTTATTTTAGGCTGTACTCATTATCCGCTTCTTAAGCCAATCATCGAGAATGTTATGGGCGACGATGTAACTGTTATTAATTCTGGTGAAGAAACAGCCAGCGAAGTAAGCGCATTACTTGATTATCATGATTTATTAGAAAAACAAGTAGGCAAAATCAATCATCGTTTTTTCACGACCGGATCGGTAGATATTTTTAAAGATATTGCTTCAGACTGGTTAGATTTTAAAGATATGGTAGTAGAACACATCCATTTAGGATAAACAAAGGAGATTAGATTTTAAGATGAGAGTCGATGAACGAGAAAAAAACCAACTACGCGAAGTGATCATTGAAAAAGATTATTTACTTCATCCAGAAGGTTCTGTTTTAATCACTTTTGGCGATACAAAAGTCATTTGTTCTGCAAGTATTGAAGAAAAAGTCCCTCCATTTATGCGTGGAGAAGGAAAAGGCTGGATTTCAGCAGAATATGCTATGCTACCAAGGGCAACACAAACACGTAATATTCGCGAATCTGCAAAAGGAAAAGTGACTGGTAGAACAATGGAAATCCAGCGCTTAATTGGACGAGCATTGCGTGCTGTCGTTGATCTTGAAGCACTAGGCGAAAGAACAGTATGGCTTGATTGTGATGTTATTCAAGCAGACGGTGGCACAAGAACAGCTTCTATTACAGGAGCTTTTGTCGCAATGGCCCTTGCTATTAGCCGCCTAAATGAAGAAAAGCCATTTGAGAAATTTCCAGTTCAAGATTTTCTTGCCGCTATTAGTGTCGGTATTTTAGAAGATGAGTCTGTGGTTTTGGATCTGAATTATATAGAAGATAGTCGAGCAAATGTTGATATGAATGTAATTATGACCGGTAGTGGCCGTTTTGTAGAACTTCAAGGCACTGGAGAAGAAGCCACTTTTTCAAATGAAGACCTTACTGAATTACTCAAGCTTGGTCAAATCGGAATCAACCATTTAATTGATCTACAAAAAGAGATTTTAGGTAGCGAAATTACTGCCCAAATCAAAGGAGCCGAATGAATGAAAAAATTGGTTATCGCCACGCATAATCGCGGAAAAGCCAGAGAATTTGAAGCGATGCTAGCTAAATATCAAGTAGAAGTTTTAACACTAGCAGATTTCCCAGATATTAAAGAAATTGAAGAAACCGGGACAACATTTGCCGAAAATGCTGCGTTAAAGGCGGAAACAGTAGCTAAAAAACTAGGAACAACCGTTATTGCTGATGACTCTGGCCTCATTGTGGATGCGCTTCACGGTGCTCCAGGCGTTTACTCAGCTCGTTACGCTGGATTTGATCATAATGATGCTAAAAATAACGAAAAATTACTAGCAGAATTAAAAGGAATTCCAAAAGAAAAACGAACCGCTCGTTTTCATACAACGTTAGCAGTTAGCTCACCAAGAACGACAACTGATTTTTATACTGGCGAATGTTCTGGCCTTATTGCTGAAAAACCATCTGGAGAAAATGGCTTTGGCTATGATCCACTTTTTTATGTCCCTGAAAAAGGAACAACGATGGCCAATTTACCTTCAGAAGAAAAAAACAAAATCAGTCACCGAGCGAATGCACTAAAAGAACTTGCAAAAAACATCGAAAAACTACTAGCAAAAATTGAAGAAAAATGAGAAAATATAACACAGAGCACAAAAGGAAGGACGATAAATTTGAAATTATTAGTAGTTAGCGATAGTCACGGGGAACAGGACTGTTTACTTCATTTGAAAGAAAAATATGCTAATGATACCGATGCGCTAATCCATTGTGGCGATTCAGAACTAGAAGCGAGTAATAACGCAATAGATGGCTTTAAAACAGTACGAGGTAACTGTGATTTTGGTACAGATTTTCCAAATGAACTCGTTTTTGATGTGGAAGGTTATCGGGTTTTTGTAACCCATGGCCACTTATACAATATCAAAATGACGTTAATGAATTTACGTTACCGTGCGCGTGAATTAAATGCTGATTTTGTATTTTTTGGGCATTCACATGAACTTGGCGCCGATATGATGGATGACACACTAATTTTAAACCCTGGCAGTATTTCATTACCACGTGGCCGCGTCAGAATAAAAACCTATGCCCTTGTTGAAAGTGCTGAAAATGGCGTTTGTGTACGTTTTATGGATAACAACGATCAAGAGCTAACGGAGCTAACGCAAATTTTTCCATTAAGAAACGCATAAATTCATCTTTTTGGGAAATTTTTCTAAGAACTTTTAGAAAACCATTGACAAAAGCGTAGATTCAACATAGAATGATAGTTGGCTGTGAATTTTTAGCCATTTGTCCTGATAGCTCAGCTGGATAGAGCAACGGCCTTCTAAGCCGTCGGTCGGGGGTTCGAATCCCTCTCAGGACGTTGATTTTAAAGATATGCTATTACCGAATGGGGCAGAGGCTGGGCAGAAAAGGTTAAAATGGGTTTTAAACTCAATTTAACTTTTTCTGATCAGTCTTCTTTTTAGTTCAAGTGCAGTTAGTTTCCCAGCACGACAGCTTGTAATTAGAGCGACTATTTTATCATCTCGCTCATTATTTTAGACTGAAAAAGTATAAATACCTTGTTCTTGGACACTTTGAAATGGGGCGGGTAAGTTATTCTACTGAATCACTAAAACTTTAATTTGTGAGGAGCTGAATTGAGTTGAAAAATATAATTTTTGGCAATGTATTTAATTATTATGACGCTGCTTGGGTAGTGATTGCCCCGATTATTTTAATTGCTATTTTAGTAGTAGCATTTATGTCAATACGTTATTGGATAAAGAGATTTAAGAATAAAAAGTTTATTAATCATAAACAGTGATAAAAAAACAGAGCTTTAAGAGTGTGAAAATTAATTACTCTTAAGGCTCTGTTTTACTCTATATCATCTCAAATGTAGTAGAAGGCCACTTCTATTCATGATATAATAATTATGCAGTGGTAAAGCAAGAAAGATGGTGGCTAAATCTCTAATTAGGGGTGATGCCTATGGTTTTGCTTCCAGAAAGGAACACACATGTCTTCTTACGAAGCATTGATGTTTGCGGTAGCATTTGCTACGCTCATCGTGTTATAGTATTAGACTTCAATAAACCAAAAAAGTAACCATCAATTTTAGCGAGGCGATTAATGGTTACAACGTAACTTTATAAAGCTAGCTACCGTCTTTTAAACGGTACCACTGCAGTTTAGAGAGATATGTTCGAGCATGTCTCTCTTTCCATAGTTTATTGTAACATATATTTGTGTTTACGTAAATCTAAATATACGCATTGCATTTGAAAAATTATGCCTAAAAAGTTTGGAGCAGAAATGGGGAAGAACTTAACAACTTTCAACTATTTTTGACTTCTTTTATCTGCTTTGTTAAAACCCCAAATGGCTTTAAATAGCGGTTGAATTCTCTAAAATTCGGTTTTCTCTATGGGCATCTAAGCCGTTGGACAGGAGTTCGAATTCCTCTCAAGATGTTTTTTAATGATTAAATTTATATAGTATATTCGTGGCGTTTTTTGTGACAAAATATCTTAATCATAATTAAAGAATTTATCAGCTTCAACTAATTATTTTTAAGTGTGCCATTACTTAAATAACTATAATATGTCCTAATCGATCTACTACTCTAGCTTCAACACATAATCTTCTATATGTGTGACAAAATTTATTTGCTTATTTTTTTCGTTGCAATAGTTCTGGGAGACTATTATCGATTTCGCAAAAAAACGATCAAAATAAGGAATTAATCTTCACACTTTGACTGTATGCAGTTTTAATGTAAGAACTTACTAAATGAAGGGTGTTTTAACTATGAAAAAGTGGAAAATTATTCTAGGAAGTTTACTGTTATTCATCGTTTTAGCAATAAGTGGCGTTTATCTGTATATTTATCTTACTACAAAGCACGCTGATCAAGAGATTGATAAAGTCATTCATCAATCTGGAATTCCAAAAGATCAAGTGATCGTTATTCAAAAGACAGAATGTAACTTTCCTTCTGTGTCTTTGGGTTACGAATGGTTTACAAAAAAAATCACGACAAAAAAAGATTATGCAAACTGGAAAAAATTAGTACAGACAAATCATCGTTTTCTAAACGGCCAAAGATTGACAGATAAGAATAAAGAAAAATTAAATTCTCCTGTTAATTGTGAGCTTATTTATTATTTTAGCTACTCTAACTACACTAAAAAAGTGGATGCACGTTATGTTCCTGCTACTAAAGCAAAAGAAGTAAAGAGCAAGTTTGCTTATACTTTATTGGATAGCGCTTTGGTTGTGGATTGATCTTATGTTTATCCTTAAAGCAGACATCCAAAAACAACTTATCAGGCTAAACAGAATGACGTTATTGACGTATCAAAACCAATGGATTTCCCGTGTGTTATTTGCATGGGAAGTTTTTACTTATGGATGTGCTAGTAAAGCAAATGCAACAAATACTAAAAATGTTGAGCCTTATGAATATGTCTAGATGACAAAAGTGTAAGGATATATGCTTGGCCATTCATGATATAATAATAAAAAAATAGATTGGAGAGAGTCGATATGAAAAAAATAATTTTTCCAATTTCATTATTGATTATAGCTGTAATATTACCATTAATTGAATTGTCAGGTCGTTTTGATTATCTTGATGAAAATAACGTACTACATGAAAATGGTTTTTTTAGTGTTCAACTAGCAGTATTACTATTTACCACTGGATTAATATGGTTAGTTATCATTTGCGTCAGGTCTTTTTTTAACAAAAAGAAGTTGAATAAGGCAAGTTGATTCTGTAGAGGTTTACAGGATCAAGTTATTTTCACGAATGGGTTTGTTATATTCCTAATAGTGTAAAGAAAGTCTGAATTGCAGTTTGCAAGATCTTTAAATAGAAAAAATAGCACCTAGCCAATTTTTTGGCTGGGAGTTATTTTTAATAACTATCACTAAAAATAAAAAATAAAAGTAACTCTTGGAGTAGTACTCGAGATTTTTTTAGTTTTAATATAAATATTTAAGAAGTTTACGCTTATATATTTAACGTTTATGATAAAAAGTGGGTCATTCATTATATTTTTTGTTTTGTATCCGATTTCATGATATGATGAAAATGGAAATAAATAACAAAAAAGGAGAGAGTAGAAATGAGCATGAAAAAAGGAGTTCTTGCTTTGGTTATATTTGGATTGTCTTTAGTTTTAGGCATGTCTAGTCTATCAATTGTAGCTGGGGCTAACAATGATCTTTCTCAGAATGAAACTCAAGCGAGTCAGGATGCAGTTATTCATGCCCTCTATGAAAAAGCAATTAGACAGGGGAAAGTTGTTGAAAAAAAATATAGATACGCTGCATTTAAAGAAAATTATAATCTTTCGAAGCAAGATTATGAAACATGGAAAAAGGCTCTTGGAAAAGGGCTCAGTTATGATGAATGGTTTGATAAGATTGTTAATTATGGTGCATTTCCAGATGGGGAGGGGCATTCACCATCTGAACCGAAATTGAGCTTACGTGGTACGCAAACACAAAACGGAAATAAATTAAAAAACGCGATCCAAAAAGGTGATATCTTGATTATATCTAACGGAGGATTCGGGCACGCAGCTATAGCAACTAGTGATAATTATATTCTTGAAATGTATGGTGGAGGGAATATTTGGAACTGGACGACAAGTGGTATTAGCAATAATAATCGACAGTTTAGTAAAAATAATTGGATTTTTGGTGAAAAAGAACAGGGATTAACATCAAGAAGATATATCGATAATTGGATACAACTTTGGCGAATACCTAATAAAAGTATGGCGAATAAATGTGCGAGCTATGCAGATGCTACATTTTGGAATAGTTCTCATGGTTATAAGAAAAATAAGTACATTAATTATCGTGTAACATCTGCGACAACAACAAGAGATCCTAACTATTGTTCCAAAATGATCTTTCAATCCTTTTATTATGGTAGTGGAAGTGCTGAAGTAGTTGATTCTGCAATGGCAGGTTTAACTTTTATCAGTCCAGGCGCTTTGCCAAATGTATTTACAGGAAAATATACACCATATAAAGTAGGGACTTACTAAATGGAGGAAGTGACAACAATGAAAAAGTGGAAAATTGTTTTACTAGTTTTACTTATTTTAATTGTGGTGGCAGTTCTTGGTTATCTTGCTTATACTCACCTTAAAACAAACCAAGCTAATAAGCGAATAGATCAAACAATTAAATCAGCAAATATCCCGGACAGTGAAATTATTGTTTTGCGTAAGCCTACTTATAATTCTGAAGTTTTTGGTTCAGAATGGTTTACAAAAGTTATTACTACTAAAAAAGATTACCAAACTTGGAAGAATATGGTGAAGAAAAAACATAAATTCTTAAATGGTGAAGAATTAACAAATAAAAATGAAGCTAAATTAAATTCTGTTAAAAATTGTGAATTAACCTATGAATTAACTTATGAATCGGTAAATCGTTCTGTGAGATCTGTTTATGGATATGGTGAAAACTCTGCTACAAAGCAGCAAGTAGAGACCGATTTTTCATATAGAATATCTAGGAAAGATTTTTAGTAGTTTTCATTTAGAGCTATAAAAAAATGTTGAATTCACTTTTATGCGAATTAGAATAATAAATAAATTTTTGCACAACTCATAATCAATGGATTAGGGATTTTGGTGTCCACACAATCCACTAGTTACAGAGTCTCAGGACGATTGGCGTTTAATGACGTTTAGAAAATCGGTCTTGAGGCTCTCTTTTGTTCTCTGGTACAGGGCCTTAATCTTTAAGTCCACTTATCGATATCATCTAAATAACACCTCGTATAATGATTTGTAGGTTTTTTGCGAGCTCTTGGTTAGGGAGGGCTAGACGATTGATTTGTAGCTAAACTATTTAAAAATAAAAAAAACATGCCCAAAACGGGTTACTAACCTTCTTAAGCCTTTGTGTGATTTTTCCTTTTGCTAAATTAAGTATATTTTAAAGTAATGTATATTTACCACTTGAAATGTAAGCGGTTACATGATATTCTTTAATTAAAGTAAGCGCTTTTAAATTTAAAATATCAATAAAGAATAATAAAAGCACCTTAAATAACCAATAAATGACCATACTCAAAGGAGGTGTATCTCATGTGAAAAATAAATCCCAAATGTTTCTTGTCTAAGGAAATTATAAAAACACAACACGAGATTAAAGGAGATGAATACAATGAAAAGAAAAGTTATCCAAACACTTAGTATTGCTACAGTCATTGGTTTAGGAGGAATGACTCTCCCACTTGACCAAGTAAGCGCTAAAGGAGAAAATGAAAGCGCATCTAAAAGTAAACAACAACAAATCACTGAGCTTCAAAAGAGTACAAATAAAGCACAACTACGCGTATTAGGAGATATTGGAAATGGATACGAAGCCATTTCACATAAAATGGTCAAGCGCGATAAATATGCTAAATGGGGCATTGAACCCCTTAATTTGACAAAACAGCTTGTAGATGGTTGGTATGCAGCTTTACCCAAAAAATTTAACGATGGCAAGATCTCATTTGATAAACTAATTTGGTTATTGTGGAATTACCAAAATATAATGAAAGCAGCAAAAAATGAAGACGCAGCATATGATTTCCTAAAAGATGAGATCGGTCTTAAAATACAAGGCGGCAATATGGAAACAGTTAAAACAGATTTACAGAAAGCAACTAAAAAAAATCTATATACAACGATTTCTAATCCTTATATTAATCGTACAAGTGATATACAAAAATTCAATACCTCTTCTTTCCAAAAAAAATATACGCAAACGATTAATACCAAACTAACCAATGGCTTAAAATCTACTTTTGGCTATAAAGTAACAACTTCTGCTACACTTCCAGGTGTTGGAGGTGTAAGTACAGAATTAAGCTTTGGTCTAGAATATAATATGTCTCATGAACAAGGAACAATCACATCAGAAGAACGCACATACACTGCTCCAAGTCAAACGGTTACAGTGAATCCGAAAAGACAAGTTAAGGTAACCGAAGTTTTGGATCTTTATTCACAAGGTGGAACACAGAAAATGAAAGGTAACTTTACAGTAACATTTGACAAAAATAAAACAGGCATTGCTGTTAACCTAAATGATATCAATTCCGGTCTGATTTGGCTTGAAGTTGACCAAAATCATATGAATAGTGTGTACGGACTAACTGAGATCTTAGGACCTGATACAGGCCAAATTGATGGGAAAACAATTGAAACAGAGGGCTTAGGAGGAACTTTCAATATTGACGGGACAGTAATCGGGCATACTGTATTGCTCCAAGAATTCGATTTAGATGGAAATCCTGTCTCAGGATCTAAAGTTCTTAGTAAAAAATTTGTTAAACAGTAAACAATAAGTTGTATGGGAAATATTCAAAAAAAGAAAGCTAGCGAGATAAATTGCTAGCTTTCTTTTTTTGATAAGCTCTATTAAGCGCCTATATGTAGCATCGAAAATATTTCATTTTTATAATAATTTAGCGTGGGCACTTCATATCATTTCGTATGCAATTGTGATAAAATAAAAGCTGAAATTATGAAGGGAAATCAGATCGTAAAGGTATCAAAAAAATACCGATCAATGATAAAATAAGAAATCACATATATAAGGAGAACGTGATGAAATGACCTATGCACTTGAAATAAAAGATCTAAAAAAAGTATATTCATCAGGAGTTGAGGCGTTACGTGGGATCAATTTAACTGTAGAAGAAGGAGATTTTTATGCACTTTTAGGGCCTAATGGTGCCGGAAAATCAACAACAATTGGCATTATTACTTCACTTGTTAACAAAACATCAGGAAAAGCAAGTGTTTTTGGTTATGACTTAGACAAAGACTTGGTTCAGGCTAAACAGCAGATTGGCTTAGTTCCTCAAGAGTTCAATTTTAACCCATTTGAAACTGTCCAACAAATTGTTGTTAATCAGGCTGGATATTACGGAGTTTCGCGTAAAGAAGCATTAAAGAGGAGCGAAAAATACTTGAAACAATCAGACTTATGGGAAAAACGTAATGTCCGCGCTCGAATGTTATCAGGTGGAATGAAACGCAGACTAATGATTGCACGTGCATTGATGCATGAACCAAGCTTACTTATTTTAGATGAACCAACAGCAGGAGTTGATATTGAATTAAGACGAGAGATGTGGAAGTTCTTAAGAGAATTAAATCAAAAAGGAACAACGATTATTTTAACTACGCATTACTTAGAGGAAGCAGAAATGCTTTGTCGCCATATTGGGATTATTCAGTCAGGTGAGTTAATTGAAAACACCAGCATGAAAGCGCTCCTAGCAAAATTACAGTTTGAAACATTTATTTTTGACTTAGCACCTTTTGAAAAAAAACCAGAAATTATCGGATATAAAAGTTCTTTTGAAGATGAGTTAACACTTGCAGTAGAAGTCGAACGCAATCAAGGAGTTAACGAGATATTTGAGCAGCTCACAAGGCAAGGAATAAAAGTCCTTTCTATGCGTAACAAGTCCAACCGGTTGGAGGAACTATTCTTGAAAATCACAGAAGAAAAACACCAAATGGAGGAGAAAAATGTTTAATCTTTATTTTACAGCCTTAAAAAGCTTAGCGGCAAAAGAAACCAGTCGCTATATGCGTATCTGGGTGCAAACACTAGTACCACCAGTCATTACGACATTGTTATATTTTGTTATTTTTGGCAACCTAATCGGGGGACGTGTCGGACAAATGGCAGGGTTCTCTTATATGGAATTTATTGTACCAGGACTTATTATGATGTCAGTCATTACAAGTGCTTATTCTAACGTGGCTTCATCTTTTTTCTCGCAAAAATTCCAGAAAAATATTGAAGAATTGTTGGTTGCACCTGTTCCTGCACACATTATTGTTTGGGGGTTCATCATCGGGGGGCTTGGAAGAAGCGTTCTTGTTGGGGCACTTGTAACCATGATTTCGCTGTTTTTTGTGCCACTTCATGTTCATTCGTGGTTTATTGTTATTATTACACTGCTTATGACAGCTGTTTTATTCTCACTTGCAGGTTTATTAAATGGCATTTTTGCTCGGTCTTTTGATGATGTGTCCATTGTACCTACATTTGTTTTGCAGCCATTAACTTATCTTGGTGGTGTATTTTATGCGATTTCAATGCTCCCACCAATATGGCAGGCCATTTCAAAAATCAATCCAATTGTTTATATGATTTCAGGATTTCGATATGGATTTCTTGGAACAATCGATGTACCGATTCTATTATCTATGGCCATTCTTATTCTTTTTATCGCAGCGCTTTATATTAGTTGCTGGTATTTGATTGATAGAGGGCGAGGATTGCGAAGTTAGTATCCTATTTCCGGGGAATCATAACGGTTCGCTTGATTAAAAAAACAATTATAAGGGGATGAGCAGATGGTTATGATTGTGATTACGGTTATCGTTACAGCATTGATTATCGCTATTGAAGTCATTCAAACAGCAAGGAAGAAAAAGAGACAACAAGTGAAAAAACGCGATTTAAAAGAAGTCATGCAAACCAAACATTTATCACATATTGTTGCCTCTTTTTTATCTGAAATCGTGTTGTCAGTATTACTTGTTGCTTTAGTTTGGATGTTATATTTTCTAGCAATAGTGATTACAGAACACAAAGAGGCAGCCTATGCCATGGATGTTACGACAGTTATTGTTGGGGTTGTTACCGTTTTTTCTGCATTAATTGCTTTTTATGAGTTCAAGCAAAGAAAATAAAGGCCGGTAGTAGAAACGCGTGCGATTTGTAAATGATTCATTGAATATTTTCGAATTAAATATGTAATAAAAATAACTAATTATAACTTTAAAGATTCAATTTATACAAGAGTTTTACACAATGGATGTGCACGTAAAAATTATTAAATAAAATAATTTTTATAAAAATTGGGGTGACATATTCGAAAAGCTAAGGTACAATATGATTACTGACTGTTATAGAAAAAGAAAGAATGATAGGTTTATGCTATCATCTATTTCTTTTTTCTAAATATCATAGCAGCTTCATTTGATTGAGAGGAGAAAGATGAAGAAAAGAACGATTGGTGTACTGTTTCTGTTAGTTAGTTTTTTGACATTGTCAATATTTGGGGGGCAAGTAAATGCAAATGGAATAATTAAACCTGATTCTAAATTAGGACCTGGTTATTATTCTGCCAATACCCAAGAAAGAGCTATTAAAGCAACAGACCCTACTAAATTTTTGGCTGACATAAAAAATGGTGCACTAGAAAGTTGGAAAAAATATCATGTTCTTCCATCAATTACTGCTGCTCAAGCGGCACTTGAAAGCGGATGGGGAACTTCGGAGTTATCTACAAAAGCACATAATCTTTTTGGTATTAAAGGTGACTATAACGGCCAATATGTAATGATGCCAACGAAAGAATTTATTAATGGGCAATGGGTAACAATAGAAGCTAAATTTAAAAAATATCCAAGCAAAAATGAAAGCATGATTGATCATGGTGATTTTTTACAAAAACCACGTTATCAAAATATTATCGGTGAAACTGACTATAAAACTGTGGCTAAAAACTTACAAGCTGATGGTTATGCAACAGATCCAGAATATGCTAGTAAGTTGATCTCAATTGTTGAACGTTGGGGCTTAGTTAATTGGGATAAAGAAGCTTTTACTAAGGGCAATTTAAAATGGATCTGGGCTTTAGATGTGATGAGTGTTAGAGAGCTTCCCGATTGGAATTCAAAAACAGTATTCCAAGCATATAAATACAAGTCTTTACAGGTTGATTGGGATGTAAAAAAAGATGGTTGGTACCAAGTTCTACTAGATGGTAAAGTAGGGTGGATGAAACCGGCTTATTTTACAAATAAACAACCTTTTGATGAATATAAAGTTCGTGATGCAGTAGCAAATTTCCGCACAGGAGCTGATTGGAATACTCCAGTAGCCTATCAATTACAAAAAAACCAAGTAGTAAGTGTTTCAAAAATAGAGAAGCCAAAAAATGGTTTTTATCCTAGTTATTTCCGAGGCAAGCAAGGGTTTATGCCGATTCAGTATTTAGTTAAATTATAATTCGTGTCATGAATAAAGAAGATAAATCAATGATGATTTATCTTCTTTTATTTGTCGTTTAAAAAAATAAGATGTCAGTATACATGATGTACTATTATTTGATTTTGTATAAATTAAATATATAATAAAGTGCTTTTTAATATGATTTTAACGAAAAAACAATAGAATTTTAACATATATATGCAGGGAGATGCAGTATAATAAAATTACATAAATGACAACAAACTAGTTTTTTGAAAGCGCTTTTTTAATGTGGAATAAATTGTTCCTAAAGATAAGGTTAGGCTAACAGTTTATTTATAAAAAACGAAACGAGGTGAAATTGGTTACGATGTTTTTGTTTTAATAAAATGCGAGGAATGAGGGTGAAATGGATAAAATGAAATTAAAGGGGTTAATTGTTGTTGGAGTAGCATTTGCCATGAGTGTAACTGGATCTGGAATAGCTGAAACCGCTAGTGCGCATGGTTTTATGAGTTCACCAGGCGGAAGAGCTTATTTAGGAAGTAAGTACTTTACACAAGATACTGGCTCAAGACCAGTAAATGAAAATATTGGTTTGGTACAATATGAGCCTCAAAGTATTGAGGCGTTAAAAAACACATTTATTTATGGCAAAATAGCAAGCGCAGGTATTGGCCATTTTAGCCAATTAGATGAACAAAATGAGTCAAGATGGTATAAGACGAATATAAACAGTGGCCCATTAACGGTGAAATGGCGTTTAACAGCTGCACATAGAACATCCACATGGGATTACTATATGACCAAACCAACGTGGAATAAAAATCAACCTTTAAACATCCTTAACTTCGAAAAGATTGCAAGCATTGATGATCACGGATTAATTCCATCCAAAAATGTACAGCAACAAATTAACGTACCAACAGATCGAAAAGGATATCATATCATATTAGCTGTTTGGAATATCCAAGATACAAAAAATGCTTTCTATCAAGTAGCAGATGTTAATGTAAAATAATTTCCAATCGATGAAAAGCGTGTATTTAAGGTTAACAAGAGCCTTAAATACACGCTTTTTATCGCTCTTATTCACTACTAATCTGTTTTGAAAAACCTTCACCAATCACGCTTTGAGCATCATTAATAATAAAAAATGCTTTTTTATCATGTTTATTTACAATTTTAGTTAGTGAAAGCAGTTGTTGTTTGCTAACAACAATATAAAGGATCTTTTTTTCTTGACGCAAGTAATAGCCTTCACCGTTAAGAAGTGTGATGCCGCGCGAAAGTTTCAGGTCGATTTCACGAGCGATATCTTCGTATTTTTCTGAAATGATTGTAACCGATTTTTTGGGGTTGTAACCCTCTAAAATAAAATCAAGAACTTTAGTGGAAATATAAAGTGATACGATTGTAAATAACATATTTTGGAAACCTATCACAATCGTAGAAGGGACAACAACAATTAAGTCAAAGAAAAGAAGGGCATAGCTTGTATTCCAGCCAAGATATTTATTAGCAATTTTTGCTAAAATTGCACTTCCAGCAGTGGTACCACCGCCTTGCATGATTAATCCCATGCCAAGTCCCATTAGCGCACCAGCAGAAATGGCTGATATAATCGTTTGATCTGTATGAAAAGAAAGCATTTTGGTTAACTGTAAAAATAAAGAAGTAAAACTAATGGCAACGACTGTAAGAATAATCGTTAGGCGATCCAAAAAGCGATAACCGATAATAAGTAAAATGCCATTAAACGCTAATGTAGTCAAAGCAGGAGCAATTTTAAATAGGTAAAATAATACCATTGTAAGCCCAGTAACGCCACCTTCACCAAGATCATTTGGCAATGCGAAAACATTTACAGCAAGTGAAAAAATAAAGGCGCCAACAATGATTTTAAGAAAAGTATATCCCCATTCTTTTGGTTTCATAGTGATTCTCCTTTCAAATGGGCGAGACAAAAAAACTCCGAACAACCTAAGTGGAAGTCGGAGTCTTTTTTATAAAAAAGCATTAACAGATGATTATCTATTAACTATCTCACCATAAAAAGTCAATTTATTCTACTTATAATCATAGCATAATGGCACTGAAAAGACAACGCAATCAACCAAAAATAGCAAGAAGTGGCATTAAGTTTAAGAGAAAAAGTCCGATAACAACACCAATAATAATTTTAATAACCATGGGTTTTTCGCTTTCTGCATTTTTCATTATCCAAAACCTCCTTAATTGATCCAGTGTGCGAATTCATTTTTTAACGGCATGTAATTTGCTGTTTTTTTCTTATAGATTTGATAAATAACTAATCCACATAAAAAAGCAGGAAAAATAATAGCAGTTAATATTAATATAATACGAAGCATAAAAACTCCCCCTACTCGTATGAAGCGTAATAATATATTTAGTATATCATAAAATGGCATTGCAGGGTGTAGATATCCCTTCTTAACAATGAAATGTGCTACAATAATTTTGGGTGAGTTGATTTGAATAAAAAAAATAAATTTTATGATATCTATTTAAAACTTGAAAATGATATTAAGTTAGGTAAATATGCCCCTGGTGAACTTTTGCCAAGTGAAAACGAAATGGCAAAATATTTCGCTGTGTCACGTGAAACCATACGAAAAGCATTGGTTTTGTTGCTTGAAAATGGTTATATTCAGAAGATGCAGGGTAAGGGTTCTGTTGTCATTGATCGTAAGCGATATGCTTTTCCAGTGTCAGGTTTGACGAGCTTTAAAGAATTACAAGAAACACAACATTTGAATGCGGCAACGAAAGTAATTAAGAATACATATGAAGTGCTTCCAGAAGACATCAGGAAGTATACTAGCTCAGCTCAAGGTACGTATGCTTGGCACATTGAGCGAGTGAGATATTTCCAAGATGAAGGAACGATTCTTGATTACGATTATTTATTAGACCCTAATATCAAGCGAATAGATAATGCTGTTTTAGAAGACTCTTTATACGCTTTTTTAGAAAATGCGTGTGGTTTTGAAATTAGCTATGCACAAAAAGAGATTACAGTGGAGCGAATAACTGAGAATGATAAAAAATGGCTCACACTAGATCATGATACACATATTGTCGTTGTACGAAGTGCTGTTTTTTTGAAAGATACTACTTTATTTCAATATACAGAATCGAGGCATCGATTGGATCGCTTTCGCTTTATTGATTTTGCAAGGAGGAGGTAAAGATGTCTGTTAATTTTCTTGGTATGCGTATCTGCCTTTATATAAAACAAAGGCAGCAGCTGTGATAAGGAGTACTCCCATCATTGCTGGGGCAGCATGACCAAATGTCACATAAATTTGACCACCGATAATAGGACCGATAATTCTTGCTAGCGACTGGATAGACTGGCTCCCCCCTTGGATTCGCCCTTGCTCACTAGAAGCAGCGGATTTTGAGATCATCCCATTAAATGATGGCCCAAATATCGAATCTCCAAAACCAAAAATAAACATTCCGATAATAAATAATGGATAGTATGAGAATAAAGCAGATAAAGCAATTAAGGCGTAACCAATGATTTCTGAGGTCATGCCAAGTAGCGTTATTTGCAGGTCGCTAAGCTTTAATAAAAGCTTTGGCATGATGAGCCCTTGGGAAATAATATCTTGAATTCCCATAATGGAAAACATGAAGCCAATGATTACTGGCGCCCAGTGGAAACTATCAAGTGAAAACTGTGAAAAAATCGCTTGAAAAGAGCCGTTTGGAATCCAGAGTAAGAATGCTGAAATAAGTAGTCTTTTTAGTGTTTTTACAGAAAGTACATGAGCAAGTTGGCTAAGAGGATTAAGCCTAATCACAGTGATTTTTTTCAAGCGGTTTTGCTTTTTGAGACTTTCAGGCATGTAAAAGAATCCATAAACAAGATTGAGTAAAGTAATAAGTGCGCCAAAAAACATCGGAACAGCGTAGCCAAAATGAGCGAGTAGACCACCAATTGTAGGGCCAATCGCAGCACCAACACCGACCATCGCGCTAGCCCAACCAAAATATTTTGTTCGTTCTTCTCTAGGAATAATATCAGCAAAATAAGCAAATATTGTACTAACAACGCCACCAGTTAGGCCTTCGATGATGCGGCCGAGAAATAGAATCCATAATGCACCGCCGATACCAAATATGAAGTATCCAATAGCGGATCCTAAAAGGCAGCTTAAAAGGATTGGGCGGCGTCCAAAACGATCACTTAAAGCGCCGATACCGGGAGCAGCAAAAAAGACACAAAACGCATAAACCGAGGTTAAAAGCGTAACGGAAATGGCTTGTGCTTCTGGGCTATTTACATAAGGTTTTACTAAAAATGGAACAACTGGTGCAATGATGCTAAAGCCTATTCCACAAAGGAATACGGCCATAAGTCCAAATATTAAAGCGCTTTTTTCAACGCTTTCTTTTTTATTATTGGATTTAAAGTTGAACATGAAGTTCTCCCCTCAACAGATATTTTTTATTTCCTTGGAAACATTAATAAGTTTATTCTATTTTTGTTTCTTTGTCAACAAAAAATAAAGAATAAAAAAAGCCTTCACAAATAAATGGAAGACCGCTTTTTCATTTCTATCATTTTAAGGCATTAAATTTCTCAGCTTGTTCCATTGAAAATCGCAAGCTATCGATAAGATATTGCGCTGAAAGATCCGTAATCACTTCACCAGAAAAGGTAAGTCCTTCTTCATTTTCAATGTCTTCGCAAATTTTATCCATTCGATATTTAATATCTTTACTCACTGCTTCATCAGATAATTTATACGAAGGAATACTATTTTCCCCTAACAAATAATCGACACTGACGTCGTAAAGGGCAGCAATCTGTGTAAGCCGTTCTAAATCTGGCTCACGAATCCCATATTCCCAGTTCCCATAAGTTGAAGGGGCTTTTAATCCTAACCGTTTCGCTGTTTCTGCTTTCGTCCAACCTTTTTTCTCTCTAAGTAAAGTTAAGCGTCGACTCAGTTTTGGCAAATTCATTCACTCCTTAGTTTGTTGTTTTACATAATAATGTGAATAAGATAGTGAAAATATGTAGTAAGATATCTTCTTTCACCATTATATAATAATTTCGTTATTTTAGCTATAATTCAACACATTTGGATCATTTATCGTTTGACATACACGATTTGAGTTTCTAAAATAGAATAAAGCATCTCAAAATGTGTTGGGAGGTACAAAATGAATGGTACAGCAGGGCATTAAGAGGGTCAACGTCAAAAAAATTAGAGAGATTAGGTTAAGCAGGGGGATTACACAAGCATTTATCGCAAGGAAGATGGGTTACCGTTACACATCTGGTTATTCCAATATCGAAAAAGGGGTCGTTAGGTTATCTTATAGGAACGCTTTAATTTTAAGCGAAATATTGATGTGTGATTTAGAGGATTTTTGTGACGAAACATCTTATATCCAAGGAAGAAACTAATAGGCGGTTGATGTGCGTTTTCGAAGTGAACGCGCATTTTTTATTGTAAGTGCTTTTGGCTAAATTGATTATATAGGAAGCGAGAGGAGCAGTTCTTTTTTTATGAATGGATGGTTCACGAAATCACAAGTTAGGGAACTATTCTTGATATGGAAGAAATACAGTGAAGTTTCATTGGATTTATGCTAAAGTAAAGTTATTAGTAAATACGAGAAATATTGGAAGCGGTTCATCGCTTGATGGTATTTGATGTAATTAAAGCAGTATACGATTAGGAGTGATTACATGTAGCTCTAACCTTATCTTGAGTGGTATGGATGGCAATAGATTTTAGGAGGTGTATCTTATGATGGGAAATCGTAATTTTTATATTAGAGCCCTTATCATTACTGCGATTTATTTATTGTGTGTATGGAAATGGGGAATTTATAACGTAACTCCTTTTTTGTTTGCCTATATTGTGTTACAGATATTAATTACTTATTTAATAACAAAAAAAAGTAAGAATAAAAGGTGCTAAATGAAGGTGATTATACATACTGGCTTGTGCCAATATCGAAAAAGGTTAGTGACACGATCACAGAGGTGCACTTTAATTTCACGTGAAATATGAACCTACATTTTTCTTACACCCCACATTTGGTACTTTTGCCTAAATTGATGATACCCAAAGTAGGACGAATGATCCTTTTTTTACGAATGGATTGTTCATGGAATCACAATTTGGTAAACTATTGGTATAAGGAGTGATAATGATGAAACAAAGTTTAGCCCATGCGCAAATGTTTGATTATTTATTAAAAAAATATCGCAACCAAGAGCTGTTTAAAGAAATACAAATGGTTGTTGAAATGGATGGCAAATTATGGACTGGCGATTTTATCCATTTAGAAGATTGTCATATTATTGAAACGGATTGGGAAGACCGCTCTTTTTCTCGAGTTGAGCGGACACGTGATGCGATTAATAGTGAGTTTGATCAAAAAATCCAGGCTTCAAATGTTAATGTCAGTCAGAATCGAATTGATGCAAAAATTGCGAGTTTAAAAACCAGTGAAATTCTTTATCAAGAAATTACTAATTTTATCCAAACCATTGAGGATGATACAACAACGCTTAAGCCTTTTCTTTATAACGCTTATTGTCTAGATACGCGTGTAAAATTGCCTTTCTTAGCTATTTCGAAGCAATCAATCAGCATTGTTTCTTTAACAAAATAATGATCTAAAAGAGTCTTTGACGTAAACAAAATAAATCGACGACAAGTACTTGCGATTAAAAAGATTTGCTAGACTTTCGGTTCCGTACGCTCCGCTTCTGGCAAGTCTTTTAAATACAAGTGCTTTCGCTCGATTTGTTGTGTTCAATATGCAGACCCTACGCTAATTTTTTAAATTATATTTTCTTAAAAAATAGCGTTAAATCGTATAATGTCTCAGACTCTTTTTGTGCCCAAAAAAATGGTTGCGCTTTCACTGGAAATATAGTATATTTATTATACAACTTGTATATACAAGTTTTGAGAGGAGGAAAAAGTTTTTATGGCAAATTATACTCAAGAGGCAAGCGAACTACTTCACTTAATCGGTGGAAAAGCTAATATTTCTTCTGTTACTCATTGTGCTACGCGGATGCGTTTTGTATTACAAGACCCTGCAAAAGCGGATGTTAAAAAAATTGAAGAGCTCACATCTGTTAAAGGAACGTTCACCCAAGCTGGGCAATTTCAAGTTATTATCGGAAATGATGTACAAGTTTTTTATAATCATTTTACAAAAGTTGCTGGAATTGAAGGCGTTAACAAAGAGGAAGTAAAAATGGACGCAAAAAAGAATATGAGCATTTTACAGCGCATGCTTGCAGCGCTTGCGGAAATTTTTACTCCGCTTATACCAGCGATTGTTGTTGGTGGTCTCATTCTAGGTTTTCGCAATGTAATTGGTGATATTAAAATGTTAGAAGATGGAACAAAGACGATTGCACAAGTTTATCCTTTTTGGAATGGTGTATATAGCTTTCTTTGGCTTATTGGTGAAGCTATTTTCCACTTTTTACCTGTTGGAATTACATGGTCTATTGCTAAGAAAATGGGAACAACACAAATTCTTGGGATTGTCCTTGGTTTAACCCTTGTTTCACCGCAATTATTAAATGCTTATAGCGTGGCAACAACTGCTGCAAAAGACATTCCAGTTTGGGATTTTGGCTTTGCGCAAGTTCCAATGATTGGTTATCAAGCCCAAGTTATTCCAGCCATGTTAGCCGGATTTTTACTAGCTTATCTTGAGATTGGTTTACGAAAAATAGTGCCCAATGCAGTTTCAATGATTGTTATTCCGTTTTTTGCACTTATACCAACAGTTTTAGCGGCACATATTATTCTTGGGCCAATTGGTTGGAAAATTGGTGATGTGGTAGCAAGTGTTGTTTATTCTGGTCTTACAAGTAGTGTTAGTTGGCTGTTTGCCGCCTTATTTGGTTTCTTGTATGCACCACTTGTTGTCACAGGCTTACACCACATGAGTAATGCCATCGATCTACAGTTGATGAGCCAATTTAATGGAACAAATCTGTGGCCAATGATTGCGCTTTCTAATATTGCACAAGGTTCGGCTGTACTTGCTATTTTCTTTTTACATCGTGGTAATGAGAAAGAAGAACAAGTATCGATTCCGGCAACAATCTCTTGTTATCTTGGCGTTACAGAACCAGCGATGTTTGGAATCAACCTCAAATATCTTTATCCATTTATTGCAGCGATGATTGGCTCGTCAGTTGCAGCGGTAATTTCTGTTTCAAGTGGAGTGATGGCGAATTCGATTGGGGTGGGTGGTTTACCAGGGATTCTATCCATTAAGCCACAGTTTTATGTTATTTTTGCCATTTGTATGATCATTGCGGTGATTATTCCATTTATGCTGACTATTTTATTCCGCAAATATAATATTTTTAATAAAGTTGATACTGCACCCATCAGCACATTTGGTAAAAATGAATATCGGAAAGCTGCTAATATGGTGAAGAAAGAGGTTTAATATTTATGAAAGATATCGCAAGCATGACCATTTATCAGGTTTATCCACGTTCATTTTATGACACCAATAAAGATGGGGTAGGCGATATTCCTGGGGTTACTGCAAAACTTGATTACATTCAGTCACTTGGTATTCAGATGATTTGGATTAACCCTTTCTATCCTTCCCCGCAAAATGACAATGGGTATGATATTTCTAATTATACCGCAATTGATCCACTGTTTGGGACGATGGCTGATTTTGAAGAACTCGTTTCCGAAGCCAAAAAAAGACAAATGGGGATTATGATTGATCTGGTTTTGAATCATACATCAACAGAGCATGAATGGTTTCAAAAAGCTTTAGCAGGAGATCCATATTATCGCGATTTTTATTATTTCCGAGAAGGCCGTTCGGATGGCTCAGCCCCGACAAACTGGGAATCAAAATTTGGCGGTAGCGCTTGGGAAAAGCTCCCGAATAAAAATGAATATTATTTGCATCTTTATGACGTGACTCAAGCGGATTTGAATTGGGAAAATAGGAATGTTCGTCAAGCGCTTTATGATGTTGTCCACTTTTGGATGACAAAAGGTGTGTCGGGATTTCGTTTAGATGTCTTAAATGTAATTTCAAAACCAGCCCGCTTTGAGGATGATCTTTTAGGTGATGGCAAGCGTTTTTATACAGATGGACCTAAGATTCATCACTATTTAAAAGAACTTCATGCAAGCACATTTGGTCCTTTGAGCTTAGTAACAGTAGGCGAGATGTCTTCTACAAATGTAGAAAACTGCATTCGCTACAGCAATCCAAATGAAAAAGAGCTCAATATGGTGTTTCATTTCCATCATTTAAAAGTAGACTATAAAGATGGTAAAAAATGGCAGCTTGATCGTGTGCGTTTTGCTGAGTTAAAAGAACTTTTTCATTCATGGCAAATAGAGATGGCAGATGGGGGAGGTTGGGATGCTCTTTTTTGGAATAATCATGATCAACCGCGGGCACTTGGGCGTTTTGTCTCTGATAAGTCAGAGTACCATTACCAGGCGGCAACACTTCTTGCAGCAACGATTCACTTTATGCGCGGAACACCTTATGTTTATATGGGCGAAGAGATTGGAATGATTAATCCAAAATTTACAGAAATTGATAAGTATCGTGACATTGAAACAATCAATCATTACAACATTCTCCAAAATGATGGCTTCACTGAACAGGAAACAATGAATATTATTAAAGAGCGTTCACGTGATAATAGTCGAATTCCGATGCAATGGGATTCTTCGCATTATGCTGGTTTTTCGAGTGTTGAACCATTTTACCCTATTTCAGATAGTAAAAAATGGATCAACGTAGCGGAAAGTGTAACAAATGAGCAAAGTATCTTTTACTTCTATAAAAAACTGATTCAGCTGCGTAAAGAACTCGATGTCATTCAAAAAGGAAGCTACATACCTCTTTATTTAGAACAAGAGCGAGTGATTAGCTATTTACGTAAAAATGATACAACAGAATTACTTACAATCCACTACTACGGAGAGGAACCTGTACAGCTCCAATTGCCTGACCATTTTTTAGAGGCAGAAATTTTATTAAGCAACAGTGATCGACAAGAACTTACAAAACAAATAAAGTTGAAGCCTTATGAAACTTTAGCTGTCATTCGGCAGGATTAAATCTTATAAAAAGCTTGGATATAAACGAATTAATTCAGTGATAACGCTTGATTACATCGTTTCGATCTCCAAGCTTTTTGTATCATTAAAAATAGGAATCGTGGAGTCATGTCAATTTGTAGCTAAATTCACTAAGTTGTTATATAATTGTAAAAGAATAAACTTTAATGTATATTTTGCTAATCAATAAAGTTTAAAAACGGGAAAGCAAGATATAACAACAAACCAAGGAGTGAATGAACTTGCCAAAACTGAACAAACGTTTAACTTTACTTAGAGAGAAAAAAGGTTGGACGAAAGCAGAAACAGCGAGACGGTTAGGATTAAAAGCCCCTTCAACTTATGGGAACTGGGAATATGGGATTCGTGAGCCAGATTTAGAACGGCTTACACAGATTGCTGCCCTTTACGACGTCAGTGTCGATTATTTGTTAGGAGAAAATAGTATTCCTTCGTATAAATTATCTGATGAAGCAGTGAGTAAAGATATTAAATATCGAATGGATAAAATTTGCGAAGACATTGAAAACGAAGAAGGACTTACCTTCTCTGGTGAAGTGATTACGGATCTTTCAGCGCAATATCTTATCGATAGCTTGCGATTTTCAATGGAGCAAGCTGAGAAATTTAATGCCTTAAAATGATACCGCTTTTCCAAGGGGTATTTTTTTTGAAAAAAAGCACTTCCAAAATCGCTAAATTTGTGTAAAATAAAATTAGTATGGAAGAGAGGATATTAAGTTATGCGCAGAACTTTAAAAAATTGTAAGCGAATTGTCATTAAAGTAGGAACCAGTACATTAATGCATGCAAACGGAAATATAAATTTACGAAGAATTGAAAGTTTAGCGATGGTTTTATCAGAACTTCGTAACGAAGGGAAAGAAGTTGTCCTTGTATCTTCTGGTGCAATTGGTGTGGGGGCACGAAAATTGCGATTAAAAGAGCGACCAAAGTCAATTCCAGAACAACAAGCCGTTGCAGCAGTCGGGCAAAGTGAGCTTATGCATATTTATAGTAAGTTTTTTGGTGAACTTGGTTATACGGTTGGGCAAGTTCTCCTTACACGCGATGTTATAGACTATCCAACGAGTAGGGAAAATGTTATTAATACATTAAATACATTAATTGAACAAGGAATTATTCCAATCGTTAATGAAAATGATACAGTTTCAGTTGATGAAATTGAGCACATTACTAAATTTGGTGATAATGATCGATTATCTGCCATCGTTGCTCGCCTAGTTGATGCTTCTTTGCTAATTATGCTTTCAGATATAAATGGTTTTTATGAAAGCGATCCAACTCAAAATCCACTTGCAAAAATGTTTCATGAGATTAACGCGATTACACCAAATCTCGAAATGCTTGCAGGTGGAAAAGGTTCAGATTTTGGAACAGGTGGCATGCTTACAAAACTAGCGGCTGCTGATTATTGTCTTAAATCTGGTCAGAAGATGATTTTAACAAACGGTGAGAACCCGAAATTGATTTTTGATATTTTAGATGGAAAAAAAATCGGAACATTATTTGCTGAGTCGAAAGAAATAAAGGAGGATATGTCTGGTGTCTGAACTCATTTTAAAAGGGAAAGCGGCAAAAGAAGCCAGTCAATCGCTTTCTTTAGCCGAAACAAATAAAAAGAACGCAGCGCTTGTTGCTCTTTCTGAAAAATTATTACAAGAAGAAGAGCGCATTTTAGAGGCTAACCAAAAAGACTTAATGGTAGCAAAGAAAAAAGGAATCGTAGAGGCGATGCTTGATCGTCTGCGTTTAACCAAAGAACGAGTAGCAGAAATGGCAGAAGCCGTAAAACAAGTAGCCAGTCTAAAAGATCCAATTGGCGAAGTTACCAATATGTGGCAAAATGAAGCAGGTCTTTCGATTGGTAAAAAGAAAGTACCGCTTGGCGTTATTGGTATTATCTATGAATCACGTCCTAATGTGACTGTAGATGCAGCTGTTCTTTGTTTTAAGACAGGGAATGCAGTCATTTTACGTGGTGGAAGTGATGCGATCCATTCGAATCAAGCACTGGTTGGAGTGATTAGAGAATCTTTAGCGCATTCTGGGTTTCCAGTGGATAGTGTACAATTAATTGAAGATACCTCTAGAGAAACCGCGCAAGAATTAATGCGCTTAAATCGTTTCCTTGATGTACTTATTCCAAGAGGAGGGTCTAAGCTCATCCAAAGTGTTTTAGAAACGGCCACAGTACCTGTCATTGAAACGGGAACAGGAAATTGTCATGTGTATATCGATCAAGATGCTGAAAAAGAGATGGCGATAAACATTACAGTTAATGCGAAGTGTTCACGCCCTTCCGTTTGTAATGCGATCGAAACACTTGTTATTCATGAAGATGTTGCTGCAAAGTTTTTGCCAGAAATCGAACAAGCATTAGCGCCTTATCATGTTGAACTTCGAGCAGATGCGCATGCTTTAAATTACTTAAGCCAAGCTAAGCTAGCAACAGATGAAGATTTTCAAACGGAATTTTTAGATTTTATTTTAGCAATAAAGGTCGTTCAGTCTATTGATGAGGCGGTTGCACATATTAATTATTATGGAACAAAACATTCAGAAGCTATCGTAACAACAAATTATTTTGCTGCTCAAAAATTTCAAAGAGAAATCGATGCGGCTGCGGTTTATGTTAATGCTTCGACTCGTTTTACTGATGGCTTTGAATTTGGTTTTGGGGCGGAAATTGGAATCAGTACACAAAAGCTTCATGCACGCGGACCGATGGGGCTTTCAGAACTTACATCAACAAAATATATCATTTTTGGTGAGGGACAAATAAGGTAAAGTTAATAATGAAAAAAGGAGTTCTACTGAATGACACAGTTTCCCGAGATTATTACACGTTTTTTAAAAGAAGGGATCTCAAGTTTAAGCTACTCAGAAGTGCAACACGCGATTGTTTTTTTAGAGAATTTGCACGAAGAGAATACGGCTGATGAAAAAGCTGTGGTGTTGCTTTTACAAATTTATAATCAATTAGAAGAATTTACACAAGCACTCCAGATTGGCCAGACCTTTTTGTTAGAATATGGTTATTCCAAACAGGTTTTAGCTGAGCTTTCAACGAGCTATCTGCAAACAGGTCAGATCGATACGTACTTTACATTAGTTCGTGATTTTATGGCAAAATCAGGGGTTGCAAAAAAAGAGCCAACCCGAAATAATGTGATTTTGTTTCCTAAAAAAAGAGTGGACGAGCATGTTATCGGCCAATTTTTAGAGATTTCAGTGCCAGAGCAGCTCGTTTTTTTACGAGGGATTCAAACAACAGATATTTCAAATTATGTTCCTTTTTTTCGTGATTTTTTACAAAATGATGAGTTGTCACCTTACGTGAAGACTGTTATTTTTGAGTTGCTAGAAATTGCAAACAGTAATGAAGAATTTTTAATAACTAAACTGAATTTAGAAGGAAGTTTTAATCCAAGTAAACTTGAAAAGTCCGACTTTATTAACATATTAAAAAAGGAGCTTGATAAAAGGTTAGAGAATGAAAACCCCATATTATTGGAGCAGCTTTTAACAACCGTTGATCGACATTTGTTTATGGTCTATCCGTTTACTTTTGAGCCGAATAGAGTCGAGTTGTGGGTCGAAGCTTATCTAAAGTGGGCGGAGGATTTATATCAAGATGCTAACAAAATAGATAGAATAAAAGATCCTGAATTAGAAAAAGCATTAGCATTTATCCATACCTTAGAAAATTATGAGCGAAATTCATTAATTTAACGGTTTCTTGTTTTCAATACAATGTAATTTATGCTATCATGAATTAGTATGGCTGAAACTTGCCATAAGAGCAGTGAATTGAACTAAATCGATGTTGGAGGGAATATACCATGTCAGTAAATTGGGAAAAAAAAGAAGGAAACATTGGGACCCTTACTTTTGAAATTAGCCAAGAAGAAATTAAAACGGGTTTAGATCGTGCATTCCAAAAAGTACGTAAAACGATTAATGTGCCCGGTTTTCGTAAAGGAAAAGTATCACGTCAAATCTTTAACCAACGCTTTGGAGAAGAAGCACTTTATCAAGATGCTTTGGATATTATGCTTCCTGAGGTTTATTCTAAAGCAGTCGAAGAAGCTGGAATCGAGCCTGTTGATACCCCACAAGTTAATGTTGAATCAATGGAAAAGGATGAAAACTGGAAACTTTCTGCTGAAGTAACTGTAAAACCTGAAGTAAAACTTGGTGAATACAAAGGTCTTGAAGTAGCCAAACAAGATGCTGAATTAAAAGATGCGGAAGTAGAAGCCGAGCTTAAAACATTACAAGAACGCCAAGCCGACCTCGTTGTAAAAGATGAAGATCAAGCCGCGGAATCAGGCGATACAGTTGTGATCGATTTTGAAGGACTTAAAGACGGTGTGGCTTTTGAAGGTGGTCAAGCAGAAAACTTCTCACTTGAGCTTGGATCTGGTCAATTTATTCCAGGATTTGAAGAACAATTAGTGGGAATTAAAACTGGTGAAGAAAAAGAACTGAATGTAACTTTCCCAGAAGAATACCATGCCGAAGATTTAGCTGGAAAGCCAGTTGTCTTTAAAGTAAAAGTTCACGAAATTAAAACAAAAGAAGTACCTGAATTAGATGACGAACTTGCAAAAGACATTGATTCCGAAGTCGAAACCGTTGCAGAACTAAAAGAAAAAGTAACAAAGCGCCTAAAAGATGCCAAAGAAGAAGCGGCTGTTCAAGGAAAAAAAGACGAAGTGATTGCTAAAGCCGTTGAAAATGCTGAAGTGGATATTCCGCATGCAATGATTCATCACGAAGCCGATCACTTAATGAATCATTTTGCGCAAGATTTAGAAGCTCAAGGTTTAACACCAGACCTTTACTACCAATTTACTGGGCAAACTGAAGAAGCAATGCACGAACAAATGGAAAAAGATGCTGAAAAACGCGTGAAAATGAATCTTGTTCTTGAAGCGATTGCTAAAGCTGAAAAAATTGAGCCATCCGAAAAAGAAGTAGATGATGAAGTGACAACACTTGCTGAAAAATACAACATGGAAAAAAGTGCTGTCTTAAAAGCTTTAGGGAATTTAAGCGAGCTAAAAGAAGATATTAAAATCCGCAAAGCAACAGATCTTCTAGTAGATCAAGCTGTAGAGAAATAATGAAGTAGCTTGATATAATTCGAGTAAAACGTTTGAATTTAAAGGTTTGACAGCATCATTTCGCTATGCGTCCTTTTATCATGATGGACTCACCACATGAAAAGTCTGCAAAAGCGTTTTGATCACTCTGTCAAACCTTTGAAATGCAAGCATTTGCGCGTCTTCTACTATGTTTTAGATTAAATAATGTACATAATAATCAACAAGTGATATGATAAATGAACATACCTATGCAAATATGTTCAAAAGACCAATCCTATGCGAAGGGGTGAATATTTTGTTTAAATTTAATGATGAAAAAGGTCAATTAAAATGCTCCTTTTGTGGTAAAACACAGGATCAAGTTCGTAAATTAGTGGCTGGCCCAGGAGTTTATATCTGTGATGAGTGCATTGAATTATGCAATGAAATCATTGAGGAAGAATTAAATAATTCTGAGTTTGTTGACTTTGGAGAAGTACCAAAACCACAAGAAATTCTTCGTATTTTAAGCGATTATGTTATCGGCCAAGAACGTGCTAAGAAGGCGTTATCCGTCGCTGTATACAATCATTATAAACGCGTTAATGCAAATGAAACAAGTACAGATGAAGTTGAGCTTTCAAAAAGTAATATTTGTTTAATTGGGCCAACCGGAAGTGGGAAAACCCTTCTTGCTCAAACGCTAGCTCGTATTTTAAATGTGCCTTTTGCAATAGCTGATGCGACGTCACTAACGGAAGCAGGTTACGTTGGTGAAGATGTCGAAAATATTTTGTTAAAACTGATTCAGGCAGCTGACTATGATGTCGATAAAGCTGAAAAAGGCATTATTTATATCGATGAGATTGATAAAGTTGCCCGTAAGTCAGAGAACCCATCGATTACACGTGATGTCTCAGGAGAAGGCGTTCAACAAGCCCTTCTTAAAATTCTTGAAGGTACAGTAGCTAGTGTTCCTCCTCAAGGTGGCAGGAAGCACCCGCATCAAGAGTTCATCCAAATTGATACAAGTAACATCTTATTTATTGTTGGCGGCGCATTTGATGGTATTGAACAAATCGTTAAAAATCGAATGGGTGAAAAAGTGATCGGTTTTGGTACAGATAGCATCTCACTAAAAAATGAAGAAACTTATTTGTCCAAAGTTGTCCCAGAAGACCTACTTAAGTTTGGTCTTATTCCTGAGTTTATCGGTAGGTTACCGGTTATTGCAACACTGGAACAATTAGATGTACAAGCTCTAATCTCAATTTTAACCGAACCAAAAAATGCACTTGTTAAACAATATCAGAAAATGCTAGAGCTTGATAACGTTGAGCTTGAATTTGAACCTGAGGCGTTAAATGAGATTGCTAAAGAAGCTATTGAGCGTAAAACGGGAGCACGTGGCTTAAGATCAATTATTGAAGGTATCATGCTTGATGTTATGTTTGAAGTTCCAACGCGTGATGATATTGTAAAATGTATTATCACCAAAGAAGCTGTTTCAGGCGAATCTGAACCTAAGCTGCAACTCGACGATGGTTCAATTATTCCAATTAAGACATCTGCATAAATTAAATGAGCTGCTTGGCTACTATGCCAGCAGCTTTTTTAATAATAAAGTGTTTAACAAAGACGATTTCATGGGTATAAAATACAAATTTAAAGGCAATAAGTATATGTAGAAAATAATATATGCTATAATCTAACAATAACGAGTAAAGAGGGAGAGGTTTTAATTTAAATGGGTAAAGAGAAAAAGAAAGGGACGAAAGCACGTGTTATTTGGGGATGGATGAAAGTCATTTTAATCGCATTAGTTATTGCTTTTTGTATTCGCTATTTTTTAATTTCACCTGTCACGGTTTATGGCGATTCAATGGATCCAACCTTACATGACGGAGAGCATCTATTCATCAATAAAGTTTCATCTCCAAAGCGATTTGATATTATCGTTTTTCCAGCACCAGATGAAAAAAATGCTGAATATATTAAGCGAGTTATTGGGCTTCCTGGTGATAAGATCGAATATAAAGATGACGAGCTTTACATTAATGGAAAAAAATATAAAGAACCTTATTTAGATAAAGAAAAAGAATCACTTTCAAGCGGCCTTTTAACTGAAAGCTTTAAGTTAAGCGATTTACCAGCTTGTGGTGGCCTTAAAAAAGTACCTAAAGGCAAACTTTTTGTTCTAGGGGATAATAGACGAATCAGCAAAGATAGCCGTTATATTGGTTTTATCAAAGAAAAAACTGTACTTGGAAAAGTTATTTCTTTCGGAGATTCTTTACAAAAATAAATAGAAATGGCATAATGAATCTAACAGAAAATAAGTTTTAGCTTAGAAATAGATTACGAGAGGAAGCAAGATATGACAGATAAAGTGAAAACAAAGAAATCGATCACCTATCAAATTGTTAGTTGGTTACTTGTTATTGTAGTGGCTTTTGCGGTTGCAATGCTTGTTCGTACTTTCCTTGTTGCGCCAGTTAAAGTAGATGGAAGGTCAATGGAGCCAACTTACCAAGATGGCAATCATTTATTTATAGAAAAGATCACAAAGCCAGATCGTTTTGATAAAGTCGTATTTGATGCACCAACTTCAACTGGTGATGAAGGTTCATATTTCATTAAACGCGTTATTGGAGTTTCTGGTGATAAAATTGAGTTTAAAGATAGCAAGCTATACGTGAATGGTAAAAAATATAAAGAAGATTATTTAGCAAAAGGCATGCCAACTTATAGTCAACCAGGTTCAAACAGAAGTACATTTACTTTAAAAGATATCACCGGTCATGAGAAAGTTCCTAAAGGTAAGCTTTTCGTCTTAGGAGACAATCGTGAAGGTAGCATGGATAGCCGCATGTTCGGATTTATTGATGAATCTGCTGTTGATGGTGTAGTTATCAGCTTTTCAAAAAAATAGGTAAAAGAAAAGACTGGGATATAAAACGATTTAGCTATATTTTTTAAAAAGATATAGCAGCAGTGCAGGTGTTTCAAGCACAACAAATCGAGCAAAAGCGATCAGCTTACCGCCGATTTATTTCGTTTATATCCTGGTCCTTTCTGCATTAAGAAGAGTATTTTTTAGGGCGGTGAAAAGGATGAAAGAAAAAAACTTAAAAGCGCTATGGAGTTGGATATGGGCCGCAGTCGTAGCCATTATTATTGCTCTTTTTATACGTTTTTACCTTTTTATTCCTATACTCGTTGATGGTGTTTCCATGATGCCAACACTTCATAATGCTGATCGTGTGATTATTAATCGCTTTGGTAAAATTAACCGTTTTGATGTCATCGTCTTTCAAGAAGGTAAAAATAAGTATATTAAGCGAGTCATTGGGATCCCTGGTGATGTCATTGAATATAAACAAGATCAGCTTTATATTAATGGTAAAAAGTATAGCGAACCATATTTAAGCGATTACCAGAAGAAGATGGAAGACGGCCCGCTAACGGATGATTATAGTACAAAAGAGCAACTTCAAGAAGGCAAAATACCAACAAAAAGTTATTTTGTCTTAGGAGATAACCGACGTGCAAGTAAAGACAGTAGAATTATCGGACCGATTCCAAAAACAAAAATAATGGGCAAAGTGCAGATTGCTTACTGGCCTTTAAAAAATGCTAAATTAATAAAGTAGGGGAAAAAATGACAATACAATGGTTTCCAGGACATATGGCAAAAGCAAGGCGTGAAGTAACAGAAAAATTAAAATTAGTTGATGTGATTTTTGAACTTGTAGACGCAAGAATTCCATACTCTTCTTCTAACCCAATGCTTGAAGAAATTATTCATCAAAAAAAGCGAATAATTATTTTAAATAAAGCGGATACGGCTGATGATAAAAGAACCTCAGAATGGATTGACTATTTCCAAAGTAAAGGATTAAAAGCAGTGGCTGTAAACTCATGGCAAGGAAAAAACATGCATGCGATTGAACGTGCAGCCAATGAAGTCATGGCAGAGAAATTTGCAAGACTTCGCGAGCGCGGGATGAAGCCACGTGCAATTAGGGCGATGATTCTTGGCATTCCAAATGTTGGAAAATCAACGCTTATTAATCGACTGGCACATAAAAATATTGCAAAGACTGGAAATAAACCGGGCGTCACAAAAAGCCAGCAATGGATAAAAGTAGGTAAAACACTCGAATTATTAGATACACCAGGAATTCTTTGGCCAAAATTTGAAGACCAGTCAGTAGGTTTTAAGTTAGCTTTAACTGGTGCAATTAAGGATGATTTACTACATATGGAAGACATTGCATCCTTTGGCTTACAGTTTATCCAAGAGAACTATCCTGAAGCGTTAAAAAAATGGCTAAAAGTAGCCGATTTACCAAGTGACATCACTACATTGCTAGCTTTTATTGCTGAAAAGCGTAGTTTATTTGATCGCTATCATGAACCTGATTACGGAAGGGCTGCTGAACTTATGGTAAGAGAAATAAGGCAACAGAAATTGGGAAAAATGACATTTGATTTCCCTGAACATTTAGGTGAAGAAAATGGCTGAAGCAATGGATGTAATCAAAGAGAAATGTTATTTAGCAACAAGTGAAGCCGATTTAATTCCTTTTCTTGAAGATTCACGAAAAGGCGTTCAAAAACTAATCGAACAAACAAAAAAGCGCTTCGAAAATGAAAAGAGACAGCTTACTCAACTTGAAACAATGAAATTTCATGAAAAAGAAGGTTATGCAAAAGGATATCAATGGATTGCAGGTGTTGATGAGGTAGGACGTGGACCACTCGCTGGACCTGTAGTCGCAGCCGCAGTCATTTTACCAGAATCTTTTGCCATTCTTGGTGTGAATGATTCTAAAAAACTGAGTGAAAATCAACGTGAAAAATTATTCGATCTTATTTCAGATTGTGCAGTGAGTATTGGGATTGGAATCATTGCTAATGAAATCATTGATCAAGTAAATATTTACGAAGCAACCAAGCTAGCAATGAATGAAGCGCTAGCACAGTTGAGCCCGCAACCAGATTTTACACTCATTGATGCTATGCCACTTCATTATAGTGATTGTGAGCTTTCGCTAATTAAAGGAGATAGCAAAAGTGTTTCGATTGCTGCTGCTTCGATTATTGCAAAAGTAACACGAGATCGCTTAATGAAACAATATGACCAGCTATATCCCGGGTATGAGTTTGCTAGAAATATGGGTTATGGAACGAAAAAGCATTTGGAAGGACTCCAAATGTTTGGAAGTTGCCCCATTCATCGTTATTCATTTGAACCTGTAAAAAGTCATTTTATGAAAATATAGATCGATAAAAAAAGTTAGTTTATCGTTAAAAGAAGATTTCCAAAAGAAATCTTCTTTTTTATGGCTATGAAAACGTGATTTTTGCCATTTTACCATCTATTTAAAAGTCGTTATACTATTAAAAAGGAGTGAGCGGGTTGAATTTAAAAGAAAAAGAAACGTGGTTACATTTGCTTCATTTATCCAGTAGAAGGCGTGCATCGATTTGGAATTTTGCTTTTAAAAAACAACAATTCATATTTTCTGAAAAAGAATTCCGCAAGCTATTTTTAAAGCCAGAAGAAGCGCTTTATACAAAGCGTTTTAAGCGAGAAGAAATATGTGTATTTATTGGTGAAGCTGATTATCCGCCCCTTCTTCGAGAAATTTATTTAGCGCCACCTTTACTTTTTTTTAAAGGAGATATTAAATTGGCCCATAGACGTGCTATGTCGGTTGTGGGTGCTCGGGACATGAGCGATTATGGGAGACTAGCGACAAATTATTTCGTCCGTGAACTAGTTTCGGCTAATTATACAATCGTAAGTGGCTTAGCCATTGGAATAGATGCGCAGGCCCATCAAGCCGCCCTATTTAATGAAGGGAAAACAATTGCCGTATTAGGTAGCGGATTAGAAAATATTTATCCAGCGTGCAATCAAAACCTCAGTCAGAAGATAAGTGAGGTAGGGCTTCTTTTAAGCGAATATTTACCAAATCAAAAAGCAAGGCGCTGGCACTTTCCGGATCGTAATCGTATTATTAGCGGCTTAGCACTTGGTACATTGGTTATTGAGGCATGCGAACGGAGTGGCTCTCTTATTACTGCAATGAATGCACTTGAACAAAATCGTGAAGTTTTTGCTGTCCCTGGTAACATCTTTTCACCATTTTCTGACGGCACACATGAACTTATTCAACAAGGTGCAAAATTAATCTTTAGAAAAGAACATATAATGGAAGAATTGAATTATTTTTGTAGGTAAGTGATTTGACTTGCAATTCTCGTTTTTTTAAGATAAGTTTGCTAAGAAGTAGTAAAGGCAGTGGAGCATTTTCAAAAATTCCCATTGACAAACTGATTTGAAAGAGCTATCATTTACTACTGAATTATCTCATCGCTAAAATGTTGAGAAAAACGAGACCTAAAATAGCAGATAGAGACTCTATTTAGTCCGTTTATGACCCATACAGGGAGGAATTTAATTGGCAGATTATCTTGTAATTGTTGAGTCACCTGCAAAAGCAAAAACAATTGAAAAATATCTTGGTAAAAAATTTAAAGTAAAAGCATCCATGGGCCACATACGCGACTTACCTAAAAGTCAAATGGGCGTTGATGTTGAGCACGATTTTGAACCACGTTACATTACAATTCGTGGTAAAGGCCCTATTTTAAAGGAACTAAAGCAAGCCGCCAAAAAAGCAAAGAAAGTCTATCTCGCAGCTGACCCCGACAGAGAAGGAGAAGCGATTGCTTGGCACTTAGCAAACAGTTTGAATTTAGATCAAAATGATAAGTTACGCGTAGTTTTTAATGAAATTACGAAAGAGGCTGTCAAAGAATCTTTTAAAAGCCCACGTAAAATCGATATGGATTTAGTTGATGCCCAACAAGCACGCAGAATTTTAGATCGACTTGTTGGTTATAATATTAGCCCAATTCTATGGAAAAAAGTAAAAAAAGGATTAAGCGCCGGAAGAGTTCAATCGATTGCTCTTCGGCTTATTATTGATCGAGAAAAAGAAATCAATAACTTCAAGCCTGAAGAATACTGGACGATCGATGGCAATTTTAAAAAAGGTCGGAAAGCATTTCAGGGTAGTTTTTATGGCATCGATGGCAAAAAGAAAAAGCTTAAAAATGCAGAAGATGTAAAAGAAGTGATGTCAAAAATTAAAGGAAAAGAGTTTGACGTCGTTAATGTAACGAAAAAGGAACGCCTAAGAAATCCAGCTGCCCCTTTTACAACCTCCTCTCTGCAACAAGAAGCAGCACGTAAATTGAACTTCCGCACACGAAAAACAATGATGCTTGCGCAACAACTCTATGAAGGGATCGCTCTTGGGAAGCAAGGGACAGTCGGTTTAATCACGTATATGCGTACTGACTCGACAAGAATTGCTGATTCCGCCCAAGCAGAAGCTCATGATTACGTTGTTAACCAATTTGGAAAAGAATTTGCTCGAAATAAAAAGCGTACAGATAAAAATCAAAAAGGCTCACAAGATGCGCACGAAGCCGTTAGACCAACAAGTGTTCTCAGAGCTCCACAAGAGGTTAAAGAATATCTAAGTCGTGATCAATTGCGTTTATACAAGCTAATCTGGGAACGATTCATCGCTAGCCAAATGACTCCAGCTGTTCTCGATACAATGCGTGTCGACTTGGAAAATAATGGCGTTTCTTTCCGTGCAAATGGTTCTAAAGTAAAGTTTGCTGGATTTATGAAAGTTTACGTCGAAAGCAGCGACGATAATAAAGAAGAAAAAGAGAATATCTTACCTGAGTTAGAAAAAGGCGATAAAGTTACTTCAGAAAGCCTTGAACAGCGTCAGCATTTCACACAACCCCCACCACGTTATACAGAAGCACGGTTGGTTAAAACATTAGAAGAAATTGGTATCGGCCGTCCCTCTACGTATTCACCAACACTTGATACGATTCAGCGCAGAAACTATGTCTCTTTGACGAATAAACGCTTTACACCAACTGAATTAGGTGAAATCGTCAATGAATTAATCGAGGAGTATTTTCCAGAAATCTTAGATGTCAGGTTCACTGCAAACATGGAAGCAGAACTTGATGAGATTGAGCATGGGAAAGCAAAATGGGTAAAAGCAATTGATAATTTTTACAAACGCTTTGAACCAAACGTTGAACGTGCTGATAAAGAAATGGAAAAAATTGAAATAAAAGATGAACCAGCAGGGATTGATTGTGATGTTTGCGGAGCGCCAATGGTTTATAAAATGGGGAAATACGGTAAGTTCCTGGCATGTAGTCGTTTTCCAGAATGCCGTAATACGAAGCCAATTGTAAAAGAAATTGGTGTAACCTGTCCAAAATGTGGGAAAGGGCATGTGATTGAACGAAAAAGCAAGAAAAAACGTATCTTTTATGGCTGTGATCGTTATCCAGACTGCGACTATGTTTCTTGGGATAAACCAGTAGCGCGTCCGTGTCCAAAATGCGGCGAGCATGCTTTAGTTGAAAAGAAATTAAAAAAAGGTATCCAAGTTCAGTGTACAAATTGCGATTATAAAGAAGATACTCAAGAATAAAACAGCATCTTGTCAAGCTTTTAGGAGGAATTTTAGTGGAAAAAGTAACAGTAATTGGGGCAGGGCTTGCTGGAAGTGAAGCCGCTTGGCAACTAGCCAAAAGAGGCGTTCCAGTTGATTTGTATGAAATGCGACCGGTAAAGCAAACGCCCGCTCATCATACAGATAAGTTTGCTGAGCTTGTTTGCTCAAACTCACTTCGCGCCAATGGATTAACAAATGCGGTAGGCGTTATAAAAGAAGAAATGCGTGTGCTTGATTCCATTATTATGGAAGCTGCTGATCAGGCATCTGTTCCTGCGGGTGGAGCACTTGCAGTCGATCGACATCATTTTTCTGATTTCGTTACAGAAAAAGTAAAAAAACATCCTCTTGTAACAGTCTATACTGAAGAGGTCACTAACATTCCGGAAGGCCCTACGATTATTGCAACAGGACCGCTTACAAGCGAAATACTAGCTGAGCAAATTAAATCTCTTACCGGTGAAGACGATCTATACTTCTATGATGCTGCTGCGCCAATTATTGCAAAAGAAAGCATTGATATGGAGAAAGTTTATCTTAAATCGCGTTATGATAAGGGAGAAGCTGCTTATTTAAACTGTCCTATGACAGAAGAAGAATTTAATGCTTTTTATGAAGCGCTTATTACAGCTGAAACAACTGAATTAAAACAATTTGAAAAAGAAATCTTCTTTGAAGGGTGTATGCCAATTGAAGTGATGGCAAAGCGCGGAATTAAAACGATGCTGTTTGGACCGCTTAAGCCAGTTGGATTAGAAAACCCAAAAACGGGAAAAAGACCGTATGCTGTTTTACAACTTAGACAAGATGATGCGGCAGGGACACTCTACAATTTAGTTGGCTTTCAAACGCACCTTAAATGGGGCGAGCAAAAAAGAGTCTTTCAGATGGTTCCTGGGTTAGAAAATGCAGAAATTGTTCGCTATGGTGTTATCCATCGCAACACCTTTATCAATTCTCCAAAAGTATTACTTCATACTTATCAATTAAAGGCAAGAGCGGATTTGTTTTTTGCCGGGCAAATGACAGGTGTTGAGGGGTATGTAGAATCTGCTGCTAGCGGACTAGTTGCTGGTATTAATGCTGCAAGATATGTTACCGGCGAAAAACCCATCTCATTTCCTGAAGAAAGCGCAATGGGAAGCATGGCTCGATATATTACAAGTACGAGCGCAAAAACATTCCAACCAATGAATGTTAATTTTGGACTTTTCCCTGAACTATCTGAAAAAATAAGAGCGAAACAAGAAAGAAATCAAAAATTAGCGGAAAGAGCCATAACAGCCATAAAAACACTTGCGGAGGAGCTATAAAACAACTATAATAAGTAATGGCTAGACCCATTGTCTAGCCATTACTTCATTCATTAGTTTGTGAGAGAGTAAACAGTAATCATTTTTGAATACTTGCTGTCATTAAAATTCAATTTTTTCAGTTATGAAGAAATAGTCTTTATTCATTCTGGATTAATTGGAAATGTTTCGAAAAATGTGTAAATTAATTGCAACTCAAGTTGAGTTGTGCTAATATGGTAGTGTTTGAAAGGTGTGACGATTTTGAAAGACTTGAATTCTTTGATAGAAGATTTTATGCAATATCTTCTAAATGAGCGAAATTATTCACAAAATACTGCACTTGCTTACAAACAAGATATTCTGGAATTTCAAACTTTTTTAATAGAACAAAACGCTAACTTTCAAAAACTTGACTATATTGAAATACGAATTTACTTAACGATGCTTAAAAAAGCAAGGTTTTCACGGAATTCTGTTGCTCGCAAGCTTTCTGGATTACGGAGCTTTTATACTTATTTATTGCGCGAAAAGCAAGTAGAGAATAATCCATTTTTGTCTATATCTCATGCAAAAAAGCAACTTAGGTTACCAAAATTCTTTTATTCAGAAGAAATGGAAGCATTATTCCAGGTGGTTTATGAAGATGAAAGGCCACTTACACTGCGAGATCGAGTTTTACTTGAATTATTATATGGTACTGGAATTCGTGTTTCTGAATGTGCGGGCGTGTTACTTACAGATATAGATAGATATTATCAAGCGATCTTAGTTAGAGGAAAAGGGAATAAGGAACGTTATGTACCTTATGGGTCCTTTTTAGAAGATGCCATCGCATGCTATTTAAAAGCAGGACGACAAGAGCTTATGGAACCGTTTCACAAGTCTCATCAGACACTAATTGTTAATCATTATGGTGACCCATTAACGACAAGAGGAATCAGATATTGTTTAAATAAAATCATCGAACGAGCTTCACTTACAAGAAAAATTCATCCACATATGTTAAGGCACACGTTTGCAACGGATTTGTTAAATAATGGAGCAGATATGAGAACGGTGCAAGAGCTTTTAGGACACGCCAGTCTTTCATCTACCCAAATTTATACACATATCACAAAAGATCATTTAAAAGCAACCTATATGAAACATCATCCAAGAGCATAATAGTAGGAGGCGAAATAAGTTGGAGATGCATGCAACAACTATATTTGCTGTTCAGCATAATGGAAAATGCGCAATGGCTGGAGACGGACAAGTGACGCTTGGGGAATCAGTAATCATGAAGCATACAGCAAGGAAAGTTCGACGGCTATTTCATAATAAAGTAATCGCTGGCTTTGCTGGTTCTGTAGCAGATGCTTTTACACTTTTTGAAAAATTTGAAACCAAGCTAAATGAATATAATGGTAATTTAGAACGGGCTGCGGTTGAACTTGCTCAGCAGTGGCGTAGCGATAATGTTCTTCGGAAATTAGAAGCGATGTTGATTGTAATGGATGAGGAGACTTTATTGCTTGTATCTGGTACAGGAGAAGTTATTGAACCTGATGATGGCATCCTTGCTATTGGTTCTGGAGGAAATTATGCTTTGGCGGCTGGTCGAGCGCTTAAAAGGCATAGCGCTAAACAAATGGAAGCTAAAGACATTGCAAGGCACGCTCTTGAAATTGCATCAGAGATTTGTGTTTTTACAAATAACAACATCATTGTAGAAGAGTTATAAAGGAGTGATAAAGTTTGAGTAATAGTAGCTTAACGCCTAAAGAAATTGTCGAGCGGCTTGATCAATATATCATTGGGCAAACAGGAGCTAAAAAATCGGTTGCTGTTGCCCTTAGAAATCGTTATCGTCGTACACTTATGGATGATGATATTCGCGATGAAGTCATTCCCAAAAATATTTTAATGATTGGTCCGACTGGTGTTGGAAAAACAGAAATTGCTCGCCGTATTGCTAAAATTGTGCGTGCACCTTTTTCAAAAGTTGAAGCAACGAAGTTTACAGAAGTAGGTTATGTTGGTCGTGATGTTGAATCAATGGTTCGTGATTTAGTTGAAGTTGCTGTCCATTTGGTAAAAGAAGAAAAGATGCAGCTTGTTCGTATTCAGGCTGAAAAAAATGCTGAAAAACAGCTAATCAAACTTTTAGTACCAGGGCAAAAGAAAAAACAAACGAATACGCAGAATCCATTTGAAGCTTTGTTTGGGGCGGGAAATCGTCAAGAAGAACCTGAAGAAGCTGAAACGGATGAGCTTCAAAGTAAGCGTAGTAAAATCGAGTGGCAGCTTCAAAATGGTGAATTAGATCATGAGATGGTTACAGTCGAAGTGACCGAGCAACAAAATAAAATGTTTGACCTTATGCGCGGCAGTGGCATGGATCAGATGGCTGGGATGCAAGATGCTTTTTCAAGTCTTTTTCCAGCGAAGAAAAAGAAACGCAAAGTCACAGTGAAAGAAGCACGCAAAATGTTATTTGAAGACGAGGCAGCAAAGCTGATTGATCAAGATGAAGTCGCCTCAGAAGGTATTAGACGTGCTGAGCAGATGGGAATCATTTTTATTGATGAAATTGATAAAATTGCAAGCAAAGAAGGCTCGGGTAATGGGCAAGTTTCACGAGAAGGAGTTCAGCGGGATATTTTACCAATTGTTGAAGGTTCACAAATTGCAACCAAGTATGGTACAGTAAACACAGAGTTTATTTTGTTTATTGCTGCTGGTGCCTTTCATATCTCAAAACCTTCTGATTTAATTCCAGAGCTTCAAGGTCGTTTCCCGATCCGGGTTGAACTTGATAAACTTACACAAGATGATTTTATTAAAATACTTACAGAGCCTGATAATGCACTTATTAAACAATATAAAGCCTTGCTTCAAACAGAAGGCATTGAACTTGTTTTTACGAAAGAAGCTGTGTTTCGCTTAGCTGAGATTGCTTTTCAAGTAAACCAAGATTCAGACAATATTGGTGCACGGAGGCTCCATACCATTCTTGAAAAACTGCTTGAAGATTTATTGTTTGAAGCACCTGAGATCAATTTAGACTCTGTTACTATTACTGAAAAATATGTAAATGATAAATTGCAATCTATTATGAACAATAAAGATTTAACACAGTTTATTTTATAATATATAAATTAGGAGGTTCTAATAATGTCTTTATTAGAAAAAATAAGAAAAATTAATTCAATGTTACAAAATACAACATCAAAAACTGTAAATTTTAAAGAAATGGCAGACACACTTGGTAATGTAATCGATGCTAATGTATATATCGTTAGTCGCAAAGGCCGGCTGTTAGGTTTTTCCGAGAAGACGCGGATTGAAAACGAGCGCATCCAGCAAATGTTAGCTGATCGCATGTTCCCTGAAGAATATACTTCAAGCTTATTTAATGTTAGTGAAACTTCGGCAAATCTAGAAGTATCTAGTGAATATACAGCATTTCCAAGTGAAAGTAGTGGTTTATTTACAGATGGTTTAACGACGATTATCCCAATCATGGGAGGAGGAGAACGCTTAGGGACACTCGTTCTTTCACGTCTTGGTGAAAGATTTAATGATGATGATTTAGTTCTAGCTGAATGTGCCGGTACGGTTGTTGGAATCGAAATTTTATATCAAAAGTCAGGTGAAGTTGAAGAAGAAGCTCGTAGTCGTGCTGTCGTCCAGATGGCTCTAAGCTCTCTTTCTTTCAGTGAACTAGAAGCGATTATCCATATTTTTGAAGAATTAGCAGGGGATAAAGGACTCCTTGTTGCTTCAAAAATTGCAGATCGTGTGGGGATTACTCGTTCTGTTATTGTTAATGCGCTTCGTAAGCTTGAGAGTGCAGGTGTTATTGATTCTCGTTCGCTAGGAATGAAAGGCACATACATTTCTGTATTAAATCGAAAATTCATTCCTGAACTCGAAAAAATCAAAAATAGATAAGCTTTTTAACAAGAGAAGTTGGAGCGTAAGGTGATTCAATTTAGTGTTCAGTGCTAACTTGCTTTATCTATGTTTTAACTTCTTTTTTTACGGGAAAAATGATACATAGTCCTGTTTTTTACTAACATTGTTTTGAATTGTGATGTGTGGAGGGAGGAAAAAATATGGCATATAGTGAAACGACCATTGAAGTTCGTTATGCAGAAACGGATCAAATGGGCGTTGTTTATCATGCCAATTACCTGGCATGGTTAGAAATTGGTAGGAAAAATTTTATGGATGACCTGCATCTTAGCTATTATGAAATGGAGCAAGAAGGTTATTTTATGCCGGTTTTAGATGTCTCATTACATTATGTAAGCCCCCTTCGTTACGGACAAAATGCAGTAGTGAGGACGTGGTTAAAAGGGTATGATGGGATTCGCACCATTTATGGTTATGAGGTGCGCATCGAAAAGACTGGACATATTGCGCTTATCGGTGAAACAAAACACGCATGTGTCCGTAAAGATAATTTTAAACCCGTTGCAATGCGCCGTGTTCTGAAGAAATGGGATAATAAATATCAAGAACTTATAAAGGCAGGAAGTGAAGGATAATGGCATTTGGTGTGACTCGGAGCGAACTTGAAGCTTTTAAGCAGAAAGCAAGTGAAGGAGGTATCGCTATTTTAACCCATTACTGGATGGATGAACGTTTTCCAAATTCTGAAACGGTTACTAAAGTAGCGAGTTCTAATTTAGAGAATCTTTTAGAATGGGGGGCAAAATATGATTTACCAAAATCTTATATTGATTTTGGTCATACGGGTTTACCGCATTATGATTTATTCGGTGAGCTCCAATTACGGATTTTAAAAAAAGAAGGAAAGCATGAACAAATTGAGCGCTTTCACTTGGAAGGAGAAGACAATGATTAAATTAGAGAATGATGCGCTAATTGTTGAATTAAAAGAAGAAGGTGCGGAATTAACGAAAATTTATTATAAAAAAAGCAAACTTAACTATCTATGGAATGCAGATGAAACGTTTTGGGGAAGACACGCTCCTATTTTATTTCCAACGGTCGGGAAATTGGTAAATGATACGTATTATGTAGATGGTGAGGCATTTCATTTGCCACAGCATGGTTTTGCGCGTGATCGTGAATTTACTGTTGTTGAATTGCTGAAGGATAAATGTGTTTTTGAGTTAGTTGCTGATGAAAAAACAAGATTGGTATATCCTTATGATTTTCGCTTACAAATAAGTTATACACTTCTAGAAAATCAAGTACAGGTTGAGTATAGTGTGGAAAATATTGATTCCAAGCGAATTTATTTTTCAATTGGAGCACATCCAGCGTTTAATGTGCCGCTTACTGATGATACACACTTTGAAGATTATTATCTTGATTTTTTTGAGACGGAGAAGCTTGAGTCATTGTTGCTTGATGGACCTTATCGTAATGGTCGAGTTAAACGAGTGAAAGAGCAACCGGCGAGATATTTGCCACTTACTTATGATTTACTTGCAGATCGTACACTTATTTTTGAAGGTTTAAAAACCAACGTTATTGCGATACGTTCTGATAAACATAATCACGCTGTTAAGATGACATTTCCTAACTTTTCATTTGTAGGTATTTGGACACCAGGAAAAGACGCTCCATTTGTTTGCATTGAACCGTGGTATGGCATTGCAGATGGTGTTGGAAGCTCTGTTGAATTGCGTGATAAAGCAGGAATTGAACAATTAGAACCAGAAGCCATCTTTAGTGCGAGTTATACTATTGAGGTAAACTAAGTGAGGTGCAGGACATAAACAAAAGAAACCGACAATAGACACGGACATTTTCATTTTTTATCCAAATTAAGAAACCGGTTTCATAAAAGGATTCACATCATCGAGTAAAAGACGCTCTACCCTGTTTTCAACGTCGATAGCTCACGCAGAAAACAATGGAGATGCTTTTACTCGATTTTTGGTGCTATTCTGGACATTTAAAACCAACTAATTTTAGGTTCTTCACCATTTTTAATGCGTGTAATATTTGCTCGATGACGCCAGATGATAAATAAAGCAATAAAGACCATTAATGTGATAAGAAGTAAATCACCAGTAAACAAAGAAGCTACAAATGCAAAAAGCGCAGCAACCATTGAACTAAGTGAAACGTATTTGCTTAACTTCAGCGTTAAGAAAAAGATGATTGCAGCGAACAGGCATACAAATGGTGCATAAGCTAAAATGACACCGGCAGAAGTAGCTACCGCTTTGCCACCACGAAAACCTGCAAAAATCGGAAAGCTGTGACCAATGATGGCACAGATCCCGGTTAATAGCAAGTAATGATGGTCTAAGTTTAACGCAAAGAAAAAAGGTAATAAAGTGGCGACTGTACCTTTCAAAATATCGATAACTGTTACTGCAATCCCTGGTTTTACACCTAGTACACGAAATGAATTCGTTGCTCCTAAATTTCCGCTGCCAAATTTCCGGATATCTTTTTTATAGAATAACTTTCCAATCCAAAGACCTGATGGGATGGAACCAATAAAGTAACCTAGAATCATCAGCAATATAAATTGAATGCTCATACCAAAACTCCTCTAATTTAACAGACATTTTATGTTGAAATTATAGCATACATTTGGCTATTCAGGTAAAAAACTTTGTGTTATTTTAGAAATCTTACTTTACTTTCTCACGATATAAAGCTAAAATTAATTTAGGAATACTAAAAAAAAGAAAGAAGGGAACAGCTTTGAAAACAACAGTTGCTGGTATTCAGTGGATGATTTTTATGATTGCAGGAGCAGTAGCTGCGCCGATTGCTATTTCTGATATCTATCATTTATCCGCTTCTGAAACCGCTTTTTTTATGCAACGCACTATTTTTGTCCTTGGAATTGCAGGCTTCCTCCAAGCGTTATTTGGTCATAAATTACCGATTCATGAAGGGCCAGCTGGTCTTTGGTGGAGTGTATTTACCATTTACGCTGGTTTTATTGGGGTAATGTATTCGACTAATATCGCAGCACTGCAAGCTTTATCTGGTGGAATGATCATTAGCGGCATCTTTTTCATTGTTTTAGCATCATTTGGTGTTATTGAAAAACTTGCCAAATTATTTACACCAACTGTGACCTTTATTTATTTGGTGCTACTCATCTTGCAATTAAGTGGCTCGTTTTTACGTGGGATGTTTGGTTTAACTGCGAAACAACAAACATTGGATCCAATTGTGGCTTTGCTTAGTTTTCTTGTTATTTTGTTAACTTTCTTATTCGGGCGCTCGAAAATTATGTGGTTAAGACAATTTTCAGTTATTTTTGCTTTAGTTATTGGTTGGCTCTTATTTATTCTTTTTGGTAAAAATTCGCCAATTGTTGCAGCTGATCATTGGTTTTCTATGCCGAAAATTTTTGCTTTTGGCTCTCCTCATTTTGATTCTGGTAGCATTACAACAGCGATTTTCATCACCTTATTGCTCATTACGAATTTGGTTGCTTCGATTCGCTTGATGGAAGGGATTGTACATCCTGAGGAGGCAAGTGCAACTAGTCGTTATCGTCGTGGTGGTTTTATTTCTGGGATTAATCAGTTGCTTGGTGGAACGTTTGGAGCAATTGGCTCCGTTCCAATTAGTGGGGCAGCTGGCTTTGTTTCACAAACTGGTGAGAAGCGGATTCAACCGTTTATTATCGGCTGTGTGCTAACGGCGGGTATTTCTTTGTTGCCACCGATTATGAATGTCATGGCTTCACTTCCAGCACCTGTTGGTTACGCGGTTACATTTGTATTGTTTTCAAATATGTTTGTTATGGCACTTAAGGAATTAAAAAAAATAACAACACTTGAAGATAATCGCTATTTGACCATTGGTATTTCTCTTCTTACAGGTGTTGGTACAATGTTTATCCCAGCAGCAGCAACACAAAATTTACCAGCAGCGCTTGTTGCTATTTTAAATAATGGATTGATTGTGGGTAGTGTTATTGGTATTATTTTAGAACAATTTTTCATTTTTATACATAAGCCAAGCGAATGAATGCTGTTATTGTTCTTAGTGTGTTGCTTTTATCAAGATTCGTGCAACTCGGAAACAGGCTCATCAATTGAGCCTGTTTTTTAAGTCATTCTTTCATTAAGGAGAACTAGTTAACTGATATTTGTTTTGATTATTCTTCATGATAGTGCTATTCTGGAAAGGTAACTTTTAAAGCGATAAGCTTGAAGTAGGAAATGACTTGGAAGGAGAATTTTAAATGGTCAATGAATATAATGATGATTCCATCCAGGTGCTAGAAGGATTAGAAGCAGTCAGAAAGCGCCCAGCCATGTATATTGGATCAACGGATGTACGCGGCTTACATCATTTAGTATATGAAATTGTCGATAACTCAGTCGATGAAGCTTTAGCAGGCTTTGGTAATGAAATTAAAGTGATTTTACATGATGACTATAGCGTTAGTGTATCTGATAAAGGGCGCGGTATGCCTGTTGGAATGCACAAAATGGGAAAACCAACTGTTGAAGTGATTTTAACAGTTCTACATGCTGGAGGAAAATTTGGACAAAGTGGTGGCTATAAAACAAGTGGTGGCCTGCATGGTGTCGGTTCTTCGGTTGTTAATGCTTTATCAGAATGGTTAATTGTCACGATAGAGCGTGATGGTGCTGTCTATGAACAGAAGTTTAAAAACGGCGGGATACCAGACGGAACACTTCGTAAAATAGGGAAGTCGAAAGAAACAGGGACAACGATTCGTTTTAAACCTGATCCAACCATTTTTCCAACGACTTCTTTTAACTATGAAACATTATCTGAACGCCTTTTAGAATCTGCTTTTCTATTAAAAGGAATGCGGATTGAATTGATTGATGAGCGTGTCAATATGGGAGAAGTTTTTCATTTTGATGAAGGAATTAGAAACTTTGTCGAATACATCAATGAAGGAAAAGATGTGCTTCATCCAGTTGTTTCTTTTGCAGGTGAAAGTGGAACGATTGAAGTTGAGATGGCTTTTCAGTTTAATGATGGCTATTCAGAAAATACTTTAAGCTTCGTTAACAATGTGCGCACACGTGGGGCAGGTACGCATGAAGCCGGGATGAAAGCAGCAATAACCCGCGTCTTTAATGAATATGCGAAACGCGTTGGCCTTTTAAAAGAGAAAGATAAAAACTTGGAAGGAAGCGATATTCGAGAAGGAATTTCTGCAGTGCTTTCTATTCGCGTTCCAGAAAATTTACTACAATTTGAAGGACAAACAAAAGAAAAGCTAGGGACAACAGAAGCTAGACAAGCAGTAGATGCTGTTACTTCTGAACATCTTGCTTATTTTTTAGCTGAAAATCCGGAAACAAGTGCGTTGCTTGTTAAAAAAGCAATAAAAGCACGTGAGGCTCGCGAGGCAGCCAGAAAAGCACGTGAAGAAACAAGAAGTGGCAAGAAGCGCAAACGTTCTGAAACCATTCTTTCAGGGAAATTAACACCCGCTCAGTCACGGAATCCCAATAAAAATGAACTTTATCTTGTCGAAGGAGACTCTGCAGGAGGATCTGCTAAGCAAGGTCGAGATCGGCGTTTCCAAGCGATTTTACCTTTGCGTGGAAAAGTCATTAACACTGAAAAAGCAAAATTACAAGATATTATGAAGAATGAGGAAATTAGTACGATCATCCATACTGTCGGTGCTGGTGTTGGCGCTGAATTTGATGTAGCTGATTGTAATTATGATAAAATTGTCATCATGACCGATGCGGATACAGACGGGGCGCATATTCAGGTGCTTTTACTTACATTTTTCTACCGTTATATGAAACCATTAGTTGAAGCAGGGAAAGTCTTCATTGCTTTACCGCCTTTGTATAAAGTTAGTAAAGGTACTGGAAAAAAAGAAGTAACTAGTTATGCTTGGACAGATGATGAGCTAGATAGTTCGATTAAAAAAATTGGTAAAGGTTATATTATTCAGCGCTATAAAGGTTTAGGCGAGATGAACGCAGATCAACTCTGGGAAACGACAATGAATCCTGAGACGCGGACGTTAATTCGGGTACGGATTGATGATGCTGCAAGAGCTGAAAGACGTGTTGCAACGCTTATGGGTGATAAAGTTGAGCCTAGACGTAAATGGATTGAAAGTCATGTTGAATTTACTTTAGAAGAGGATCAAAGTATTTTAGAAAATGAAAATATGTTAAACGGGGAGGCGAGTGAAGCTTGAGCATGCAGGAAGAACACATTCAAGATCTTGCATTAGAAGAGGTAATGGGAGATCGTTTCGGAAGGTATAGCAAGTATATTATTCAAGAAAGAGCTCTGCCAGATGTGCGTGATGGACTTAAGCCTGTACAGCGACGCATTTTATTTGCGATGAATGAGGAAGGAAATACCGCTGATAAAGGATTTCGTAAATCTGCTAAAACAGTAGGGAATGTGATTGGTAATTACCATCCACATGGTGATAGTTCTGTCTATGACGCGATGGTACGGATGAGTCAGGACTGGAAAGTACGTAATTTTTTAATTGAAATGCACGGTAATAATGGTAGTGTCGACGGGGACCCACCAGCAGCAATGCGTTATACAGAGGCACGCTTATCTGCCATTAGCTCTGAATTGTTACGAGATATTGAGAAAGAAACCGTTGATTTTGTCCCTAATTTTGATGATACATCAAGTGAGCCGACCGTTCTTCCAGCGCGTTTCCCTAATTTATTAGTAAATGGTTCGACTGGGATTTCAGCTGGCTATGCGACAGATATTCCACCACATAATTTGACCGAAGTGATTGATGCTGTGATCAAGCGAATCGATCAACCAGATGCTGATTTAAACGATATAATGAAAATTGTAAAAGGCCCTGATTTTCCTACTGGGGCTATTATTCAAGGCGCTGAGGGAATAAAAAAAGCTTATGAAACTGGAAAAGGCCGTGTTGTTGTTCGTTCTAAAACGGCAATTGAGGATCTTCGCGGTGGTCGAAAGCAAATTACAGTTCATGAAATCCCTTATGAAGTAAACAAAGCAAATTTAGTAAAACGAATGGATGAATTACGAGTTGAGAAGCGAATTGAAGGAATTTCCGAAGTTCGCGATGAAACGGATCGAACGGGATTAAGAATCGTCATTGAGCTAAAAAAAGATGCGAATGCTGAAGGTGTTTTGAATTATCTTTTTAAAAATACGGATTTACAAGTAAGCTATAACTTCAACATGGTAGCTATTTACAAAAAGCGGCCTAAGCTACTTGGACTACTTGAAATGATCGATGCCTATATTAATCATCAAGTTGAAATGATCACGAAGCGCTCGGAGTTTGATATTAAAAAAGCCAAAGCAAGGCAACATATTTTAGATGGTCTAATGAAGGCTTTGTCGATTCTTGATGAGGTCATTAAGCTGATCCGTTCTTCAAAGGATAAACGTGATGCAAAATTAAATTTGCAACAAAGCTTTGATTTTAGTGAAAAACAAGCAGAAGCGATTGTTTCTTTACAGCTTTACCGTTTGACCAATACAGATATTACTGAACTTCGTAAAGAAGCGGAGGTATTAACAACACGTATCGCTTTTCTTGAAAAAATTTTAAGCGATAAAAATGAACTGCTGCTTGTGATCAAAACAGAGCTAAATGATATTAAGAAAACGTATAAAAGTGAACGTCGTACAGAAATTCAAGCCGAGATAGCTGAAATTAAAATTGATACAGAAGTTTTAGTAGCAAGTGAAGATGTGATCGTTTCTGTGACGAAGGAAGGTTACATTAAACGCACAAGTATTAGATCTTATACAGCTTCAAAAGGCGAAGAACTAGCAATGAAAGAAAGCGATCGTGCGCTCTTTATTCAAAAAACAAATACGATGAACGCTCTTTTATTATTCACAAATAAAGGCAACTATATATACCGTCCTGTTCATGAACTTCCAGACATTCGCTGGAAGAACTTAGGGGAGCATATTAGCCATTTAGTAAGTGAAATGACAAGTGATGAAGAAATTATCGCAGTCCAAAGTCTTGCCGATTTTAGCGAAACAGAATACTTTTTATTTATAACCAAAAATGGCATGATTAAAGCTTCAAAAAGCATAAATTATAAGCCACAACGTTATTCTAAAGCGATGATGGCGATCAAGTTAAAAGATGATGATGCGCTTTTAAACGTATTCCAAATGAATGGCAGAGAAGACGTCTTTTTAGCAACAAAAATGGGGTATGGGCTTCGTTATCATGTAAGTGAAGTCCCTGATTCAGGGGCAAGAACTGCGGGTGTTAAAGCTATTAATTTAAAAGATCGGGATCAAGTTGTTGGTGGTGTTTTGCTTGCTGAAAATGAAATGCGCCATTTAGTAGTAGTGACACAACGCGGTTCATTAAAACAAATGAAAACAAGAGAATTTGAGCCTATTTCAAGAGCAAAGCGAGGCCTGTTAATGCTACGGGAACTGAAAAACGATCCTCATCGATTTGTCAAAATCATACTTGCAGGTGTCAATGATGAGCTTGTTGTTGAAACAAATAAGGAACAACGAATTGGTTTAGATATAGCAAGTATAAGAACAACCGATCGCTATTCTAACGGCTCGTTTATACTGGATGAAGCGCTCGAAGGCAGTCCAATTGATATGTGGCTCGTTATTCCAGAAATTACCGATGATGTAGACGTTGAAGAAAATAAGGAGGGAAAATAAAATGTCTGAGAAGATGAATGTAGAAAGTTTCAACCTTGATCATACAAAAGTAAACGCCCCATATGTTCGCTTAGCTGGAAAAAAAGCAGGGGTCCATGGTGATGAAATTTATAAATATGATGTCCGTTTCAAACAGCCAAATCAAGAGTATATGGATATGCCAGCACTCCATTCACTTGAGCACTTAATGGCCGAGCTTTCTAGGAATCACTCGGAAAAAATTGTTGATATCAGTCCGATGGGGTGTCAAACAGGATTTTATCTCTCACTTATTAATCATGAGGACTATGAAGATGTTCTAGCGATTCTTGAAGCAACCCTAACAGATATTTTGGAAGCAACTGAAGTCCCTGCTTGTAATGAAGTTCAGTGCGGTTTTGCTGCAAGCCATAGCTTGGAGGGTGCACAAGAACTTGCTCGCGAATTTTTAGCAAAAAAAGCGGAATGGAAAGATGTCTTTTAGTAAAATCTAAAAATAGTGGGTCAGTTCTTTCGTCAAAGAACCGGCCCACTATTCATTTTTGCTTCATGGCACCTGATAATAAATTAACATATGCTTGTGATCCCGTTTTGGTTAAGTGAACGCCATCGCGAGAAAAATAACTAGAGTGTTTGCTTGCTAGTGAATACCAGTCAACAAGCGTTACATTGTTTCTTGATGCTTGGTTTCTAATTGAAGCGTTGACTTCAGATTCCCAGCCCCGTGGAACTCTTGTATTGACGAGGTAGATATCAGCTTGGTCAAATTGGTCGAGAAGTGTTGTCAATTGTTTTTCTGAAAATGGGCCATTTGTACCTAGTTCGATGATGACAGCACTACCTTTTGTATTAAATTTTTTATAGCCAGTTGCAACATTAATCGCATCGGCAAGCTGTCGACCAACTTTTCCATCGATGGTTATATTAGGAATGGCTTCTTTTAAAAATGGCTCGATATCAATCATGATGGAATCACCAATAGCAAATGTTTGCGTGTAGTTAATTTTACCAGTAACCGGTTTTGGTTGTTCCGGTTCTTCTGGTTCTTTTTTTTCTGGTGGCTTTTTCTCTTCGGCTTTTTTGGGCTCTGGTTTTTTTGCTTCTTCATTTTGCTTTTGTTTTTTCTTTGGTTCGCTTTTTGTTTTAACTTCAGTTACTGTACGCTCGGCATTTGTTTTAACAGAAAGAATGCCACTTATCCCTACTGAAAAAATGCCAAAAACTAAAACGAGCGAAACAATAGCAGCCCATTTACCAATCGGTTTTTCGTTAATCACTGGGAACTTTCTATGTGTAAACCCTTTAATATAGGCAATGAATCCTTTTTTTCGAATTGGCATTTCAATAAAACGATAAGAGAGCTCTGCGATGATAAATGTAGCGGCTACTTGGATGAGCGCGCGTAAAATAGTTGGTTGGCCAATGGAGGTAACTGGGGTAGTCAGTGTGATAATTGGATAATGCCATAAGTAAATACCATAAGAGCGTGTCCCAATCCAGCGCAGTGGACGTAAACTAAAAACACGGCCCAAATAACAAGAAGGATGAACGATCGTAGCAATCATGATAGCACCTAGTAGCGCAACAACAAGCAAACCACCTCGATATAACATGGTCTGATATTCATTTAAGTTGATAACAAAAAGAATAAACAAGACGATACTGAGCGTTCCAGCGCTATTCAAAACAACTTTACTTTTTAAAGGGATATGTGGACTTAGACGTGTAAATGGCCAAACAAAAGCGAGGGCGCAACCAGTAAGTAGATCAAACATTCTTGTATCTGTACCGTAATAAACGCGACTAGGATCTGTACCAGGCTGGTAAAGAATGGCCATCAGCAGTGCTGAAAATAACGCAATGCCAACAATTACGCGTAAAAGTAACTTTGGCCTTCTGATCCAGCGCATGAAACCATATAAAAAAAGCGGCCAAATAAGATAAAACTGTTCTTCAATTGCAAGTGACCATAAATTCTTTAGTGCTGATGGGATCCCAAATGAGTCAAAGTAGGAAACATTATGAAAAATAAACCACCAATTGCTCATATAAAAAAATGAAGCAATAGCATCGCCGCGTAATGTTGTAAGCAAACTCCGATTAAAGATGACCGCAAAAATGACAACAACAACAATCATGACGTAGACAGCTGGAATTAATCGCCTAAAGCGGTGTAGCCAAAATCGCTTTAAATCCAATTTATTTTTATTATCCCACTCTGTGAGTAAAAGATTTGTGATTAAATAACCTGAGAGTACAAAAAAGATATCAACACCAATAAATCCACCTTTTGCCCAGGAAAAATTTAAATGGTAAAAGATAACGGCAAGTACAGCTAATGCACGGAGTCCATCGATACTCGGTACATATTTTCTATTATAACGAGCTGTTCGTTTCAAAATAACATCTCCTAAATCTATGTTTGTTTATAAAAGATTAAATTTCTCTCTCAATCATAATACCATATAACACCTGTGTTGTAACGCGAGAGAGCCAGCTTTTTTAGCTAGAAAAACAATTTGAGACTATCGTCATATTTGAAGAAGATTCTCTGAGCAAATGGCTTTCTTTTTTTTACTAGAAAGCGCTATAATAAGGTTAAGTTAATAAAGGATGATTGTCTAAGATTCGGAGAGACTACAAAAGCGAACAGGTATCGCTTCATTTGTAGTCTCTTTTTTGTTTTATATCCTACAAAATGGCGAAAGTGTTTAACCGCCTTAATTTAGTGGAAAAGTAGCAAAGAAGAGGATGACAATAGTCCAATTTGGAGGGGGCAAATTTAACATGGTACAATTATTTTCAGCATTTGATCGAGAAACAATTGCTAAAAAACTAGAAGACAATACATACGACATGGTTGTTGTTGGAGGTGGAATTACAGGAGCAGGTGTTGCACTTGATGCCATTTCAAGAGGGCTATCTGTGGCTTTAGTTGAAATGAATGATTTCGCAAGCGGAACTTCTAGTCGTTCAACAAAGCTAGTTCATGGCGGACTTCGCTATTTACAGCAATTTGAAATAAAAGAAGTAGCAGAATTAGGGAGAGAGCGTGCGATCGTTTATGAAAATGGACCACATGTTACAACACCTGAAAGGATGATGTTGCCATTTCATAAAGGCGGTAGCATGGGTAAAAGGACAGCTAGTTTTGGTATCAATTTATACGATCATTTAGCAGGTGTTAAAAAAAGTGAACGACGTCAAATTTTAAATCCAAAACAAACGCTTGCTAAAAATCCTTTCATTAAAAAAGCCGGGTTAAAAGGTTCAGGTTACTATGTTGAGTACAAAACAGATGATGCTAGGCTCACCATTGAAGTCATGAAAAAAGCCGTTGAACTTGGTGCCCAAGCGATTAATTATACAAGGGCAGAAAACTTCTTATATGATAGTAAAAAAGTAAGCGGCGTTACTGTAACAGACCTCATTACGGGTAAAGCTTATGATATTAAAGGTAGAAGAGTCGTCAATGCAGCGGGACCTTGGGTAGATAAAGTGCGGAAACTAGATAACACAGCTGGAAATAAGCATTTACGGCTTACAAAAGGCGTCCATTTAGTCATTGATAAAAAAAGATTCCCCATGGAGCAAGCTGTTTATTTTGACACAGAAGATGGTCGCATGGTTTTTGCAATCCCGCGTGGTAAAAAAGTTTATGTTGGGACGACAGATACCTTCTATGATGAAGATCCAATTAATCCAAAAGCACTTGAATCCGATCACAATTATGTTATTAAAGCCATTAATTATATGTTTCCAGATATTAAAATTACAGAAAAAGATATTGAGTCAAGCTGGGCTGGCGTCCGTCCCCTTATTTATGAAGAAGGAAAAGACCCATCAGAAATTTCACGAAAAGATGAAGTATGGATTTCTGAGAGTAATCTAATTACAATGGCTGGAGGAAAATTAACAGGATACCGTAGAATGGCTGAAAAATTACTTGATAAAGTTGTGAAAAGTTTAAGCAAGGAAACCGGTAAAAAATATAAACCAGTGCAAACCAAACATTTACCGATTTCTGGTGGAGACATTGGAGGTTCTAAACATTTAGATTCATTTATTGATAAAAAAGCGAAGGAAGGAAATCATCGTTTTGGTTGGACAATTGAAGAAGGTCGCGAGCTAGCAAAACGTTTTGGCACAAATATTGATCAACTCTTTACGTATGCACAAGAACATAAGGAAAAAGGGAATAGTCAATTACCAAATCGTTTGTACGCCGAGCTCCACTACTCGATTTATTATGAGTCAACCATTCATCCAGTTGATTTCTTATTGCGTCGAACAGGCTATTTATTGTTCGACATGCCATATCTACTACAGTGGAAGGACGCTGTTTTGGAAGAAATGAATAATCTATTCCAGTGGGATGAAGAAACGAAAGCAAAGCTAGAACAAGAATTACAAACACAAATTGATGATGCACGTGAACCAGCCGATTGGCATGATCGTAAGCCATTTTCTGAGAATGAAAAAGAAGCGAATTAAAAGATTATGGAATATCACATGATTCAGCTATATAGAGCGTAGTTTTTACATTTTTGAACATGACAATCAAGCGAAGGCGTTTGTATTAAAGAAGTTTGCCAGAAGCCGGAAATAGAGCGTACGATTGTACGCGAGAGCCGGGAGTTTGGTAAACTTCTTTCATGCGAATTGCGACCACTTGCCATCGATTTATTTTACGTATATCAAAAAAAGCTCTTTTTATTTTTTTCATTCCGTAGTCATGATCTAGTGTTTTTGCCATGTTAGCAGGATGGGAAATGCTTTTAGACGTGTGATCAAATTGTTTTTAATAAATTTCTATTTTCATTCTGTCACTTTCATGATAAATTAGTAGTAGACGAAAAGGAGGGTTTTTTTTGAATAAAATTCCTGTTGTCGTCCTTCTCGGCCCAACAGCGGTCGGGAAAACTGCTTTAAGTGTGCTTCTTGCCAAAACGTTTCATGCTGAAGTTATTAGTGGGGATTCAATGCAAGTATACCGTGGCCTTGATATTGGTACTGCTAAAATCACTACAGAAGAAATGCAACAAGTGCCTCACCATTTAATTGATATTTTAGATCCTAAAGATGCCTACACAGCAGCAAAATTTAAAAGCGATGCAGTAAAGCTTATTCATGACATTGCAGAACGCGGTTATCTACCAATGATTGTTGGTGGGACAGGCCTTTATATTCAATCTGTCTTTTATGATTACGCTTTTGGCGGTGTAAAAGAGGATCCAGCTTATCGAAAAAAACTGGAAGCGCGCTCAGAAGAAGAGCTTTGGCTTGAACTTAAACGGCTTGACCCTGCAAGTTCTAAAGTGATCCATCCAAACAATAAGCGCAGAGTGATTCGAGCCCTTGGCGTTATCCAGCAGACAAAGCAACCATTTAGCGCTTATCAAACGCACTTGACGCTAGGAGAGCAATTTACGCCTTGTTTTATTGGTTTAAATTTGCCACGTGAAAAGTTGTACGCTCGGATTAATCAGCGTGTTGACATGATGTTAGAACTAGGACTATTAGCAGAAGCGGAAAAACTATTTCATATGCAGCTTCTAAATGCACCGGCAACTCGTGGCATCGGTTATAAAGAATTGTTTCTTTATTTTGAAGGTAAGTTAACCCTTGAAGAAGCGACTGAACAAATGAAGAAAAATTCGCGTCATTTTGCTAAAAGACAATTAACTTGGTTCCGAAATCGAATGGATGTAACTTGGATTGAAGCAGAGCAACCAGAAACTTTACAAACAGCAAAGCAGGTTATAAAAGAATTTTTACAGCTGGATGACCGTTTACGGTTTTAGTCATCCAAAATCGGGGTAAGAGTTAGAGAGCATAGTGCTTATATAGTTTTTCACTACTCTAACTGGGAGTAAGATGATAAAGAGAGATGGGAGAGAAGTTAGATGAAACAAGGTGGGCAAGCTTTACAAGATCAATATTTAAACCAACTTAGAAAAGAGAAAAATCCAACAACCGTTTTTTTGACAAATGGTTTTCAATTGCGTGGACGTGTCGTTAGCTTTGATAGTTTTACTGTGTTGCTTGATGTCGAAGGAAAGCAGCAGCTTGTTTTTAAACATGCGATTTCAACATTTTCGCCGCAAAAAAATGTAGCTTTAAATCAAGAATAAGAAACGATCCAAGAAGGGCAGGCATTGATCCTGCTTTTTTTGTGTATGAAGGGATTTTATGATGGAAAAAGAGCGTGTTATTTTAGTTGGCGTGATTTTACCAAAAACAGAAGAATCACAATTTCAATATTCAATGCTTGAGTTGAGACGATTAGTCGATACCGCTCATGGAGTGGTCGTCCAAACATTAACGCAAAAAATTGAACGAGTCAATCGTGCCAGTTTTATTGGATCAGGTAAACTAGAAGAACTGGCGACACTTGTTGAAATGGAAGAGGCAGATACCGTCATTTTTAATGGCGAATTAAGTGCTACGCAAATTCGAAACCTAGATCAGACGCTTGGTGTTAAAATCATCGATCGGACGCAACTTATTTTAGATATTTTTGCGATGCGTGCTAAAAGTCGTGCGGGAAAACTTCAAGTTAGCTATGCCCAAGCTAAATATCTTCTTCCACGTTTAGCAGGCCAGGGCGTTACACTTTCAAGGCTTGGTGGCGGTATTGGTACAAGAGGTCCAGGTGAAAGTAAGCTAGAGCTTGATCGACGTTTTTTAAGACGTAATATGAATGAAATAAAAAAACAACTTATTGAACTAGAAAATCATCGCAGTCGTTTACTTAAAAGAAGAGTAGAACAGAAACCATTTCGCTTTGCTTTAATTGGGTATACCAATGCTGGCAAGTCAACCATATTTAACCGCCTATCATTAGCCGCAGTTTTACAAGAAAATCAGTTGTTTGCGACACTTGATCCAACAACACGCAAGGTGAAGCTAGACGGTGGTTTAGAGGTGCTTTTAACGGATACAGTAGGTTTCATTCAAGATTTACCAACCACTTTGATTGAGGCTTTTAAATCGACGCTTGAAGAAAGCCGTGAAGCAGATTGCCTGCTTCACATTGTGGATAGTTCTAATCCTGATTATGTTAGTCATGAAAAAACGGTCTATGCCATTTTAGCTGAACTAGAAATGGGCCATATTCCTTGTGTGACAATTTATAATAAAATAGATAAGAAAACCGCGAGTTTTACACCAGATCAACCCTATTTTGAAGAAATTTCTGCTGTTAGCGAGGCGGCGCCGAAATATTTAAAACAAATGATGGAAAATCAAGTTCGTAAAGTCTGGAAACCTTATTATGTAGAAATAAAGGCAACAGAGGGCAAAACTTTAGCAAAATATAAAGCGGAAACTTTAATAGATGAGTTATCGTTTGATGAAACAACTGAAAGCTATCACCTTCGTGGCTTTTACTCAGGAAAGGACAAATTAGAATGAACATAGCAGAAAAGCGAGCACGCGTTGAGCAAAAAATCGCTAAGCTAAATCAAGAAACAGATCTCATCGCTGAAAAAAACCAAGCAAAGGTACTTAAGAGTTTTAATAAAAATAAAGTAAGTGATTTTCATTTTAACCCTTCAACAGGATATGGATATGATGATGAGGGCCGTGATACATTAGAGCGTGTCTATGCTGATGTTTTTCACACAGAACATGCGCTTGTTAGGCCACAATTAATTTCTGGAACGCACGCCATTAGTACGGTTTTATTTGGTGTTTTGCGCCCAGGAGATGAGCTTCTTTATATCACGGGCGCTCCTTATGATACGCTTGAAGCGATTGTTGGAATACGTGGAGATGGGCATGGCTCGCTTAAAGAATTTAATATTGGTTACCAATCTGTTCCTTTAAAAAATAATGAAGTTGATTTTGAACGTGTAAGTGAAAAAATGACACAAAAAACAAAAATGATTGGAATCCAACGTTCAAAAGGGTACGCTAGCCGCAAATCTTTTACAGTTGAACAGATTGAAGAAATGGTTTGTTTTGTCAAAAAAATCAATCCTCATGTGATTGTATTTGTAGATAATTGTTACGGTGAATTTGTAGAGGAAAAAGAGCCAACTGATGTGGGTGCAGATATTATGGCTGGTTCACTTATTAAAAATCCAGGTGGTGGCTTGGCTAAAATTGGAGGATATATTGCAGGAACCCATGAGTTGATCAAGCTTTGTGGTTACCGTTTAATAACGCCTGGAATTGGTATGGAAGCCGGGGCCTCACTTTATAGTCTACTTGAGATGTATCAAGGTTTCTTTTTGGCGCCACATGTAACGGCTCAAGCTGTTAAAGGAGCACGTTTTACAGCAGCTTTACTTTCAGAATTTGGGATCGTAAGCACGCCGGCATGGAGTGATCAGCGCACAGATTTAATTCAAAGTATTACTTTTGAGGATGAGAAAAAAATGGTCGCCTTTGCTCAAGAAATTCAAGCAGCATCTCCTGTAAATGCCCATGTTTTGCCAGTAGGTGCTTACATGCCAGGGTACGCCGATGATGTGATTATGGCAGCAGGGACGTTCATTCAGGGCGCTAGCTTAGAATTAACAGCAGATGGCCCTATCCGTCCACCTTACGAACTGTATGTCCAAGGTGGTTTAACGTATGAACATGTTAAAATAGCCATTACACAAGCTGTTTGCAGATTGATTGAAAAAAAACTTTTACCTTAAAATGGAGCGAGTCTTTATCACCATCTTTTTTAGTTGTTTTTTACTAAAAAGATGGTGAAATTGTTTTATGTTAGATAATGTAACATAAATTTGACAAAACTTCTTACATATATTAAAATGCAAGTATTATCAAAACATATGGGGGAAAAATGCTATGAGTGAGAAGGAAATTCGGCGGAATATGCCTCTTTTTCCAATAGGGCCCGTAATGAAGCTAACCGATTTGACGGCTAGACAAATACGCTATTACGAAGACCAAGGTTTAATTCATCCCACTCGAAACAAGGGAAATCATCGCCACTATTCTTTGCAAGATATTGACACATTACTTGAAATAAAAGACTATCTAGATGATGGGCTGAATATTGCCGGGATTAAAAAAATGTATCAGCTAAAAGAAAAAGAACAAAAATCTTTGTTAACTGATGAAGATGTTCGAAAAATCTTGCGTGCAGAAATGCAGCAAGCTGGCCGTTTCATCAGACGTGATCAGACAGGAAAGCAACAGTTACCTAAACTTTAGATATTTACTTTTTTAAGTTAATATAAAAATTAATTTTAGGAGGGTTTTATTATGGCAAATTATACGAAAGAAGATATTTTTCACTTTGCAGAAAAACAAAATGTTAAATTTATTCGACTGCAATTTACGGACATTTTAGGTGTTATCAAAAATGTTGAAATTCCAATTAGTCAGTTAAAAAAAGCCTTGGATAACAAAATCATGTTTGATGGTTCATCCATTGAAGGTTTTGTGCGTATTGAGGAATCAGATATGTACTTGTTTCCTGATTTAAACACATGGGTTGTTTTCCCATGGACTGCCGAAAAAGGAAAAGTTGCACGTATGATTTGTGACATTTACAATCCTGATATGACACCATTCCTTGGCGATCCAAGAATGAATTTGAAACAGGTTTTAGCAGAGATGCGAGAGCTTGGTTTTACTGATTTTAATTTAGGACCTGAGCCAGAATTTTTCCTCTTTAAATTGGATGAAAATCGTAAGCCAACGCTTGAATTAAATGATTCAGGTGGCTACTTTGATTTAGCACCAACAGATTTAGGAGAAAATTGTCGTCGTGATATCGTGCTTGAGCTAGAGGAAATGGGCTTTGAAATTGAGGCTTCCCATCATGAGGTAGCTCCAGGTCAGCATGAAATTGATTTTAAATATGCAGATGCCGTAACCGCTTGTGACCATATCCAAACATTTAAGCTCGTAGTAAAAACGATCGCTCGTAAACACGGTTTGCATGCTACGTTTATGCCAAAACCTTTATTTGGAGTCAATGGTTCTGGTATGCACTTTAATATGTCTTTATTTGATGAAAAAGGAAATGCTTTTTTTGATAAAAAAGGCAAACTTGAACTTAGTACAACAGCTTATCAATTTTTAGCTGGAATGATCAAACATGCAAAGGGTTATACGGCGATTACAAATCCAACCATTAATTCTTATAAGCGCTTGGTACCTGGTTATGAAGCACCTTGTTACATAGCTTGGAGCGGTAAAAATCGTAGCCCGCTTATTCGTGTTCCTAGTTCCCGTGGATTAAGTACACGCCTTGAGTTAAGGAGCGTTGATCCCACGGCCAATCCATATCTCGCGATGGCTGTTCTTCTTAAATCAGGTCTCGATGGGATTAAAAATAAGCTAACACCACCGACACCAGTAGATCGTAATATTTATGGTATGAATGAAGAGGAACGCCATGAAAATGGGATTTATGATCTACCTGAGAATCTGAGTTGCGCACTTACTGAACTGGAAAAAGATGATATTGTGTGTGAGGCGCTTGGCGATCACCTTTTTGAACACTTTGTTGAGGCAAAAACGATTGAATGTGATATGTTTAGAACAGCTGTCCATCCATGGGAGCGAGAGCAGTATTTAGAAATTTATTAATTTGTGCTATAAATAACGATAAGCCCTTTGGTTTACGAGTTTTGATGATAACTCGTAAATCAAAGGGCTTATGCATGATACTCTATAGCTGAATGTGATATAAAACGTGTTCTTGCAAAGAAGATATGGGATCAACTTGCGGATGAAAAAAAGTTTTTTCATAGCTTAAACCAACTTTTTCCATAACACGTATGGAAGATTTGTTTAGTTTAGCAGTCAAGCTATAAAGTTCTTTTAAATCAGTTTTTGTTTTAGCAAACTGAATAACTGCGAGTGCTGCTTCGGTTGCTAAGCCTTGATTCCAATGTGAGCGAGCAAGCCGCCAACTAATTTCTGTTGCAGGCGTGAAGTCCATTTGAAAGGTTATCTGATGTAAACCAGTAAAGCCAATGAATTGGTCGTTTTCTTTCATACGGATAGCAAAAAGACCATAACCAACTGTATCGATTTCTTTTTGGATTGCACAAATTTGTGCAAGGCTTTCCGCATGAGTTAACGTGTTTGGGAAATAGCGCATGATCTCTTTATCGCTATTCATCGCTGAAAAATGCGGTAAATCAGCTTCAGTATAGCTTGTTGCCAGAAGACGCTTAGTTTCAAAATAAATCATTTTTGAGTTTACCTTTCTACAAATAAGTGGGTAGCTTCTTCAGCGAAAGAAGCTACCCACTTATTTGTTTTCATTAATAAACGTCACGGAACAAACCGATGACTTTGCCTAAAATAGAGACTTGACTTAAAATAATGGGCTCCATTGTATCATTTTCCGGCTGTAGCCGAAAATGATCTTTTTCTTTAAAGAAACGTTTGCAGGTGGCTTCGTTTTCGTCTGTCATCGCAACAACAATATCGCCGTTATTTGCATTTGATTGCTTGCGGACAATGACTTTATCACCATCAAGGATTCCAGCATTAATCATGCTTTCACCGGCAATTTCCAGCATAAAAATATCTGATTCACCAGCTGCCATGTATTCTGGTAATGGAAAATATTCATCAATATTTTCAACAGCTGTAATTGGCATCCCAGCTGTGACTTTCCCGATGATTGGGATGTTTACAACAGGTGGTGTAGGTGCTTCCTCTTCTAAAGCCAAAATTTCAATGGCACGAGGTTTGGTCGGATTGCGGCGAATTAAGCCTTTTCCCTCTAGACGAGCAAGATGACCATGGACGGTTGAGCTCGATGCAAGTCCTACCGCTTCACCAATTTCACGGACGGATGGCGGATAGCCTTTTGTTTTAACTTCGGATTTTATAAAATCATAAATATTTTGTTGGCGTTTGGATAATTTCATGCTTTCACCCCGTTATTTTTAATTCAGTATAACCTGTTTCAAGTATAGCAAATGTTTTCTGCATATGCAAACAAAGGTTCGATTTTTTTATTGACATTTAGGAACAAACGTTCTATACTAATAAAAAGCGAACGTATATTCTTTTGGAGGGATGAAAATGGTGCTTAAAACAATGTGGAATAAATATTATGCAACAATAATTTTTACAGTAGGTTGTTTAGCGATGGGATTAGTTGTTTTACTGTTAAATATTTCAAATAATGGTACGGATTATACAAAAATAGCAGTGGCAAATGGGGAGTCTGTATGGCAAATTGCTGAAAATTATGCAGAACAAACCAATATGGATAAAGTAGCTTTTGTTAAATGGGTAGAACAAGAAAATAACCTTATTGATGGCCAAGTTAGAGAAGGAGAAGACCTCGTTATTCCTGTGAGAAGTAATATACAACAAAATAAATCAACCATTCAATTAGCAAACAAGTAACCTTCTGACTTTATTTTCTTTCTGAAATTCGTTAAAATGATTCATGAAAGGGATGAAGTAAATGAAATCATTATTTAGTGAATTTAAAGCATTTATTGCAAAAGGAAATGCACTTGGAATGGCTATAGGGATCGTTATTGGTTCGGCTTTTACTTCGATTGTTAATTCATTAGTCAATGATATTCTTATGCCCCCACTTGGTCTACTTATTGGGAATGTGGATTTTAGCAACTTATTTGTCAGCCTTAATGGGAAGAGCTACTCATCTTTAAAGGCCGCTCAATCAGCTGGGGCTCCGACCATTAATTATGGTATGTTTTTGAATAATTTAATCAGCTTTGTCATCATTGCTTTTGCAGTATTTATATTGGTCAAATTAGTCACAAAATATATCATGGCTCTTGAACCAAAAGCACCAGCGACAAAAACTTGTCCATACTGTCAATCTGGTATACCCGAAGCGGCAACAAAGTGTCCCAATTGTACATCAGATCTACCAGCAGAAGAAGTAACGATTGAAAGCTAGTCAAACTTGGTATTCGGTAAGAAAGTATCCATCGGTGCTTTCTTATTTTATTATATGGATAAGGGTGATTTTTTATGTTGGAAAAAGCAAAAATAGAAAGAATCAATGAGCTATCAAGAAAGAAAAAAGCAGGTACATTAACAGCGGAAGAAAAAATAGAGCAAGAAAAGCTTAGAAAAGAATATATAGCATCCTTCAGAAATCACATGGAGTCAACACTTCAAAACACAACCATCGTTGATCCGCATGGCCAGGATGTTACGCCTCATAAGATTAAAAAAATGCGAAATAAAAAACATTAAATGAATAGAAACACTTATATTTCAAGCTTTTTAGTAGTATTTTTTCTATTTTAAGATTAAGATAAGTATATCTAATATTTTTAAAAGAGAGGATGTTTTTTTTGTTCGATAAAATGGATCAATTAGCTATTAATACGATCAGAACTCTATCAATTGACGCGGTGCAAAAAGCAAATTCTGGTCATCCTGGTTTACCTATGGGAGCTGCTCCAATGGCTTATGCACTTTGGTCACGTGTTTTAAACACGAATCCTGCCCATTCTAAGTGGTTTAATCGTGATCGGTTTATATTATCAGCTGGTCATGGTTCAATGTTGCTTTATAGTTTATTACATTTAAGTGGGTTTAAACTGAGTTTAGATGACATTAAGAATTTTCGGCAGTGGAATAGTTTAACACCAGGGCATCCGGAATATTTACATACAGATGGTGTTGACGTAACAACAGGGCCTCTTGGCCAAGGAATTGCAATGGCTGTTGGTATGGCAATGGCTGAACGTCATTTAGAAGGGCTTTATAATCAAGAAGATTTTGCGATTGTTGATCACTATACATATGTTTTATGTGGTGATGGAGACTTAATGGAAGGCGTCGCATCTGAGGCTGCATCTTTAGCTGGTCATGAAAAGCTAGGTAAGCTAGTTTTACTCTATGATTCAAATGATATTTCTCTTGATGGAGATCTTAATAAATCATTTTCTGAAAACGTTAAAGGCCGTTTTGAAAGCTATGGATGGGAACATTTATTAGTCAAAGATGGCAATGATACAGCAGAAATTTTAGCTGCGATTGAAAAAGCCAAACAAAATACAACACAACCGACCATGATTGAGGTTAAAACGGTCATTGGTTTTGGTTCACCAAATGCTGGTACAAGTAAAGTTCACGGAGCACCTTTAGGCGAAGAAGGTGTGAAAGTAGCAAAAGAAGTTTATGGTTGGGAATACAAAGAACCTTTTTATGTTCCACAAAAGGTTTATGATCGCTTTAAGGAAAGAGTAGCCGATCGTGGAGCAAAACGAGAACAAGAATGGAACCAACTGTTCACAAAATATAAAGAAAAATTCCCTAAATTAGGAAAGCAACTTGAAGAGAGCATAAAGAATCAACTTCCTGCGAATTGGGATAAAAAACTACCAGTATATGGTGCAGATGATTCCCTTGCTACGCGAGCTTCCAGTGGTGAAGTGATTAATGCCCTAGCTGAACAAGTTCCAACATTGTTTGGAGGCTCAGCTGACCTTGCTGGTTCTAATAACACGACAATTAAATCAGATAAACAGTTTACAAAAGATGCAAAAAAAGAACGTAATATCTGGTTTGGCGTTCGAGAATTTGCTATGGGAGCAGCTCTTAACGGAATGGCTCTTCATGGCGGGCTAAAAGTATATGGTGGTACATTCTTCGTCTTTTCTGATTACATGAGACCTTCCATTCGTCTTGCTGCGATTCAGCATTTACCAGTTACGTACGTGCTTACGCATGACAGTATTGCTGTTGGAGAAGATGGACCAACACATGAACCGGTAGAGCAATTAGCTTCTCTTAGGGCAATGCCTGGACTTTCTGTGATTCGCCCTGCTGATGGAAATGAAGTGGTTGCAGCTTGGAAGTTAGCGATTCAATCAACAGACCTGCCTCATGCTTTAGTTTTAACACGGCAAGGGCTACCAACACTTCCAAATTCTGCTAAACTTGCAGATGAAGGTGTAAGTAAAGGCGCTTATGTTCTTTCTCCTGCAGATAAAGAGACACCTGATCTTCTTCTTTTAGCTAGTGGATCAGAAGTCAACTTAGCAGTAAAAGCACAATCTAAATTAAAAGAAAGTGGCATTTCTGCTTCTGTTGTTAGTATGCCGTCATTTGACCTTTTTGCTAAACAAAGTGATGAATACAAAGAAAGTGTGCTTCCAAGCGCAGTTAAAAAACGGGTGGCTATCGAAATGGCTGCAAGCTTCGGATGGGAACGTTATGTTGGTACAGACGGAAAAATTATTGGCATTGATAAATTTGGTGCGTCTGCTCCTGGTGACACAATTATTGAAAATTACGGATTTACAGTAGAAAATGTGGTTTCTATTGTAAAATCACTACTATAGTGTAAAAACACATATTATAATGTGTCAGACTGTAGACAAAGTAAATAAAAAACTTTGTTTACAGTCTTTTTTAATTTATAATAAAATGGTATTTCCGCACAGTTTCTTCAATATACGTAAACCCAAATATACGCATTGTTTTTGAAAAGTTATGAGACGGTCGAGAGATTGAATTTAACAAATTTAATTAACTTTTTAATATAAATCAATAACTAAATATATAAAACTTACATTTATATATTTAACGTTTATGACAAAAAACGGCTCATTTATTATATTTTTCGTTTTTGTATCCGGTTTTATGCTATGATGAAAGCGTAAATCATTATAATTAAAAAGGAGAGTTTAAGTGGTGGCTTAATAAGTAAAGTCAATAGTTCTCAATCTTCTGTTGTCTATAATCACAATCCTATAGTACAATTATCTCTAAAGAATCGAACACAGTATATTTCTCACGACAAACAAGCTTATGCTCGTGCTAAGTATAGTTTCAGAGTCGGCCCTATAAAAGGATTATCAACACAAGCAGGTATTGAAGCGGTATCTGTTGCTGGAAATAGATTCGGTAATCTTAGTTATACAAACGCTTGGAAGGAGCATTAATAATGAATAAAAATGAGAGTGTTTTAAAAGTTAGTTATACTCAAATTATTTGTTTCTTAATCTTATCATTTGTTTTGCCGTTTCTCGGAATCATTTTTGCTATCTTACTTTTTACTTAGCAATACCAGAGATTCAATAAATCTCTAAGATTTTTGAACATATATCTAAGTTTACAATTGTACTCATAGTTGCTATAATAATAGTACAAACGAAAAATTGATAATCAGAGATTCAAAAGCACAAAAACCCATCCTACTGGGAATAGGATGGGTTTTCTTTATGCCCGAATTTTGCTGAACATGTGGGCTGGAAACAACTTGCTTAATTGCCTTCTCTCTTCTCTAGCCAAAAAGAAAATAGTCTAAGTATTATACCTACTAGGATAGGCGCGATAACTAACGTGAAAAATTCATACATCTAGGTTCATCCCGCTCTCGTGGCAATTGCCAATTGAATTGCACTATTTTTATATCAATAACAAATGAAAATGGTCCTATCACACATACTAGTTCTTTTCAGAAAATGAAATAAAAATTATTTTTATTTCAAAACCACAAAATGGTATTTCCACACAGTTTTTCCTTTTCAGCCTAAGGTAGGAGTAAAAAAATGTTGTTTGTTCAAAGCAAATCAAGTACAATGAAAGAGGTATATTCGTTCAAGGAGGAGAAAGAAACTATGTGGATTTACATTCTTGTCGGTCTGATTTGCTTACTTGTAGGGCTTGCAGGCGGTTTTTTCATTGCGAGACGCTATCTAATGAGCTATTTGAAAAACAACCCGCCAATTAATGAGCAAATGCTTCAAATGATGATGGCTCAAATGGGTATGAAGCCTTCGCAAAAGAAAATCAACCAAATGATGAGTGCAATGAGTAAGCAACAAGAGAAAGAAACCAAGAAAAAGAAAAAATAATTCTTTGTATAATGAGGGATTTCATCGCTTTTTAGCATCTTAAAAAAGAGTTGCATTATCTCAAATTAGATTATTTTAGTTAAATCTTATACAAAGGAACGAACCATTATAAATATTTTTGGTCGATTACGATATCAAAAAAGGTAAAAATCGCCAGCATGAACTAAATTACTTTACTTCATATTTCTCGTATAAAAGAGAAATATCAGTGGTTGAAGAAAAGGCGTTAAAACGCACGATATAAAAGGTTACTAAGCTCATAAATAGCCAAGTAACTTTTCTATCCGTGCGTTTTATTTTGCATTTCGCATCTTTCTAAATGACCGCTTCTTAGCCAAAAAAGTCCTTATTGCTTTTACTTAAAGGTGTATTTATGCGCTCAAGTGGTGACAATAAAACATTCGAAATATAAACCTTACCAAAAAGATCGTTTAACGAGAAGACCTACTATGATTGGTCTCTTTCTTAATGTATTCATTTTTAGGAAAGCGCTTGCTATTTTAGAATACAATTTAGTATACTTATGGTGTAACTTTTTTTAAGAAAGAAGGGCTTCAAGTGAAAACAAGAAAAGTTTTAAAAATTGCAGCACCAATCATGGTTGCTTCATTAGTCTTTGCACCAATAGCCTCGCCAATTTCTGCATATGCTTCTGAAAATGAAAGTATTGTTAGTCCTAAGTTAGAAAGTGAAGCAACTGAAATACTAAATAGCATAAATATAGAACAACTTCAAAATCAAGCAAAGCAAATGGGTACTTATGATTCAGAAGGAAATGTAACAATAACAGATTCAAAGCTAGTTAGGTTAATGCAATCACAGAATATCCAAATACCAGTGGAATTGAAAAAAGCTGTGATACAAAGAAAAGCTGATGTGACAAAGGTTGTTAGAAAGAATGGTTATACAACTTTTTATTTAAGTGCAACTACTGCTAGTGCGATTTGTGGCGGGAGTATAGCTGCTGCGATGTTTCTAACTGCAATTACAGGAGGTCTAGGCTTTCAACTTGCTATTATCGTTGTGAGTACCGTTTCTTCGATGTCATGGTCGTACATGAAGGGCGGTATTTGGCTTAAATTTAAGGGACTAAAATTAGTAAGTAAAGGAAAACAATAAAACAATGAAATTAAGTAAATTGCAAATTACATTGATGGTAATAATTGTTTTAATAACGATTATTAGTATTATTGGGATTTATAACCAATATCAAATCTTTAATTATATATGGAATGTCACTTTAATTATTGTAGCGCTAATCTCAATTTTTAGTAGCAGAAAAAATAAATGATGACAACATTAAGAACACGTACTTTAACATAGTATAACCGTTTGTCCCTTAATCAAAGATCACACACTAACTTACCAGTATGTATCCTCCGTTCATGCTGGTTTTTTATTTTTTCATCACCATCAGCCATCGCTTGTTCTCTTTCTGTGATTCATTTTTTAAGTTCTTCTAAATACTCTTTGGTTATACATGATTTTGCGGATGAATGGCTACTGTAATATCGTGCTTGCCCTTTGTTGTTTTCCTCTCACTTTCTTGTGCTCCTTCCCAGCAAATGATCAGCGAAGTAGTTCGCGATTTTTTTGTTAAAGGATTGTTGGTTTTTTAATAAATCCTTCTTTTAAGCTAACGATTGTCATTTTTAAAGCAAAGCGTTTCTCTTTCGTTAAAATTTGAACTATAATAACAACATGTAGTACGTAAGGGGGAAAGAAAATGTCGCTTTTGTTATCTACTGCGATTACATTGATTTTTGGTTCGATGATTATTGTTATTCGGATGAAAGCTTCAAAACGGCCTGCGAGTGTCAAGGGGATTTTGATTCCACCTGTCATGATGTCAACAGGGGCTTTCATGTTTATTGTGCCATATTTTCGTGTAACAATGATTGATATTATTGAAGCCGTTTTTATGGGGCTCATTTTTTCGCTTATTTTAATTTGGACGACGAAATTTGAAATGAAAGATAAACTTATTTTTATTAAGCGGACAAAAGCTTTTCCAATTCTGCTAATGCTGCTTTTGTTTATTCGCTTGCTTTTAAAATACTGGATTAGTGGAAGTGTTGAGTTAGGTGAGCTCTCTGGTATGTTTTGGATTATGGCGTTTGCAATGATTGTTCCGTGGCGCATTGCGATGTATTTTCAGTACCAAGCTGCGACAAGGAATTTGGAAGAACCAAGCGCTTCGGCTGAATAAAAAAGGGCCACTTGAAAAATAGCAACAAGACTATTTTTCAAAATGGCTCTTTATTTTTTCATGGTTTTGATCTCTTGACGCAGTGTGTCAAAAGTAGCTAATAATTCAGTTGATTTTTCTTCTAAAATATCTTTTTGCTCGCGAGATGATTCATTTAAATGAATTAGGTCACCAAAACGAATGATAATTTTTTTGCGTTTGAGTAACTCTTTTATTGTTTTTGGACCGTCATAAACAGCGGGTAGCAGGGGCACACCTGCTTTATAGGCAACGGTTACGGCTCCACGCTTTAATTGGATATTGCTTTGGTTGCGTGTACCACTTGGGAAAATACCTACTACTTTTCCGTTTTTTAAAAGTCTAATCGGCGCTTTAAGTGAGCTTGGACCAGGTTTTTCACGGTTTACTGGAAAGGCATTGAGATGAGTCATTAACCAGTTTAAGAAACGTCCTTTAAATAATTCTTGTTTCGCCATGTAATGAATCGATGTTGGATAAAGGGCAAAGCCTAGATAAATAATTTCAATCCAAGTTGTATGTGGCGAAACAACAACAAAAGGAGCTTTTGGGATTTTATTTTTATTTTGTACTTGAAATCGTCCACCAATAATGGCTAAAATAACATGAACGACTGTTTTGGCAAATTTGTAAAACAACTTTTTCACTCCCTAATTTTTGTAACTATTTATAGTATACTTAAAAAAGAGCAAATTTGCATCAAAAAATATGCACAGAAAAGAGGATATCATGAAACTTTTACATACAGCGGATTTGCATTTGGGAAAAATAGTAAATAGTGTGTCGATGCTTCCTGATCAACGCTATATTTTAGAGCAAATAACGGCGATTATCGAAAAAGAACAGATCGATGGGATTATTCTTGCCGGCGATTTATACGATCGAGCAATTCCGCAAGTAGAAGCGGTTAATTTATTAAATGATATTTTATTTCAGTGGAATGTGAAAAAGCAGTTGCCAATTTTTGCCATTAGTGGTAACCATGATAGTGCTGACCGACTTTCTTTTGGATCAGCATGGTATGAAAATCATCAATTTTATATGGCTGGAAAGTTAACCGCTGAAATCAATCCTATTCCATTTATGGATAGCGAAATTTGGCTTATTCCTTTTCATGAACCAGCCGTTTTACGCGATTTAACGGGAGACAAAACGATTCATAGCTACGAAAATGCCATGCAAAAGATTGTTCAACAAATTAAACAGAAATGGAATCCCGCAAAATGTCAGATTTTCGTTGGTCATGCTTTTATTAGCGGAGGAATTCCAAGTGATTCTGAACGGCAGCTTTCAATTGGTCATGTAGATCGTATTTCAACAGATTGTCTAGCAGATTTTACTTACACGGCGCTTGGGCATTTGCACCATCCTCACGCCATCAACCATCCGACGATTTTTTATAGTGGATCACCACTTAAATATTCATTTTCAGAGGTCAATGATAGAAAGAGCGTTCGAATTGTTGAATTTTCAGGTGTAAAATTAAAAAAGGTAAGAGAAATTCCATTAAAACCAAAACGTGATTTACGGATAATTGAAGGGACGCTTGAAGAGTTGACAACAGAAATTGCTGAAAATCCAAACGATTATTTGCAAGTCAATTTAACAGATCAAGGGGCACTTGTTGATCCAATGGGAAAATTGCGTCAATTTTATCCAAATATTTTACATTTAGAAAGAACGACAGCAATACTTTCAGAGGGGAAGCCCGAGACATTCACCGAAGTGTTGAAAAAAGAAGACATACCACTTTTTGCGCAGTTTTTTGAATACGCAAGCGGGCAAGTTTTGACAGAGGAACAGAAAGAAAAGATGCAGCTAATCCTAAATGAAGTAAATAGGGAGGCTAAAGATATATGAGGCCGCTTAAACTAACGATGACTGCTTTTGGCGCTTATGCTGGAAGAGAAACCATTAATTTTGAAGAATTAGGAAACGAGCGGATTTTTGTTATTTCTGGCAAAACAGGCGCAGGAAAATCGACCATTTTTGACGCGATTAGTTACGCTATTTTTGGTAGAAGTAATACATTTGATCGAGAAGGTTTTTCAATGCGTAGTCACTTTGCAGAAGCTAGCGAAATGACACAAATAGAATTAACTTTTCTTTTGCGCCAAAAAAAATATTACATTAAGCGCACACCGCAGCAAGAAATAGCTAAAAAACGGGGAAGCGGAACAACAACACTCCCCCAAAAAGCTGTACTTTATGAACTGCAAGATGATAAAGAAATTTTGCTTGCAAGTTCTGTACGAGATGTCAACATAAAAATGGAAGAAATCATTCAGCTTAATGTTCACCAATTTCGGCAAATACTGATGATTCCTCAAGGTGAATTTCGGGAGCTGCTTGTATCTGAAAGTAAGGAAAAAGAAGTCATTTTACAACGCTTAGCTCATACGGTTTACTATAAAAATATCGAAGAAAAACTATTTGAGAAGCAAAAACAAGCAGAAATAGAAGTTAAAGAATTACGTGCGGAAATCAACCAGCTACTTCTAGAAAGTTTTGCTGATGAAGAAGGTTTAACCGATGCTAAAATCGAAAAGCTGTTTACTGAGAAGATCGCACAACTTATTGAGCTGGAAGAAAAAGCAGATCAAGAGCTTACTCATATCCAAAAAGAAGCTGAACTAGCTATTCAGCAATTAGCAATAGCCACTCAGCAACTTGCTGATTTTGAAGAGTTCAAGCAAGTCAACATGCAACTTGCTGAACTAAAAAAAGAAGCAGAGCTGATAACAAGTTTACAACATAGATTAACTAGGCAAAAACGTGCCGAAAAGATTCGGCCATTAGATGATTTATGTAAAAAATTGACGCAAGAATTTGCGACAAGCAAAACGCAGTACACAACAAGTCAAATGAAGCTTGAACAAGAGAAAAAGATGTTATCTGAGCTTGAGCAAGAACAAAGCGATCATGAAAAGTTGGCTGAAACAGCAGAGAAGTGGCGCCGGAATTTGTTTCAATTTGAAGAAATGGAAAGTAATATTCATGCCTTAGCGAAAATCAACCAGCAGGAAGAAGAAGCCCAAAAAGCGATGATTCAAAAGGAAAATAATTTTTCTTTACAAGAAAACGAATACCATCATTTGATTAGCGAGCAAACAAAAAATGAACAAGCACTTGCTGCATTTGAAAATCTTGAATCCAAGCAATTAACAAACAAAATGCAACATGATGAAACGTTACGTACAATAACAGAGGTAAAAAAACAACTTGAACAAAAAATGACTTTAAATCAACTTGAGCAAAAAAAACGTCATCTTATCGAAAATCACAGTCAACAAATGAAAAAGCTAAGCAAGGTAGCTGAACAAAAAAAAGTGATTGAGCAAGCTTTTTTAGAAGAACAAGCTTATCTTCTTTCTAAACATTTAGTTCATGGAGAGGCTTGTCCGGTTTGCGGAGGTTTAGAGCACCCTCATCCAGCCGTGAAACATACGCTATATTCAGCAGCTCATGAGAAAGAAATTAACGAAAAATACGCAGCTTTACAACTTGATGTGGAGGCACAAACAAAAGAAATTGATAAAGTCACTTGGCAAATTGATGGACTAGCTGATTTGAAAGAACAATCGCTTGAAACGCTTCAGGAAAACTTGAAACAAAACGAACAAACTTTAAAACACTATGTAAGTCAAAAAAAAGAATTTGAAAAACAAATAATCGCTAAAAAGAAGCGACAACAAGCGCTTGCTCAAATAAAAGAAGAAGTCGTAGTCATTGAAAAAGCGCAAAAAGAAGCTTTAGCTGAACGAAATAAAAGTAAAGAAGAACATACAAAAATAAAAACAAAACAACTTGTCTTAGAAGAGAATATTCCAGCACAATTGCGCGATTTAGCAATGTTTATCAAAACTAAACAAAGAATTGTGCATTCATTAAAATTATATACAGAAAAAGAGCAGCAATTAATAAAAAAAATTAACCTTGCCAAAGAAAAACAAGCGGCATTAAAAGCAAATGAAAAACAACAATATGAGCAAATGATTCAATTTGAAAATAAATTATCACTTGAAGAAAAAAATTTTCAAACAGCCTTATCACAAGCCGGATTTAACGAATATGATGACTTTAAGCAAAGTCTTCTAACCGATACAGAAATAACCGAGTTTGAAGCAAGAATTGAAAGTCATTCCCATAAAAAAATACTTGCTGAAAATGAACATGCCCGCTTACAAAAGAAACTAGAATCACTAGAAAAACCAAATATTGAGGAACTAGAAGCTCATTTTGCAACAATTAAGCAAATACGCTTGCAAAAAGAACAGCTTTTATCTGAAATAAAAACCAAACACAAAGAAACGGAAAGACAGCAACGAAACTATCAGCAAAAAAATCAAAGACGAAGTGAAGCCGAAGAAAAATATCGTGATATCGGTCTTCTTGCTGATGTAGCAAGAGGAAAAAATGAACGTAGGATTACATTTGAACGTTACGTGCTTGCTACTTTTTTAGATACTATTGTCCGTCATGCCAATACAAGGCTTGCAAAAATGACAAATGGACGTTTTTGGCTACACCGAAAAGATGAAAAAGCGAGAGGAAATGCCCAAAGCGGATTGGAGCTTGAAGTGTACGATGAATATACAGGTTTATTGCGACACGTTAAGACTCTTTCTGGTGGAGAATGTTTTAAAGCGTCACTTGCTCTTGCTTTAGCATTGGCTGAAGTTGTACAAGAAATGGCAGGGGGTATATCTCTTGAGACGATGTTTATCGATGAAGGATTTGGAACGCTTGATCCCGAATCTCTTGACATGGCAGTCGAGTGTTTACTAGAGACACAAGAAAAAGGTCGAATTGTTGGCATTATTTCACATGTCCCAGAACTAAAAGAGAGAATCCCTTCACGCTTAGAAGTAACGGCAACAAATCATGGAAGTAAAGCACATTTTATCGTACCAGTCATTTAAAAGAGAGGTGGATTGAGTTTGCCAACGATTAATATTTTAGATAAAATGATTCCTTATCATATTAAACAAGAAGGAAAACAGCTTTTACTTGAAACAAAAATCATCAGGACAGAATTAGAGAATGAGCGGAAATATGCTTTTTCTGATGGTGAAATAGTAACCAGTAAAAAAGAAGATCATTTCGACTGTAGTTGTCCTTTTCATCAAGAAGAGGGAAGTGTTTGTAAGCATATTTATGCAGCTTATCTTGATGAGAAAAAATGGCAACAGCAGGTCAAACAAAAAAGCATAAAAGAACGGATTTTAGAACAAGAAGCAGAGACGATGTTATCGCTTTTTCAAACGAATGTGGCAAAGCAATTTGATCATCGTACCTATATACCGAAAATGAAATTACATGTAGAATATATTCTAAAAATCAAGCAACAACTGCTTTCTTTGGAGTTGAAAATTGGAATGACACGCACGTATGTTGTCAAAAATATCAATGCATTTTTAAAAGCCATTTCAAAACAACAACTTCTTGAGTTTACAAAAAGTTTTACTTTTGACCCGAGTGAGCATGATTTTTATGAAGAAGACAAGCAAATTTTTGAAGCGTTAATCCAAATGAATGACATCGCCAAGTTATACGAAACAGAAGAGGATTATTGGATGAAAAGCTATGCATCAGATAAAATGCTAACCATACCAAGCAGCATGGCTTCTGATTTCATTAAGCAGCTAACAACACGTGATACACAAGTTCAAATCCTTTCAGCGAAAAATGAACTTCAATTAAAATATCTAAATCCAAAATATAGCGAAGGAAAATTAGCGCTTGATTTTTCTTTAACCGAGCGTGAACATCAACAATATACATTAGAATTGGATGCTTTTAGGCAAGCTGTTTTTTTAGAGAACTATTATCTTATTTTTTGCGATGGCATTTTTTATACCGAATTAAAACCTATCTGGCATGAACTCACACCGTTGATCGAGTTTTCCAAGATCACACATGCTGAATTTATCCAGTTTAATGAAGCAAAACTTAGCGAAGTCATTTCTTATATTCTTCCAGCACTTGAAAAATGTGGGCATGTCGATATTGATGAATCAATAAAAGCACGAATGATGAAGCCTCCGCTAAAAGCTAAGCTCTCTCTTTTTCTACAAGATAAAAGACACGCGCTTAGACTTAGATATCAATACGAGGATCAGACTTTTGATCCGTTTGTAGAGGAGGGGATCCCTTCCAACCAAAAGGCTATTATGATTCGCGATATTGAAAAGGAATCTTTAATTATGCATTTAATTGAAAATGCTCCAATTCAGTTTTCAAATGGCCAAATGGTTGTAAGCTCGAAAGAAGAAGATTTGTATTTATTTTATTATGATGTGCTTCCTGAGCTTTCTAAAGTACTTGATGTTGAAACAAGTGATGCACTAGATCAAGTTATTTTAAACACAGTAAAGCCGCATACCTCGCTTGAATTAACGAATGATCACCACTATCTTGCTATTTCGTTTGATTTTGAAGGGATCCCAGAGCAAGAGATCAACGCCGTTTTAGAATCTTTACGTGAAAAAAGACGCTACCATCGTTTAAAAGACGGCCGCTTCATTTCTTTAGAAAGTAAAACGTATCAGCAACTAAGCAATGTCTTTGATTTACTTGAAGTTCGTAAAAAAGATGTCAAGAAAAAATTAATTGTGCCATTTTATCGTGGTGTTCAAATTTATCAAGCCCTTGATGCAGAAAATGAACAAAAATACCAACATATTAGTCATCAGATCTATCAAGCGTTAACGGAGATTACGACACAATCAAAAACGCAATATTCACCGCCTAAGGGATTACATGCCAAGCTACGTGATTATCAAATAACGGGCTTTAGATGGCTCAAAAGCTTAGCTAAATATCGATTAGGTGGGATTTTAGCAGATGATATGGGGCTTGGAAAAACAGTCCAAACGATAACGTATCTTTTATCAGAGTTAGAAGATGAGCCTGAGTTAGCGCCTATTTTAATTGTTACGCCGGCTTCTTTATTATACAATTGGTTAAATGAATGGCAAAAGTTCGCGCCAGAAGTTCCTGTTACTGTGATCCATGGAACAAAGGAAACGCGTAAAAAACAAGTTGCAGCGATCACATCTGGCCAAGTCTATTTGATTTCCTATCCTTCGCTTAGACAAGATGATGCTTTTTTCAAAAACCATCACTTTTCGACAGTTATTTTAGACGAATCCCAAGCGATTAAAAATTATCATACAAAAGCAAGCCAGGTTGTTCGATCACTAAAATGTGAAAATATTTTTGCGTTAAGCGGTACACCACTTGAAAATTCAACCGACGAATTATGGGCAATCTTCCAAACCATTATGCCGGGCTTTTTCCCTTCATTACGCAAATTCAAAGAGCTAAGTCATGAAAAAGTAGCCAAAATGATTGCTCCATTTTTGATGCGGCGATTAAAGCAAGAGGTTGTCCGCGAGTTACCAGAAAAAATCGATACCAACTTATACTCTGAGCTAACCACAGAACAAAAAACCATTTACCTTGCTTATTTAGAAAAAATTCAACAGGATCTTTCAAAAACGGAATTTAATCAAGGAGAGGAGCGAATGAAGCTACTTGCTGGCCTTACTCGCTTACGGCAAATTTGTTGCGATCCTAGCCTTTTTATTGAAAATTATCATGATGATTCTGGAAAGTTGTTGCAGTTATTTGATACAATACAGACAGCAGAAGAAAATAATAAGCGAATCTTGATTTTTTCACAATTTACAAGCATGCTTAAAATTATTCGTGATCGCCTTACGCAAGCAGGGTATCATTCTTTTTATATGGATGGTAAAACACCAGCCAAAGAGCGAGTGGAGCTTGTAGAGGCGTTTAATCAAGGAGAAGAACGACTCTTTTTGATTTCTTTAAAAGCTGGCGGAACAGGATTAAATCTAACAGGAGCAGATACGGTTATTTTATATGACTTATGGTGGAATCCTGCTGTTGAAGAACAAGCGGCATCAAGGGCCCACCGAATTGGCCAAAAAAATGTGGTTCAGGTCATCCGTATGATTGCAAGAGGTACAATAGAAGAAAAAATCTATAACCTACAAAAGAAGAAACAAGCGATTGTAGATGATCTCATTCAACCAGGTGAAAAGTTACTAAATAAGTTAACGATAGCAGAAATTAAAGAGATTTTGAAAATCGATTAGAAGGGAAGCGTTTTAAATGGATAAATGGCAAGTTTTTGTAGCAGAAAATGAGGGTATGGCTACAGTAAAGATTGAAGAGCTAACAAAACAAGGTTACAAGAAGGAAGATATTTCTGTCTTAGCCAAACATCCTAAAGATTTAACTGAGCTTAAAGAGAAGGAAGAAGTAGAGATTGAAAAACCAGTGAACGAAGAGGCCTTTGGTATTATTTCGGGTATTTTGCAATCGCTAAGTGGCGGAATTGTTATCCCTCAAGTATATAATCCAAATTACGGAGCGCTTTATGCAGCTGGTCCTTTTGCTAAATGGTTTTCGAGAACAGACGATAAAAGTGTGAAACGGTTATTGGAGGATTTTGATCTAACAACAGAGCAGATAGAAGATTTTGTTCGTTATTTAGATCAAGGTGAGATTTTAATTCTCGCTCGATAAGATGATAACAACGAAACAAAAAAAATTATTTTTCGCTTGTTTATTCTTTACCTTCTTAATTTTTATTTTAATTGTTGTCATGCAAACGAAAACTACAGATATTGCTCAAAAATATGAAACAACTATTCCGCAAGAATACATCCCGATTTATCAAGCGGCTGCGAAAGAGTATCATATTAGCTGGTTTTTGCTTGCTGCTATCCACCGCGTTGAGACCAAATTTTCAACTTCTGAGCCCATGGTCTCAAAAGCAGGTGCTGTTGGGCCAATGCAATTTATGCCGTGTAGCTTTGTTGGCTGGAAGGAAAAAAGTTGCCCACTAACAAACGGTCTAGGAGCAATTTCTGAAAAAAATATGACGGATCCTGCTTATATAAAAAAACATGGGGGATATGGTGTAGATGCTAATCATGATGGAAAAGCAGATCCATGGGATTTAGAAGATGCCGTGTTTAGCACAGCCAATTTTCTTGCGGATAACGGTGCAGCACAAAAGGAAGAGTCAAAAGCAATTTATGCTTATAATCACAGTAAGAAGTATGTTCGCGACATTTTATCTTTTAAAACAAAATACCAAAAAGAATGGCAGAATCATAAGTAATGGATCTGCTGTTTTTTATAACAAAAACTTATGAATTTTAAATAATTCCCCTTGATTTACTTATCGTTTTATTTTCTGTACAATTAAAGCAGAATGTTATTTCTATTTTTAAAGAAGGAGACATTAGTGGTGAGTTGGAAGAAAAAAGCAAGATCATCTTTTACGTTAGGTAAAAAGAAATATAACTATTATCAATTAAGTGCACTTAAAACGGATATCAGTAGGTTGCCTTATTCTATCCGAATTTTATTAGAATCTGTACTTAGACAAAGTGATGGGCAAATCATTACAGATAAGCACATTGCAGATCTAGCTCATTGGTCAAAGGAAGGTAATGAAGGTGAAGTTCCTTTTAAGCCAGCGCGTGTTATTCTACAAGATTTTACCGGCGTTCCCGCTATTGTTGATCTTGCCTCCCTTAGAAAAAGTGTAGCAGATATGGGGGGAGATCCTGAAAAAATAAACCCCGAAATTCCAGTAGATTTGGTAGTCGATCATTCTGTACAAGTAGATCGTTATAGTAATCCTGAAGCATTAAAAATGAACATGGATCTTGAATTTGAACGAAATATGGAACGCTATCAGTTTTTAAATTGGGCGCAAAAAGCCTTTAGTAACTATCGTGCAGTTCCTCCTGCAACAGGTATTGTTCATCAAGTAAACTTAGAATATTTAGCGCAAGTCGTTTTAGCAAAAGAAGATCAAAATGGCAGTACAGTGGTTTTCCCTGATAGTTTAGTAGGAACAGATAGTCATACAACAATGATCAATGGAATTGGTGTGTTTGGCTTTGGTGTTGGTGGTATTGAAGCAGAAGCTGGTATGCTTGGGCAACCCTCTTATTTCCAGATTCCAGATGTAATCGGTGTAAAATTAGTAGGTGAACTAAGCAGTGGCAGCACAGCAACTGATTTTGCTTTAGAAGTGACTAAAATTCTCCGCGAAAAGAAAGTTGTTGGCAAATTTGTTGAATTCTTTGGTCCGGGCGTAACAAGTCTTCCTGTTGCAGATCGTGCAACAGTTGCGAATATGGCACCAGAATACGGGGCAACGTGTGGTTTTTTCCCAGTAGATGACGAAGCGCTTCTTTATCTACGCTTAACAGGACGAACAGAAGAACAAATTGAGCTTGTTGAGACCTATCTCAAAGCAAACGACTTATTTTATACACGCTATTCAAAGGAACCAGAATATACAGAAGTTGTTGAAATTAATTTAAGTCAGATTAAAGCGAATTTATCTGGGCCAAAACGCCCGCAAGATTTAATCCCATTAAGCCAAATGAAAGAAGTATTTGAGCAAGCTGTAACAAGACCAGTAGGAAATCAAGGTTTTGGTTTACAAGAAAATGAGTGGCATAAAGAAGCAAGGGTTACTTTTGGAAATGGCGATGAATCAAGGATGAAAACGGGATCTGTTGCTATCGCTGCCATTACAAGTTGTACAAACACATCAAATCCCCATGTGATGATCGCATCCGGCCTTGTTGCCAAAAAAGCGGTTGAATTAGGATTAGAGGTCCCCAAGTTTGTTAAAACATCGCTTGCACCAGGCTCAAAAGTAGTGACAGCTTATTTAAAAAAAGCCGGCTTGTTACCTTATTTGGAAAAACTAGGTTTTGATTTAGTCGGGTATGGTTGCACCACATGTATTGGGAATTCTGGCCCTTTAAAAGAAGAAATTGAAGCAGCGATTCAAGAAAATGATTTGCTTGTTTCTGCAGTATTAAGCGGTAATCGCAATTTTGAGGGACGGATTCATGCTTTAGTCAAAGCTAATTTCCTTGCTTCACCACCACTGGTAGTCGCTTATGCACTTGCTGGAACAACAAACATCGATCTATTAAATGAACCACTTGGAAAAGGACAAGGAAAAGATGTTTATTTAAAAGATATTTGGCCTAATCGTGAAGAGATCGATGCATTGATCAAAGACACCGTAACACCTGCTCTTTTCCGTGAAGAATATCAACGTGTATTTGATGAAAATGAAGCATGGAATGCAATTGAAACGACAAATGAAGCACTTTATAAGTGGGATGAAAATTCTACGTATATTGCTAATCCACCATTTTTTGTTGATTTATCTCCTGAAATAGGCCGCGTGGAGCCTCTGCTTAATTTAAGAGTCATTGGTAAGTTTGGTGATTCTGTTACAACAGATCACATTTCCCCAGCTGGAGCGATCGGAAAAGATACGCCCGCAGGAAAATATTTAAAATCATGTGGTGTAGCCATCCGTGATTTTAATTCTTATGGTTCAAGACGAGGGAACCATGAGGTAATGATGCGTGGCACATTTGCCAATATCCGCATTAAAAATCAACTTGCAGGTGGGAAAGAGGGTGGATATACTACGTACTTTCCAACAGGTGAAGTTATGCCTATTTATGATGCTGCGAGGCATTATCTTGCTAGTGATACCGGGCTCGTTGTTTTAGCTGGAGATGATTATGGTATGGGGTCTTCTCGGGATTGGGCAGCAAAAGGAACAAGATTACTTGGTATTCAAGTGGTTATTGCCAAAAGTTATGAAAGGATTCATCGCTCGAATTTAGTGATGATGGGCGTTTTACCCTTGCAATTTAAGCCAGGAGAGAGCGCAGAAACCCTTGATTTAACCGGTCCTGAAACCATTTCTGTTCAAATTGATGAAAATGTTCGGCCACATGATAGCGTATCCGTTATAGCTGCTTTAGAAGATGGTAAAGAAATTAAATTTGAAGCCGTTGTCCGTTTTGACTCGGATGTAGAAATTAATTACTATCGACATGGAGGAATTTTGCCAATGGTTTTAAGAGATAAATTAAAAGAATAAGGAGCTGAAAAAGATGACCGGGTTGCCATGTGCTTGGGCAAGGAATAACCCATTAATGTTAAAGTATCATGACGAAGAGTGGTGTGTTCCAAGTTATGATGATCGCTATTTATTTGAAATGTTAAATCTAGAAGGAGCACAAGCTGGACTATCTTGGCAAATCATTTTAAACAAGCGTGCAGGGTATAAAGCTGCATTTAAAAACTTTGAAATAGAACGTTGCGCAGCTTTAACTGATAAGGAACTTGAAGAAATTCGTTTACGTGGAGATATTATTCGTAATCGTCTAAAAATCCAAGCCGTCCGAACAAATGCCAAAGCTGCACAAAATATTCAAATAGAATTCGGTAGCCTAGCTAATTATATGTGGCATTTTACGAATCAAAAAAGAGTGATTCATCAAGTGACATCAGAGCAAGATAGGCCTGTGAAAAATAACTTATCTAAGCAAATTAGTGCTGATTTGAAGAAGCGAGGATTTAAATTTGTAGGAGAAATCATTATTTATTCCTATTTGCAGGCGATCGGAATCATTGAGGATCATCAAGTGACTTGTCCAAAGTATAACCAATCTTTGACATAAAAAAATCGGCGACAAGTGATCGTATTGAAGAAGTTTACCAGACTTCTTCAATACAATCACTTTCGCTCGATTTATCGTGTTCGAGTGTAGAACCTATTAAGTTAAAGCAACATCACGCTTTTTGAAAATCGTAAATGTTAGGATTAAAATAGCAATCATATAAATAACAATGCCAATCCCCATTTGCCAAATCGCTAACTCTCCAGGTGTCATGTTACCCTGAACCGTTTGATTGAGATTGAGTAGGTTAAAGACTAACCATTTTAGCCAATCATATTTTTCAATAGCAAGCGGAAGTAAGCTTGCCAAAATACTACTTGAAAATAATGTACCAATGCCGACGCCGACTGCAAGTGCTTGTGAACGAACAACACTTGAGAAGAAGAAAGCAACAGTAACATAGAAAATCATTAAGAGCAAATTGCTAAGCGAAAGTTGGATAGCAAGACTAAGTGCAGTTGTTGCACCCAAATTAGCCGCAATTGGTAAAAGAACAGAGTGATACGGCAACATAAACGAGAACACAAGAGAGCTAATAAGTAGGACAAACGCAGTCAATAGTGCATAGATAAAGCAAGTAATATATTTAGACCACAAAATCTGACTACGTGAATACGGTCGTGCTAAAAGAAGCTTAATTGTACCACCAGAAAATTCAGCGGCAACGATTGTACTTGCAACAATCACAACAAAAATGGTTGCAATACTTGTTGCAGAACTAAGGTAAGAAAAGAAGTTAGCGCTAGTTAAAGATTTGTTAGCTGGTTTTTCTCCGGCATCGACATAAGCTTGGTAATAATCAATTTGCTTTTGTAAACTCGCTTTTTCTTTCTTAGAATGAACCGCTTGTTTTTGTTGCTTTAAAAATGTAAGTGTTTCTTTTAATGTTAGTTGTTTTTCATTTACTTTTTCATCATTCATTTTTGCTTCATTATACTGGTCTTCATTGAGTGTTTTTCCGGATTGATCTTGATAAATGGTCATACCAACATCGCTTTTATTTCCATCCGTTGAAGGGGCTTCTGTGTTGTTAGCAGACATCATCATCATCGCTAGTAAAAAGACAATGGCAACTAGCATAAGTTGCATAATCCAGCTTGATTTTCTCTTAAATAGCTTAATCAGTTCATTTTGTATTAAATTTCCCATTATTCTTCACCTCTGTTAGTAAGTTGTAAAAAGCGCTCTTCTAGGGAGGCTTGTTGTCGTACAAGCTCTAGTAAATCAATATGATTAGCTACTAAAGCTTTGGCAACTTGTGCAATTTGTTCTTTTTCAATTTCAAATTCTAACATATCTTCTTGGCTATCTGTGATATTTAGATTTAGCGCAAGAAGTGCTTGTTTTGCAGCATTTACGTCTGATACGCGAATGCGGTAAAGCATTTGCGCTGTATTTTCTAAATCGCTAATCGTTTGAATATGAGTTAATTTACCTTTTTCAATGATAGCAAAGCGATCCGTAATTTGTTGAATTTCACTTAGTAAGTGGCTGGAAATCAAAACGGAGGTTCCTTGATTAGCCAGTAAGCGAATAAGTTCACGGAATTCAGCCATGCCTTGAGGATCTAATCCATTCGTTGGTTCATCGAGGATAAGTAAAGTCGGGTTGTGAAGTAGTGCTTGTGCTACGCCAAGGCGTTGACGCATACCAAGCGAGTAAGTTTTTACTTTTTGATGAATGGCATTTGTTAATTTAACTTGTTCAATGACCTCATCAATTCGTGCAGCACTAATTTCTTTCCGACTCATTCGTGCAAATTGCTTTAGATTATCTAAACCACTCATATATAAATAAAATTCTGGATTTTCGATGATTGCACCAATATTTGCAATGGCTTCTTTAAAATGGTTATCAATATCCTTGCCATTTATGATCACTTTCCCAGAAGAGCGATTGATCAGACCGACAATGGATCGAATAATGGTTGTTTTACCAGCACCATTTGGGCCAAGAAGTCCAAAAACTTCACCTGGTTCAATGTCGAAGCTGATATCATGTATGATCGTTTTGCTGCCGATTTTTTTAGTTATTTCGTGTAATTGTAAAACAAATTGTGCCATTTTGTCACTTCCTTAGTTAGAGTTAGGTTTTATTATATCAGAACATTTCACATTTTGCCTAGGTCGTAAGATGTAATACATGTTATTTTTATAATTTAACTGAATTATAAGAAATTATTTTAAAAAAAAAACGATAAACAAGCTTTTCTTATTCTTTGTTTATCGCTCTTTTTCAAGTCATACGCCCTTATAAGCCTCGACATAAATTTGTTTCAATTCGCTTACAAGTGGTTGCTTGGGGTTTGCAGTTGTACATTGATCCATGAATGCTCGGTCAGCTAAAGTATCAACTACAGTATCAAATGTTTTTTTATCAACATTTTGTCCCATGAGACTCATATTGATGCCAATATCTTTACCAAGTTTAATAATTTCATTCACAAGGGATGTAACGCCATCTTCTATTGTATTTGCTTTTAAGCCAAGAATGCGAGCAATGGCTTGATAGTCCTTGTCGGCGGTATAGTTTTCATATCTTGGGAAGAGGGCATGTTTTCTAGGTTTTGCTGCATTATAGCGAATGACATGAGGCATTAAAATCGCATTGGCGCGTCCATGAGGGATATGGAATTCTGGCCCAATTTTATGAGCTAAGCTATGATTGATTCCTAAAAAAGCATTAGCAAAGGCCATACCTGCAATTGCTGAAGCATTATGCATTTTTTCGCGAGCATCTGGATCTCTTTTTAAAACAGCGTCACGAAGGTTTTCAAAAACAAGCTCGATAGCGCGAATAGATAAACCACGTGTATAATCACTAGCCATGACAGAAACAAAGGATTCCATTGCGTGGGTTAAAACATCCATCCCTGTATCTGCTGCAATATGAGCTGGGACCGTAGTAACATACTGGGCATCAACAATAGCAACATCAGGTGTTAATTCGTAATCAGCTAATGGATATTTAATGTTATTCTCTTTATCTGTAATGACTGCAAAAGGGGTGACTTCTGATCCGGTACCACTAGTTGTTGGAATCGCAACAAATTTAGCTTTTTCACCCAGCTTAGGATATTTAAATGTCCGTTTACGAATATCAATGAATTTTTGTTTTAAGCCAAAGAAGGAGGCTTCTGGATGTTCATAAAAAAGCCACATACCTTTAGCTGCATCCATTGCTGAGCCGCCACCTAAAGCAATGATACAATCAGGTTTAAAAGCTTTCATCATTTCAGCCCCTTTATAAACGGTTACATCAGATGGGTCTGGTTCTACATCAGCAAATACTTGAAAGCTCACTTCATTTTCACGGCGTTTTAAATGGTCAATAACTACTTCTACGTATTTAAATTCAACCATTCCAGGATCAGTTACAATAAAAACACGATTTAAACCTTCCATTTTTTGTAAATATTGTGTTGAATATTTTTCGAAAAACACTTTGGGAGGGAGTTTAAACCATTGCATATTATTTCGCCGATCTGCCATACGCTTTATGTTAAGTAAATTTGTTGCGCTCACATTTTGTGATATGGAGTTTTTTCCATAAGAACCACAACCAAGTGTAAGGGAAGGAATGAAATGATTATAAATAGCACCAATTCCACCTTGTGAAGATGGTGCGTTAACAATGATTCGGCAAGCCTTCATGTGTAAGCCAAATTGTTTTTGTATTTCTTGATCTGTTGAGTGAATAACAGCTGAATGTCCTAAACCACCATATTCTAGCATTGCTTCAGCATAATCAAAAGCAACTTGTTGATTTTTTGCTTCAATAAAAGCAAGGATAGGGCTTAATTTTTCATGTGAAAGAGGATAAGAATCACCAACGCCACTAATTTCTGCCATTAAGATTTTTGTTGTTTCTGGTACGGTGAACCCAGCCTGTTTAGCAATCCAAACGGGAGACTTACCAACAATATCAGGATTAAGCGCGCCTTTTTCTGGAGGGATGACATAACTTTCTAATTTCTTTAATTCGCTGCCTGTTACAAAATAGCAATCATTGGTTGCAAATTCTTCTTTGACGGCTTTGACCACCTCTTTATCAACAATAACCGCTTGCTCAGAAGCACAAATCATTCCTTGATCGAATGTTTTAGAAAGAATAATATCATTCACTGCTCGTTTAATTTTTGCTGTTTTGTCAATATAAGCTGGGACGTTTCCTGGGCCAACACCAAGTGCAGGTTTGCCCGTTGAATAAGCAGATTTAACCATTCCTGAACCTCCAGTAGCAAGGACTAAAGCTACTTTATCATGATTCATTAATTGTTTGGTTGCTTCAAGGGATGGCTTTTCAATCCATTGGATCGCGTGCATAGGAGCACCAGCTTGAATAGCAGCTTCATAAACAATACGCGCAGCTTCTCTGGAACACTTTTGAGCGTTTGGATGGAAAGCAAAAATAATTGGATTACGGGTTTTGATAGCGATGATTGCTTTAAAGAGGGTTGTGGAAGTTGGGTTAGTTACAGGTGTGACACCTGCAACAACGCCCACTGGTTCAGCCATTTCGATGATACCAGTTTGTTTATCCTCATTGATAATGCCAACTGTTTTATTTGTTTTTATATTATTCCAAATATATTCAGTTGAAAAAATATTCTTGATACACTTATCTTCGTATAGGCCTCGACCTGTTTCTTCGACAGCCATTTTTGCAAGAGACATATGTTGATCAAGACCGGCAAGTGCCATTTGATGAACGATATTGTCAATTTGCTCTTGTGTGTAACTTTCAAATGATTTCAGTGCCTCTTGACCATTGTTGGCTAATAGATTGATTGTTTTTTGTACCTCTAAAAATTCTTGAGTCGTTTCTTCTTTAACTGCCATAATATTGTCCTCCTCGTGTTGTGGGACCATATAGGACCACCATGTGTGCTATATGACCCTTATGATGTGAAAAAATCGTAACCCCTTTGGTTACATTGTTAGTATAACTGATCCAAAAAAGTTTGTCTATTCCTTCACGTGAAAACTATCACAAAAAGAAAAAAGGGGAATAAAGGCCTATATTATTATTTTTTACTCAAAAAAACTTGCTAAATAAAAACGAATCTGTTAACATAAAAACAACCTAAAAAGAGGCGATGAAAAAGAGTAAGTAGCATGATGGAAGTTTTAAAGAGAGCTGATGGTTGGTGCGAATCAGTAACGGAAATGATGTGAATGGACTTTGGAGCCACTGGTCTGAACGAATTTTTTCTAGTAGGATACCAGCGATTAAGCCTTATCGTTATACAAGGCACCATTTACGAAAAAAAGTAATAGATGGAATGAAGCGAACTAATAATTGTTAGTTAACCAAGGTGGCACCACGGGTCTCTCGTCCTTGTCTTTGATAGACATGGAGAGAGGCCCTTTTTTATTTGCCGCCATATTTAAAAATCGTTAAGCAAGAATAGTAGAATATGAAAAGTTTTCTAAGAGAGCCGGTGGTTGGTGCAAATCGGTATTCTTTTCTATTCGAATGGGCCTTGCAAGAGTTTCCTTGAACAATCGAAGTAGGGGAAAACGGGTGCCTCCGTTATTTGGCGAATGAGATGGGAACGAGTTTCCTAATATGAGGTGGTACCGCGATAATTCGCCCTCTACAAAATAAATTTATTTTGTAGAGGGTTTTTTAATTTTTAAAAAGAGAGGAGTAAAACAATGCGTAAAATAAAAAAATTAGCAGCCGATACACTTACGATGATGTTGATTTATCAAAGAATATCAGGGACATATAAAAGTTTGTTAGAAGGAACAGAACAAAATACCGAGACAGGTCGTTATTCTATTTTAGCGTATAACCCAGTACATGAAATCAAGGTGTTTGGCACGAACTATATCATAGATGGGGAAATGAAGATCGTTTCTGATCCGCTTGCTGAACTTGAGCGCTTAATTCGCAGAAAAACACAGGTAGAAGAGCTACCATTTGAAGCTGGAGCTATTGGTTATGTTGGCTATGATGTTGCTTCATTGTATGAAAAGATTGGTGATGCACCGTATGACTCGCGCGAGTTACCAGATATTCACTTTTTCTTGTATGATTCCTATTTAATATTTGATCATGAAAAGGAAACAGTAACGTTGGTAGAAGAAAATACGTATAGCGGGCGTCAAGAATCTGAATTAGAAGCAGCCTTGATAAAAAAACAACAAGAATTAGTGATAACAAAGCTAGGTGAACATCAGCTTATGCCAGTTACTCCAATGGATTTTAAAAGTAATTATACACAAGCTGAATATATGGCTTTAGTAGAACGTGCGAAAAGTTTCATTAAACAAGGAGATTTTTTCCAAGTCGTATTATCACAGCGTTTAGAAGCGGATTTTAATACCGATCCATTTACCTATTATCGACATTTACGCAAACTAAACCCATCCCCTTATCTATTTTATATCGATTTTGGCAAAACAAAGCTAATTGGTTCATCACCAGAAAGCCTAATTAGCAAGAAAAATCAAATGATTTCAACAAATCCTATTGCAGGAACGAGACCTCGTGGCAAAACAAAACAGGAAGACACAGCGCTTGCTTATTCTTTATTACATGATGAAAAGGAGTTAGCCGAACACCGCATGCTAGTCGATTTAGGCCGTAATGATCTTGGGCGCATTTGTCAGACTGGAAGCGTAGAAGTCCCTGTATATCTTGCAATTGAGCGTTATCGCTTTTTAATGCACATTGTTTCGGTTGTACGCGGAAAGCTTAAGCCAGGCCTTTCAGGAATGGATGCTTTAAAAGCAACCTTGCCAGCTGGAACCGTTAGTGGGGCTCCAAAAATACGCGCGATGCAGCGGATTTATGAATGGGAAAACGTCAAACGCGGGCCATACGCAGGAGCTATTGGTTATTATACACACCGCGGGAATTGTGATTTTGCACTTGCCATCCGCACACTCGTTTTAAACAATAATAAAGCTTATGTGCAAGCTGGTGCTGGGATTGTATTTGACTCTGAAGCTAAAAGTGAATATGCTGAAACCTTACAAAAAGCAAAAGCATTAATGGAGGTGGGGAAATGATTTTACTTGTTGATAACTATGATTCATTTACTTACAATTTAAAACAATATCTAGAAGTAGAAAAGGAAGTGGTTGTCCTTCGAAATGACGATCCTGATTTACTTCAAACGGCACACTTAGCAGAAGCCATTTGTTTTTCCCCAGGGCCAGGAAAACCTAGTGAAGCAGGACAGATGAAGGAAGTCATCGAGCAATTTATTTTTAAAAAACCGATGCTTGGAATTTGCTTAGGCCATCAAGCGCTTGCGGAAGTTTTCGGTGCCACTATTTCTCAAGCAAAAACAATCAGACATGGAAAAATCTCACCCATTAAACAGAATGATCCCGAGTTATTTCATGGTCTCAAAGCCGAGCTTCGAGTCATGCGTTACCATTCGCTTAGCATCAAACCAGAAAGTTTATCAGAATTGTTTGAGGTGACAGCTGTAGCTTTAGATGATCAAGAAATTATGGCCATAAAATTACAAGGTTATCCAGTTTATGGCATCCAATTTCATCCGGAATCGATTGGAACATTAAAAGGAAAGCAAATGCTGAAAAATTTTATTGCAGTGATAGAAAGGAGCAAATTCAATGCGTCAACTTATCCAAAATCTATATGATCAAAAAAATTTAACAGAAGAAGAAATGAAACAAGTAGCCATTACTATTTTTTCCGGCAAACTCTCAGATGCTGAAATGGGCGCGTTACTCCTAGCACTCAAAATCAAAGGCGAAACGGTTGAGGAAATTACTGGGCTTGCGAAAGTTATGCAAGAATTAGCACTTAAAATCCCTGGTGTCGCGTATCATGTCATGGATAATTGTGGGACAGGTGGTGATCGCTCCGGTAGTTTTAATATTAGCACAACAGCTGCTTTTATTTTAGCCGCAGCGGGAATTCCGGTGGCTAAGCATGGGAATCGGAGCATCTCAAGTAAATCTGGAAGTGCAGACGTTTTAAGCGAATTAGGGATAGAAATGGCTACGACGCCTGAAAAAATAGCTCATTTACTAAAAAAAGCAAATCTTACTTTCTTATTTGCGCCAAATGTTCATCCAAAAATGAAACAAATAACAGCTGTGCGAAAACAACTAGCAACAGCAACCATCTTTAATATCATTGGCCCTCTAACCAATCCTATTCCATTAAATTCACAATTAATGGGGGTTTATCGCAGGGATTTATTAGAAGTTATCGCATCTGTTTTGAAAAATTTAGGAAGGGAGCGAGCTGTTGTTATAAATGGACCAGGTGGTATGGACGAAGCAGCACTTCACGGGGTCAATCATCTTGCCATTTTAAAAAAAAATGAAATAACAAAATTGCAGTTTACGCCAGAAGATATTGGCTTGCCCTCTTATTCTCTTTCAGAAATTCAAGGCGGTGATGCTCGGTTTAATGCCGAGATTTTGCAAAGTGTACTTCGTGGGGAGCCTGGTGCTTATCTTGATACAGTGTTATTAAATGCAGGGCTGGGGCTTTTTGCTTGTGGAAAAGCAAAAACGATGAACGAAGGCATAAGAGAGGCCAAAGACATCGTAGCTTGCGGAAAAGCACTTGCTAAACTAAAAGAAGTACAAGAAAAACAAAAGGAGATTAGATCATCATGCCATTTTTAAAAAAAATTTTACAAGAAAAACAAAAAGAAGTTGCTCATTTACCAGATGAAAAAGTTTATGATAGTAAGCATAGAAAAAAGTTTTTTGAAATTTTACAAGAAAATGCAAATCAAATCCAAGTGATTGCTGAAGTAAAACGAGCTTCACCTTCAAAAGGCGTGATTGATTTAAACGTCGATCCAGTAAAGCAAGCACAAGCATATGAACAGGCTGGTGCAGCAATGATTTCCGTATTAACCGAACCTTATTTTTTTAAAGGAAACATAACGGATCTAAAAAAAGTAAGTGATGCGGTCACCATTCCGGTGTTATGTAAAGATTTTATCATTAGCAAAAAGCAACTCATTCGCGCTAAAAATCATGGAGCTTCTGTTGTTTTATTAATTGTTGCTGCACTTTCGCCTGAAAAATTGAAAAGTCTTTATGAAGAAGCGATCCATCTTGATTTAGAAGTATTAGTTGAAGTGCATAATCAAACAGAATTAGAGCTAGCTGAGCAGATTGATGCGAAATTGATAGGCGTTAATAATCGGGATTTGCACCATTTTACAGTAGATATTTCAACCAGCGAAAAACTCCTTTTACAAGATAAAAAAGATCGTTTTTATATTAGTGAATCTGGCTTTAAAACTAGAGAAGATGTCACACGAATAAAAGAGTATTATGCAGCTGTTTTAGTTGGAGAAACACTTATGAAAAGTAGCCATATCGCACAAAAAATATCAGAATTGCAGGTGGAGAAATGACCCTTGTCAAAATTTGCGGCTTACAAAATGAACAAGATATAAAAAGTGCAGTAAGCGTAAAAGTAGACTTTGTTGGATTTGTCTTTGCAACAAGTAAACGGCAGATCACAATGGAAACGGCTGCTAAACTAGTGAAAGAATTACCAGGTTCTATCAAGAAAGTGGGAGTGTTTGTAAACCCAACATTAGAGGAAGTAAAGGAAGCCATCAATAAAGTACCACTTGATTTGGTCCAACTTCATGGAGAGGAAACGGGAAACTTTATTGAACAAATCCCTATTCCAACCATCAAGGCAATCAAAATCGTTAATGGTAAGCCAAATGTAGCGATAGGTGATTATCCAAAGAGCATGATTTTACTAGATGCTCCTACGCCAGGAGACGGTAAAACTTTTAGCTGGGATAAAACCGACTTAGCAATACTTCCAAAAGAAAGATTAATCATTGCTGGCGGATTACAAGCAGCGAACGTTCAAGCGGCTATCCATTATTTCCATCCACTGGCAGTCGATGTTTCTAGCGGTGTCGAAACGAATCAACAAAAAGACCCTCAAAAAATAAACGCTTTTATAAAAGCAGTAAAGGAGTCAGAAAATGAATTATAAAATGCCAGATAAACAAGGATTTTACGGTGACTTTGGCGGGAAGTTTGTACCAGATTCGCTAATTTATGCGATCACTGAATTAGAAGAAGCCTACAAGAATGCCCAAAACGAAGAAACATTTAAAGAAGAGTTAAACGCTTATTTAAAACATTATGTAGGCCGAGAAACACCACTTTATCTTGCTGAGAGGCTAAGCGCGCATGCTAACGGTGCCAAAATTTACTTAAAACGAGAAGATTTAAATCATACAGGGGCACATAAAATCAACAATACAATGGGCCAAATTCTCCTTGCTAAAAAAATGGGAAAAGAAAAGATCGTTGCAGAAACAGGTGCTGGGCAACACGGGGTGGCGACAGCGACTGTTGCAGCTTTATTTAATATGAAGTGCACTATTTTTATGGGGGAAGAAGATGTCAAAAGGCAACAGCTCAATGTTTTTCGAATGGAACTTTTAGGTGCAAAAGTAATTAGTGTAGCCTCAGGGAGCAAAACGCTAAAAGACGCAGTGAATGCGGCCTTACGTTATTGGGTAAGTCATGTAGAAGATACGCATTACATTATGGGCTCTGTTCTTGGACCGCATCCATTTCCAGAAATGGTTCGCGATTTTCAAAGTGTCATTGGCCGTGAAGCAAGAACACAACATCTAGCGTTTGAAAATAAATTGCCAGATGCGCTTGTTGCTTGTGTTGGTGGGGGAAGCAATGCGATGGGCTTGTTTTATCCGTTTGTAAACGATCAAACAGTCAGAATGTATGGTGTAGAAGCTGCTGGAAAAGGATTAGATACAAATCAACATGCAGCCACGATTGCTAAAGGGGAAAAAGGAATTTTACACGGTGCAATGATGGATGTTTTACAAGATGAAAGCGGGCAAATCCTTGAAGCTTTTTCTATTTCAGCGGGATTAGATTATCCAGGTATCGGGCCAGAACATAGTTATTTTCATACAATCGGCCGAGCAAAATATGTTTCTGCAACAGATGATGACGCTCTTTTGGCCTTTCAATTATTATGTGAAACAGAAGGGATTATTCCTGCACTTGAAAGTTCACATGCGATTAGTTTTGCTGTTAAATTAGCTCGTAAAATGAAAAGAGATGAAAGCATTATTGTTTGTTTATCTGGCCGGGGAGATAAAGATATTGACCAAATAAAAGCAAAAATGGAGCGTGAAAAAGCATGAAAACGTTAACTAAACAATTGCAAAGTTCCCATAAACCACTTGTTGTTCCATACATTATGGCAGGAGATACAGGGTTAGATCATTTGGAAGAGCAGCTTCTTTTTCTAGAAAAAAATGGGGCGGTAGCCATTGAAGTAGGCGTCCCATTTTCTGATCCAGTAGCAGATGGGCCTGTCATCCAAGCAGCAGGTCTTCGTGCTTTAAGTCATCAGGTTACACTGGAAAAAATATTGACGGTTCTAGCTAAAAGCCAAGTGAAGGTTCCGCTTATTATCATGAGCTATTTTAACCCTATTTTTCGTTATGGTTTGGAAAAATTTGTGACAATGGCAAAGAACACGCAAATAAAAGGTGTGATTATTCCAGACTTACCATTTGAACACCAAACCATGTTTGCACCGTTTTTAGCAGAAAGTGATGTGGCGCTCGTTCCACTTATATCGTTAACAAGTCCGACTAAGCGCATTGAAGAAGTAGCTAAGCAAGCAGAAGGTTTTATTTATGCCGTGACGGTTAACGGGATCACTGGAGAACGAAAAAGCTTTCATCATGACTTAAAAAAACATTTAGCTTATATAAAAGAAGTGAGTAGTGTGCCTGTGCTTGCTGGATTTGGTATTTCAGAATTGCAGCATATTCAATTTTTTTCTGAGGTTTGTGACGGAGTGGTGATTGGGAGTAAAATCGTGCAAATGTTTCATCAAGGAAAACAGGCAGAACTAGAGAACTTTTTAAAAGCAGCTACAAGTAAATAAATTCCTGTAGTTATTTTCTTCACAAAATTAGCAGTTAGTTCTTTTTTTTTAAATCATTAAATGGTAAAGTAAACAGTGAACTGTTAATTTAATTGTAAAGGAAGTTTTTAATTGATGGGGTCAAAACTACTAAGAGGTACCTTTATCTTAACGCTTGGTACGTTAATTTCTAAAGTGTTAGGGATTTTATATGTTATACCATTTTATGCCATTATTGGTGGAGATAAACCAGCGCTTTTATATAATTTTGGCTATGTGCCGTATCAATTATTTTTAAGTGTAGCTACAGCAGGGATTCCACTTGCCGTTGCGAAATATATTGCCAAGTATAATGCCATGGAAGAATATGCGATTGGTAGACGCTTATTTAAAACGGGTGTCTACTTGATGATCCTTTCAGGGATTTTATGTTTTGTGGTTATGTACGCTCTTGCCCCAGTGCTTGCTAGTATGCAGCAGCTTCAAGGGGGGTATAGCTTAGAAGATGGCATTCAAGTTATTCGTGCGGTAAGTTTTGCACTGCTTATTATTCCTGTCATGAGTTTACTTAGAGGTTTTTTCCAGGGCTATAATTCAATGGGGCCTTCTGCAATTTCACAAGTATTAGAACAAGTTGTTCGGATTTTCTTCTTATTATTAAGTACTTTCATCATCATCTACGGCTTAAAAGGAAGTGTAGTAACCGCTATTAGTATGGCGACATTTTCAGCTTTTGTTGGGGCTTTTGCTAGTTTATTACTTCTTTTATGGTACTTTTTTAGTCGAAAATCAAAGCTTGATGAGATGCTCATTCATGACCGGAGTGAATTACGAGTTTCCATTTCAACGCTTTATAAACAAATTATTTTGTCGGCGATTCCTTTTATTATTGTAGGATCGGCCACTTCACTTTATCAATTAGTCGATCAATTTACATTAGGCAGAGTATTAGAGTACATTGGAATTACTGCAAAAGAGGTTAATTCTTATGTTGCGATCATCAATTTTGATGTGCAAAAATTAATTATGATTCCTGGAACGCTTGCCATTGCTTTTTCGATGGCACTCGTTCCTCTTGTTACAGCTGCTTATGTAAGAAATGAACGTAAACAAGTGAAGCGGCAGTTAAATGATGTTTTTCAAATTCTATTATTCTTGACCATTCCTGCTTGTTTTGGCATTGGATTACTAGCAAGGCCACTATTTACCGTTTTTTTTAAAGCAAGTGAAGCAGGGACTGATTTATTACAATTTTTTGCACCAATTGCTGTACTCTTCTCACTCTTTAGCGTGACAGCTGCTGTGCTTCAAGGTATTGATGAACAGCGCTATACAGTTTTAGGACTTTTACTTGGTCTTCTTACAAAATCAGTGTTGCAAATGCCACTTATTATGTTGTTTGAAGCAAAAGGGTCTATTCTTGCGACAGGCCTTGGTTATGCGGTTTCTTGCATTTTTATGCTTTATATTATTAAACATTATGTTCATTTTTCATTCTCATTAATTTTTAGAAGAGCCGTATTATTCCTTGTACTTACAGGCGTTATGGCGATTGCGGTCATGATTACTTACTTTATTTTTGGTTCATTTATTAGCCCAGATCATAAATTCCAAGCTTTAATTTTGACAATGATTTGCGGTGGTGTAGGTATATTTGTTTATGGGTACTTAGCACTGAAATTGCATTTATCAGATAAACTTTTTGGACCACGTGGGACGGCTTTACGTAAACGATTAGGAGTTCGTTAAAAGAAGAAAGACGCTTTTAGTTTCCTTTTTTGTGGGGAATTAGGGGCGTTTTTTATGTTGTGGTTGGATCATGTGATTTAGAAATAATACGACAAGAGGTTTGCCAGAAACCGGGAGTCTGGCAAACCTCTTCAACACGCGAATGCTTGTTATCGATTTATTTTGTTTAGGTCAAAACGCTACTGCTCTTCCATTTCACTAAATATCTTCAAATACGTTGGTAATTGTTCGGCGATTTCAGTAGGCAAGACAACGAATTTCTTTTTCGCCAAAATATCACCAATGTAACTATGGAAAAATACAGCAGCAAGAAGACCACTAAGCGGTTTTTCCGTTTGTTTCAATAAACCACCAATAATTCCAGCGAGCATATCTCCCATGCCACCTGTTGCCATGGCTGGAGAACCGTATATATTTTGCCAAGTTTCTTCTTGGCCATAGACTTTCGTGCGATGTGATTTTAAAACAACAATTCCATTTAATAGGTGAGCAGCTTCTAAATTATTATTTGCATCTGGTACAAGTTGTAACAATCTTTCCCATTCACCAATATGCGGTGTGAAAATTAACTGGGCTTTTGTTTTAGGAAGATCTCCTTTAGCATAAAGCGTGATTCCATCACCGTCAATGACAAGGTTTTGATTAGCTGTTGCTCTTGTTAGAATGAGTTGCATCAATTCATAGGCTCGTCCATCTAGCCCAATTCCAGAGCCAATAACAATCGTATCATACGTTGGAATAGCATCGCTTAAAAAAGTCAGATCTTGTGTATCAAGAAACATACATTCTGGAATTCTAGCATGTAGTGCCGCCCTATTTACAGCGTCACTAGCAAGCGTTGTTAATCCAGCTCCACTATATACTGCGCCTTGTGCGACCATAATCGCCGCGCCACCATACATTTTATTTCCAGCAACAATAAGGACTTTACCAAATTGGCTCTTATAGGCCTCGTCGTCTCTTTTTTTAATCACTTGACAGACAAGTTTCGGCGTGATTTTCTTCATCACAATCTTCCTTTCTGCTCACGTAAATTGTTTTTTCTAAGTGAACACGGTAAAATAGATGTCTAAAAGGATTATACCTATCTTAAAGGAAGAAGGGATTTTTGTAAAATGAAACCAGTTATTCCCGCTGTTAAAGCGGTTATTATTCAAGATGGAAAATTTCTTGCTTTAAAAAGAACACAACCTGAAAACGGCAAAATGGATTTGCCAGGAAGTCAAATGAAATACGGAGAAACACATGCTGAATGTCTATATCGTAGCGTTAAAGTTGATACAATGTTAGAAGTACAACCTTTTATCTTATATGATACATGGGAAATTTTTCTACCTGAATTTCAGCTAACCGGTGTTTTTTATCTTGTTGAAATGCCAAAGGAAAAAGTCATCACATTATCTGATGAATACATTGAATATCAGTTTTTACCGCTTGAAAAAGAAGTGTTAGCGAGTATCGAGCCTGTCTTTGCTGAGCGCATGGCAAGATGGGATTTTGAAGCGATTAGAGGCTTCATGAACAGGTGAATTTTAACAAATAGAAAAGTTCCTGCTTTAAACCGTTGTTAAAACAGTTTACAATAGATAAGGAAAAGAACTTTGTGGAAGGACTGAATAAGCTAATGAGTGAAATCGATTGGCAAAAAGAAGTAGAAAGTCGTAAAGAAGATTTTTTGAAAGATTTGAAAGGATTACTTAAAATTCCAAGTGTTCGTGATGATAGTAAAAAAACAGAAGATGCCCCGTTTGGCCCGGATGTACTACGTGCGCTTCATTACATGTTAGAACTAGGCGAAAAAGATGGTTTCAAAACAAAAGAAATCGACCATGTTGCTGGACATATCGAATACGGGGAAGGGAAAGAGCTAATTGGCGTTTTAGGCCATGTCGATGTCGTTCCTGTTGGCGATGGCTGGAGCCACGATCCATTTGATCCCATTTTAAAAGATGGGAAGCTATATGCGCGTGGCGTTGCTGATGATAAAGGACCAACTATTGCTGGCTATTATGCTCTAAAAATCTTAAAAGAGCTTAATTTACCTATTTCGCGCCGTGTTCGTGTAATTATCGGCTCTGATGAAGAGAGCGGCATGAGTTGTGTAGAGCGCTACTTTGAGAAAGAAGAACAACCAACGATGGCGTTTGTTCCTGATGCGGAATTTCCGATTATTCACGCTGAAAAAGGGATTTCCGAGCTTGATGTTTCCTTTAAAAATGGTGAGCAAACGGAAGAGGCCGATTTCCATTTAATTAGCTTTGAATCCGGTGCACGTTACAATATGGTACCAGACCATGCGAAAGCCATTCTAGAAGGTATCAAAGATCCTCTAACACTTGAAAAAGAATGCAAGGCATTTCTCGACAAGCATGAAGTCAGTGGTGAAGTAAAAACAAGCGATAATCAAATAGAAATTACATTTGTTGGAAAATCAGCTCATGCGATGGAGCCAAAAAATGGGATCAATGCTGGATTATACTTAGTTGCTTTTCTTAGCCAGTTCCATTTAACAGGAAGTGCAAAAGATTTTGTTACTTTTGGTCATGATTATCTGTTTGCTGATTCACGTTCAGTTAAGCTTGGCATTCGCTATGAAGACCAAGAAAGCGGTGAACTGACAATGAATGTCGGCATCATTCGTTACAGTAAACAAGATGGCGGCAAATATGGCCTAAATTTTCGCTATCCAGTAACAGCTAATATGGATGAACTAAAAGAGAAGATGGAACCAGCCGTACTTAAATATCGCGGTGAATATACACATTACAGTAATTCTAAACCACTTTTCGTTCCACAAGACCATCCGCTTATCCAGACACTTCAAGAAGTTTATACAGAACAAACTGGTGAAAAAGCAACTCTTCTCGCTATTGGTGGTGGCACGTATGCACGTCACTTAGAAACAGGCGTTGCTTTTGGAGCACTTTTCCCAGGCCGTGAAGATACAATGCACCAAAAAGACGAATTTAGCTACTTTGAAGATTTATTAAAAGCAACAGCGATTTATGCTGAAGCGCTTTACAAACTAGCAAAATAACAGGTATAATTAAAAAGTGTTTGAGAAATCCATCCATTTCACAATTAAAAAATCTGACATAGGTATGTGCATGTAAGGTACAATCCATGCGCGCTCAAACCCTTTGTTTCACAGAAATTAGGAGTGATTCGAAATGAAAGTACTAGTTAATGATCAACTGTTAGAGCGAGATCAAGCGTTTGTTGACATAGAAGATCGTGGTTATCAATTTGGTGATGGGGTCTATGAAGTGGTTCGTCTATATAATCGCCGTTTTTTCACATTTAACGAGCATATTGACCGTCTATATGAAAGTGCGGCTAAAATCGAACTAGCCATTCCTTTTTCCAAAGATACGTTGCGTGAATTACTTACGACTTTAGTCAAAGAAAATGATATTCATACTGGAAATGTTTATTTGCAAGTTTCACGAGGCATTCAAATGCCACGTAATCATATTATTCCTGATGATTTTCCGTTAGAAGGCGTGCTTACCGCGTCAACCACAGAAGTCCCACGTAACTTGGAAAAATTTGTTTCTGGAGGCTCAGCAATTACAGCAGAAGATGTTCGTTGGCTTCGTTGTGATATTAAAAGTATCAGCTTACTAGGAAACATTATGGCAAAAAATAAAGCCCATAAAGCAGGTGCGCTAGAAGCGATTTTACACCGAGGAGATATTGTAACGGAGTGCTCCGCGTCAAATGTGATGATCATTAAAGATGGTGAATTATGGACACACCAATCAGATAATCTCATCTTAAATGGGATCACACGCCAAGTTATTTTAGATGTCGCTAGAAAAAATGGAATCACCGTGCACGAAGCTGATTTTACATTAGCTGACTTACATGGAGCAGATGAAGTCTTCATTTCTAGTACAACCTTAGAAATTACACCCATTACGGCCATTGACGGTACTGTGATTGGGAATGGCTTGCGTGGACCGATTTCTGCGCGTCTCCATGAACTATATGAACAAGAAGTGATTCGTCAATGCGGCGAATTTGAAGCCGTTAAATAAAAATAGATCCTCTTCAAAAACTAATTTAGTGATTGAAGGGGTTTTTTTATGTGCTGAAAGAGGGTTGACTTTTTTTCCTTAAGGCGTATAATTTAATACGATAATAGTTCGTATGCGAAATGTTTTTATGCGAACAAAAAGGAGCATGCAAAAAATGAATGAAAAACTCGTTCGTGAAGTGATTTTATCATTCCGTGAAGTCCAGCGAAAAACGCATTATTTTCTTGCTGAAGAGGCAAGTAGACGTGAAATTACAGTGATGCAGTTACTTGCACTTAGTACAATTAAAAAGGAGCCACATTTGACATTAGGAGAGCTAGCTGAGCGGATGAAATTAGGAAAAAGCACTGTTTCAGGTATTGTCGATCGCTTAGTTAAAGCAGGTTTTTTATCGCGTACACGTAATGATCAAAACCGACGTACTTTAAATTTAAAGTTAACAGAAATGGGCGATCAAAAAGCAACAGAAACCTATGATCTTTTTTTCAAAAGACTTGATCCCATTTTAGAAATTGATGAAAAAGAATTGCAAAATATGCTAAAAACCCATCATAAAATTTTAACAATCTTAGAAAGAGAGGGAGCCAATAAATGAATATGAAAGCTTCAACAAGTGCTGTAAAACGAGACGGAATTTTAATTGTGATGTTAATGGGCGCTTTTGTAACAATATTAAACCAAACATTAATGAATGTTGCTTTACCAAGTATCATGCGTGATTTTAATATTACTGCAAGTCAAGGACAGTGGCTTTCGACTGGATTCATGCTTGTAAATGGCGTGATGATTCCGACCACTGCTTTTTTGATTGAACGATTTACAACACGGCAACTTTACCTATTTGCAATGATGACTTTTGCCCTTGGGACGCTCATTGGAGGATTTTCTTTCAATTATCCGATGTTAATCGCAGGAAGAATGATACAAGCTATTGGAGCAGGGATCGTTATGCCTTTACTTACAGTTGTCGTTTTAAATTTATTCCCGCTAGAAAGACGTGGTCGGGCAATGGGATTGATTGGACTTGCAATGAATTTTGCGCCTGCTATTGGTCCGACGCTTTCTGGTTGGATTGTTCAAGACTTCGATTGGCGCGATCTTTTTTTCATCATTATTCCTTTTGCCGTATTAGATATCATCGTTGCGATATTCTTACTTAAAAATGTTGGTAAACGTTCATTCCCACGATTAGATATTCTGGGATTAATCATGTCGACGATTGGCTTTGGTAGCTTATTACTTGGATTTAGTAATGCTGGGGATCATGATTGGTTAACCTTTAAAGTAGCCGGTTTTATTGTCATTGGATTAATTGTCCTTACACTTTTTGTCACTACCCAAGATAAAAGGAAGGCACCACTCCTTAATTTTAAAGTGTTCAAGAATGTGACATTCACTTTAACGACAACCATCAGCTTTTTCGTCATGATGGGCCTTTATGGTGGTATGTTATTACTTCCTATTTTTTTGCAAAATGTTAGAGGCTTTTCACCGCTTGAATCAGGGGTAGTACTTCTTCCTGGTGCTTTTATGACAGCACTACTTTCACCAGTTACAGGAGCTATGTTTGACAAATTTGGCGCTAAGTATTTGTCGTTTGTTGGTTTACTTATTATGACCATTACAACCTTTATGTTTACCAATTTGGATGAAGAAACAACACTTGTGTATGTTGTGATTGTTCAAACCATCCGTGCTAGTGGCATGGCAATGGTTATGATGCCGCTTCAAACCGCTGCTTTAAATTCGTTACCATTAAGTGCAGCAAGTCATGCTTCAGCGATGTTTAATACAGCCCGTCAAGTTGCTGGATCTATTGGGACGGCTGCGTTAATTACAGTCATGTCAAAAAGCGCTACAAGCTTTTCAAAAAATTTAACGTTGGCTGAGGTAGCAGGAAAAAGTAAACAAGAAATTGCTAATCATGTTCTTATTCATGGTATCGAAATGGCCTTTATGGTTGCTGCCATTCTATCAGCAGTTGCTGCGGTTTTAACACTTTTTATTAAGCGAAAAATAAATGGACTAAAACAAGTTTAAAAATGGTTGATAAATTAAGCGAAAACATCTCAATTTCAGAGCTTAGATGTAAAACTTCAAAAGCCCTTGTAAAGCGAGTGTTTATCGCTGGTTTATTTTATTTAGGCAGTAAATTCGAACATATGTTGACTTGACTTGCTCCGTTAAGAGAAGTAAAATTTAATTTAACAACAATCATTGAACGTTCTTAGGATTACTTTTGGGATGAATGAAAAAGTTCTAAAAGAAAAAGGTGTGTTTTGTTATGAAGGATTATTTTTTCGGAACTGAATATGATATTAGTCCGGCTGGTGGAGAGACCGGCCAAGCATTTGTAGCCATCCATAAGGACGAGAAATTCTTCTTAAAACGAAATTCCTCGCCTTTTTTAGCGGCGCTTTCTGTTGAAAAAATTGTCCCTAAGTTAATTTGGACAAGGCGCGTTGAAAATGGGGATGTTATCACTGCTCAAAAATGGATTAACGCTCATATTTTAACTGCTGATGAAATGACAGACCCACGTGTGACTGAAATCCTTTTTAAGATCCATCAATCCAAGCCACTTCGAGCAATGCTTGCTAAAATTGAAGATCGTGATTTATCTGCACCCATTTTGCTTGAACGATTAAAAGAGAAACTTCCTGTTGTTTTGACTGAAGTAGAACAAGCCGCACTCTGCTATTTAGAAGAAAAAGTATCCGAAATCATTGAAGAAGTCCATACTGTTTGCCACGGTGATATTCATCATAATAATTGGATTATCTCAGAAGCAGGCGAAATGTTTCTTGTTGATTGGGATGAGGCTTTGCTGGCTGATCCGGCCATTGATCTGGCTATGCTTCTTTATCAATACATACCGAAAAACAAATGGGAAGAGCTATTATCTTCTAGTGGAATTATCCTTGATGCAGCTTACCAGCAAAAGTTGAAGTGGTATGCCTTTTTACAAATTCTTAACAGACTGCACACAAAAAACCATTTTGCAGAAAAAGAAAAACTACAACATCTGTTAATAAGTATCACAAACGAATAAGGAGAAATGAAATGCGCGTAAAACATAAGCCTTGGGCAAAAGACAAATTACTAGCACACCCTGAAATTTGTGTGCAAAATCCTACAGAGCTAAAGGGAAATTGGCATACAGTATTTGGCAACCATCATCCGATTCATATTGAGATTGGTTCTGGCAAAGGACAATTTATCTCTGGGATGGCGAAACAAAATGAACGGATTAATTACATTGGAATTGAAGTAGTAGAAAGTGTTTTGGTCCTTGCACTTGATAAAGCACTGGCCGCTGATGTGAAAAATCTGCGCCTCCTTGCTGTAGATGGAGGCAACTTAACTGATTATTTTTCACCAGATGAAATCGAACGTATTTATTTAAATTTTTCTGATCCATGGCCTAAAAAAAGACATACTAAGCGAAGGTTAACCAATCCTCGTTTCTTAACAATTTACCAACATCTTCTACCGCAATCAGGTGAAATCCACTTTAAAACAGATAATCGCGGTTTGTTTGAATATACACTCCAAGCTTTTTCTGAGTATGGCCTTTTACTTCAATATGTTTCATTAGATTTGCATCAAAGTCAGTTTGAAGATAATATCATGACAGAATACGAGGAGAAATTCTCTAAACAAGGCTATCCTATTTATCGGTTGGAAGCTTCTTTTAAGGCAAATTAAAGTCTCTAGATCTTGTTTCTTCACGAAGCAAGGTCTATTTTTTTAAAAAGATAACAATAATTATATTATGTAAACTAAGAGGTGGGTAAAAATGGATAAACTGCAAATAGGTGAAATTACTATTTATTGGTTAAATGGAGGAATTACTGGTTTTGATGGTGGAGCGATGTTCGGTGTTGTTCCTAAAGCGCTTTGGCAAAAGAAATATCCAGCAAATAATAAAAATCAAGTCCTAAACGTTACGGATCCAATGTATTTTACTTACCAAAATAAGCATTTTCTAATTGATGCAGGGCTTGGCGAGGGGCGTTTGACTGATAAACAGAAAAGAAATTACGGCGTAGTAGCGGAATCTTCTGTTATTAGAGATTTGGCTGCACTTGGTGTTGCACCAGAGGAGATTGATTTTGTTTTAATGACGCATCTTCATTTTGACCATGTTCTTGGCTTAACCGCTTATGATCATGAAAAAAAGAGTTACCATTCCCTTTTTAAAAATGCTCAGATTATTACTTCTGAAATAGAATGGCAAGAAATGCAAAAACCAAATATCCGTTCAAAGGCAACCTATTGGGAAGAAAATTACCAAGCAATTAAAGAGCAAATCGTTTGTTTTAAAGAAAATAAAGAAGTTGCACCTGGTATCAGTTTACGTCATACTGGCGGCCATAGCGCTGGGCACGCAGTTGTTACAATCGAAACAAATGGAGAGCGTGCCATACACATGGGTGATATTTTTCCAACAAGCGCGCATCAAAATGTGCTCTGGGTCACAGCTTATGATGATTATCCCATGGATTCAATTTACAAGAAACAAGAAATCTTTACCAAATGGATGGATGGGAAAAGTTGGTTTTTATTTTATCATGACTATTTTTATCGTGCTGTTAAATTTGATGTTTTTGGAAATCGGGTGGAGGAAGTAAAGCGAATGAAATGAATGGATGTTTCAGGGTATAATGCTTTTTTATCAAAGGAAACCTAAGGACCGTCGACATTGCTAGACTTTTTATCCCGGCCCAGGGGTTCTTCTGAATATAGGGGGGGTGGGTATCCGTGGACGAAATCAAACGCACAAAAATAATTCATCGCATGGCGAAAATAGAAGGGCACGTTCGGTCGATTAAAACAATGCTTCAAGATGAACGCGATTTAGCAGATATCATGATTCAAATAGGCGCAGTAAAAAAAGCATTAGAAGGAACGCAAAAAGTCATTTTTGAAGAGCAAATTACAAGCTCGACTAGTGCTAAAATCAATAAAGTCGATTTGAAGAAACAAATTGATTCATTTTTGCGCTAAAGATAAAGCGGTTGTATTTGTGGATTTTGATCATTTCCACAAATACAACCGCTTTACCTTCGTTTTTCTAAAGCAATTAAGTTAAATAAACATCAATAATGGTACCTGTGTTTACATCTGCAATAAATTCAAATTGCAATTTCTCCCCTTCACGAACTGCGGTAATGCCACCATGGTAAACAAAAGTGTCAATGGCATACTTTTTGTAGTGCTGTTTTTTTAATTGAATCCATGAACCTTCAATAGGTCCTTCTTTTTTAAACGCCTCTTTCACTTTTTCTAAAATAACATCGCCTGAGATGGCTTTATCCTCTAAAAGATAATGATAAATTAAGTGACCGACTGCCGCTCCTGCTAAAGATCCGGCAATAAAAGTTTTCCAGTTCATTGTATTCCTCCCTAGTTTTTATTGCGATTAAGCTTTGTAGTTTCTACTTATCATTATACTATACTTTAAAAGAATGAAAAGTTTTTTGTTAGACGCTTTCAAATGAAAACAACAAAACAGTTTTTATCACTAGAGTCTGCTATAATAAAGCTGAAAATAGAGAAAAGGATGATTAAAAGGTGAATAAAGAAACGTTATCAATGTTTAAAACACTAACTGAATTACAGGGTGCCCCAGGTGATGAATTTCGCATTCGTGATTATGTTATGAAAATGATTCAACCATTATCAGATGAAGTCATTCAAGATGGGCTAGGTGGTATCTTTGGTGTGCGTTATGGTAGCGAATCAGGACCACGCATCCAAGTCGCGGGACATATGGATGAAGTTGGTTTCATGGTTACGCGAATTTCTGAAAATGGGATGCTCTATTTTGAGGCGCTTGGTGGTATAAGCCCGCAAGTTATACAAGCGCAACGTGTTCAAGTCATGACAAAAAGCGGTCCTGTGATTGGTGTTATTTCCTCCATTCCGCCGCATTTACTTTCTGCTGCTGAAAAAGCAAAACCAATTGAGATAGGAAAGTTATTTATTGATATAGGCGCTGATTCCAAAGAAGATGTTTTAAAACTAGGGATCAAACCTGGTCAATTCGTTGTCCCAGTTGCAGAGTTTACACATCTAGCCAATCCGAAAAAAATCATGGCGAAATCTTGGGATAATCGCTATGGAGTAGGGCTTGCCATTGAGCTTTTAAAAGAGGTTCAGGGTGAAAAATTACCTAATACGCTTTATGCTGGCGCTAACGTGCAAGAGGAAGTAGGATTACGAGGTGCCGGTGTTAGTGCACACCTGATTAAACCTGATTTGTTTTTTGCATTAGACGCAAGTCCTGCAAATGATATGATTGGTGACAAAACACAATTTGGACAATTAGGCAAAGGATTTTTGCTGCGTATTTATGACAGGACAATGATCATGCATCGTGGTATGCGTGACTTTCTTCTTGATACAGCAGAAACAAATAAAATTAATTATCAATATTTTATTTCCCCTGGTGGAGGGACAGATGCAGGGAAGGTTCATACTTCGCTAGCTGGAATTCCAAGCGCAGTGATTGGTGTTCCTGCTCGTTATATTCATTCTTCTAATTCAATTTTGCACATGGATGATTATGTAGCTGCTAAAGAAATGATCACAACGATTATACGAACGCTCGATAAAACAACTTATGAAACGATAAAAGATAACGCCTGATGGAAAAATGGTTAAAACAACCGGTCGTTTGGCTTGGCAGTATTTTAGTGATAAGTTCACTTGTTTTTTTACCTGCTCATTTATGCGAATGGCTTATTTTAAGCAGACATCTTTTGGATGGATCATAACGTCATTTTGTAGTGGCATCTTAATTTTAGCTGTTAGTGCTTTTGATTTTTATAAATATGAACGCAAAAAGAAATAGAGTGAAGGAGCTGCATTTTTATGAAAAATTTAGAAACGGTTGAACAGTTCAAAAAAATAAAAGCACAAGGAAAGAACGTTTTCATGTTTAGCGCTGACTGGTGTGGTGATTGCCTTTTTATTAAACCGGCCATCCCTGAAATCGAACAAGAAAACCAAGATTTTAACTTTTATCTTGTTGATCGTGACGCCTTTATTGACCTTTGTTCAGAGCTCGCCATTTTTGGAATTCCAAGTTTTGTTGCTTTTGATGATGATGAAGAAATTGGACGTTTTGTAAGTAAAGAACGCAAAACAAAAGAACAAATTAATGATTTTTTAGCAGCGCTTTAAACGGGGGATAAAATGAAGATCACGACTTTAATGATGAAAGAGAAATTAGAAGCATGCCTCAAAGGCGAAAATCGCACCTTTTTGTTTCAACCTGATAAAGAACAACTCGTTGTGACGGAGCAAAATAAAAAGATCACCTTGCAAATCCCCCAAATTATTCACCGCTTTGAAGAAGAAGGCGAAAGTGCGCTACAAAATATCGTTTATTATGTCAACGAAGGATTCAGAGCAGAAAATTTAGTGGTTGATTTAAAAGGACATCCAGAAAAAATATTTCCTGTCATACGAGCAGCTTCTTTCCCAAAAAGCTCGAAACAAGGTGAAAAATTCATTTCTACCGAACATACAGCAGAGACAGCGATTTATTATGTCTTCGATAACCAGCATGCTTATCGCTTTATTACAGAAAAAGATATCAACAAAGCGAACTTCCAAATTTCAGATATTAAAAAAATAGCTCTTCATAATATCTGCAAATTAGAGACAACGCTAAAAAAAGATCATGTTGGGAAAAATGATTTTTATTTCATGCGGGCTAACGATGGCTATGATGCAAGTCGCTTACTAAATGCTCCATTTTTAGAAAAATTAAAGCAGCAATTCCAAGGGGAGATGGTGCTTTCTATTCCGCATCAGGATGTTTTAATCATAGCGGATATTAAGGACGATAGTGGATACGATGTTTTAGCACATATGACCATGCAATTCTTTGCAGAAGGCTTTGTTCCGATTACGTCTTTACCATTCGTCTATCATCATGGTAAACTTGAACCAATCTTTATTATGGCAAAAAATAGACCAAAGGAGTAAGAAAAGTGATTGTAAATTTATTTTATAACAAGGAAGGCATCGGCGACACATTAATTGTTGCGATTTCTGATGTCGAAAGAGAGAAAAGAACCTTTATCAAAAAAGGAGATGTAGCTAAAATAATGAATCAAGAAAATGGTGAACTTAGTGGATTCAACATTTTCAATTGTTCAAAATATCTTCAAATTACTGAAACAGGCAAAGTAACACTTGATGAGGAGCTACTTCTTAAAATCAATCAAGTAATCCATCATAGTGGCTTCGATGACACATTAGTAGCTGATCTAACACCGAAATTTGTTGTAGGTTATGTAACCAAAAAAGAAAAACATCCTAATGCTGATAAATTGAGTATTTGTTTAGTAGATATAAAGGATGAGCAACTCCAAATCGTTTGTGGCGCTCCAAACGTGGCTACTGGTCAAAAAGTAGTTGTCGCTAAAGTAGGGGCTGTCATGCCAAGTGGTTTGATTATTAAGCCCTCTAATTTACGTGGAATTGAGTCATTTGGTATGCTGTGTGCAGCGCGTGAACTTGCTATTCCTTTAGCTCCAGAAGAGAAAGGCATTTTAGTTCTAAGTGATGAATATGAAATAGGCGATATTTTCCCTGTTACTGGAACAGACACAAAATAATGAAAGAGGTTTGCTAGATTTCCGATTCTCACGTACAATCGTACGCTCTGATTCCGGCTTCTGGCAAACCTCTTTCATTGTAAACACTTTCCATTGATTGGGCATGTTCGGAATGTAGAGCATACGCTATATTTTTTTAAATATAGCTGAATCGCATGATGTTCTAGACTCTTTTTAACTCAATTAAATGTACACAATATAATAAAAAAATGTACTTTTTTGTATGAGAAAACGAAAAATAAGTAAAAGTTATACCAGGGAAACCCGCTGTATTACAACTATTTTGGCGTCTATAACCACTCTTTTTATCAAATTAATTAGCTAACAATAGATTATTTTAAAAATGTCTGGTAGAATCAAACAAGAAATTAATAATTAGGTGTGATAATTATGGGATGGTTTAAAGACTTTTTCTTTGGAGACATGGAAACGGAAGAAGAATATGTAGAAAAACCAGCAAAAAAAATTCTGCCAATTAAAAAAGCAGAGCAAGCAACAAAAAATAAAGTAAAACATTTACATGTAGCCGAAGAGAAGCAGAGAAATCATCAGCAAACCATACAACGAAGCAAACGAACGGTACAAACAAAAATGACGTATCAATATCCAAAAGGAGAATTTCGTTTTCCACTGATACCCGATGAACCAAAAAAAACTGTAAAAATACAAGATATTGCTCATGATACGCACATATCTCCCACACAAGAAGCTGAGCCAATATTAAAAAGCCCTTTTACTGCAACAGATGTTCCTTCTCCAGTATTTGCATTTAACAAACGCCCAAGCAATTTTGAGTTCAACTTAGAGAACAATGTAGAAAGTACGTCTTTACCTGAAATCGAAGAAATTATTTCAGAAGTGAAGGAGAGCGAAAGAGAACGAACTTTTGAAAAAAATGAACAGCATAAAATGGTTTCCATTGAAAAAGAAGAAAAACCAGCTAATTTAGACGCTCAATCAAAAGAAAAAGAACGGTCAAATGACCAAGAACAAGTAAAGTCTTTCACAAAGCAGACAGAAACAAGACAAAAAAGCCACATTCCATTTAATGTCATGATGGTCAATCAAGATTTGGAAAAAAATGGAGTAAACGCAGAAAAAGAGGGTAATAATCAAATGTTATCCAATTATAATTTTCCTTCTTTTGGCTTATTAACACCTCCTGTTACAACAACTCATGATGAAAAATGGCTCGATCATCAAGAAGTACTTTTAAATGAAACATTACAAAATTTCAATGTCAAAGCGCGTGTCGTTAATCGAACGCAAGGACCCGCTGTTACTCGCTTTGAAGTTCAGCCAGAAAAAGGAGTTAAAGTTAGTAAAATAACCAACTTAACAGATGACATTAAATTAAATTTAGCTGCTAAAGATATTCGTATTGAAGCACCTATTCCTGGAAAGAGTACAGTTGGCATTGAAATACCTAATCTCAGAAGTCGACCCGTTATGCTTTCTGAAATTATGAATACAGCTTTATTTCAAAATAATTCATCACCACTAACAGCTGCACTTGGGCTTGATATCTCAGGTACACCAATTATTACGGATTTACAAAAGATGCCACACGGGTTAATTGCAGGGGCAACCGGTTCAGGTAAAAGTGTATGCATCAATTCACTGCTTGTAAGCTTGCTATATAAAGCAACACCAGATGAGTTAAAATTGCTTTTAATCGATCCAAAAATGGTAGAACTTGCACCATATAATCGAATCCCACATTTGGTCAGTCCGGTTATTACCGATGCCAAAGCTGCAACGGCTGCTTTAAAATGGGCTGTAGAAGAGATGGAACGCCGCTATCAGCTATTTTCTCATACAGGTGTACGTAATATGGAAAAATATAATGAATACGCTAGCCATCCTGATCATAGTGGTGAAAAATTACCTTATGTACTCATTGTGATTGACGAATTAGCTGATTTGATGATGGTAGCTCCATCAGATGTGGAAGAAGCCATTAGTCGAATTGCTCAAAAAGCCAGAGCATGTGGAATCCATATGATCGTTGCCACACAACGCCCATCTGTTGATGTCATTACTGGTTTAATCAAAGCAAATATTCCAACTCGTATTTCATTTTCAGTTTCGAGTTCAATTGATTCACGTACGATTCTTGACTCAAGCGGCGCTGAGAAGCTACTTGGAAGAGGGGATATGCTCTTTTTAGCAAATGGTGCAAACAAACCAGTGCGTTTGCAAGGGACATTTGTTAGCGATGAAGAAATTGATGCAGTTGTTCTTTCTGCAAGAGAGCAGGGCGAACCGAGCTATCTTTTTGAAGAACAAGAGTTACTAGCAAAAGAAGTATCTCGCGTAGAAGATGATGAATTATTTGACGAAGCGTGTGACTTTGTGATGAAACAAAATGCTGCTTCAACGTCTTTACTTCAAAGACACTTTAGAATCGGTTATAACCGTGCAGCGCGCTTAATGGATGCACTTGAAAGTAGACAAATTGTTTCTGGAACAAATGGTTCTAAGCCTAGGGATGTCATTATTACACGCGAACAATTAGAAAAATTACGAGAGAAAAAGGAAGCTATAATTAGTTATTAGTCCTAGTGCTAAAATCGCACTTAAAAACATTATCTGGTAATTGTAAACCGTTTTTGTGCGACCTTTTTCGTGAATTACGACAATTATTTTTTATATTGCCAGTAAAATGCTATAATGAATTATTACAGTAACGTTACAATATTTTAGTAAGTAAGATGATGTCTAGAAAACAGTTTTTGTTTTCCCACTTTTAGTTGCTTTTATTAAGCAATTTTTGAGGTAAATAGACACCCTCTTCCAGATCAATTTATGGGGGCCGATTAGATATGACAGTTTATCATTTTATTGGAATTAAAGGAGCTGGGATGAGTGCCCTTGCACAAGTCCTATTCGATAAAGGTTATCAGATTCAAGGTTCGGATGTTGAAAAATATTTTTTCACTCAAAAAGCTTTAGAAGAAAAGCAAATCCCAATTTTGCCTTTTTCAGAAGATAATATTCATGAGGGCCTAACAATTATTGCTGGGAATGCTTTTCCTGATACGCATGAAGAGATAAAAAAAGCATTAGAGCTTGGTTTACCCGTTGTTCGCTATCATAAATTTTTGGGGCAATTTATTGAGGATTATACAAGTATTGCAATTACTGGTTCACACGGTAAAACGTCGACAACTGGCCTTCTTGCGCATGTACTCGAGTCGATTCGTCCAACTTCTTATTTAATTGGTGATGGTACAGGTAAAGGTGTAAAAAATGCTGAATACTTTGCGCTTGAAGCTTGTGAATATCAGCGACATTTCTTAGCTTACAAACCAAATTATGCCATTATGACAAATATTGACTGGGATCATCCGGATTATTTTAAAAGTGTAAATGATGTTTTTAATGCGTTTGAAACGCTTGGAAAACAGGTGAAAAAAGCTGTTTTTGCGCTTGGTGATGATGTAGAACTACGTCGTTTAGAACTTGATATTCCAACGATTTACTTTGGGTTTGGCGAAGAAAATGAGTTTCAGGCAAAAAAAATTATCAAAAAAACAACAGGAACAACCTTTGATGTTTATCACGAGCAAGAATTTTTAGGAACTTTTGAAATCCCAACTTATGGTGACCATAATGTGTTAAATGCACTTAGCGTTATCGCTCTTTGTCATTATGAAGGTTTAAGTATGGATTTAGTACGAGCGGAATTAAAGACATTTCAAGGTGTTAAAAGACGCTTCAGTATTACTGAAAAAGCCCATCAAATTTTAGTCGATGATTATGCACATCATCCATCTGAAATTCGAGCTACTGTGAATGCTGCACGTCAAAAATATCCTGATAAACAAATCATTGCTGTTTTTCAGCCACATACATTTACAAGGACGGAAGCTTTCTTACAAGGCTTTGCGGACAGTCTTAATCTAGCTGATAAAGTTTACCTATGTGATATTTTCGCTTCTGCACGTGAAAGAACAGGGAACTTATCTATTTTAGATCTTGCGCGGAAAACAAAAGGACATCATGTTATGAAAGAAAATCATACAGAAGAATTATTGCCATATGAAGATGCAGTTATTCTCTTTATGGGCGCAGGAGATGTGCAAAAATTTCAGGCAGCCTATGAGAAAATACTTGATGAAAGTCCTATTGCATTAAAAAAGCAGACGGCTAATTAAATAAAAAACCTAGATCGAGAATAAGTCTGGACATAGACGAGCTCATTCGTTTTATGTCCTAGCACTTTCATTATATATCTAGGCTTTTTTTATTTTTTGCAGGCTACCATGATTAAATCGAGAAAGTTTTCTGTCTCTTAAAATTAAATGAATATTTGCTATCCTAGTAATTGAAAAGCGAGTAGTTCAATAACGGCAGCTGAACCTTAAATCAATGCTAATCTACCATTCATGGACTAAATCTCTTCATTTACACGAACAATCCATATTAGTTTCTTTTTTAGTGTATCCTTGCTAAAATGTAGCTAATGGTAACTTTGTTTTACGACAAAGGTTCCAAATAAAAGTTTTACATACTTTAGCTTAGGGTAAAGAAGTAGGAATATGGAGGTGTGGATGATGATTGTTATTTTATATATTGCAGCATTAATTGCAGGTATTGCATTATTTGTAATTGCACTTTCTGTCAGTAAAACATTGAAGGCTACTGCGCAAACGATGGATGAAGTAAGTAAATCAATCGACAAAATGACGGTAGAAGTACAGGGAATTACTGATCAGGCACAAAAAATGCTCGATAAAACAAATCATTTACTAGAAGATGTTAATGGCAAAGTTGCCAAAGTGGATCCTGTATTCGATGCAATTGGCGATGTTGGGGTTTCCTTACTTGGCTTAAGTCAATCTGTTCGTGAATTAACACAATTGGCTACGAATAAAGTTCAACATAATGAGACAAAACTTGCGCGAGCAGTCTCTATAAGCAATTCAATTCTTGCTTTTCGAGATAAAATGAAAGCAAATAAATCCACTAAGGAAGCAGTTAAAGAAACAGAATTTGGAGGGATTAATGATGGCAGATAAAGACGGTATGAATGTAAAAGATTTTCTAATCGGTGGATTAATTGGAGGAATTGTTGGTTCCGTGACAGCACTTCTTCTGGCACCAAAATCTGGTAAAGAACTTCGCGGAGATTTAAACGACCAAGTAGACGTACTTAAAGAAAAAGGAACGAAGCTAAAAGACGTTGCTTATGAAAAAGGTATTGAAATTGGAAACGTAGCAAAAGAAAAGAAAGACCGATTAGTAGATACAGCAAGTGGTCTTGTTGATGTTGTCAAAGATAGATCAACTCGTTTAGCTGATACAACTGCAAAACAAGGCAAAGCAGTAAAAGAACAAGTTGTTGATCATGCTGAAGAAAATAAGCAAGCAGTAAAAGAGGCCGCAAACGAGGTAAAAGATGAAGCCGAGTCGGCTTCTGAAGATGTTGCTAAAGCTGCAAAAGATGCTAAAAAAGATACAAAAAAAACACTTAAAGAAGGCAAGAAAGAAGCAGAAAAGATTGCTAAAAAATAATGAATAAAAATGAGTTTGAGACGCGAACAGTTTAGCCATATTGATCTTGAAAATATGGCATAGATGCCAAGACAAATCAAAAGTTTATCACTGATTTGTTTCGTTTGTGTTTCAGACTCATTTTTTGCCGTTCTTTTGTTGTATACTCCTTGCATTTTATGCCTTTAGATGCTATTATAATAAATAACGCATCACTTTAATGGTTAAAAGCGGTTAAGCATAAAAGTGATCAAGATAAAAAGATATGTCCGATTTATGATGAATCGTAAACTTAGAAGGGTGGAAATCGCATGGCAAATACAGATTTAGATCAACTTAGAAATGAAGTTAATCGCTTAAACATTGAGTTGCTTCAATTAATTAACAAACGTGCAGATGTTATACAAGAGATTGGAAAGATTAAAGGCTTACAAGGTTCTCTCCGATTTGATCCTTTGCGTGAAAGAGAGATGCTTAATCAAATTGTAGATGCCAATCATGGACCTTTTGAGAATTCTACGATTGAACATTTATTTAAGCAGATTTTTAAAGCAAGTTTAGAACTACAAGAAGAGGACCACTCTAAGGCCTTACTTGTTTCACGCAAAAATAAAAAAGAAGACACAATTGTTGAAGTAAATGGTTTATCAATTGGTAATGGCAAACCGGTATTTGTATTTGGGCCATGCTCTGTTGAGTCTTATGAACAAGTTGCTCAAGTGGCTAAAGAGATTAAGGCAAAAGGTTTAAAGCTTATTCGCGGAGGTGCGTTTAAACCACGTACAAGTCCATATGATTTTCAAGGACTCGGGCTTAATGGACTCAAAATTTTAAAACAAATTTCTGAAGAGTACGGGCTAGGTGTGATTAGTGAAATTGTAACACCTGCTGACATTGCGACAGCTTTAGAATATGTGGATGTTATCCAAATCGGTGCACGTAACATGCAAAACTTTGAACTGTTAAAAGAGGCTGGGCGTGTTGATAAACCGATTCTATTAAAGCGTGGTTTATCAGCGACAATTGAAGAATTCATTGGCGCTGCTGAATATATCATGTCACAAGGGAATGGCAAAATCATTCTTTGTGAGCGCGGCATTCGCACATATGAAAAAGCAACACGAAATACACTTGATATTTCTGCTGTTCCCATTTTGAAAAAAGAAACGCATTTGCCTGTTATGGTTGATGTTACACATTCAACAGGGCGCAAAGACTTGTTGCTACCATGCGCAAAAGCTGCTCTTGCAATTGGTGCAGATGGCGTTATGGCAGAGGTTCACCCTGATCCAGCTGTTGCTTTATCTGACTCTGCTCAACAAATGGATATTCAAGAATTTGACGCTTTCTGGAAGGAAATTTTGGCATCTAATTTAATGAAATAACAAGTAAAATAAAGCTAGGCTTTTTGCAAACTTGCTTTTTAAAGCGAGTTTGCCTTTTTATTCTAAAGGGTATTTGGTTTGAAAAAGAGCTATACTAGTTTGCTATGAAAATAAAAGTTGAAAACCATTGCATAACGAAAAAAGTTAGCGTATTATACAATAGAGGACAACTTTGATTACGTTTACAAGGTGGTATAGAAATTTTTTATGATGGAGTGTGAAGATGATGAACGTAACGATTTATGATGTTGCCCGAGAAGCAAGTGTTTCCATGGCGACAGTTTCGCGAGTAGTTAACGGAAACCCTAATGTAAAACCTATTACACGAAAAAAAGTATTAGATGTGATTAAACAGTTGGGCTATCGTCCTAATGCTGTAGCGCGTGGTTTAGCAAGCAAGCGGACAACAACAGTTGGTGTCATTATTCCGGATATTTCAAATGTATTTTATGCTGAGCTTGCGCGTGGCATTGAAGATATTGCTACAATGTATAAGTATAATATTATTTTAAGTAGCTCTGATGAAAATGAAGATAAGGAATTACAAGTTTTAAATACTTTATTAGGTAAACAAGTAGATGGAATTATTTACATGGGTGAGAGAGTGACAGAACAATTACAAGAAGAATTTGAACGTTCCCCTGCGCCAGTTGTTCTTGCGGGAGCGGTAGACTTAGCTCAAAAAGTGGCTTCTGTCAATATTGATTATCAAGCCGCTACGAAAACGGCTGTTAAACACTTCATTAAAAACGGTCATAAAGAGATTGCTTTTGTAAGTGGTGCATTAAATGAACCGATCAATGGGAAACTTCGCTTAGCAGGTTATAAAGAAGCCTTAAAAGAAGCTGGTATCGAATATAACGAGCAATATGTTGTTGAAGCAGGAAGTTATCATTATGATGCAGGTATTGAGGTATGGGATAAATTAAATCGCCTAGAAGTTAGACCAAGTGCCGTTATTGCGACTAATGATGAACTTGCTATTGGTATTTTAAATGCTGTTCTTGACGCAGGCATACAGGTACCAAAAGACTTTGAAGTCATGACTAGTAATAATACAAAATTGACATTAATGGCGCGTCCTCAGCTTTCAACCATTGTACAGCCACTTTATGATATCGGTGCAGTTGCGATGCGGCTTTTAACAAAGTTAATGACCAATGAAGACGTTGAGGAAAAAACAGTGATTTTACCACATAATGAAAAATTGTACGGTACAACAAGATAATTTGTAAATGGATACGCTAAATATTATGCATATGCCTTTTTGTGTTTATTGACGTTATAAATAAGGGAACCACGCCCAAAAATATGCTTTTTCGTATTTTTTTGCGTACTGAAAAGGAGATAAGAAAATGAACATTATTGATGAATTAGAATGGCGTGGCGCGATTTATCAGCAAACGGATGAAACCGGCTTAAGAGAACTGATAAATAAAGAGGCGATTTCGCTTTATTGTGGCATTGACCCAACTGGGGATTCAATGCACATTGGCCATTTAATTCCTTTTATGATTTTGTGCCGCTTTCAAAATTATGGGCATAAGCCGATTATTGTCGTTGGCGGGGCTACTGGAACAATTGGGGACCCAAGTGGTAAAAAAGAAGAGCGTAAATTGCAGTCAATTGAGCAAATTAATCAGAATGTTGCTAGTTTACGTGCGCAATTAGAAAAAATATTTGACTTTACAGGAGCTTCTGCAGCGATCATGGTTAATAACTATGATTGGACAAAAGATCTTAGTATTTTAGATTTTTTAAGAGACTATGGTAAGAACTTTAATGTGAATACGATGTTGGCTAAAGATATTGTAGCCAGTCGTCTTGAAATAGGAATTTCATTTACAGAATTTGCTTATCAAATTTTACAAGCGATGGATTATAATTATCTGTATGAGCATCATCACTGCAAGCTGCAGATTGGCGGTAGTGACCAGTGGGGAAATATTACAGCTGGCCTTGACTTAATTCGTAAAAAACAAGGCGAAAATGCTAAAGCGTTCGGTTTAACTATTCCGCTATTAACTAAAGCTGATGGAACAAAATTTGGGAAGACAGAAGGTGGGGCAATTTGGTTAGATCCGGAAAAGACAACACCATATGAGTTCTATCAGTTTTGGATCAACACAGATGACCGCGATGTGATTAGATATTTGAAATATTTCACGTTTTTATCGCAAACAGAAATCGCAGAATTAAGCATACAAGTAGAAAAAGAACCTCATCTACGTGCTGCTCAAAAAGCACTTGCAAGCGAAATGACGGAATTTATTCATGGAAAAAATGCGCTTAAACAAGCAATTAAAATTTCACAAGCCTTATTTAGCGGTGATGTAAAGTCGCTTACTGCAAGTGAAATTGAACAAGGATTTAAAGAGGTACCAACTTTTGAAGCCGCTGATGAAGATGCTTTGTTAGTTGATTTTCTTGTGGAGCTCGGTATTGAACCTTCTAAACGACAATCACGTGAAGACATTGCGAATGGAGCGATTTATTTAAATGGTGAACGTACCCAGAATTTAGAAAAAGTCGTCAAGGCAACAGATCGAATTGAAAATAAATTTATTATTATTAGGCGTGGAAAGAAAAAGTACTTTCTTATAAAATTCTAGAAAAAAGCAAGCGATTCTTTGGATCTGCTTGCTTTTTAGCGTTAATCTAGCTGTTTAGCAGCTTTTGTTGGAATTTCTTTTTGCTTTACTTCTTCATATGAAGTAACACCTTTGCCTTTTTTATAGAAAATTTTTAAGTAAGCTTTTTTTCGTAAGTTTTTCTGGGCTGTGAATTCTAGCTTTTTGGGGGTGCCATCGTCTTTATAGCCTGTTAGTTGATATTTATAATTCATAAATTTTTGGCCATCATCCGCGGTAAAGGCCGCTGCTTTTCCGTCTTTTGTGACTTTTAGGTAATAATTTTCGGCACCAATGCGATTGAAATCGAGATAAAAGAAAGCAATGACTCCAATAGCTAGAAGGATAGCAATCGCAATAAATACTTTTTTCATGTTTGTCACCCTCTTCCTTTTTAATATTATAAAGATATTAGGGGAAAGAATCATGCGAAATAGATGACAAAAACGCTGGTTTAGCTTACAAAATTGTCATTTAGCGCATAAAAAAAACTGCGATAACCAAAAAATGATTATCACAGCTTGAACCTTAACGGCTGTAAAATTCAACGATAAGTGCTTCGTTAATTTCAGCAGCAATCTCAGAACGTTCTGGTAGGCGTTTTAAAGAGCCTGTAAGTTTTTCTGCATCAGAAGTAACATATTCAGGAACGAAGCTTGAAACTTCAATACTTTCAGCGATTGCAGAGTTTTTAGCAGATTTTTCACGAACAGAAACCACTTGACCAACAGATAATTGGTAAGATGGAATATCTACGCGTTTGCCATCTACTAAAATATGACCATGGTTTACTAATTGACGTGCTGCGCGACGTGTACGCGCTAAGCCCATACGATAAACAACATTATCAAGACGTTGTTCAAGTAGGATCATGAAGTTTTCACCATGTTTACCTGGAAGTTTACCAGCTTTTAAGAACGTATTTTTAAATTGACGTTCAGTTAAGCCATACATATGACGTAACTTTTGTTTTTCCGCTTGTTGTAAACCATATTCAGACATTTTTTTACGTTGATTAGGACCATGTTGTCCTGGAGCATACGGGCGACGCTCTAATTCTTTACCTGTGCCGGTAAGTGAAATCCCTAAACGACGGGAAATCTTCCAGCTTGGACCAGTGTAACGAGCCATTAATAGACTCCTCCTTTAATTTGTTTTAGCATAAAACAAACGAGTATGACATGAGGTTAGGGCAGTTTATCTTTATATATCTTCACCTTAGCAGCCGCAGGGTTACACAATATACCACAGTGTTCTGGGGATAAACAACACACCAACTTCAAGATTTCATACAAGCTGCATTTTACACGAATTTTAGTATAGCTGAAAAACAAGCGAATGTCAACTGATTACGGCATTTCATTTACTAACAGTTCACAAACTTTTTCAAGCCATTTTTGGTCAGTTTCATCAAATCGATTCATATTTGGACTATCTATATCAAGTACGCCAACTCGTTGTCCATTTTTAAAAAGCGGGATAACAATTTCTGAATTTGTTTTAGCATCACAAGCAATGTGGCCGTCAAATTCATTAACATTAGCTACAATTTGAGATTTACCACTTTCAGCTGCAACTCCGCAAACACCTTTTCCAAGTGGGATACGGATACATGCAGGAAGCCCTTGGAATGGGCCCAAAACCAATTGATTGCTTGTTTCCTCGTATAAATAAAAGCCCACCCAATTAATTTCAGTTAAGGCTTGATTAAGTAACGAGCTTACATTGCTTAAATTGGCAATGATACTTGGCTCACCGTTAATCATTGCTTTAATTTGTTTCAAACATAATGCGTAATTTTCTTCTTTTGTGCCGTTGAATTTTGGGACTTCAATCATCTGTTATACACCACTTTTCTTGAAATATAAAATATTTTCAATTATATCATATCGCTATAAAAAACAAAATAGCCGTCCCTTAGTAGAAAAATTTAAGAGAATGATGAATATAAGAAGTAATTATTGAAAAATCATGTTAAAATAAAAAATGTATATACTCAGTATGTTAGAAGTAAAATAGAGGGGAACGCAGCGTTACATACATAATATGAATAAATATACTAAGTTCAAATAGTACATGTTGATTGGAGGATTTTTGATGCTTTATTTGTTAATCGGTTTTATTGTTTTAGTTATTATTCTTTTTAGTGCCGGTTATTTTTTGAAGAAAAAACATTATACGCGAATAAATGAGTTAGAGGAACAAAAAATAGAATTACGGGACCGCCCAGTAATTAGCGAACTTTCTAAAGTGAAGAAATTAAAATTAACAGGAGAAACAGAAAAGTTATTTGAATCATGGCGCTCTTCTTGGGATGAAATTGAAACAAAGCTTTTTCCAGATGTAGAAGAAGTGATTTTAGAGGCAGAAATGAGTACGGATCGTTATAAATTTCGTGATGCAACAAAAAGCGAAAATGATATCAGTCAAATGCTTGCTATCATTGAGCGGCAAATAAATCAAATTCTTAGTGGCTTGAGTGAACTTCTTACAAGTGAAGAAAGAAACGCAGAAGAAAGTCGTTTGATAAAAGAACAGTTTTCTGAACTTAAACGAGAGGTTTTGGCTAGAGGCTTTAAACTTGGCGATGTACTTGAAACAGTCAAGCATGAACTAGATAAAATCACGCTTGAGATTGACCGTTATGATGAGTTAACAGATCAAGGCGATCACTTAGAAGCACGCGAATTAATCATCGGTGTAAAAAAAGACGTTGCCTTAATTTCCGAGCAAATCGAACGTATACCAAGCCTTTTACATGAGACAGAGATTGTTTTACCCAATGAATTGAAACAGCTTCAAGCTGGCTACGATGAAATGGTACATAAAGGTTACTACCTAGAACAACTTGAATTAAGTCGTGAGCTAGAGCGAATGAAAGCGCAAATTGCGAAATTGCGAAAAAATATTCATGATCGTGAACTTGATGTTGCCGAAGTTGGTAAAAAGGAGCTTCATACGATCATTAATTTATTTTATGATATGTTAGAACAGGAAGTGGATGCTAAGGCTTTTGTAAAAGAAAACCGAAGTATTATTTTTGATCGCTTAGAAGCGCAAACGAACGTTTCTTCTGAACTAGCGGAACAAATCGCAGAAGTGAAGCAAACCTATCATATCAGTGAAGAAGAGTTAGCTGCCTATTTAAAGACTTCTGCTATGTTAAGTGAACAAAAAGAAAATTTGAATCAGTTAACTACTTTGCTTTCCAATCTAGAAATTGCTTATTCAGCAGCACGTGACACATTAAAAGAAATCAATGTGACCTTAGACCAAGTAGCAAGTTCACAAGATCAATTAAGAGAAGACTTACGGTCACTTCGAAAAGATGAACTAGAGGCGCAAAATGAAGCTAAGCGGATGCGTAGTGAAATTACTAAGTTAAATCGCAAGCTAAGTCGCGCGAGGTTGCCAGGTCTTCCAGAAGAATACGTTTCATTACGAGATCACATGGAAACCTCCATTGTTGCACTTGAAGAACGCCTTTCTGAAAAACCACTTGATATGAAAGCCGTCACAGAGAAGCTACGCACGGCACATGAAGATTTGTCGCATTTGGTTCAAAGAGCGGACGAAATGGTCGAGAATGCTCGATTAGTCGAACATGTGGTTCAATACGCTAATCGCTATCGATTACAAAACCCAGAATTAAAAGCTGAACTTGATAAAGCTGAAAGTCATTTTTACCGTGATTTTAATTATAAAAAAGCACTTGAAATTGCAGTAACGGCACTCGAAAAAGTAGAAGCTGGCGCGTTTAAAAAGATTGAAAAGATGTATGCCGCAGAAATTTCTACCGAAGAAAGTATGGCATAGATACGTACAAATCGAGTGAAAACATTCTTTAAGTTCGCCAAACCTTACAAAGGATGAGATTGTTGTGTCTTTCTTCCAACTCTTTTTTAGTTTGACAAATAGGATAAAATATTGGTTCAGGGAGAAGAGACTTTATGATTTATTTTGATAATAGTGCAACGACAAAACCATATCAGGCTGTACTTGAAACATACACAAAAGTAGCTAGTCATTATTTTGCCAATCCGTCTTCACTCCATCAGTTCGGTCAAAAGGTAAGAGAATTGCATGAGGAAGCACGTAAGCAAACTGCTCAATTACTTGATGTGAAACCAGAAGAAGTTATTTTTACTTCTGGCGGAACAGAAAGCAATAATTTAGCAATCAAAGGCATCGCGCGTCGTTATTCTGCAAGAGGCAAACACATGATTACAACAGAAATTGAGCATCCCGCTGTTAAAGAGGTGATGAAGGAGCTCGCTTTAGAAGGGTTTACCATCACTTATTTACCCGTTGATCAAAACGGACGGGTATCTTGCTTAGACTTAGAAAAGGCATTAACTGCAGAGACAATTCTTGTTTCAATCATGCATGTCAATAATGAAGTAGGTGTGATTCAACCTATTGAAGAACTTTCTGAAATAGTAAAAACAAAAACCAATGCCTATTTTCATGTTGATCAAGTACAAGGAATTGCCAAAGTTCCGCTACAGTTAAAAAATGTTGACTTGCTAAGTATATCTGGACACAAATTACATGGCTTAAATGGCACGGGGATTTTGGTTAAACGCAAGAATGTAGAACTTCATAGCGAAATAAGGGGCGGTGGACAAGAGTTTGATCTTCGGAGTGGTACGGAAAATACAGCAGGGGCGGTCGCTTTTGCAAAGGCACTTCGACTGGAATTAGAAAATATGGCGAAGCATTTAAATGAAATGAAAGCAATCCAGCGATTTTTGCGACAAGAATTAACAAAGATCCCCCATGTTGTTTTGCATACATCAGAAAATTTTGCTGCACCGCATATTCTTTGTTTTTCAGTAAAGGGACACCGAGGAGAAGTTCTTGTTCATGCTTTAGCGAAAGAAGAGATTTTTTTGTCGACAACCAGTGCTTGTTCTTCTCGTAGTAAATTAGAAAATAGTACGCTTCGGGCGATGGGTGTACCTGATCATATAGCAGTTTCTGCAATTCGGCTTAGTTTATCTTATACAAACCAATTAGCAGAGGCAGAAATTTTTGTTCAAACGTTTAAGCATGTGATCCAAAAATTAAATGAAGTGGTGAAATAAGTGGAATTTGAAAGAATATTAATTAGATATGGCGAGCTTTCAACAAAAGGTAAAAATCGTAAACGTTTTGTTGCGGTGCTAGCCAAAAATGTCAAACGTGTGGTCAAAGATTTTAAAGAAGTGAAAGTGCATGGTGAAAGAGACCGGATGCAGCTTTACTTAAATGGAGCAGATCATAAAGCTGTTCTTCTGCGTCTCACATCTGTTTTTGGAATTCAATCATTTAGCCCGGTTGTTAAAACGGATTTAAGTTTAGATCAAATAAAAGAAGCTGCAACACAACTTGTCAAAGATAGCCATCAAAAAGATGGAACATTTAAGGTGGCTGCTAGAAGAAGTAATCATTCATTCGAGCTTGATTCGAATGAGTTAAACCAAGAAATCGGCGCACATGTTTTAAGAGAAATTCCTGACCTCTCTGTAAACGTCAAAAATCCAGATGTGAAATTAAATATTGATGTAAGACAAGATGGCGTCTTTTTATCATGTGAACAAATAAAGGGAAGTGGTGGTCTTCCCGTTGGTTCATCTGGTCGAGCGATGCTAATGCTTTCAGGTGGCATCGATAGCCCTGTTGCTGGTTACTTAGCAATGAAGCGCGGTGTGGAAATAGAAGCGGTTCATTTTCATAGTCCGCCCTATACAAGTGAGCAAGCAAAACAAAAAGCCATTGATTTAGCGCGGAAATTAACCAACTATAGTGGTCAAATCCAAATGAATATCGTCCCTTTTACAGAAATTCAAGAAGCGATAAAAAAACAAATTCCAGAAAGTTATATTATGACCGTTACTCGCCGCTTAATGATGCAAATAACCGATCAAATCCGTGCGAAGCGAAATGGACTTGCGATTGTAAATGGGGAAAGCTTAGGCCAGGTAGCGAGTCAAACGTTAGAAAGTATGGTCGCGATTAACGCTGTAACCAATACACCAATTATTCGGCCCGTTGTTTCTATGGATAAAAATGAGATTATTGAAATTGCACAAAGAATTGACACATTTGAGCTTTCTATTCAACCATTTGAAGATTGCTGTACAATTTTTACACCAAGTGCGCCAAAAACAAAACCTAAACTTGAAAAAGTAGAGTACTACGAAAGTTTTATTGATTTTGAAAGCTTATTACAAAAAGCGATTGAAAACACAGTGACATTTTCTGTTGAAATGACTCAAAATCAAGAAATAAAAGACGAATTTGCTGATTTATTTTAATTTTATTTGTAGAAATTAATTTTTTAAAAGGGGGAGAAAATGATGAATGCAAAACGTTGGATTGCACTAGGACTGGTTGCTTTGCTTTTGGTTGTAAGTGGGATAACGAAGCTTGCCACAACAATGCTAACAAGTGATCAAGAAAAAAAGGGTTCGCTACTTAGTCATTTATTTTCAGCAGATGATGAAATAAGTGAAGTTGTTGTAGAGGACGGGAATGAGAATGCGATCGCACTGTTAAGTGTAGATGGGACCATTCAAGATACTGGAGAATCAAGCTTATCGCTAGGCTCTTCTGGGTATAATCATTCTTTTTTTATGGAACAGCTTGAAACGATTCAAAACACGCCTGAAATAAAAGGAATTTTGCTTACGATCAATTCACCAGGTGGCGGCGTTATGGAATCCGCACAAATTCATGATAAATTAGTACAAATAAAAAAGAAACGTAAAATTCCTATCTATGTTTCAATGGGGAGTATGGCTGCTTCAGGTGGTTATTATATAGCCACTGCTGCTGATAAAATTTTTGCTAGCAAAGAAACAATGACAGGGTCTCTTGGCGTCATTATGCAAGGATATGATTACAGTGAATTAATGAAAAAAGTTGGCATTAGTGAAAATACGATTAAAAGTGGTAAATACAAAGACATGATGAGTGAGACGCGTAAAATGACCACAGATGAACGTACAGTTTTGCAAAATATGATTAATGATTCTTATAATGAATTTGTACACGTTGTTATGGCTGGCAGACATTTATCAGAAGCAGAAGTTCGTAAAATTGCAGATGGCAGGATTTATGATGGTAGGCAAGCAAAAAAGGTTGGTTTAATTGACGATTTTGGTTACCAGGAAGATACGCTTCATGCGCTTAAAAAAGAAAACAAATTAAAGGGAGCAAGTGTCATTCGCTATGAATCAAATTCGGGTATCGGATCGCTGTTTGAAGCAAGTGCTAAAAGAATTAGCGGTTTAAATCATAGCGATATTATCACGATGATGAAGCAATTAGGAAGTGCTAAAGCTCCACGTATCATGTATCTTTATGGCGGATAGGGAGGGAAAAACATGGAAGAATCAGTCAAACAAGAACGACCAATTTATCACTATGTAAGCAAAGAAAAACCATTTGCTGACCTTGCTAAAGTGTACTTTGCTGGATTTTGGATTCGTTTTTGTGCTTATTTGCTTGATTTACTTATCATTGCAGCATGTAATGGCATCTTTTTAAATTCGTTGTATCGTTTGTTTCAGTTACCTACACAAAATGGTCTTTTTTCGAGCTACTGGTTTTTCAGTACATTACTATTTTTGCTTTACTTTATTTTAATGACAAAATTTTTTAGTCAAACGCTTGGAAAGATGTTATTTGGCTTAAAAGTTATTCGCTCTGATAAGAAGACGCTGACATGGGGCAATGTTTTCATTCGTGAAGGTGCACTGCGCTTTGTGTTAAAAACGATTTGGCCACTTTATCTTGTCGTCGCTTTTACACCTTTCAAACAAGGGATACAAGATTTAATAGAAGAAACAGCAGTTATTCATGAAGGATTTTTGAAGGAAAATAGTAAATGGAAAAAAGCATTATAATTCGTAGTCAGCTGCGTTTTGATAATCCTTCTTTTGCTTTAACATGATTGTGTTGTTTGTTTAGCTAAAATGCTTTTAACTTCACTTTAAATAAGGTATAATATTCCTTGATATTAGTAATGAAAGAAATTAGAGGTGTTACTTTTGACAAATGGAGAAACCTCTGAACTGTTCCAAGTCTTGGATGAAACAGCTATTGTTTTGCAAAATGAACTTGAAATAAGTTACTTGGAAGCTGTTTATGAGACAAGCGAGAATCTTTTTCAGAATGAAATTTTGCAGAAGGAAGAATTACCTACTGAAAAGGTCAATAAACTTTCTCTCGCCTATCAAAAAATTAACCTTGAGCATTTTGCAGCTGAAGATATCCGTAAAGGGCTTCAACTTGCATTTTTAAAAGGGATGAAACAAGGGATTCAAACCAATCATCAAATGACGCCTGACTCGATCGGGTTTATTATTGCGTACTTGGTCGAAAAGTCCCTCGCAGGAAAGAAACAAATCAGTTTACTTGATCCAGCTTGTGGAACAGGGAATTTACTGACAACGGTTATCGGACAGTTAAGACTTGATGGGCAGAAAGAAATCATGGCAACGGGGGTTGAAGTTGACGAATTATTAATATCGCTTGCACTCGTTAGTTCAGATTTGCAAAAGCTACCAACAAGCCTCCTTCATCAGGATGGTCTAAGCAATTTATTCGTTGATCCGGTAGATGTTGTGTTTAGTGATTTACCGATTGGTTATTACCCAGACGATAAACGAGCAAGCGCTTTTGAATTAAAACGACATGATGGACATTCTTTTGCGCACTTCTTATTTATTGAGCAAGGCCTTCGTTATACTAAACCAGGAGGCTATTTATTTTTCCTAGTACCAGATGCGTTATTTAGTACAGGGGATTTTGCTGAATTAGAACGCGTCATTAAAAAACATGGTTATGTAGAAGGGATTGTTAAGTTACCAGAAACACTTTTCAAAAGCGAAAAAGCACGAAAGAGTATTTTGATTTTGCAAAAGAAGGCAGAATTATTAAAACCACCACAGGAAGTTCTTTTAGCCAACCTTTCAAGCTTGTCTGATCCAAAAATTACGGCTCCGATTTTAGCACAGATTGAAAATTGGTTTAAATTGAAAAATCAGGAAGGGAATTGAGAAGAAGAATATGGAAAAAACAATTGCAATTAATGCGGGAAGTTCATCACTAAAGTTCCAATTATATAACATGCCCTCTGAAGAAGTGATTACAAAGGGTATTGTTGAAAGAATAGGTCTTAAGGATTCAATTTTTACAATCACTGTAGATGGAGAAAAAATAACGGAGGTTATCGATATTCCCGATCATGAGGTCGCTGTACAAATGCTCCTTGAGAAATTAATTTTGCATCATATTATTAAAGCTTATGATGAAATTACCGGAATAGGGCATCGCGTTGTTCATGGAGGGGAAAAATTCCCAGATTCTGTTTATATTGATGATCAGGTAATTGAAGCGATCGAAGCATTATCTGAACTTGCACCACTTCATAATCCAGCAAATGTTACAGGTATTCGTGCCTTTCGTAAGGTATTACCTGATGTTATTTCGGTTGCTGTTTTTGATACAGCATTCCACCAAACAATGAGTCCTAAGAGTTTCCTTTATAGCCTGCCATATCATTATTATAAAGATTATGGCATTCGTAAATATGGTTTTCATGGAACAAGTCATAAATATGTTTCTGAGCGTGCGGCAGAACTACTTGGGCAACCGATTGAAAAATTACGCTTAGTTACTTGTCATTTAGGAAATGGAGCCAGTATTGCAGCGATTGAAGGCGGTAAATCGATTGATACTTCTATGGGATTCACGCCACTTGCCGGTGTTTCAATGGGAACTCGTTCTGGAAACATTGATCCTGCGCTTATTCCATTTATCATGGAAAAAACGGGTAAAACAGCGGAACAGGTACTCGATGTTTTAAATAAAGAATCTGGTATGCTTGGTGTTTCTGGAATTTCAAGTGATCTTCGTGATTTAGAAGAAGCGGCATCTAAAGGAAATGAGCGCGCTGATTTAGCACTCGAAGTTTTTGTAGATCGCATTCATAAGTATATCGGTTCTTATGCTGCTCGCATGAATGGGGTTGATGCGATTATTTTCACAGCAGGTATTGGTGAAAATAGCTCCTTTATTCGTGAAAAAGTGTTGCAAGGATTAGAGTTTATGGGGGTATATTGGGATCCAGCATTAAATCAGGTTCATGGTGAAGAAGCATTCTTAAATTATCCGCATTCTCCTGTTAAAGTACTTGTTGTCCCAACAAATGAAGAATTAATGATTGCTCGCGATGTTGAACGCATAAAAAATGAGCGTGCTTAATCTAGAAGATAAACAAAATAAAGAAAGAGGTTTATCAGACTTCCGGCTCCAACGTACAGTCATACGCTCTTTTTCCGAATTCTGGCAAAAACCTCTTTAATTTCAAAATATAGAGCCTATGATAGCTGAATCGCACGCTGTCCTAGGCTCTTTTACTTAAGTTATTTTGCTTCTTCACTCCGAACAACAAGAACATCACAAGGAGCGTGTGTAATAATTTGTTGTGATACACTACCAATAAGTAAGCGTTCCACCGCGTTTAAACCAGTGGCCCCACACATAATTAAATCCGCTTTAAATGCTTGAGCAGCGTCGTTTGTAATCGCTGTTTTAGGTGAGCCATATTCAATAAAAGTTTCGACATTACTAACACCAGCTTTTGTTGCTTCCTCTTTATAGCTAGTTAGTAGTTCATCTGCATATTCTGTTGCTTTGTCAGCCATGCTTGTATCGTAATTTGCTACCGAAGAAAAGGCGCGAGTATCAATGACATTGACAATTCCAAGTGCGGCATTATTTCTTTTAGCCACTTGTATCGCTTTTTTAAAGGCAGCTTCGGCCTCTTTTGATCCGTCAACAGCAACAAGTACACGTTCGTATTGTTGTAACATCTTACATCCCTCCCAAAGGAAATATCTTTTTTGTCATTTCTATTTTACCCTTTTTTAACTTAATCAACCATCAAAACGATTTCACTTAAGCGGTTCCTAATAAAAATCTTTTTTATAAAACGAAAACCTTCTATTTGTTCATTTTGGATTATCTATGTTAACATAGGAAATGTAAGCGATTACTATAAAGGAGAGGGTAACATATGATTATAGGGGTACCAAAAGAAATTAAAAATAACGAGAATCGTGTAGCCATGACACCTGCAAGCGTATTATCTTATGTAAATGCTGGTCACAAAGTATTGATCGAAAAGGGAGCAGGCATAGGATCTAGTTTTCATGATCATGATTATGAAAAAGCAGGTGCGACGATTGTTGATACAGCTAAGGAAGCTTGGAGTGCAGAAATGGTTGTTAAAGTAAAAGAACCAATCGCCTCTGAATATCAATACTTTAGAGAGGGCTTATTGCTATTTACATATTTACACTTAGCAAATGAACCTGAACTAACCAAGGCGTTAATTGACAATAAAGTAAATAGTGTCGCTTATGAAACCGTAGAATTAGAGGATCATTCATTACCGCTACTTAGTCCAATGAGTGAAGTTGCTGGACGAATGGCGACACAAATTGGTGCGCAATTTTTACAAAAGATAAATGGTGGGATGGGCGTTCTTTTAAGTGCTGTACCTGGCGTTGAAAGAAGTAATGTCACCGTTATTGGTGGCGGAATGGCAGGAACAAATGCTGCTAAAATAGCCATTGGACTAGGCGCACGTGTGACGATTTTAGATTTAAATTTGAATCGCTTACGTGAATTAGATGATATTTTTGGTAATGCGGCAACAACATTAATGAGTAATGATTATAATATTGAAATGGCGGTAAAACGTTCTGATTTAGTAATTGGAGCTGTTCTTATTCCTGGGGCAAAAGCACCAAAACTTGTAAAAGAAGACGTCATTAAACAAATGCAGCCAGGATCAGTTCTTGTAGATGTGGCGATTGATCAAGGTGGCATTTTTGAAACGACAGATCGTGTAACGACGCATGATGAACCAACTTATACAAAACATGGTGTCGTCCATTATGCTGTAGCGAATATGCCGGGTGCTGTACCAAGAACGTCTACAACAGCATTAACGAACGCTACACTGACTTTTGGATTGAAATTGGCAAATCTTGGCTTGATTAAGGCTGTAACGGATGATTATCATTTATACCGAGGGGTTAATACATTTTCTGGCCATGTAACGTATAAAGCAGTAGCAGATGCACTTGATTATGAACATCAGGAGTTGAGTATTCTACTACAAAATGTTCACTCTTAAAGGAGGAAGAGCTTGGGAGATACACTAATGTCTCTCAAGCTCTTTTTGTCATACATATTGAAGTTCTTTTGGAAACTCTGTTAAAATTTCATAACCATTTTCGGTGACAACAATGTCGTCTTCAATTCTAACACCAGCAACACCGGGAACGTAAATCCCAGGTTCGATCGTAAACACCATGTTTTCTGTTAGCAGCATTTCGTTTGTTTCAGTAATGGAAGGGAATTCATGGACACCCATGCCTAGCCCATGCCCTAAACGATGAGGAAAGTAGTCCCCGTAACCTGAATCTCGAATAATCTTTCTTGCAGCTAAATCAATTTCTTTTGCTTTTGCACCAGCTTTCACTTTTTCAATGGCTGCGAGTTGTGCTTTTAAGACTGTGTCGTAAATTTCTTTTTGCTGCGTACTAATTTCTCCAAAAGCGATCGTTCTTGTCGTATCTGAACAATAACCTTTATGAACAACACCAAGATCAAATAAAACAAAATCGCCTTTTTGGATTTGGGTGTCTCCCGGAGTGCCATGTGGGGAAGCCCCATTTTTTCCAGTTAAAACCATTGTTTCAAAACTCATGCCACTCACGCCTTTTTTGCGCATTTCATAATCGATTTTAGCAACAATTTCTGCTTCTGTCTTACCTGCTGCGATTTCATTTATTCCAATTTGAATGGCTTCATCGGCTAAAAGTGCCGCTTCTTTTAAAATTTTTATTTCATCTTTTGTTTTTACTAAACGAGTCATTTGGATTTTGTTTTCAATATCAATGAAGTTCGCGTTGGGAAAGCTTTTTGCAAGTTGTTCATAGTATCCTACATTCATATGCGACTTTTCAATGGCGATTTTGGTTATGCTTTTTGCGCGGTTTTGGATTTGTTGTGTGATGATTTCAAATGGATTTTCTGTATCGCTATAACCATAAATAGCGTGGTTAAATCCACTACGCTTGGCTTCTTCAACTTCAAGCCCAGGTGTAAATAAAAAAGGTGTTTCATTGCTAAAGACAGCTAAACCGAGCACTCTTTCATGGGGATCACTATGAAAACCTGCAAAATAAGCGATATTTTCAGGATTTGTAATAAAAGCGACTTCAGCTTGTTCTTTTTCGAGCCAGTTTTGTAAAAGATTGATCTTTTTTTCCATTGTTCAGCCTTCTTTCAAATATTTCAATTCTAGCGTAATCATAACATGAATGATAGGCTGATGCAGTTGATTTGAATGATGTGAGATTTTTATTTATAAATGTTATAATAAGAACATAATTTAAAAGTTGGAAGGGAAGTCATTTTATGAAAATTTCGTTTCATGGCCAATCGTGTATTAAAATTATGACCAACCAAGAGACCATTTTGGTGGATCCATTTATTTCTGGTAATCCAAAGTGTGACTTAAAGGTTTCGGATCAAAAACCTGATTATATCGTTTTATCCCACGGACATGATGATCACGTTGGCGATACGATTGAAATTGCCAAAAACTCAGGCGCTACACTGATTTGTAATGTTGAATTGGCGACTTTTTTAAATCTAAATGGTGTTGAAAAGGTTGCGCCACTTCATATTGGTGGGGAAAGAGCATTTGATTTTGGAAGCATTAAGTTAACACAAGCTTTCCATGGATCCTCACAAGTAGTCGATGGGAAATTGATTGACCTTGGCTTACCAACAGGAATCATTTTTAAAATTGAAGGAAAAAATATTTATCATGCCGGAGATACCGGTTTATTTTCAGACATGAAATTAATTGGTGAACTAAATCCGCTTGATCTGGCCTTTTTACCCATTGGTGATAATTTTACAATGGGTCCAAAAGATGCAAAAATAGCGGCTGATTTCTTGCAAGCAAAACAAGTTGTTCCAATGCACTACAATACCTTCCCGCTGATTGAACAAGATCCAGATGCTTTTGTTGCTTCTTTAGGTAAGGGAATAATTGGGAAAGTAATGCAAATTGGTGAGGAAATAGCATTATAATTTATAACATAGAGATAGGTGAAAAATGTGGCAACTAAACATGAACAGATTTTGAAATATATTGAAAACCTTGCCGTTGGAGAAAAAATATCAGTTCGTAAAATCGCAAAGAATTTGTCTGTTAGCGAAGGAACAGCCTATCGTGCAATTAAAGATGCAGAGGCGCTTGGTTTTGTTTCAACGATTAAACGCGTAGGCACATTACGAATTGAACGTAAGCAAAAAGATAGTATCGAAAAGCTGACCTTTGCTGAAATTGTTAATATCATTGATGGGCAAGTTTTAGGCGGACATGAAGGCCTGTATAAGTCACTAAACAAGTTTGTCATTGGAGCAATGACCGTCGAAGCAATGGAGCGCTATACAGAATCCGGTAATCTATTAATTGTTGGGAACCGAGTGTCTGCTCATGAACTTGCTTTAAACTTAGGTGCGGCTGTATTAATTACAGGTGGTTTTGATACAAGTAGCGAGGTAAAAAAGCTTGCTGATGAGAAAAAGCTTCCAATCTTGTCCACTTCCTACGATACATTTACTGTAGCAACGACGATTAATCGGGCTATCTATGACCAGTTAATAAAAAAAGAAGTAGTTTTAGTAGAAGATATCTTAATGTCTCTTGAAAAAACAGCCTATCTTGAAGTCGGTCAAAAAGTAAAGGATTGGCATCGTTTACAAGAAAAAACAGGGCATAGCCGTTTTCCAATAGTCGCGCATGATATGCGTTTAATGGGTATGGCAACAAGTAAGGATATTTTAGAAAAAACGGCATCTACACCCATCGAACGTGTCATGACGAAAAATCCGCTAACTGTGGGTAGAAAAATGAGTGTTGCTTCTGCTTCTCACATGATGGTTTGGGAAAGTATAGAGGTAATCCCAGTTGTTAAAGATGATTTAACATTAATCGGTATCGTCAGTAGGCAAGATATTTTAAAAGCCATGCAAATGATTCAAAAGCAACCTCAAGTTGGCGAAACGATTGATGATATCATTACTGGCCAATTGGAAGAACATCATGAAAAAAATGGTTATGATTTTAAAGTCACACCACAAATGACAAACTCCCTTGGCACCCTATCTTACGGTGTCTTTATGCAAGTCGTCTGTGATGTGGTTCAACAAAAGCTTTATGCCATGAAAAAAAGAAATATTGTCATTGAAAGTGTAACGCTTTATTTCTTAAAGCCAGTTCAAATGGATGCTGTGATGTATGTCATGCCCCGTATACTTGAAATGGGACGTAAAGCTTGTAAATTAGATATTGAGCTTTATTTAGAAGGTGTTTTAGCAGGAAAAGCTATTGTTACCTGCCAAATGATGGAACGTTAGACAAGAATTGAGGTAAAAACAAATGGAGCAAGCGATATTAAATGAAATAAAAAAGTACCAAACCATTATTTTACATCGTCATGAAAGGCCTGATCCGGACGCATATGGTTCTCAAATGGGACTTGCTGAGATTATTCGGACAAGCTTTCCTCAGAAAAAAGTCTTTTCTGTTGGTGAAAAAGAAGCGTCCCTTGCTTTTTTAGGTGAACCAGACGTAATCGATGATGATGTATACAAAGATGCGCTTGTTATTATTTGTGATACAGCAAATACCGCAAGAATTGCTGATAAACGCTTTACCCTAGGCGGAAAATTGATTAAAATCGATCACCATCCAAATGATGATCCTTATGGCGATATTCTTTGGATAAATACAGGCGCTTCAAGTTGTAGCGAAATGATTACGGCTTTTTATGAAAATTTTAAAACTGAACTAATATTAAATGAAACAGCAGCCAGATTATTATATGCGGGTATTGTTGGCGATACAGGACGTTTTCTTTATCCGAGCACAACAAAAGAAACAATGCGGCTTGCGGCGATTTTAGTTGATTACCCGTTTAATAGGCCGGCGCTTTTTAATGAGATGTACCAGCAACCAGTAAATATTATGAGGCTTGCTGGCTACATTTTTGAACACTTTCAAATAGATGAAAGCGGTGCAGCAACGATCTTTTTAGAAAAAGCGATTTTAGAAGAATTTCAAGTAAATCCAAGAGATGCGTCAAGCCTTGTTTCAGTTGTTGAAAATGCACAAGGTCTAAAAGCATGGATTATGTTTATTCAAGAGGGAGATTTGATCCGAGCAAGACTAAGGTCGAAAGGGCCCATCATTAATACGCTTGCTAAAGAGTATCACGGTGGTGGACACCCCCTTGCTTCTGGTGCGACGATTCACTCGGTTAAAGAAATAGAAGAAATGCATAGCAAGCTCATTGCTCTTTGTAACCAGTTTTAATGGTGACGCGAACAAACTTTCTTTTTTTTGAAATTCCAGATATAATAGAAATGAAAAAGAAAGGATGAGCTGCATGGGATTTGTTCACTTACAAGTAGCAAGTGCTTATGATTTACTATCAAGCACAGCGCAAATCGACCGCCTAATAAAAAAAGCTAAAGAAGCAAATTATCAAGCTTTAGCGATTACAGATAAAAATGCCTTGTATGGCGCCTTAGAGTTTTATCAAAAGTGCCTAGCAGCAGATATTAAACCAATTATTGGTATAACCATCACGATCCCCGGTATCATTAATCCTTTAAAAAGTTATGAACTTGTCCTCCTTGCTGAAACAGATCTTGGTTACCATCAGTTACTTAAAATAGCAAGCGCCATCCAAACACGTGAAGATAAGCAGGAACTTCCGCTTGAATGGCTTGCTTCGTATAAAGAAGGTTTAATCGCTTTAACACCCGGTGTGACAGGTGAATTAGAAGATTTATTACTAGAAGAAAATGAATCAGCAGCAAAGGAAGTTTTCACTTATTTTAAACAGTTATTTGGTGTCGATCACTTTTATTTAACACTCCAAAAGGATTCCCCAGATTTAGCTCAGAAAATGATCCGTTTTGCGGATAAAATGGAGATGTCGCTAGTTGCGAGTAAAAATGTCCATTATCTTCATGCACGTGATGTCCAAAGCTTTCATATACTAGAAGCCATTCGTGATAATACAACCGTTGATTGGATGAATTTGCCACTTGTTGGTTCTGCTTATTTTGCAACACCAGATGAAATGGCACAACAGTACACAACTGAAATCGAAAAAAAAGCACTACTTGAAACTGAGCGAATTGCTGCGCGTTGTCATGTAGAAATTAAGCTTGATCAACATCTTTTACCACGTTTTCCACTTCAAGAAAATGAAAAAGCAGAAGAAGTCCTTTATGAAATTGCTTTTCAAGGGTTAAAAGAACGAAGGTTACATGAAAAAGAGTATGTTCAACGTTTAGAGTATGAATTAGATATTATTAATAAAATGGGCTTTGCCGATTATTTTTTGATCATTTGGGATGTGATGAAATATGCGCGTAAGAATGAGATTTTAACTGGACCTGGAAGAGGATCAGCAGCAGGGTCACTTGTGAGTTATGTCTTACAAATTACAGATGTGGATCCCATTCGTTATCAGCTTTTGTTTGAACGATTTTTGAATCCAGAGCGCATTACAATGCCTGATATCGATTTAGATTTTCCAGATAATCGGCGTGATGATATTATTTCTTATGTTGTTTCTAAATATGGATCAGCACATGTTGCTCAAATTGGAACATTTGGTACGCTCGCTGCTAAAGCGGCAATTCGCGATACTGCGAGAACATTTGGCCTAAATACAATAGAACTAGCTGAATGGGCTAAGCAAATTCCAAATCAATTAGGAATAACACTTGAAAAAGCCAAAGAATTAAACCCAAAGCTCGACTATTTTATTCATTCAACCAAACAAAACGAAATGATCTGGGAGATTGCTACACAAATCGAAGGCTTGCCAAGGCATATTTCGACACATGCTGCGGGGATAGTCATTAGTGACCGACCACTTGTTGAACAAATCCCACTTCAAAATGGTAGCGGAGATGCTTTTTTAACGCAATATGCTATGGGTGATCTTGAGAAAATTGGCTTGCTTAAAATGGATTTTCTAGGCCTTCGTAATTTGTCCTTACTTGATCGTGTTTTGCGATCAGTGAATTATCACCGTGATCTTAAGCTTTCTATTCGTGATATTCCACTTGATGATGAAAAGACATTGAAGCTTTTCAGATCTGGAGATACGACGGGTGTTTTCCAATTTGAATCAGATGGGATTAGGCGTGTTTTACGCCATTTAAAACCAACCAGATTTGAAGATATTGTTGCTGTAGATGCACTTTATCGTCCTGGACCAATGGAACAAATTGATACATTTATTGCTAGAAAGCAAGGAAAAGAAGCCATTCATTATCCGCACCCCGATTTAAAATCAATACTCGCGGTAACGTATGGTGTTATCGTTTACCAAGAACAGATCATGCAAGTTGCAAGTCAAATGGCTGGATTTACGCTCGGGGAGGCTGATTTATTAAGGCGAGCTGTGAGTAAGAAAAAAGCAGATGTTTTAAACGAACAGCGTCAATTCTTTGTAACCGGTGCAAAAAAGAAAGGTTACGCTGAAGAAAGTGCAAACGCTGTTTATGATATGATCGTTCGGTTTGCTAATTATGGTTTTAACCGAAGTCATGCTGCTGCTTATTCAAAAATTGCTTTTCAGCTTGCTTACCTTAAAGCGCACTTCCCAGCTGAATTTATGGCCGCTTTACTTAGTTCTGTTTTTGGAAATGATACTAAAATCTCGCAATATATTACAGAAGCGAAAAAATATCAAATTGAGATGCTGCCACCAAGCATTAACAAAAGCCACCTTTTCTTTCAAGTAGAAGGAAACTCAGCGATTCGTTACAGTTTTCGCATCATTCGCAAAGTATCCAATAAGTTTATTGAAGCCATTTTAGAAGAACGACAAAAAAATGGTTCTTTCCACGATTTTTTTACCTTTTGTGAGCGAATGCCAGCTAAAATGCTAAATGAAACAGTTTTAGAAGCACTCATTTATTCGGGAGCCTTTGATGAATTTGGAAAAGACCGTGCTACTTTACAAAATTCGATTCAATCCGCTTTAAATTATGAAGCGCTACTTGGAAGCGATGAAGGGAAAATCAATTTATTTGAAGGCGATGACGTTTTTTTACCAAAACCGCGCTATAAAGAGATTACCGCACTCACAGAAGATATCAAATTAGAATATGAAAAAGAATACACAGGACAATACGTCTCTGCACATCCTATCAATCAATATAAAGACCAGCTTGATTATTTTAAAGCAACGCCGATCGTCAATGTTAAAAAGGGGAAAGTTTATCAAATTGGTGCTTATGTTCACGATAAAAAAGTCATTCGCACAAAAAAAGGCGAGGCGATGTGCTTTTTAACAATTAGTGACAACACAAAAGAAACCAGCGCCGTGTTATTTCCTGAAAGTTATCGTAAATTTGGCGAGGCGATAAACAAAGGGGATAAACTTTTTTTGAAAGTTAAAATTGACCAGAGAAACGGAGAGTTACAAGCGATTGTTCAAGAAGCCATTTCGCTAAATGAGCTGATTGTCCCGAAACGTCTATTTCTTAAAATGACTGGAAATGTTACTTTAGATGAGATTAAAGCCATGCTTATCACTGCAAAAGGCGAAAACCGTGTTATTGTTCATCATGCAGACACAAAACAAACCATTGAGCTGCAACAAAAGTTTGCAGTAGATGGAACAGAACCATTGTTACGGGAGTTAAAGCAGTTATTAGGGGATGAGAATGTTATTTTAAAATAAATTTCATTTCCTAAAAGAGTGGGAAATGTGGTATAGTTTAAAATGGAAAATAGGAACATCACTCTTCATTAGCAGGATTGCTGTTTTTATCCAAAGCTTTTTTCATAGAAACAAAGTGTATTGCCATTATTCTTTTTTATTGTCTAACTATGTTAAAAGTAAAGTGTAAGCAAGGGAGGGTTTCATCTTTGTTAGGAGATTTATTCACGAAACCAAAGAAGAAAAAATATGCAACAATCCCAGTAAACGGTGCAAAGACTGATGTGCCAGAAGGGATTATGACGAAATGCCCAAATTGCAAAAAAATCATGTATACAAAAGAGCTTGAAAAAAACTTGATGGTTTGTAGTCATTGCGGGTTTCATCATACCATTGATGCTTTTAAACGAATTGAGTTTTTAGTCGATAGCGGCTCTTTTAATGAAATGGATAACAATTTGACAACGGCTAATCCACTTCAATTTGATAATTATATGGAACGCATAGAAAAAGATAAAGCAAAAACGAATTTAAACGAAGCCATTATAACAGGCCATGCTAAAATTGAAGGACTTCCTTTTGTGATTGCTGTAATGGACTCACGCTTTCGCATGGCGAGTATGGGTTCTGTCGTTGGTGAAAAAATTCTTCGTGCTGTTGAAGAAGCTGACAAGGCGCGTGTGCCATTTATCATTTTTACAGCTTCAGGTGGCGCAAGAATGCAAGAAGGTATGGTTTCACTTATGCAGATGGCAAAAACTTCTGCAGCATTTAAGCGTTTTAGTGACCATGGAGGCCTTAGCATCACTGTTATGACGCATCCAACAACAGGAGGGGTTTCAGCTAGTTTTGCATCCCTTGGTGACTTCAATTTTGCCGAGCCAGGTGCATTAATTGGTTTTGCTGGCCGACGGGTTATCGAACAAACTGTACGCGAGGAATTACCAGATGATTTTCAAACCGCTGAATTCTTATTAAAGCATGGACAATTAGATGATGTCTTAAATCGGCTTGATTTAAGAAACGCACTTCATTTTGTATTAGAAACGCACACGAAATTGGAAGACGAGGAGGTAAAAACAGAGGATGAATGAAATGGAATTCGAAACACCAATCCTTGAATTACGTCATAAAATTGCTGATTTAAAGGAGTACAATGAAAAATCAGAAGTCGATTTAACAAGCGAAATTGAAAAGCTAGAGAAACGCTTGCAGAAATTGGAAACTGAAATCTATAGCAATATGTCTGCTTGGGATAAATTCCAGGTCGCACGTCATCCTGATCGTCCAACAACACGGGATTATATTCCTCTTATTTTTGATCAATTTATGGAGCTTCACGGGGACCGTACTTTTGGTGATGATCCTGCAATTGTTGGAGGCATTGCTCAATTTAAAGGAATGCCTGTAACCGTTATTGGTCATCAGCGCGGGAAAGATACAAAAGATAATTTGTATCGCAATTTCGGTATGCCTCATCCAGAAGGCTTTCGCAAAGCTTTACGTCTGATGAAACAAGCGAATAAATTTGGGAGACCCATTATTTGTTTTATTGATACAAAAGGAGCTTATCCCGGAAAAGCCGCGGAAGAACGCGGACAAAGTGAAGCCATTGCTCGTAATTTATATGAAATGAGTGATATGGAAGTTCCGATTATTTGTATTGTTATTGGTGAAGGTGGTAGCGGGGGAGCCCTTGCTCTTGGTGTTGGAAACCAAATTTATATGCTTGAAAATGCCGTTTTCTCGGTTATTTCTCCAGAAGGTGCAGCAGCTATTCTTTGGAAAGATGCAAGTCAAGCTAAAAAAGCAGCTGAATCGATGCGGATTACAGCAGCTGATTTGTTTGACTTAGGAATTACAGACGGCATTATTGAAGAAGTAAAAGGTGGCGCCCATCATGATTTACAAAAACAAGCAGAGTTTATTAGTCAAACGATTTCAAAAGCGTTACATACACTAACCCCTTTTTCAAAAGAGCAGTTGGTTGATCAACGTTACAATAAATATAAACAAATCGGTGTCTTTGAAACAATGTAAAGAAGGCGAGGAATCGCTTTCTTTTTTAAAATAAAGTTCTTGTTTTGATGTAAACCAATTGGCTCCTTTTAATGGTTCTCTGTTCATGAGTGCACATACCAATATTCAATGTTTTAGAAGGACCTTGAAATAGAGCTTCCCATTTAAATCAATTTCATGTACAATAAAGCATGTGATAAAAAATATCATTGTCTGAAGGTGGTAAATAAAATGAAACGTATTGCAATACTGACAAGTGGTGGCGATGCACCAGGAATGAATGCAGCTGCCCGAGCGGTTGTAAGAAAAGGAATTAATGAAGGACTAGAAGTTTTTGGCATTGATTATGGCTTCTTTGGACTTGTAACTGGAAAAATTCGTAAGCTTGAGTTAGGTTCTGTAGGCGATTTATTACATCGCGGGGGAACTTTTCTTTATTCAGCTCGTTACCCTGAATTTGCAACGGAAGAAGGACAACTAGAGGGAATTGAGCAACTTAAAAAGCATAAAATTGAAGGACTTGTAGTTATTGGTGGCGATGGTTCTTATCACGGAGCAGAAGCGCTTACAAAGCGTGGCTTTAAAGCAATAGGGGTTCCGGGGACCATTGATAACGATATTTGTGGTACAGATTTTACGATTGGCTTTGATACAGCTTTAAATACAGTACTTGATGCACTTGATAGAATTCGTGATACAGCGACAAGCCATGAGCGTACTTTTATTATTGAAGTAATGGGACGCGATGCTGGTGATATTGCTCTTTGGTCTGGTCTTGCAGGCGGAGCAGAAGCGATCATTGTCCCAGAACAAGATTTTAACATGGATGACGTGGTTAATCGTTTGGAACAAGGGCGCAAACGTGGCAAGAAACACAGTATTATCGTTGTTGCTGAAGGCGTTATGTCTGGAAATGAGTTTGCTGATCGTTTAGCTGAATATGGCGATTACCATGCGCGTGTAACAGTTCTTGGTCACGTCCAACGTGGTGGTAGCCCGACTGCTTTTGACCGTGTTCTTGCTAGTCGCTTAGGTGCGCGTGCAGTTGAATTACTGCTTGAAAATCGTGGAGGCCTTGCAGTTGGTATTCGCGAAAATAAAATTGTTGAAAATGACATTACTGAAGTGTTAAAAGAAACGCATGTACTTGACAGGTCCATGTTAAACTTAGCTTCAATCCTGTCCATTTAATTGTGAAGAGTCACCGGTTAAGGTGGCTTTTCGTGTGCGAAAAATAATTTTATTTAAAATCGTGAAGACGTTCCATACACGAATACAAAGCACTTTTTGAAAGTTTTATTCGCGAGGCTTGGCTGTTTAATTATGATAAATTTTTCACAAATAACTTGTATCACAAAGGTCTTGCTGGTAAAATGTAGAAGATGTGTTTATAATTATACTATAAACGATTAGGTAAGTTTTTTAGGAGGAATCAGAAACATGAAAAAAACGAAAATTATTTGTACAATCGGACCTGCTAGTGAGTCGGTTGAAACACTAGTAAAATTAATTGAGTCTGGTATGAATGTTGCGCGTCTTAATTTTTCTCATGGCGATTACAAGGAGCACGGTGCTCGCATTAAAAATATACGTGAAGCTGCAGAAAAAGCTGGAAAAATGGTTGCTCTATTATTAGACACCAAAGGTCCAGAAATTCGGACACATGACATGGCTGAAGGCAAAGTAGAATTTGCAAAAGGCGATGTTGTCCGTATTGCCATGACACAAGTAGAAGGAACAAAAGAGAAATTCTCGATTACTTATGAAGAATTATTCGATGATGTTGAGGTAGGGTCTATTATTTTACTTGATGATGGCTTAATTGGTCTTGAAGTTATCGAAAAGGACACAGCTAACCGTGAGCTTGTAACAAAAGTTCAAAACCCTGGAACCTTAAAAAACAAAAAAGGTGTCAATGTGCCAAACGTTTCAATTAATTTACCTGGGATTACCGAAAAAGATGCGAATGATATTCGCTTCGGTTTAGAACAAGGCATTGACTTTATTGCAGCATCCTTTGTTCGACGTGCATCTGATGTACTTGAAATCACAAAGATTCTTGAAAACAATGATGCAACACATGTTCAAATTATTCCTAAAATCGAAAACCAAGAAGGCGTAGATAATATTGATGAAATCTTGCAAGTTTCCCAAGGCTTAATGGTCGCTCGTGGAGATCTTGGTGTTGAAATCCCAGCTGAAGAAGTACCTATCGTCCAAAAAGAATTAATTAGAAAATGTAATAAACTAGGGAAACCTGTCGTAACCGCAACGCAAATGCTTGATTCAATGCAACGTAATCCACGTCCAACACGTGCAGAAGCATCTGATGTGGCCAATGCAATTTTTGATGGTACAGATGCAATCATGCTTTCAGGAGAAACAGCAGCTGGGGATTATCCAGTAGAAGCCGTTCAAATGATGGCAAAAATTGCTTTACGTACAGAAGAAGCATTAATCGCACAAGATAAATTCGCGCTTAAAATGCACGCAAATACAGACATGACAGAAGCGATTGGGCAAGCTGTAGGTCATACAGCGCGAAATCTGGATGTACAAACGATTGTCGCTGCTACTCAAAGTGGGCATACAGCACGAATGATTTCAAAATACCGTCCCAAATCTCATATTTTAGCTGTCACTTTTAATGCTCATGTTTGCCGTGCATTAGCTCTTTCTTGGGGCGTTTATGCTCGTCTTGCTGAACCGGTTAAAAATACAGATGATATGTTTGATTTAGCTGTCAAAGAATCTGTTGCTTCTGGACTCGCGAAACAAGGTGATTTAATTATCATCACTGCTGGTGTACCAGTAACAGAGAGCGGTACAACAAACCTAATGAAAATTCAATTGATCGGTGAAAAAGTTGTCAAAGGACAAGGGATCGGTCGCGCATCAGTTAGCGGCAAAGCGATTGTTGCAAATACAAATGAAGAAGCGCTAAAAAAAGCTGAAGAAGGCGGTATTTTAGTCGTTAAAACAACGGATAAAGATATTTTACCAGCATTTGAGAAAAGTGCCGCCGTTATTGTTGAAGAAGGCGGTTTGACAAGCCATGCAGCTGTTGTTGGCATCAACTTAGGAATCCCTGTTGTTGTCGGCGCAAAAGATGCGACGAAACGTATTAAAGACGGTGAAACAATCACAGTCGATGCTCGTCAAGGTAATGTTTATAATGGAAAAACAGCAACCCATTAATTGATGTCATAAAAACGAGTTTGAGATGTAAAACGAGGAATCTCGGTTACGTTTCAAACTCGTTTTTTTTGCGTTATATTTTAGAATTTTAGTAAAATAAGTTATAATAAAAAGCAATACAGGACTGGAGTTGAAACAAATTGAAGCGAATCATATTATATTGGGCGATTTATGGTTTTATTGAATTAATTATTTATGTTTGGTTGTTTAAATGGTTGGGTTTTTTACCACTTTTACTCATTCAAGTTCTTTCCACCGCTCTTGGAATTTATATGATCAAAAAGCTAGGCGCCAATTTTTTGTTCAATTTAAGAGATGGCCGAACAGTAGCCCCATATTTACTTGATGGTATTTGTTATATTTTTGCGGCGATCGGCTTTATTATTCCTGGCATAATGACGACCGTTTGCGCTTTATTTCTTTTTATTCCATTTGTAAGGAATTTAATCAAGCCAAAATTAACGAACTGGTTGAATAAAAAGAGTATCAAAAATACGCATATTTACTTTGATATGTAAATACGACTTTGAGCCGAACATAGATTTAAAGCAATTGCGTTTTCTTATAAGATTTTAAAACTTCAGATAAGTTTTTCTTTACGGTTTATGCTATACTACTTCTAGTTGATGAAAGGTGCCGCTTATATGTTTACAGAAAGTATGTTGTTTTTATTTTTGTTTTTGCTTCTTGGATTAGTTGCAAAAAATAATTCGCTTGTTATTGCTGTTGCTGTTGTCATTTTATTAAAGCTTTTTCACCTTGATGGGAAAGTAATGGATGCAATTGGAGCAAAGGGAATCAACTGGGGAGTCACCATTATAACGATCGCTATTTTAATTCCAATTGCGACAGGACAAATTGGTTTTAAGGATTTATTTGAGTCCTTTAAATCTGCTGCTGGTTGGATCGGATTAGGTGCTGGTATTTTAGTTTCGATTTTGTCACGTAAAGGCGTAGATTATATGGCAGGGGATCCACAAATTACAGTTTCTTTAGTGTTTGGGACGATTCTTGCGGTTGTTTTGTTCCGAGGGCTTGCAGCTGGTCCTGTCATTGCTTCTGGCATTGCGTACATGGCGATGCAGCTTGTCCCACTTTTTCATCGGTAGTTTACATAAAGATACTTTTTCATTATAAAGGAGAGGAACGATATGCCACTTTCTAAAGGATTAGAAAATGTTTATGTAGCTGAAACTTCAATTAGTTCCATTATAGATGATAAACTTAAGTATGTTGGCTATGATATTAATGATTTAGTCGAAAATGATGTCACATTTGAAGAAGTGATCTATTTGCTCTGGCATTTACGTTTGCCAAATCAAGCAGAGCTAACTCAGTTTAAAGAGGAACTTCAAGCGAGTATGGTCGTTCCTGAAACAATCATTTCAAGTTTGCGCATGCAAAATCATCAACAATTGCATCCGATGAGTGTACTTAGGACAACGGTTTCTATGTTAGGCGTATTTGATAATGAAGCAGAAAAGGATGATGGAGAAGCTGTTTACCGAAAAGGATTGCGCCTCCAAGCAAGAATGCCAACACTTGTTGCTGCATTTTCACGAATTCGTCGCGGCCTAGATCCGATTATGCCAAAAGAAGGGCTTAGCATAGCCGCTAATTTCCTTTATATGATTACTGGGGAAGAAGCAGATGAGCTTTCTACGCATGCAATGAATCAAGCCCTTGTTTTACATGCGGATCATGAGTTTAACGCTTCAACATTTACAGCCCGAGTATGTGTTGCGACGCTTTCTGATGTTTACTCTGGTGTTACAGCAGCAATTGGTGCGCTAAAGGGGCCGCTTCATGGTGGAGCAAATGAACGTGTTTTTGATATGTTAGAAGAAATTGATCGTGCTGATTCTAACGTGCGAGATTATATTCGTTATAAAGTGAATCATCATCAGAAAATCATGGGTTTTGGTCATCGAGTTTATCAAACTGGTGATCCTCGCGCTAAATATTTACGTACTGCAAGTGAAAATTTAGCAAAAGCAAAAAATGAGGAAAAATGGTTTCAATTATCACTTGAAATTGAAGAAGCTGTATGGGAACTTAAGCATTTAAGGCCAAATGTTGATTTTTATTCAGCATCTGTCTATCATGCATTAGGGATTGATGTTGATCTTTTTACACTTGTATTTTCAGTTAGTCGTGTTTCTGGATGGCTCGCTCATATCTTTGAACAATATCGTGATAATCGCTTAATTAGGCCGCGCGCAATTTATGTGGGGCCGAAAGATCGTCAATATTTGCCGATAGAAGAAAGGGATTAGCGAAGGAGGCAAAATAATGCAACCTAAAAAGATTACATTTACAAAAGGTAAATTGAATATACCTGACTGTCCAATTATTCCTTTTATTGAAGGAGATGGCATTGGACCTGATATTTGGCAAGCGGCAAAACGGGTGATTGATCAAGCTGTTTGGCATGCCTATCAAGGTGAACGAGAAATTTCTTGGAAAGAGGTTTTAGCTGGTGAAAAAGCTTTTAAAAAAACAGGTAAGTGGCTTCCAGAAGAAACATTAACAGTCATTAAAGAGTATTTGATTGCATTAAAAGGGCCTCTTACAACCCCAATTGGAGGAGGTATACGCTCCTTAAATGTAGCACTTCGTCAAGCACTTGATTTATATGTTTGTTTACGGCCAGTTAAATATGTAAATGGCGTTCCATCACCTGTTAAAAAACCGCAAGATGTTGACATGGTTATTTTTCGTGAAAATACAGAAGATATTTATGCTGGCATTGAATTTGCAGAAGGAAGCCCTGAAGCTAAAAAAATCATTCGCTTCTTGCAAGATGAATTTAAGATTGACAACATTCGTTTTCCTAAAACTTCTGGTATTGGAATTAAGCCAATTTCAAAAGAAGGGACTGAACGCTTGGTACGAGCTGCGATTCAGTACGCCATCCATGAAGGCAGAAAATCAGTTACGCTTGTGCATAAAGGAAATATCATGAAATTTACCGAAGGAGCTTTTAAAAAGTGGGGCTACGAATTAGCTGAAAAAGAATTTCCGAATCAAGTTTTTACGTGGGATCAATATGAAGAAATTAAAGCAAAAGAAGGAAAAGAGATAGCTGATCAAAAGCAAGCCGAAGCTCTTTCAGAAGGGAAAATTTTAATAAAGGATGCCATTGCGGATATCTTTTTACAACAGGTTTTACTTCGTGCAGATGAATTTGACGTTGTCGCAACGATGAATTTAAATGGAGATTATATTTCTGATGCTTTGGCAGCGCAAGTAGGCGGAATTGGTATTGCACCTGGAGCAAATATCAATTATACAACGGGTCATGCTATTTTTGAAGCCACTCATGGAACAGCGCCAAAATATGCAGGCCTTGATAAAGTAAATCCTTCATCTGTTATTTTGTCTGGAGCACTTCTTTTAGCGTACATTGGTTGGAACGAAGCTGCTCATTTGATGACAAATGGGCTAGAAAAAGCGATTGCTGCCAAAACTGTCACCTATGATTTTGCACGTTTAATGGATCAAGCAACTGAAGTGAAATGTTCGGAATTTGCTGATGAAGTCATTAAAAATTTTTAAATAAGCAAAATTATTTTTTTAAAACTAGTTCGTAATTTTGTTTTTCTAATTTAATATTCGTTATTTTTTAGGGCGCAATGTTGACTTGTTGGCATTGCGTTTTTAGTGCGTGCGCGTTATTTCCGTGAGACTCTTTCTTGTGATAAAATAGTAACAAGTGAAGAAGACGATGAGGAGGAAATCCCCTGTGAATAAATTAGTTTTAATCGATGGCAATAGTATTGCTAATCGAGCCTTTTACGCATTACCCCTTTTATCCAATCATAAAGGAATCCATACTAATGCCATTTTAGGTTTTACGATGATGGTAAATAATGTCATTACAAATGAACAGCCAGATCATATCTTAGTTGCTTTTGATGCTGGGAAAACAACCTTTAGACATAAAACATATAAAGAATATAAGGGCGGGCGCCAAAAGACGCCACCTGAGCTTTCTGAACAATTTCCCTTTATTCGTGAATTATTAGACGCGTATGATATTCCTCGTTATGAACTGGCTGATTATGAAGCTGATGATATTATTGGAACACTAACAAATCGCGCTGAAAAAGAAGATTTTGAAATTGTTATTATCACTGGGGATCGGGATCTTACACAATTAGTAAGTGAGAAAACAACGGTATATATTACGAAAAAAGGCATTGCAGATATGGAAAAAAACACACCTAAAACACTACAGGAAAAATATGGCCTACATCCTCATCAAATTATTGACATGAAAGGATTAATGGGTGATTTATCTGATAATATTCCTGGCATTCCAGGTGTAGGTGAAAAAACAGCATTAAAATTATTACATCAGTTTGGTGGCACGGTGGAATCTGTTTTGGAACATAGTGATGAGATTTCCGGAAAAAAATTAAAAGAAAAAGTAGAAGAAAATAAAGAATCTGCAATTTTAAGTAAAAAATTAGCAACCATTCACACGGATTCCCCGATTGAGGTGAACTTAAAAGATACAAAATATAATGGCTATCAAGAAGAAAAAGTCATTCCCTTTTTAAAAGAAATGGAATTTAAACAAATGCTAAGAAACTTTGAAGATAGCGAACAAATAACAAACAAAGCAAAATTAGAAGCGACTGATTTTGAAATCTTGACTGAAATTAAAGCTGAACATTTTGCTAAAGAAACAGCCCTTTACATCGAGCTTGAAAATGACAATTATCATACGGCTAACTTTGTTGGGATCGCGATTCATTCAGAAAAAGGCAGCTTCTTTTTTTCAAAGGAAACCGCATTGAAGAGTTCAGATTTCAAAAAATGGTTAGAAGATGAAAAGCAAACAAAATTAGTGTATGATGCTAAAAAAATTATAGTTAGCACAAATCGTTTAGGCATCAAAGGTCAAGGGATTACATTTGACATCATGCTTGCTTCTTACCTGCTTAATCCATCTGAATCGATTGATGATTTTTACAGTGTAGCCACTAGACATCAGTTTGAAAATATTGAATCGGATGAAGCGGTTTACGGTAAAGGTGCAAAACGAAAGATTCCTTCTGAAGACATTGTTGCAGAACATCTTGTTCGTAAAGCATTCGCCATCGCAAAACTCACAGAACCGTTAATCACTGAACTTGAAAATAATAAACAACTTGAACTAATGGAAGAACTTGAATTACCACTTAGTTTTGTTTTAGCACAAATGGAAATTTATGGCGTAAAAGTAGATACATTACGTCTAGAAGAAATGAAAGACGAATTATTAAGCCGTTTAACCAATCTCGAAATCTCTATTCATGCGCTTGCTGGGAAAGAATTTAACATTAACTCTCCAAAACAATTAGGGAGCGTTTTATTTGAAGATCTAAAGCTTCCTGTGATCAAAAAAACAAAAACAGGCTATTCAACGGCTGCTGATGTTCTTGAAAGTTTATCTGGACAACATGAAATCATTGATGAAATTTTAACGCATAGACAGCTTGGAAAATTACAATCGACATATATCGAAGGCTTGCTAAAAGTCACCGATAAAAATACTAAAAAAGTCCATACACGGTTCAACCAAACGCTAACCCAGACAGGAAGGTTAAGTTCAGTGGATCCAAACTTACAAAACATTCCCATTCGTCTTCCAGAAGGACGTAAAATTCGCGAAGTTTTTGTGCCAAGTGAACCCAATTGGAAGATTTTTTCAGCTGACTATTCGCAAGTAGAATTACGCGTTCTTGCCTATATTTCGCAAGATAAAGATTTGATTTATGCTTTTCAACATGATTATGATATTCATACGAAAACAGCAATGGATGTCTTTCATGTAGGAGAAAATGATGTAGATGCTTTGATGCGACGTCAAGCAAAAGCTGTTAATTTTGGAATTGTTTACGGCATCAGTGATTATGGCCTCTCGCAAAATTTAGGAATTACACGTAAAGAAGCAAAAGCTTTTATTGACCGTTATTTTGTGAGCTATCCAGCTGTTAAAGAATACATGGAAGAAATTGTTCGTTCTACCAAAGAAAAAGGCTATGTCGAAACGATTTTACATCGACGTCGCTATATTCCTGAAATTACAAGTCGTAATTTCAATATTCGTAGCTTTGCCGAAAGAACTGCGATGAATACGCCCATTCAAGGCAGTGCAGCAGATATTATCAAAAAAGCCATGATTTTAATGAAAGAGCGTTTGGAAAAAGAAAATTTACAAGCCAGACTTCTCTTACAAGTACATGATGAACTTATTTTTGAAGCGCCTGAACAAGAGATCGAGCTACTTCAAAAAATTGTTCCTGATGTTATGGAAAATGCAGTAACGTTAAGCGTGCCACTCAAAGTAGATAGCGCGTTTGGAAATACTTGGTATGATGCAAAATAGGAGGATAAAATGCCAGAATTACCAGAAGTGGAAAATGTCAGACAAACACTACAAAAATTAATCCCTGGAAAAATCATTGACCAGGTTATCGTCCAGGTCCCAAAAATGGTTCAAGGAATGAACGCAGATGAGTTTGTCCATGCTTTGGTTGGCCAAACCTTTGAAGCGGTCAGACGCAGAGGCAAGTTTTTGCTATTTGATTTAACAAATGCTACGCTCATTTCACATTTACGAATGGAAGGGAAGTTTCGTTTGAATCATGAAACCGATGAAGTAATGAAACATACACATATTATCTTTCATTTTACCGATCATACTGAATTACGCTTTTTAGACGTTCGCAAATTTGGAACGATCGAAATGACGCATAAACAACAAGAAGAACAAACAAAATCGATTCAAAAGCTTGGACCAGAGCCGATATCAGTAACCTTCAAAATAACTGATTTTGCTACTGGTTTGAAAAAAACCACACGTTCGATTAAAACCATTTTATTAAGTCAATCCCTTGTCGCTGGTGTAGGCAATATTTATGCAGATGAAATTTGTTTTCAGGCAAAGGTTATGCCAACAAGAACAGGCCATTCATTAAGCGATAAAGAAATCAACCGCATTTATGAAGCGACAAAAGCTATTTTGAAAGAAGCTACAGCACTTGGCGGTTCAACGATTCGTACGTATGTGAATTCAGAAGGTCGCCTGGGTGAGTTTCAAGATAAGCTAAAAGTATATGGACGAAAAGGAGAGCCTTGTTTCGTATGCAAAACGCCAATCGAAAAAATAAAATTAAACGGTAGAGGCACGCATTTTTGTCCATATTGCCAAAAATGAGGTGTAGAAAAAATGAAAAAAACAATTGGCCTAACAGGTTCTATTGCAACCGGAAAATCAACAGTAAGTAACCTATTTTCAGATAAAGGAATACCGGTGATTGATGCTGATGTTGCAGCAAGAGAAGTTGTGCAAAAAGAAACAGTGGGCCTAAAAAAAATTGCTGTTTTTTTTGGTGAAGAAGTCTTAAATGATGATGGGTCATTAAATCGACCTTATTTAGGAGAGCTCATTTTTAACGACCAAAAGAAACGTGAGGCATTGAATAAAATCGTTCATCCCCTTGTAAAAGACAATATGTTAGCTAAAAGAAATGATTTGTTTCAAAGTGGTGCTAACATCGTTATTTTTGATATTCCATTGCTCTTTGAAAGCCATTTAGAAACTCTAGTTGATCAAATTATCGTTGTGAAAACAAGCAGAGAAGTGCAACTAAGCCGCTTGATTGCAAGAAACCATTTAAATAAAAAACAAGCGATCGTTCGGATCAATAGCCAAATGTCGCTTGCTGAAAAATGCAAGCGAGCTGATTATGTTATTGATAATAATGGGGACCTTAATGACACAGAAAAACAAGTTAATATCATTTTAGCCAAGCTAACCAACTAAAAATAGCCAGCAATAAAGTTCTCATGATATAATAAGGCGGAAGTGCTTCGAATGATAGGAGTTGAAATGAGATGAAATGTCCATCTTGTAAGTACAACGGGACAAGAGTGATTGATTCAAGACCTGCTGATGATGGTAATTCTATTAGAAGAAGGCGTGAATGCGAAAAATGCAGTTTTCGTTTTACCACTTTTGAAAAAGTAGAAGAAAGCCCATTAATTGTTGTAAAAAAAGATGGTGCACGTGAAGAATTTGCCCGTGAAAAAGTGAGACGTGGTATTATTCGTGCTTGTGAGAAGAGACCGGTTAGCATTGAACAATTAGAAGAAGTTGTCACAGAAATAGAACGTGAATTACGCAATATTGGCGATAGCGAAATCCCCTCTGATTTAATTGGCGAAAAAGTGATGGATAAACTCGCGCTTCTTGATGAAGTCGCTTACGTTCGTTTTGCTTCTGTTTATCGACAATTTAAAGATATTAATGTCTTTGTTGATGAATTAAAAGATTTAATGAGAAAAAACAAGAAAGTTTAAAAAGGTGAGGCAATTGACTGAATTTTGGATGGAACTGAAACCGCTTGATAGCTATCAAGTGAAATCAAATGGGGTTCTTTCTTCTTACGATTATAAAGTGATCACAATGTTGTATCAGCCACTTATGGGTTCAAATTGCCTAGCACTTTATCAAACGCTAGCCACAGAAATTGAAGAAAATCGCTTATGGAGCGAGGCACATACACATACGCAATTATTAAATTTATTAAATATTGGTTTAAAAGATTTTTTTAGCGCGCGTTTGAAGTTAGAAGGTCTTGGCTTACTAAAGTCTTACATTAAAACAGAAGCTGATGCGCGTCATTACATTTATGAACTAATACCGCCGCTCACACCAGATCGCTTTTTCTCGGATGGGTTACTTAACATTTATTTATACGGAAAAATTGGCAGTAGACAATATCAACGACTGCGTAAATTTTTTTCTGATGATCATGAAATCAAACCAGATTTTCATGAGATAACACGTTCCTTTCAAGATGTCTTTTCTCCTTTCAATAGCAATTTAAAAGCTCCTGAAATCGTGCAGACAAATGAAACACCCATCAATCGGACGAAAACACCTTTTATTGAGCTTTCGGAGGAAGAAGCCGATTTTGATTTTTCGTTATTCTTTCATTTACTTTCACCAAACATGATTGCTCGTAATAAGATAACCGCAGAAGTCAAGCAGACCATTTTAAAACTTCATGCGATTTATCAATACAATGAGAAAGAAATGGTCTCCTTTTTATATCGAGCCATTCTTGGAGATGGGAATATTGATTTAGCCTATTTACGCAAAATTGTTCGCGATGATTATCGCTTGCACCACCAAGCTTATCCGGAGCTCCATGACTTTAATTTAGATGAAGCCACTCCGAATAAAACCGAATTAAACGATGAGGAAGCTTTACAAGTTTACTTAGAAAATGTCTCGCCATTTCAATTATTAGTGGATATAACTGATGGAGCCACCCCCGCTGAAACCGATCTTCGTGTCATTGAGGAAGTCATGACCAAACAAAATTTGCCAGAACCGGTCATGAATGTCTTAATTGAATATGTATTATTAAGATTGGACGGCAAAATCGCGCGTAATTATATGATGACTATAGCTGCTCATTGGAAACGAAAAAAAGTAAAAACAGCAAAAGAAGCCATGGAGCTAGCGCTTAGTGAACACGAAAAATACAAACGCTTAAAAGAAGAAGGCCCTAAGACGACAAGCTATCAAAAAAATAACCGTGTGGAAGTATTACCTGATTGGTTTGACCGAGAAGAAGTCACACCAGCAGAAGAGAAAATGTCAGAAAAAGAAAAATTAGCTTTAGAAGAGCAAGTGCGTCAAATCAAAGAAAATTTAAAGAAAGGTAGGTGAACAAGATGGATAACATTGAACGTACGCTTGGACAATTATTTGCAGATCAGAATTTTGAACAAAGATATCAATCTTTAAAGGAAGCCGTTCTTCGCTATGAGCCAATCAAGCAATTTTTAAAGGCGCATCAATCTGAGCTGTCAGATACAATCATTAACCAAAATATTTCTAACCTATATGAATTTATGACGCAACATAAAGCATGGCAAGAGCAGGAGCCAACACTTATGCCTGGCTATGCGCCAAAACTTGTGCTTAGCGGTGAGTTTATTACAGTAACGTATTATCCAACGCCTGAAAAAATTGCATCTGACCGGAGAAAAGCGATTGAAAAACGCGTTCGCTCACTTTATATACCAAAACAGATTGTCGAAGCTTCGCTAGAAAATTTTTATACAGATGAATCTTCTAGACTTAGAGCTTTAGTCAGTGCCAATGAATTTATTCACACGTATCAAGAAAAGTCAAATACGCGGATTAAAGGTTTATATATTCATGGCAGTTTTGGAACAGGAAAATCCTATTTATTAGGGGCTATTGCGCGGGAATTAGCGTTACGTGGCGTTACATCTACGCTTGTTTATTTGCCAGAATTTATGCGCGAGATTAAACAAGCCATATCCAACAATACGGTAGATGATAAAATTCAATTTGCTAAAGAAACAGAAATTTTAATGCTCGATGATATCGGTGCAGAATCGATGACAGCTTGGACAAGAGATGAAGTATTAGGCACGATTCTTCAATTTAGGATGCAAGAAGAGCTACCCACATTTTTCTCTTCTAATTATAATATGAATCAGCTTGAAAATCATTTGACTTTTTCACAAAATGGCTCAGAGGAAAAGCTTAAAGCACGACGAATTATGGAACGAATCCGCTTTTTAGCCGATGAACTTGAGCTAGAAGGAAAAAATCGACGCCGTTAGTTTAAAAAGCACTTGCAAAATGAATCAACTAGGCTTATAATTTATTGTAATAATAAAAAGTGACGATAAGGACAACCTGCTTAAAGAGCGATGAAAGAGAAGGAGGAGTAGCTGCGAACCTCCGCATCAGCCTTTTGGTTTGGACCACCTTTGAACTTCTGATAGGAATGCTTTTGTGCTAGTAATATCAGACGATTCGCTCCCGTTATAGGCGACAAGAGAAAACAACCTAATTCATCGTTGTTTAAAATCTTGGGTGGAACCACGAGTCAAGCTCGTCCCAATTTCTGGGGCGGGCTTTTTTGTTTTTTCTAGGAAAATGTCCCTCACTTTTAAAAAAATTTAAGGAGTAGATTAAAATGAAAATTACTTTTCCAGATGGCGCGATAAAAGATTTTGAAAAAGGCGCTTCCACTGCTGATATTGCTGAATCAATCAGCCCAAGTTTAAAGAAAAAAGCCCTTGCAGGTAGCATTAATGGCCGCTTAGTTGATCTTGTAACACCCATTGAAGAAGATGGTGCAATTGAAATTATAACACCAGACCATCCTGAAGCACTTGGGATTTTGCGCCATAGTACAGCACACCTCATGGCTCAAGCGTTAAAGCGTCTATATCCAGATATTAAATTTGGCGTTGGTCCAAGCATTGAAACTGGATTTTATTATGATGTTGATACAGAAGAAACCATTAGTGAAGAATCATTTTCAACCATTGAAAAAGAAATGCAAGCGATTGTCCGTGAAAACTTACCTATTACCCGTGAAGTTGTATCACGCAACGAAGCGATTAAACGTTTTAAAGCGATTGATGATTCTTACAAATTAGAGCTTATTGAAGCCATTCCTGAAGACGAAACCGTAACAATTTATACACAAGGTGAATTTTTTGATCTTTGCCGTGGTATTCATGTCCCTTCCACCGGTAAGATTCAGGTATTCAAACTTCTTAGTGTAGCAGGTGCTTATTGGCGTGGGAATAGCGATAATAAGATGTTGCAACGCATTTACGGTACGGCTTTCTTCGACAAACAAGCTTTAAAAGAATTTTTGAAAATGCAAGAAGAGGCAAAAGAACGCGATCATCGTAAATTAGGTAAAGAGCTTGATTTATTTACTAACTCACAAGAAGTTGGCCAAGGCTTACCACTTTGGTTACCAAAAGGCGCAACCATTCGCCGCGTCATTGAGCGCTATATTGTTGATAAAGAAGAACGCTTAGGCTATAACCATGTTTATACACCAGTTATGGCCAATGTTAAACTTTATAAAACAAGTGGTCACTGGGATCATTATCACGAAGATATGTTCCCAACGATGAAAATGGATAATGAAGAACTTGTTCTTCGTCCAATGAATTGCCCGCACCACATGATGATTTATAAAAATGATATTCATAGTTACCGGGAACTTCCGATTCGCATTGCTGAACTTGGCTTGATGCATCGCTATGAAATGAGTGGGGCACTTTCTGGTTTACAACGTGTTCGTGGGATGACTTTAAATGATGCGCATGTTTTTGTTCGCCCTGATCAAATTAAAGATGAATTTAAACGTGTACTTGAACTTATTCTTGAAGTATATAAAGATTTTAATATCACGGACTACAGCTTCCGTTTAAGCTATCGCGACCCAGAAAATACCGAGAAATATTTCGATGATGATGCAATGTGGGAAAAAGCGCAAAAAATGCTTAAAGACGCAATGGATGAAATGAATATGGATTACTTTGAAGCTGAAGGTGAAGCAGCATTTTACGGACCTAAACTTGATGTTCAAGTAAAAACGGCAATCGGTAAAGAAGAAACGCTTTCTACTGTACAGCTAGATTTTCTATTACCAGAACGCTTTGATTTAACTTATATTGGTGAAGATGGTGAAAAACATCGTCCTGTTGTTATCCACCGAGGCGTTGTTTCGACAATGGAACGCTTTGTCGCTTATTTAATTGAAGAATATAAAGGCGCATTTCCTACCTGGTTAGCACCAATTCAAATGGAAATTGTTCCTGTCAACGTTGAATCGCATCTTGATTATGCAAAATCTGTACAAGAACAACTCCAACGTGCTGGATTCCGTGTTGAAATTGATGATCGGAACGAAAAATTAGGCTATAAAATTCGAGAAGCACAAACGCATAAAATCCCTTATGCACTTGTTCTTGGCGATCAGGAAAAAGAAGCAAATGAAGTCAATGTACGTAAATACGGAGAAAAAGAGTCAACTACATTAAAATTGGCTGATTTCATCCAAAGAGTAGCTAGTGAAGTAAATAAATATTAATCTTAACAATTTGGGATAACCGGATGACAAGCGTTTTTATTTTAAGTGGTTAGTGGGAAAATTTTCTATCCAACACTTAAATAACGAACGCTTGTCTCATTTATGTCCTAAACTCTTTTTCAAATCGTGCATTTTAAACGTTTATCCGTTATACTAAAGAAAGATTAAAAATAAGGGTGGACAAAAATTTATGGATGTAAATAATGTAGAATTAGTAATTAGTGCGGTATGGAAAGAACAATATCCAGAAGGTTTGCTCCCTGAATTTGCACTAGCAGGACGGTCAAATGTCGGGAAATCTTCATTTATTAATAAAATGATTCGAAGGAAAAGCATGGCTCGTATTTCACAAAAGCCGGGAAAAACACAAACATTAAACTTTTATAAAATCGAAAATGCTCTTTATTTTGTTGACGTCCCTGGTTATGGTTTTGCCAAAGTTTCTAAGCGTGAACGTGAAAAATGGGGAGAAATGATTGAGACTTATATCACTTCACGTGAGCAGTTAAAAGCAGTTGTGCAAATTGTTGATTTAAGACACAAGCCAACAAATGACGATGTGATGATGTATGAATTTCTCAAGTATTACCAGATACCAACGATTATTATCGCTACGAAAGCGGATAAAATACCACGTAGTAAATGGCAAAAAAACGCTAAAATTATTCGAGAAACACTAGATTTTGATTCAAATGATGATTTCATTGTCTTTTCATCTGAAACTGGCATGGGAAAAGAAGAAGCATGGCAAGCGATTGAAGTTAAAATGCAGTAAAAGGCAGACGAGTTTAAAAGCACATTTAAAAATGATAAGATAAAAGCAATTGATAAGTTTAGGAGGATTGTTTCATGTATATTCTCTCCACTGGGCTAAATCACAAAACAGCACCCATTAATATAAGAGAAAAATTTATTTTTACAGATGATGAAAAAATACAAGCAGAGTCCGCTTTGCTCAAAGAAAAAAGCCTATTAGAAAACGTTATTATCTCGACTTGCAATCGCACTGAAATCATTGCTGTAGTGGATCAAATCCATACGGGTCGTTATTATTTAAAACGTTTTTTAGCCAATTGGTTTGATTGTAGTATTCATGACTTAGAGCCCTATCTTTTTTTTCATGAGGAAATAGCTGCTGTTAGACATCTATATCAGGTTACTGCTGGTTTAGATTCTCTTGTGCTTGGGGAAACGCAAATTCTCGGTCAAGTAAAAAAAGCATTTAACGAAGCGCATTTGGCAAAAACAACCGGCACGATCCTTAATTACTTATTTCGTGAAGCTATTTTCTTTGCCAAAAAAGCGCACCATCAATTTAAAATAAATGAAAATGCAGTTTCTGTGAGTTATGCTGCTGTAGAAATTGCCAAGCAGCTTTACACTGACATCGAAAAGAAAAGTGTTCTCCTTATTGGTGCAGGTAAAATGGGAAAGCTTGCTTTGAAAAATTTACACGGTAGCGGTGTAGGGAATATAACGATCACCAACCGAACAAATGAAAAATCAGAGAAATTAGCAAAAGAGTTCTCTGCAAAGACAATCGATTTTGGACAAATAAAAGATATTTTGCCTTCCATTGATATTATCTTAGTTTCAACGGCTTCTAGTGAGTATATTATCAACAAAAAGATGATGCAAGATGCACTTAAAAAGCGGAATAAAGAACTGTTAATGATTGATATTGCATTACCTCGGAACGTTAACCCAAATTGTGCAGATCTTCCCAATTTATTTTTGTATGACCTTGATGATTTAAATGGTGTGGTCACAGCCAATACAACAGAACGGAAACGCATCGTTCAAAAAGTACAACAAGAAATTGAACAAGCGGTTATCGCTTTTTATGAATGGGAAAAGCAGCTTGGCGTTATCCCATTGATTCGTGAATTGCGTGAAAATGCTTTAAAAATCCAGGAAGAAACGATGCACAGCCTTAAAAATAAGCTGCCAAGATTAACTGACCATGAATATCTGATTATAGGAAAACATATGAAAAGCGTCATTAACCAAATGTTAAAGCATCCTGTAACCGAAATTAAAGAAATGGCAGTACATGATCAATCGGAATTAAAGATTGAAGCCTTTAAACAAATTTTCGATTTAAGCGAAGAAAATAGAAATGAGGAATTAATCAATGAAACGGGAAATCATCGTTGGCAGTCGGAAAAGCAAACTAGCTCTTACTCAAACTAATTGGGTCATCAAGCAACTACAAGCCAAATTTCCTGACCAACACTTTAAGATTCATGAAATAATCACAAAAGGCGATCAAATTCTTGATGTAACGCTTAGCAAAGTGGGTGGAAAAGGGCTGTTTATCTCTGAAATAGAACAGGCGCTTCTTGATGGAGTGATCGACTTTGCTGTACATAGCATGAAAGACGTTCCTGCTGAATTAGCAAAAGGCCTCGTTATTGCCTCCATCCCTAAACGAGAAACACCATTTGATTGCCTCGTTTTTGACAAAGCAAATCGCTTGTCCGAACTAAAAAAAGGCGCTACCATTGGAACAAGCAGCTTACGAAGAGCAGCCCAACTAAGAAAAGTACGACCAGATTTAAATATCCATACAATCCGGGGAAATATTGATACTCGCTTAAAAAAATTAAAAGAAGAAAATTTTGATGCCATCGTTTTAGCTGAAGCTGGTTTAAAAAGAATGGGCTGGTTAACAACCGAATTAAAGGTTGAAAGGCTATCAGAAAACATTTGTTTACCTGCTGTTGGACAAGGCGCGTTAGCAATAGAATGTCGTGAAAATGATCAAGAAACAAGGCAAATGTTAAAAGCTATTCACGATTTAGAAACAGCGTACTGCGTCCAAGCAGAGCGAACTTTCCTTAGAGAACTTGATGGCGGATGTGAAGTGCCTGTCGCTTGTTTTGCAACAAAACAAGCAGATCATATTCAACTAGCCGGACTCGTGTCCTCTATCGACGGCTCAACGATTTTAAACGTATTTGAATCTGGAAGTAATCCGATTCAAGTCGGCAAGCGCGCCGCAGAAATTTTACTTGAAAAAGGAGCGGCTACTCTCATTAAGGACGCTAGAGAAAATGGCTAATTGGATCATTTTAACAAGGGAAGAGGAGCAAAATAAAATTTTTCGTGATCTGGTTAATCAAGCGGGCCTTGAATATTTTAGCTTACCATTGATTGAGATCGAAAAAATATCAGTCCCACAATCGATCTTGACACGTAAAACAGATTGGCTATTTTTCACAAGTCAAAATGCAGTGAAGTTTTTTTTCGAACAAGTAAATCGTACTTCTATTACAGGAAAAATTGCCGCAATTGGAACTAAAACAGCGAAAGCCTTGAATGAAAAGGCTATTCCAGTCAACTTTACAGCAAGTAAATTTCAAGCAGAAGCTTTTTTAAAAGATTGGTTGCTGGAAAATCCAACCCCAGTATCTGTTTTATTCCCACAAAGTGAATTAGGGCGTCCAGTCATTCAAAAAAATTTAGAACAAAAAGGCTATCCGATTTTTAGTTTTGCTATTTATAAAAATCGTTTACCAACGAATTTAGAAGCCCATTTTATCCATCTTGTAAAAAAAATCACGCAAAACGATCAAGTGATTTTTACTTTTGCAAGTCCTTCTGCTTGGCAAAACTTTGAACGGATATCAAAAAAACAACCATTTCCTTTTCATTTTAAAATTGCCGCCATCGGTCCGATAACTGCTAAAGCCATCGAAGAATCTGGTTTTACCGTAGATTATCAACCTGATGTTTATACAATGGAAGCTCTAATTAAGAAAGTAGTAAAGGAGAGATAAAGATGACTTTAGACTTTGATCGGCATCGTCGCTTAAGAAGTTCAAGCACAATTCGTGAGTTAGTGCGAGAAACGAGACTTTCGATGGATGATTTTATTTATCCACTTTTTATTAAAGAAAATGGAGAAGAGGTAACAGAAGTCGCATCCATGCCCGGCGTTTTTCAATTTCCACTTCATCACTTAGAAAAAGAGATTGATTCAATTCTTGCATTAGGCATTAAAGCGGTCATTTTATTTGGTATTCCGCATGAAAAAGATGCTGTTGGGACAGGGGCTTTTCATGATCATGGCATTGTTCAAGAAGCCACCCGTTTAATTAAACAAAAGTATCCAGAAATGCTTGTTATTGCTGATACTTGTCTTTGTGAATTTACGGATCATGGACATTGTGGATTAGTAGAGGATGGACAGATTCTTAATGACGAATCGCTTGCTATTTTAAAACAAACAGCCTTAAGCCAAGCCCGCGCTGGTGCAGATATTATTGCCCCTTCTAATATGATGGATGGTTTTGTCCAAGCCATTCGTTCATGCTTAGATCAAGCGGGATATACCCATATTCCTATCATGTCTTATACAGTTAAATATGCTTCTTCCTTTTATGGCCCCTTTCGTGATGCAGCAAATGGGGCACCACAATTTGGCGATCGCAAAACCTATCAAATGGATTCAGCAAACCGTAGCGAAGCATTTCTTGAAGCAGCAAGCGACGAAGCAGAAGGAGCAGATTTCTTAATTATCAAACCAGCACTTTCGTATCTTGATATTATGCGTGATATTAAAAACACCACTCACTTACCACTTGTTGCTTATAATGTAAGTGGGGAGTATGCTATGGTAAAAGCTGCTGCACAAAATGGCTGGATTGATGAAAAAGCAATCGTTATTGAAATGTTAACAAGCATGAAAAGAGCAGGAGCAACACTTATTATTACTTACTTCGCAAAAGACATGGCAAACTATCTAAAATAAAAAGGAGGGACTAGAATGAATCAGTATTCAAAATCAAAAAAAGCTTTTTCTGAAGCAAAAAAATTAATGCCTGGCGGTGTTAATAGCCCAGTACGTGCTTTTAAATCTGTTGACGCAAAACCACTTTTTATGGATCATGGGAAAGGCGCTTACCTTACAGATATTGATGGCAATCGCTATATTGATTATGTTTTATCCTGGGGGCCTTTAATTTTAGGACATGCTAACCCACAAGTCATCTTTGCTTTAACAGAAGCTGCTCAAAAAGGAACAAGTTTTGGAACACCTACTGAAATCGAAAATGAGTTAGCCAAGTTAGTTATTGAACGCGTTCCCTCCATTGAAGTTATTCGCATGGTTTCCTCTGGTACAGAAGCAACAATGAGCGCTATTCGCTTAGCACGTGGTTATACTAAAAGAGATAAAATCCTTAAATTTGAAGGCAGTTATCACGGACACGGTGATTCGCTTTTAATTAAGGCCGGCTCAGGTATTGCAACACTTGGATTACCTGATTCTCCTGGCGTAACAAAAGGGCTTGCACAAGATACAATCACGGTTCCTTATAATGATTTAGAAGGTGTTAAATTAGCTTTTGATCATTTTGGTGAAGAAATTGCCGCTGTTATTGTTGAACCTGTTGCTGGAAATATGGGTGTTGTACCACCAATTGAAGGTTTCTTGGAAGGCTTACGCAAGATAACAACACAATATGATAGTTTATTAATTTTTGATGAAGTAATGAGCGGCTTTCGTGTCGATTATTATTCCGCACAAGGTTATTTTGTTGTTACGCCCGACTTAACTTGTTTAGGAAAAGTCATCGGCGGAGGGCTTCCAGTCGGTGCTTATGGTGGAAAACGAAAAATTATGGAGCAGATTGCACCTAGTGGCCCGATTTATCAAGCCGGGACACTTTCAGGAAATCCTTTAGCTATGACTGCTGGTTACGAAACATTAAAACAATTGACACCAGAGCATTACGATCAATTTAGAAGGCTAATTAAACGAATGGAAAATGGGTTAACCACGCTTGGGAGAAAATACAATGTTCCACTTACAATAAATCAGGCTGGATCAATGTTTGGCTTTTTCTTTACTGAACAACAAGTAATCGACTTTGAATCAGCTAAGACGAGTGATTTAAAGTTTTTCAGCAATTATTATCGTGAAATGCTAAAACAAGGGATTTTCTTACCACCTTCGCAATTTGAAGGAATTTTCATTTCAACAGAACATACAGAAAAAGAAATTGATGATACTTTAGAGGCCTTTGAACACACGTTTAAGGTACTAACTAATTAAATTGACGAAATGGCTTTCTTCTGGTAAACTACAAACATTATCATACTTTTTAAATGCCATGACAAGGAAGAGTAAATTAGCACAATTTTATGTAGAGAGAAAGTGGTTGGTGAAAACTTTCAAAATGTCTAATTGAAGGTAGCCTTGAAGCAGCTTTTCTGAAATGATATTTAGTAGGAAAAGCCGGTGCTTATGCGTCGTTATTTCAATGAAGTGCTTGTTTTAACAAGTAAAAAGGTGGTACCGCGAAAACATACCCTTTTCGTCCTTTATTTTAAGGATGAAAAGGGTTTTTTTATTGAAAAAGGAGGGTTTTATATGACCGAAAATAGTGAGATAAACATGCCCACTAAATATGATCCACAAACTGTTGAAAAAGGTAAATATCAGTGGTGGTTAGAAAATCAATTTTTTAAAGCTGAAGGGAATCCGTCAAAAAAATCATTTAGTGTTGTTATACCACCACCAAATGTTACTGGAAAACTACATTTAGGACATGCTTGGGATACAACTTTGCAAGATATTATTACACGTATGAAACGAATGCAAGGCTATGATACCCTTTATCTTCCCGGTATGGATCATGCTGGTATTGCCACACAAGCAAAAGTGGAAGAAAAATTACGTGAAACAAACATCACAAGACACGACCTAGGACGTGAAAAATTTGTTAAGCAAGTGTGGGACTGGAAAGAAGAATATGCTTCTTTTATCCGTGAACAATGGGAGAAGTTAGGGCTTGGGCTTGATTATTCACGCGAACGTTTTACTTTAGATGAGGGGCTTTCAGACGCAGTAAAGAAAGTATTTATTTCGCTTTATGAAAAAGGACTAATTTACCGCGGACAATATATTATTAACTGGGATCCAGTAGCTAAAACGGCTTTATCAGATATTGAGGTTATTCATAAAGATGTCGAAGGACAATTTTTTCATCTAAAATATCCATTAACTGATGGCTCTGGTTATTTAGAAGTTGCGACAACAAGACCAGAAACCATACCTGGAGACACAGCTGTAGCAGTTCATCCAAAAGATGAAAGATATCAACATTTGATCGGGAAAACCATTACACTCCCAATATTAGGGCGTGAAATTCCGATTGTAGGAGACGAATATGTTGAGCGTGATTTTGGTTCAGGAGCTGTAAAAATTACTCCTGCACACGACCCAAACGATTTTGAAGTGGGGAATAGACATGATTTGCCACGCATTATCGTTATGAATGAAGAGGCAACGATGAATGAAAGTGCTGGTAAATATCATGGAATGAGCAGATTAGAAGCGCGCAAAGCCATTATTCAAGACTTTAAAGAATTAGGCCTATTTATCAAACAAGAGCCTCATCTTCATTCTGTTGGTCATTCCGAAAGAACTGGTGCTGTTGTTGAACCTTATTTATCCAAACAATGGTTCGTTAAAATGGCCCCACTTGCCAAAAAAGCACTTGAGTTACAAGAAAGTGAAGATAAAGTACACTTCATTCCAAAACGCTTTGAAAAAATGTATGTCACCTGGATGGAAAATATCCACGATTGGTGCATCTCACGTCAGCTTTGGTGGGGCCATCGTATCCCAGCGTGGTATCATCATGAAACTGGCGAAATTTACGTTGGCGAAAATCCTCCAGAAAACGTAACAGAGTGGCGGCAAGATGAAGACGTTTTAGATACATGGTTTAGTTCCGCACTATGGCCATTTTCTACGCTTGGATGGCCAAATATCGACAATCAAGATTTTAACCATTTTTTCCCAACAAGTACGCTTGTAACGGGTTATGATATTATTTATTTTTGGGTTTCACGCATGATTTTTGAGTCTGTTGAATTTACTGGAAAACGTCCATTTAAAGATACACTGATTCATGGATTAGTTCGCGATGCTGAAGGAAAAAAAATGTCGAAATCACTTGGAAATGGTGTAGATCCTATCGATGTGATTAATAAGTATGGAGCAGATTCACTGCGTTATACACTATCAACTGGAACAGCGCCCGGACAAGATTTAAAATTTAGTTTTGAAAAAGTAGAATCCACTTGGAATTTTATTAATAAAATATGGAATGCCTCTCGCTTTGCTTTAATTAACATGGATGGATTAAGCTACGATCAAATTAATTTAACCAATATAACTGCAGTAAGCGATAAATGGATTTTGACAAGATTAAATGAAACGATTGAAACCGTAACAATCTTAGCAGAAAAATATGAATTTGGAGAAGTGGGACGGACACTTTATAATTTCATTTGGGATGAATTCTGTGACTGGTATATTGAAATTGCTAAGATCTCACTTTATGGGGAAGACGAAAAAGCTAAGTTAACAACCAAATCAATACTTGCTTACGTATTGGATCAAACGATGCGCTTGCTTCATCCATTTATGCCTTTTGTTACAGAAGAAATATGGCAAAATTTACCTCACAACGGAAAATCGATTACAATTAGCTCTTGGCCAGAAGTAAATGCAAATCACATTGATCAAGATGCCTCGGAAGCAATGAAAGTATTGGTTGAAATCATCCGTTCGGTCCGTAATATTCGAGCTGAAGTAGGAACACCATTAAGCAAACCCGTAGCGATTGAAATTAAGCCAACAAACGAACACTATAAACAAATTATTGCAGAAAACGCATCTTATATTGAACGATTCTGCAATCCAGAAAAATTAACGATTTCTTCTGAAGTTAAACCAAGTAATACGGCGATGTCAGCAATAATTACTGGCGCTGAAATTTATTTACCACTTGAAGGATTAATTAACATCGATGAAGAGCTTAGTCGCCTAGAAAAAGAACGTGAGAAATGGCAGAAAGAAATCACACGCGTTCAAAATAAGCTTAACAACGAACGTTTTGTTGCTAAGGCGCCTGAAAAAGTAGTTCAAGAAGAACGCGAAAAAGAACAGGACTATCTTGCGAAAAAAGCTTCTGTTGAGGAACGCATGACGACACTCAGGGAAAATCGTTAAGACAAAATAAATCGAGTGACAAGTGTTCGCAATTGAAGAAGGCTCTTCGACTCTCACATGCAGCCTTCTTCAATACAAATGCTTTCGCTCGATTTGCCGTGTTTGAAATGTAGAACCTATACGCTATTTCTTAAAAAATAGAGCTGAATCTCATTTTTTATAGAGGAGGAAGAAAATGGAAATTCATACGTATGAAAAAGCGCTAGAATGGATCCATGGCACACTTAGATTAGGAATTAAGCCAGGATTAAGTCGTATGCAATTGATGCTTGAAAAATTAGGACATCCAGAAAAAGCACATTCATGGATTCATGTCGCTGGTACAAATGGCAAAGGTTCTACCTTAACATTCATCCGCTCAATGCTTGAAGCAGAAGGTTATCAAGTGGGCACATTTACTTCGCCTTATATCGAATCTTTTAACGAACGCATTAGCGTGAATGGAAAACCAATTTCTAATGATGAAATTCTCCTTCTCGTTCAACATATTAAGCCAATTGTAGAAGAAATCGCAAACAGCAAATTCGGCCCTCCATCTGAATTTGAAATCATTACAGCGATGATGTTCCTTTATTTCGCAAAGTATCATACGGCGATTGACTTTGGTGTTATCGAGGTAGGCCTTGGCGGAAGGCTAGATTCAACCAATGTTTTACAACCACTTATTTCTGTCATCACAACAGTTGGCTTAGACCACATGGAATTCTTAGGTAATACACTTGAACAAATCACAGCTGAAAAGGGCGGAATAATCAAGCAAGAAATCCCCATTATTTCAGGCGTTTTACAACCAGAAGCGCAAACAGTCCTTCATGACATTAGTCAAAAAAAACATGCCAAAATAAAGCAGTTAGGCGTAGACTTCCAAGTAAAATCCAGAAGACAAAACACATTTACTTTTATCGGTGAAACAAAAAGGTTGCCTGATCTAACGGTTAGTCTAGAAGGTCCTCATCAGGTGAATAATGCGGCTGTAGCTATTGCAACGTTACTAGAACTAAAGAATAGCGGCCAAATTCATCTGTCTGTAGAAGCCATACGTAGTGGCCTCATAAATGCAGCATGGAAAGGAAGGATGGAAACACTTTCTAAAGAGCCCTTGATTATTCTTGATGGGGCGCATAACCCAGAAGGCATACGTGCATTTAAAGAAACGGTAAAGCAAATAAATGAGGAAAAAATCATCTTGTTTAGTGCATTACAAGACAAAAATTATCAAGAGATGATCAAAGAATTAAAAACGATTCCAAACAGCAAGTTGTGTTTAACAACTTTCGATTATCCACGAGCAATGACAAAAGAAATCCTAACAGAAGTTGCTTTAAACAACCAAATTGAGAAAGTAGAGGATTGGCAAGTTTTTATCAAAGAACAAATTTCTTCGCTAGACTCAACATGTCTACTCATAACAGGTTCTCTTTATTTTATTGCTGAAGTTAGACAATTATTAACAGAAAATATTTTAGATTAACCATTTATAGGGCTGTTTCTAATCCCTAAATACATGAAATCGTTTTTTAACAGCAAAAAAGTTCTGAAAGTATTCGTTTTTTGTATGGAAAAAAGGATTTTATGAGCACTTTTCGCCCTAAAATTAGTTTTCCGCAAGATGCAAGTTTTTCTTCCTATTGATACAATCATGTTAATCATATGCAACGCTAAGATAGGAGGAATATACGTGATCATTTTTCTTATTTTTGTCTATACGTCCATTTTATATTCTTTTATCCAAGTAGCTGCCCAAAACTTCTCAATTCAGCAACCTTTCTTATTTAGATTTTCACATTGTGATTATTGTAAAAAAAAGCTCACCGTCCTTGAAAAAATTCCTATCTTTTCTTTTTTATACCAAAAGGGTAAGACAAGGTGTTGTCAGAAAAAACTAGCATTCATTTATTTATTTGGAGAAGTTTTCACACCTAGCGTCGTCGTTTTTCTCTATTTAAAATATCAATTCAGTCAACCTTTTTGGCACCTGAGTATTATCTTTTTAGTTTTAACCTTTTTTGTCATCAGTGATCTTTACTATCTCTTTGTCCCGAACTCCTTGTTAATTGGCTTATTTTTCTATATTTCTATTTATCGTTTATCATTTGAACTAACTTGGAGCAGCTATCTTTATCTATTAATGAGTAGCTTTAGTTTATTTATGCTCCTCTTTTTCCTTGTCAAACGTAATATTGGCTTAGGGGATATTAAACTGATGATCATCCTAACACTAGGATTTGGTTTCAAAAAGGGACAATACATCTTCCTCACTGCACTCATTATAGCACTGGTTGCAGTCACCGCTGCTTTATTGATGCGTAAAATAAATAAAAAAACCAAAATCCCTTTTATACCCTTTATTTATATTGGATACATCATTCAAATTATCTATCCATATGAATCATAGAAAGGGGTTGTGATAGGCATGTTAAAAAACATTAAAAAATCAGAAAGACCTCGAGAAAAAGCACAAAGCCTTGGCATAGAGTCATTGCTTACAACGGAATTAATTGCCTTAATCCTTGAAACTGGTACAAAAAAAGAAAATGTAATCGAAGTTGCAACACGAATGATCATGCAATTTCGCCATGTGACTGAAATGCAATATGCAACAATCGAAGAATTTCAAAAAATTAATGGCATTGGGCTTGCCAAAGCAGTTAAGATAATGGCTGCTATTGAGCTTGGCAAAAGAATAAACTTAGTGAACGAACAAGAGAGCATTGTCATCCGAACACCACGTGATGCTGTGAAAATTGTTCAACCGGAACTTAGCTTTTTATATCAAGAACACTTTCATTGCCTTTTCTTAAATACTAAAAATCAAATTATTCACAGGGAAACTATTTTTATCGGTAGCTTAAATATGAGCATCGTCCATCCTCGTGAAGTTTTTAAACTGGCACTGAGAAAGTCAGCAGCTTCTATTATGTGTTTTCATAATCACCCATCAGGAGATCCAACCCCATCAAGTGAAGATATCCTCGTAACAAAAAGGCTGCAAGAAGTAGGCGACTTAGTTGGTATTAACATTATCGATCACATTATTATTGCTCGATACAAATATTTAAGTTTAAAAGAACAAGGTTATTTATAAAAGAGTTCAAGAAAAATATAAATTTTAAGCTTCTAATTAAAAATTAATGTCTGAATCCAACACTTATGTTATAATGAAATGGTTGTCTATACACTTAGATCGAAACTTGACATGAGGAATAAGTGAACTAAACTGTGTAAAACCCATCGTATATACAAAAGATTAATTTGAGAGAAAAGGAGAATATAGATGCTTGGATTTAGAAACAGCGATATTGGAATTGATTTAGGCACCGTCAACACACTTGTTTGGTCAAAAGGAAAAAATATTGTACTTAGAGAACCTTCTGTTGTAGCGATGAATAAAGTTACACAGGAAATCGTTGCTGTTGGTAGCGAGGCAAAAAATATGATTGGGAGAACCCCTGGAAATATTGTTGCCATTCGTCCAATGAAAGATGGCGTTATAGCTGACTATGATACAACTGCTGCGATGCTGAAATACTACATTCAAAAAGCAATGCCAAAAGGAATGAGTGCTAGAAAACCTCGTGCCGTGATTTGTGTGCCTTCTGGTATTACAGGTGTAGAAAGACGTGCAGTCATTGATGCCACTCGCCAGGCTGGGGCAAAAGAAGCCTATGTCATTGAAGAACCATTTGCAGCTGCAATTGGGGCTGATCTGCGAGTTTGGGAGCCAACAGGTAGCATGGTTGTGGATATTGGTGGTGGAACAACCGAGGTAGCGGTTATTTCCTTAGGAGGCATCGTAACAAGTTGTTCGGTGCGCACTGCTGGCGATAACATGGATGCTGCAATTATCCAACATATTCGTAAAAAATATAACCTTTTGATCGGAGAACGCACAGCTGAAAACCTTAAAATTGAAATTGGTACAGCTGATGGTTCACCGGGAGTAGAGCTTGCTCCATTTAGTATTCGTGGGCGTGATTTAGTTACCGGGTTACCAAAAACAATTGAAGTGACTAAAGAAGAAATAGCAGAAGCGCTTGCTGACACTGTAGCAGCAATTGTTGACGCAGTAAAAAGCACACTTGAAAGCACGCCACCTGAGTTGTCTGCTGATATCATGGATAAGGGAATCGTTCTTACAGGAGGCGGTGCACTTCTTCGCAATTTAGATTCTGTCATTGCAGAAGAGGCAAAAATACCTGTGCTTATTGCCGATGATCCACTTGATTGTGTCGCTATCGGTACAGGGAAATCTCTTGAAAACATGGACTTATATAAAAAGAAAAAAATGAATTAAAGCAGAGCATACTCATTTTATTACAACAAATACTAGAACGAAAAAAGAGGATTATCGAGATGAGGTGTTCGTCATGCCGCAATTTTTTCTAAATAAACGTTTAATCATTTTATTAATTTCCATCATTGTTTTGGTGGCTCTTGTCGGCTTTTCATTACGAGATAGAGAAAATGCTTCCTGGCCTGAACAATTCGTAAAAGATGTTGTTGGCTTTGGTGAAAATATTGTTTCAAAACCAGTATCTTTTGTTTCTGGAACAATCGGCAGCCTCTCTAACCTAAAAAATACGTATCAAGAAAATGAACGGTTAAAAAAACGTTTAGAAGGATTAACGCAACTGGAAAGTAAAGTAGCAGATTTAACAAAAGAAAATAAGGATTTAAAAGAATCACTTAACATTCAAGATAGCATTCGTGATTTTGATCCAATCAATGCTACAGTCATTTCACGAAACCCAACAAATTGGAATGAACAAGTTGAAATTGACAAGGGATCAAGAGATGGGGTAAAACCCGATATGGCTGTCATGGTGCCAGGTGGTTTAATCGGTAAAATCACATCGACTGGAGCAAAATCTTCAACCGTTGAATTATTATCTTCCTCTGATACACGAAATCGTGCTTCGGCAATGGTTCAAAGCGATCCTAATGCTTATGGAATCATTAATGGTTATAGTAACAAAGACAAGCTCCTTCAATTAAAGCAACTTCCTTATAACATGAGCTTTAAAAAAGGAGGAAAAGTTGTAACATCTGGTTTGGGAGGAAAATTCCCAGCTGGAATCTTTATCGGTACTATTGAAAAAGCCGAAACAGACAAAATGGGTCTATCGCAAACAGCCTATATCAAGCCTGGTGCTGATTTATATCAACTAGATCATATCATCATATTAAAGCGCACAGCACAAACAACGGATAGTAGTGCTAGTGATGACAAAGGTAAAATGACGACTGGAGGAGAGTAAAGCATGGATGTTAAAAAAAACATTTGGCTTCCAGTAATTATGATAGGTACTTTCATTTTGGAAGGGATCATTGGCTTATTCTTTGCTAAACCACTATTTGGTGAGACAAGGCAATTTATTCCTCACTTTCTCCTTGTCTTACTTATCTTATTAACTGTTTTTTATCGGCGAAATCATGCACTTCTTTATGCTTTCATTTTAGGCATAGTGTTTGATATTTATTACACAAGTATCATGGGAATTTACTTTGCTATTTTCCCACTCATCGTTTACCTTACAGACAAGTTTATGAAGGTGCTTCATGACAATATTATTCTTGTAGGTTTAGTGACACTTTTCAATATTATTTTAACGGAAAGCTTAGTTTATCTTTTTTATACTTTAATCGGAGCAACAACAATGAGTATTAGCACTTTTGTAGATACGCGACTTGTTACAACTCTACTGCTTAACTTAGCCTTTTTTCTGCTTGTTTTCTTTCCGTTTCAATTCTTTATTGATAAACTAAAAAAATCGGAAAAAATTTAAAAGTAGCTTATCCAATGTATTTGGATTTAGCTGCTTTTTCTTTAAAAATTACCGCTAATTGATGGTTTTCTGGTATAATAAAAGCTGACAACGAAACGAACGGATGACAACTTAAAAATTTGCTTGTGGGGTGAAGGGATCACATGAAAAAAAATGTGCAAATCAAAGGCACAAAAGATGGTATCGTTGTTTTTTTAGATGATGAAGCTAGCGTGTCAGAAATTGAAACTGAACTATTTGAACGCTTAAAAGAACAAAACCAAGCTACCGAAAAAGAAGAGAAGCTGCTAGTGAAAGTTCAATTAGGCAATCGTCTGTTTTCACCAGAAGAAGAAACACGAATTACAAATATTATCAATGAAAATAGTCAGATGCAAATCAGCGCGTTTTATAGCGACGTAATAACTAAAAAAGAAGCACGCGAATGGAAAGAGCGTGAACAAGTTTACTCGATGGCAACAATTGTACGCTCTGGGCAGGTTCTTCATGTTCCAGGAGATTTCCTTTTAATTGGTGACGTAAATCCAGGTGGCCAAATTCGTGCAAATGGTAATGTTTTTGTCTTAGGTGATATTAAAGGCATTATTCATGCTGGTTTTGAAGGAAATAAACAAGCCGTTATTGCTGGAAAATTTTTATATCCTTCACAAGTTCGCATTGCAGATAAGTTTTTTGGTTTTGATAGCGAAGATTACAAAGAAATAGAAGACACAGAACTATTCTCAGCTTACATTTCTGAAAAAAATGAGATAGTCATTGATGAAATACATAAGATTAGAAAAATTAGACCAGAAATATCTAATTTTCAAGGAGGGCGTTAAATATGGGGGAAGCTATAGTCATTACTTCTGGGAAAGGCGGTGTAGGTAAAACTACTTCTACTGCCAATCTAGGGACAGCACTTGCGCTTCAAGGCAAGAAAGTCTGCTTGATCGATATGGATATTGGTCTCAGAAATCTGGATGTTGTACTAGGTCTTGAAAACCGTATTATTTATGATTTAGTAGATGTCATAAATGGCCGCTGTAAAATACATCAAGCCATCATTAAGGATAAACGATTTGGTGATTTACTATTCTTACTTCCTGCTGCGCAAACAACGGATAAATCTGCCGTTAACGGGGAACAAATGATGCAGTTAATTACTGAACTTCGCCCAGAATTTGATTTTATTCTTATTGATTGTCCTGCAGGTATTGAAACAGGCTATAAAAATGCTGTTGCTGGCGCTGATAAAGCAATCGTTGTAACAACACCAGAGATATCTGCTGTACGTGATGCTGATCGTATTATTGGTTTGCTTGAAAAAGAAGATATTGAAGCACCTAAACTGATCATTAATCGAATCAGAACACAAATGATGGAAAATGGCGATGTTATGGACATTGATGACATTACAACGCATTTATCCATTGAGCTTCTCGGCATTATCATTGATGATGATGAGGTCATTCGTTCCTCTAACAGTGGAGACCCCGTGGCTATGATTCCAAATAACTCAGCTTCTCAAGGTTATCGTAATATCGCTCGTAGGCTATTAGGTGAATCGATTCCGTTAATGTCCATTGAGACGAAAAAAACAGGCTTTTTCAGCCGGATTAAAAAATTATTTACTAGGAATAAATAAGAATTGGGGCATAACGATTGATTCGTTTATGTGCCCAATTTTTGTTATAAGGAGAATTTAAAATGAAACAGTTGATCATAAATGCACTAACAACTGAAAAAAGAGCTGCACTCCTAGAAAATGGAAAACTTATCGAATACCTCATCGAACAACCTAATTTAGAAAAATTACTTCCCGGCGATATTTATTTAGCTCAAATCGATAAAATTGATAAAAAAATTGCTGCTGCTTTTCTTACAATTGACCGAAAAAAGGCATTTATTCATTTGAAAGATTTCCCCAAAACAATAAATCCGACGCAAGGTGCAAAAATTCCTGTCATGATCGTTAGAGAAGGTACAAAAACGAAACTACCACTTGCCACAGCTTTTATTGAAATCAGTTCAGATTTTTTTATTTATATTTTTGGAAACCATCATGTTTCTGTTTCAAAACGATTGAATGACACAGAAAAAACGCGACTCACACAAATCATTACCCCTGAATTAAATAAAAATGAAGCCGTTATTATTCGTTCTGCTGCTGAAAACTTATCAAAAGAAACATTAATTAACCATTTAGATGAAATCAAAATCACTTTTAAAGAACTTCAAAAAAAAATAGCGGTTCAAAAAAAAACTGGCCTCATTTCACAAACAAATCATCATTTTTTAGGACAAATAGAAGGATGGATAAAACGTTATCATCCTGGTGAAATTATTTGTGACAACAGACAATTAAAGTTCGAAAATGCCATTTACAAATATACAAAAAACATTTTTAAAGATTATAAAATCGAATCGCAAATCAAGCAACTGTCTAGGCCAATTGTTCGTTTGGCAAATGGTGCCTCACTTGTTATTGAAAAAACCGAGGCCATGTGGGTCATTGACATTAATTCAGGACAATTTAATAAACAACTTGAAAAAGATAAAGTTATCATGCAAATTAATACAGAAGCCCTTCCAGAAATCATGCGCCAAATTCGGTTGCGTAACTTATCAGGATTAATTGTGATTGATTTTATCGGTCAGTTTTCAGAAAAAACATTAGCAGATTTTAAAGACCAAGCAGAAGCTGTCGTTTTAAATGAATACATTACCACACAAATTGCTGGCTTAACAAAATCTGGGCTAATGCAAATCACACGCCGAAAAAAGACAAAATCTTTATTAGAAGAAACGCATTCATTATGTTCGCTTTGTCATGGAAACGGTTATGTTGAAAGCGCCACTACATGCGCGTATCGCTTAGAACGCGAGCTAACCGAAATCATTTCTACTGATGTAGACTATATCAATATTATTTCAACAGAAGCTGTCTTGAAGGCTTTTCACGATTTAAACACTTTAAATGATTTCCCTCTTAACTTTGAAATTGCGAATCAAGAGACACCGTTTTATCAAATTAGCAGGATTAAATAGAAGATATTGACAGTTTCAAGCGAAATATGCTATTATTTTAATGTTATGTTTGTAGCGCACCATGGCTACAACCGCTCAAAAATGGGTCAAGTTATTTAGCTTTAAGTTAAATCCCCATCGCTGGCGAGTCTGAGTATGAGGAGGTGCAAGTATGTACGCAATTATTGAAACAGGTGGTAAACAAATCAAAGTTGAAGCTGGCCAAGAAATCTATGTTGAAAAACTAAATGGTGAAGTTGGTGATGTGATCACTTTGGATAAGGTTCTTTTTGTTTCTGGCGATGCTACCAAAGTAGGTGCCCCATTTGTTGATGGAGCAACAGTTACTGCTAAAGTTGAAAAACAAGGTCGCGCTAAGAAGCTTACGGTTTTCAAATATAAACCTAAAAAGAATTACCACAAAAAACAAGGTCATCGTCAACCTTATACAAAATTAACAATTGAAGCGATCAACGCTTAATTGAAAGGACGAACTTATGATTCAAGTGACTGTTGAACAGAAAAATGACCATATCATTTCTTTTACAATGAATGGGCACGCTAATTACGCCGAACATGGTAGTGATTTGGTTTGTGCCGGAGCTTCATCGATTGCATTTGGGATGGTGAATGCCATTTCTGAAGTATGTGATTTTGATCCGATTATAAAAAAAAGTGAAGGCTTCCTTCGTTATACTTTACCAGAAGCATATATAAAGAATGAAACAGTCCAAATTCTGCTTACAGGCATGGTGAATCAACTACGATCATTGGCGTATAGCTATCCTGATCATATAAAAATAAGCTCCAAATAGGAGGTGTCTTTTATGTTAAAATTTGATATTCAACATTTTGCCCACAAAAAAGGGGGCGGTTCCACTTCCAATGGTCGTGATTCCGAATCCAAACGACTAGGTGCGAAACGTGCAGACGGTCAATTCGTTACTGGCGGATCTATCCTTTATCGTCAACGTGGTACAAAAATTTACCCAGGGAATAACGTGGGTCGTGGTGGAGATGATACACTTTTTGCTAAAGTTGATGGCGTTGTACGTTTTGAACGTATGGGTCGTGACAAGAAAAAAGTTAGTGTCTACCCTGCAGCACAAGAAGCTTAATTTCAAAGGCTAAGATTTTTAATAAAATCTTAGCCTTTTTCCTTTTCTATCAATGCGTTTCACTTGCTTTATTAAGCATTTATTACGAAAATAGAAGTATAAAGTTTTACACCTATGAGATTAGGGAAAAAAAGAAAATCACCTCTTCCTATATAACTTTATAATAGCGCTTTCTTATTTGAGGTGACACAAAAAGGAGTTGAGGAAAATGATAGACACAAGTTTAGCAACACAATTTCTTGGGGAATTACTCGGTACAGCTGTTCTTGTATTATTTGGTGGTGGCGTCGTTGCAGGCGTCGTCTTGAAAAAATCAAAAGCTGAAAATAGCGGCTGGGTACTCATATCGCTCGCTTGGGGGCTAGCTGTTACAATGGGTGTATACATATCAAGTTATATGAGCATGGGGCATTTAAATCCAGCCGTAACGCTCAGTATGGCTCTTGTTGGCGATTTTCCGTGGGATCATGTTCTACCATATATCATTGCTCAATTTTTAGGAGCATTTATTGGGGCAACACTTGTGTGGTTACACTATTATCCACATTGGAAAGAGACAAAAGATCAAGCAACAAAGCTAGGCGTGTTTTCAACAGCGCCTGCGATTCGACATTATACCTCCAATTTTTTTGGTGAAGCATTAGGAACCTTTATACTCGTTTTTGGACTACTTTCGCTTGGATCAACTAAATTTACGGAAGGTTTAAATCCGCTCGTTGTAGGTGCCTTAATCATTGTCATTGGTATGAGCCTTGGTGGAACAACCGGTTATGCGATCAATCCCGCGCGTGACTTAGGACCAAGAATTGCTCATTTTGTCTGGCCTATTGCCGGAAAAGGTAAGTCAGATTGGAGCTATGCTCTTGTTCCTGTTTTTGGTCCACTCATCGGAGGAGGGCTAGGTGGATTATCTTATAATGCGATAATTCATGGCCATATCACTACTTGGTTCTGGCTTTTTGTTGTTTTATTTATTTTAATCATCATTCTAACAATGACACTTGATAAGAAAAAAGGATTAGCTTAAAAGAAGAAGGAGGAATTTTTTGTGGATAAAAAATATATTTTAGCATTAGATCAGGGGACAACAAGTTCTAGAGCGATGATTATTGATGATGAAGGGGAAATTATCGGTGTTCAGCAAGAAGAATTTGATCAAAAATTCCCTAAGCCAGGTTGGGTTGAACATGATGCGAATGAAATTTGGGCTTCCATTTTAGCTGTTATTGCTGGTGTATTATTAAAAACAAACATTTCTTCCAAACAAATTGCTGGAATTGGAATTACAAATCAACGTGAAACAACGGTTATTTGGGAAAAAGAAACAGGAACGCCTATTTATAATGCTGTCGTTTGGCAATCCCGTCAAACTGAAGAGATTTGTAACAAACTACGTAAAGATAATCATGAAAAAATGATCCGTGAAAAAACAGGATTATTAATTGATCCTTATTTTTCTGGAACCAAAATACGCTGGATTTTAGATCATGTAGATGGTGCACAAAAACGCGCTGAAAATGGCGAATTATTATTTGGCACAATCGATAGTTGGCTTGTCTGGAAACTAACAGGCGGCCAAGCACATGTTACTGACTATTCTAATGCATCAAGAACAATGCTTTATAATATTCATGAACTAAAATGGGATGATGAACTACTAAAAATGTTAAATGTCCCTGAAAAGTTACTCCCAGAAGTGCGCAGTTCTTCTGAAGAATATGCTAAAACTGTGCCGTATCATTTCTTTGGCGAAGAGGTTCCAGTCGCAGGAATTGCTGGAGATCAACAATCTGCACTTTTCGGACAAGGCTGTTTTGAAAGCGGGATGGCAAAGAATACTTATGGTACGGGTTGTTTTCTACTTATGAACACTGGTGATAAAGCTGTTCGTTCTAATAATGGTTTGCTCACAACGCTTGCTTGGGGCATCGATGGCAAAGTAGAATATGCTTTAGAAGGAAGTATATTTGTTGCAGGATCAGCTATCCAGTGGTTGCGTGATGGACTAAGAATGATACGGCAATCAAGCGATTCAGAAAACTATGCCAAACGAATTGACTCCACAGATGGCGTTTATGTTGTTCCAGCATTTGTAGGATTAGGTGCGCCACACTGGAACTCTTCAGTACGGGGGGCAGTATTTGGGATTACAAGAGGAACAGAAAAAGAGCAATTTATTCGAGCCACACTAGAATCCTTGGCTTATCAAACACGTGATGTGTTAGAAGTGATGGAAGATGATTCTGGCATTAAGTTAAAAACATTGCGTGTAGACGGCGGGGCATCAGCGAATAATTTCTTAATGCAATTCCAAGCAGATATTTTAGGTGTTCCCGTTGAAAGACCGGAGAATTTAGAAACAACTGTTCTTGGCGCGGCTTTTCTCGCAGGACTTGCAGTTGGCGTATGGAAAGATAAATCTGAGATTAAAAAACATTGGAAACTTGATCAAAAATTTGATGTCAAAATGCAGAAAAAAGAACGAGAAGACCTGTATGCTGGCTGGAATAAAGCTGTAAAAGCTGCAGAAGCTTTTGTTTAAATGTATAAACCAAGGAGGCCAGTTCATGTTGGCCTCCTTATTTTATAAAGAAAAAGATTGTGAAAATAGCAGAGCTAAAAAGTTAGAAATCTCCTTTTTTATGGTTTGCGAATCGACAATTTACTGATATAATGAAAGATAAGACTTTAAAGAACGGAGAATTATATAATGATGTTTGTAGATCAGGTCAAAATTTTTGTAAAAGCTGGATCTGGCGGCAACGGAATGGTTGCTTTTCGACGTGAAAAATTTGTACCAAATGGGGGTCCTGCTGGCGGGGATGGTGGTAAAGGCGCAAATGTAGTTTTTATCGTTGACGAGGGTATGAGAACATTAGTTGATTTTCGCTATAAGAGAAAGTTCAAAGCTGAAGATGGCGAAAATGGAATGAGTAAGAGCATGCATGGTCGCGGCGCTGAAGATTTAGTTGTGAAAGTTCCACCAGGTACCATTGTAAAAGATGTGAATACAGGAGAAACGGTTGCCGATTTAGTAGCTCACGGTCAAACAGCCATTATTGCAAAAGGTGGCCGAGGCGGTCGCGGTAACAAACGTTTTGCTACACCAGCGAACCCTGCTCCTGAATTATCGGAAAACGGCGAACCAGGACAAGAACGTGATGTCCAACTTGAGCTAAAAGTATTAGCAGATGTCGGTTTGGTAGGCTTTCCAAGCGTTGGTAAATCAACCTTGCTATCTGTTGTTTCAGCAGCTCGACCAAAAATTGCTGCCTATCATTTTACAACAATTGTCCCTAATTTAGGGATGGTAGATACAGGCGATGGCAGAAGCTTTGTTATGGCTGATTTACCTGGATTAATCGAAGGAGCTAGCCAAGGAGTAGGGCTAGGATTTCAATTTTTACGTCATATTGAGCGGACACGTGTTATCGTTCACGTGATTGATATGTCAGGTGCTGAAGGTCGAGATCCTTATGAAGATTATTTAGCTATCAATAAAGAGTTAGAAGAATATAATTTACGCCTACTTGAAAGGCCACAAATCATCGTTGCTAATAAAATGGACATGCCAGAAGCTGAAGAAAATCTTGCTATTTTTAAAGAGAAAATAGGCAACGATATAACCATTTTTCCGATCTCAGCACTAACAAAAACAGGTTTAAAAGAGCTTCTTCTTGATACGATTGATACGCTTGAAAAGACCCCTGAATTCCCACTCGATGAACTACTTGAAAAAGAAGAGGAAAATACGGTTTTATATAAATATCAAGCAGAAGAACCTGATTTTGAAATCAGTCGTGATGACGACGGAGCTTACGTACTTACAGGAGCTAAGATCGAGCGTTTATTCGCAATGACCAATTTTGAACGCGATGCTTCAATCAATCGTTTCGCTCGTCAACTTAGAGCAATGGGTGTCGATGAAGCATTACGGAAAAAAGGAGCCGAAGATGGCGATACCGTTCGCTTACTTGATTATGAATTTGAATTTCAAGAATAGAAGCTGTTAACAAAAGAGAAAAAGGGGGCTTCATATTATGAAAGTGGCTTATTTAGGTCCCGTTGCTTCTTTTACGCATAGCGGGGCAAAAGAAGCATTTCCACATGAAGAAATGGTTGCTAAAAGCACGATTCCTGATTGTATTGTTGCACTTGAAAAGTCAGAAGTAGACATCGCCATTGTCCCAATTGAAAATACAATTGAAGGAAGCGTGAATGTGACACTTGATTACTTATTTCATTTTTCAAATGTACCTGTTGTAGCTGAGCTTGTTTTACCTATAGCACAACATGTTATGGTTCATCCAGGCAATGAATCCGCGTGGCAATCCGTCCAAAAAGTCATGAGCCACCCACAAGGATTAGCACAATGTCATCGTTTTTTGCAAAATGAATTATACGGAGCAGAAAGAGAAGCGACCCCATCAACCGCCTATGCTGCTAAATGGGTAAGCGATCACCCAACTAAACTTATTGCAGCAATCGCTCCGAAAATGGCTGCAAAAGAATATCACCTAAAAATTGTTAAAGAAAATGCGCAAGATATCGAACTAAACCAAACTAGGTTTTTTGTATTAAGCCGAAAACAAGTGCATATCCCATTAAAGCAACAAGAAGAAAAAACATCGGTTAGTGTGATTTTACCGAATAATCTACCTGGTGCACTTCACAAAGTATTAGCCGCGTTTGCTTGGCGAAATATCGATATGAGTAAAATTGAATCAAGGCCACTCAAAACATCACTTGGCGAATATTTCTTTTTCATTGATTTATTATCGAATAATGCCAATAAATTAATTGAAAATGCCTTAGAAGAAATTGAGCTTCTCGGTGGGAAAACACATATTCTTGGCACGTATTACGTTTACCGAATCGATACCTTGTAAAGAAAGTTAGGAAATCACTATGGAAATTACATTAATGAAAAAAGCGCATTATCCACTAATGCAACAAATTTACCAAGAAGGAATTGCAACAAGGAACGCAACTTTCGAACAACATGTCCCAACGTTTTTTGATTGGGATAAAAAATATTTAAATGAGTGTCGGTTAGTCGCAGTAGAAGGGAAAGATGTGCTTGGCTTTGCTGCACTTTTACCATTTTCCTCGATGCATAGTTATCGCGGTGTTGCTGAATTAAGCATTTACATTGCAGAAAAAGCACGTGGAAGAAAGATCGGTGTCGCACTTATGGAACATTTAATAACAGAAAGTGAGCGCTCTGGTTTCTGGACGCTTCTTTCATTGGTTTTCCCTGAAAACAAAGCTAGTTTACACTTACATGATAAATTTGGTTTTCAGAAAAAATGTACGTATGATAAACTTGGCGAAATGAATGGACAATTTCGTGATGTCATTTTGCTAGAACGCCGTAGTCAAATGATAGGGAGTAATGGAAAATGAAGATTTTATTTATCGGTGATGTCGTTGGTTCGATTGGACGCGATGCAATTACTGACTATTTACCAAAATTAAAGCAGAAATATAAGCCAACTGTCACCATCATTAATGGAGAAAATGCAGCTTCAGGTAGAGGAATCACCGAAAAGATTTACAAACAATTCTTAGAACAAGGTGCAAATGCAGTCACACTAGGCAATCATAGCTTTGACAATCGTGATATTTTTGAATTTATTGATACAGCAAAATATCTCGTTCGCCCTGCTAATTTTCCAAATGATACAACACCAGGATCTGGGATGGTGTTTATCAAAAGTAATGACCACGAAGTCGCTGTGATAAATTTACAAGGACGAACATTTATGGCAGATTTAGATGATCCATTCCGCAAAGCGAGAGAGCTTATTGAAGAGACAAAAAAACGAACGAATATTATTTTCATCGATTTTCATGCGGAAACGACAAGCGAAAAAGAAGCAATGGGATGGTATTTAGACGGACAAGTTTCAGCTGTTATCGGAACACATACTCATGTCCAAACCTCCGATAATCGCATCTTACCAAAAGGCACGGCTTATTTAACTGATGTTGGAATGACAGGACCTTATGATGCTATTTTAGGCATGGAAAAAGAAGCAGTTATAAGACGTTTTCTAAGTTCACTGCCAACGCGTTTTGAAGTACCAAAAAACGGGCGTCCAGTCCTTTCTGCTTGCTTAATCTCACTTGATGCAACGACTGGAAAAGCCAAGAAAATAGAACGCATTTTAATCAATGAAGATCACCCATTTTATTAATTTGGAGGAAATCTCTTGGATCAAAAAGAAAAAATTATCAAGCAAGCAGAGCAATTACGCGATAAACTTGCCGAAACTGATGAAGTAGCTTTTTACCGGACTGCTGAGGCTCGTATTCATGAAAACGAAAAAATCAAACAAAAAATAGCAGCCATTAAAGATTTACAAAAACAAGCCGTTAATTTAGAGCATTACCAAAAACACGAAGCACTACGTCAAGTAGAACAACAAATTAAGGAATTAAACGAGGAAATAGATCGTTTGCCGATCGTCACTGAATATAGGAGAGCACAATTAGAAGCGAATGATCTCATCCAACTTTTAACAAAAGAGATAGCAAAACAAATCTCGCAACATATTGAGAAATAAAAAACTGTTTTTCTTTTAATAAACAAAAGTAAGGGATGATGAGGAAGATGACAGAATACACACCAATGATGAAACAATATCTTAGTATTAAAGAAAATTATCAAGATGCCTTTCTGTTCTTTAGATTGGGTGATTTTTATGAAATGTTCTTCGATGATGCACTAAGAGCTTCACAAATTCTAGAAATTACACTTACAGGACGAGAAGGTGGAGGAACAGAAAAAATTCCAATGTGTGGTGTTCCGTATCATTCTGCCAGTGGCTATATTGATACATTAATCGAAAAAGGTTATAAAGTCGCCATTTGTGAACAGGTAGAAGATCCTAAAACAACAAAAGGCATGGTTAAGCGAGAAGTTGTTCAATTAATTTCGCCTGGAATGGTTATGGATGAAAAAGGGTTAAAAGAAAAAGAAAATAATTATATTGCCTCTTTGTTTATCTATGAAAATAAAGAATATGGTTTTGCTTATTGTGATCTATCTACGGGTGAATTAAAATCAACGTTATTAAAGCCAGAAATTGGACGCTTAACAAATGAGTTAACAACGCTTTCAGTTAAAGAACTAGTTGCATCTTCAAATGATGCACTCATCATGGATGAAACACTAAAGGAACAGCTCGGTTTAACCCTTTCTATTTATGAAAATGAAGAACCAACGGAAGCCTTTACAAATCTTATTGATCGATCAATGACATTAACTGAAAAAAAAGCCATCAGCAAACTCTTAAATTACTTAATCGCAACACAAAAACGGGACCTTGGCCATTTACAAAAAGCGATTCATTACGAAACCAATCATTTTATGAAAATAGATTATTATTCAAAGCGCAACCTTGAACTTTCTGAATCCATTCGTGGGAAAGGACGTCAAGGCACACTACTTTGGCTTTTAGATAATACAAAAACTGCCATGGGCGCAAGGCAAATGAAACAGTGGATTGATAGACCTTTAATTGATCGAACAATGATCGAAACAAGACAAAAGGATGTCAATGAATTGATGGATCATTTTTTTGAACGCGTTGAACTTGTAGAAAATTTAAAAAATGTGTATGATTTAGAACGCTTAGCCGGTCGTGTTGCTTACGGGAACGTTAACGCACGCGATTTAATCCAATTGCGTAATTCACTTTATCAAATCCCTAAAATTAAAGCCACCCTGACCTCGATGAAAGACGCTAAAAACCTCACAGACCTGGCAAATAATCTTGATCCATGCACTGAGCTTACAGAATTACTAGAACGAGCCATCATTGATTTGCCACCGCTTTCAATTCGAGAAGGAGGAATTATTAAAGATGGCTATCATCAAAATTTAGACACGTATCGCGACGCCAGCAGAAATGGTAAACACTGGATTGCAGAACTTGAAAAAAAAGAACGCGAACGAACCAATATCAAATCGCTTAAAGTAGGCTTTAATCGAGTATTTGGCTATTATATTGAAGTTACACGTGCCAATACGCATCTGCTTGAAGAAGGGCGCTATGAACGAAAACAAACGCTTGCCAATGCAGAACGCTACATTACACCCGAATTAAAAGAAAAAGAAAAATTAATCCTAGAAGCTGAAGAAAAAAGCATAGAGCTTGAATATCAACTTTTCACAGAAGTCCGTGAAGTCGTTAAACAATTTATCGAACGTTTACAAAAACTAGCGAAACTAATCAGTGAAGTGGATTGTTTACAAAGCTTTGCTGAAATCAGCGAAAAAAATCACTTTATCCGCCCCATATTAAGTGAAACAGGCAAGCTATCGATCAAATCTGGCAGACATCCAGTGGTGGAAAAAGTAATGGGCATCCAGAGTTATGTAGCCAACGATTGCGAAATGAATAATGAACGAGAGCTTCTCTTAATCACTGGACCTAATATGTCTGGTAAAAGCACCTACATGCGTCAAATCGCTTTAACAGCAATCTGTGCGCAAATCGGTTGCTTTGTCCCAGCAGAAGAAGCAACCTTACCGATTTTTGATCAAATTTTTACAAGGATTGGCGCTGCGGATGATTTAATTGCTGGTCAAAGTACCTTTATGGTAGAAATGTTAGAAGCGCAAAACGCGATTGTTAACGCTACAGAAAACAGTTTGATTCTTTTTGATGAAATTGGACGCGGAACAGCCACCTATGACGGGATGGCACTAGCACAAGCAATCATCGAGTATATTCATGAAAACGTTCATGCCAAAACATTATTTTCAACACACTACCATGAGCTAACCGTCTTAGAAAAAACCTTGCCAAACCTAAACAATATTCATGTGAGTGCTGTTGAAGAAAATGGCAAAGTTGTCTTTTTACACAAAATCAAAGAAGGTCCTGCCGATAAAAGTTATGGGATTCATGTGGCAGAACTTGCACGACTTCCAAAAGCTTTAATTAAGCGTGCCAGTGAAATTTTAAATCAGCTTGAAACAAAAAACGAAAAAACAAAAGAAAAGGCACCACGTCAACAAGAAACCCAACTTGCCATGTTTCCACTTGAAGAAACAAAAACAGATACAAAACAAGCCAATAAAATTCTTAACCAAATTCGCACCTTAAAATTAATGCAAATGACACCACTTGATGCGATAAATAAACTTTACGAGTTACAAAATAAATTGGAGGACGAATAATATGCCTCATAAAATCATTGAACTAACCGATGCACTATCAAATAAAATTGCGGCAGGAGAAGTTGTGGAACGTCCTTCTTCTGTCGTTAAAGAACTACTAGAGAATGCGATTGATGCAGATAGTACGGTTATTGATATCTTAATTGAAGAAGCCGGCTTAAACAAAATCACTGTCATTGACAATGGAATCGGAATCAATCCAGAAGATGTTCCAACGGCTTTTTTACGACACGCAACAAGTAAAATTAAAAATGAACATGACCTTTTTCACGTTCATACCCTTGGCTTTCGCGGTGAAGCTTTGCCAAGTATCGCTTCTGTTTCACATCTAGAAATGACCACGTCAACTGGAGAGGGCCCTGGTACAAAAATTATTCTCGAAGGCGGCAAACAAAAAGAACTACAAAGCAGCACTTCACGTAAAGGGACACAAATTGAAGTGAGTCAGTTATTTTTTAATACACCCGCTCGACTAAAATATTTAAAAAGCTTGCCAACCGAACTTGGTAATATCACAGACATTATTAATCGCTTAGCACTCGCACACCCTGATATCAGCTTTAGACTAAGCCATAACGGCAAAGCCATTTTATCAACAAATGGAAATGGCGATTTACGGCAAGTGATTGCAGCAATCTATGGGGTTTCTATTGCTAAAAAAGCTGCTTCTGTTCATGCGCGTTCCCTTGATTTTACAATTTCCGGTTACGCTGTTCTGCCAGAAATAAATCGTTCAAATAGAAATTATATTTCAACCATCATCAACGGCCGCTACATCAAAAACTTTGCACTAGTTAAAGCAATCCAAGAAGGCTACCATACGCTTTTACCCATTGGCCGTTTTCCGATTATTATTTTACAAATTGAAATGGACCCAACCATTGTTGATGTTAATGTTCATCCAGCAAAACTTGAAGTACGGCTTAGCAAAGAGAAAGAACTTAGCGCTTTAATAACAGATATGCTCAAAAAAGCATTTCATAAATTACAACTCATTCCAGAAGGAGAAATTTCGAAAAAGCAAAAACAAGATTCTGAGCAATTAAATATGAATTTTGATCCTCCTAAAAATGTGGAACAACAAGATGAAAAACCAGCACCCGTACTTTTTCAAAAACCAAATATTCCTGACTTTGTGCCAGATCCAGACGTCCCAGTAATAAAAGAACAAGAAACACTTTATCAATCAGAAGAAACATTAGAGCCCGCACCTGCGACAAAAGAGCAAGTGAATAGAATGCCAAAAATGTACCCCATCGGCCAAATGCATGCGACTTATATTCTAGCGCAAAATGAAAACGGTCTTTATATCATTGATCAACACGCCGCCCAAGAACGGATAAAATATGAATTTTTCAGAGAAAAAATTGGAGAAGTTGCACGCGAATTGCAGGAGTTACTTGTTCCTATTGTCCTTGAATTTTCAAATGATGAATATATACGACTAGCTGAACAAAAGGCAAAGTTAGAGGAAGTTGGCGTATTTTTAGAAGACTTTGGCCAAAATAGTTATATTATTCGTTCACATCCTACCTGGTTTCCAAAAGGAGAAGAAGAAGAGATGCTACGTGATATTATTGATGAAGCTATTCACTCACCAAATATTAGCATTCACAAATTACGCGAAGATACAGCCATTATGATGAGTTGCAAAAAATCAATCAAAGCCAATCATTATTTGACCAATAAAGATATGGAAGTTCTTCTAGATACTCTTCGCGCGGCAAGTGATCCATTTACTTGTCCACATGGTAGACCCGTTATCATTCAGTACACAACTTATGAGCTTGAAAAAATGTTTAAACGCGTGATGTAGAATAATGAAAAAATTACAATTCATAAATCAACCTATTATCCCAGCAGCAAGACATCAAAAAGATATTGAAAAAATTTGTCAAAATGCCAATATACAATACTTCGTCATGCTAGAAAGTCATATTGCCCAGTTAAAGCCGTTACTAAAATTAGCACAACGAAACCATAAAAAGGTTTTATTGCACGCGGACTTAATTGCTGGACTAAAAAATGATGATTATGGCGTTGAGTTTCTTTGCCAAGAAGTAAGACCAGCAGGAATTATTTCAACCCGAGCAAATGTTGTGGCTAAAGCGAAACAACAGGGTGTTTTTGCTATTCAGCGTCTTTTTATGATCGATTCCAGCGCTTATGAAAAAGGGATTTCATTCGTTGAAAAAATAAAACCCGACGCCATTGAGCTTTTACCTGGGATCATTCCAACTGAAATAAAAAAAATGACAACAAAAGTTTCCATCCCAATTATTGCCGGTGGACTTATTACAACAAAAAAGCAAATTGATCAAGCACTTGCTGCTGGAGCTAAAGCCATCACCACTTCAAACAAAGAACTCTGGTCTAAAAGTCTGTTAAAAGGAAGCGATTCGTTATGACAACGATTTTTGGTGGAATCCACTCAGTAGAAACAATGGGAACTGTGGATGGCCCAGGAATTAGATATATTATATTTATGCAAGGGTGTTTATTACGCTGCCAGTTTTGCCATAATCCAGATACTTGGAAAATTGGCACTGGGACAAAACGAACAGCAGAGGATGTATTTAAGGAAGCGATTCGTTATCGTGAATTTTGGGATAACTCTGGTGGTGGAATCACAGTAAGCGGCGGGGAACCGTTACTTCAAATTGATTTTTTAATTGAATTGTTTACACTCTGCAAAAAAGCAGGTGTCCATACTACAATTGATAGCTGCGGTGGCTGTTTTACTCGTGACCCTATCTTCATTTCAAAGCTAGATAAGCTGCTAGCATTAACCGATTTAATCTTGCTTGATATTAAACAGATAGATCCCGAGAAACATCTCAAACTTACTACAAAATCTAATGCACCCGTTCTTGATTTTGCACATTATTTACGTGACAAAAACCAGCCCATTTGGGTTCGCCATGTATTAATTCCAGCAAAAACCGATGACCCAACTGATTTACAAAAACTCCATGATTTCATCTCAAAACTACCCAATGTAAAAAAAGTAGAAGTACTGCCTTATCATACAATGGGTGTTTATAAGTGGGAACAGTTAGGTATTCGCTATCCACTAGAAGGAACCCCTACACCAAACAAAGAGATGATTAAACTAGCTAACAAAATCTTAGAAACTGATAAGTATGCTAAAGTTCAAGTCAATAAAAAGTAAAATGAGCCTAAGACATAGCTATATTTTTTAAGAAACAATTTGCCAGAAACCGGAGAACCGGAAGTCTGGCAAATTGTTTAATATTAACTGCGAGCGCTTTCTACTTTGTTTTATTTACGTTGCAATAAGCGATCACACCATTCTATCTCAGCTGTAACTAAATCTAACCGCCGGGCATAAATCTGATATGGCATATTTTGATTGCATTCAGCTTCCGTAGTTAAACCCAGTGTTTTTTTAAATTTAAAAAGCGTTTCTGTGATCAAACTTTTTTGATTTTCTAAATATTTTTTTCGCTCATGTAGTAGTTCATTGGTCTGTTCAGGTTCCAACCAATCTAATTGTAGTTTAATAATAAATTCATCACGAATAACAGGGGGCTTTAAAGTACTATTAGCCCATTCTTTAAGCGCATTCAAGCCTAGCTCCGTAATGGAATAAACTTTTTTATTTGGTTTTCCTTCTTGCTTTTGCACATGAACAATGAGAAAGCCTTTTTCCTCAAGATCCGAAAGAGAAGGATAAATTTGACTATGATGCGTATTTTGCATGATTTTAAGTTGATGGGCAAGCTCATAGCCACTAGATGCTTCACGTGCAATCATTTCCAGTAGAGTAAACCCTAAAATATTTGGCATCTTCTAACCACCTTTAGCATTTCAATACTTTTATTGTATGACAAAAATTTAAAGAAAACAAATTATATGTCAATAATTATATATGTAATTATTGACATATATAACTCTTTGCCGTAAACTTAATAATAAGTAAGAAAATTATTTTAGGGGAAAGAAGTGCATACAAAATATGTTAGATGAACAAGAAAAAAAATTAGGGAAATGGATTACAGCACTTGCATCTTTGCTAGCGTTTATGGGGATAGGCATTGTAGACCCATTATTACCATCGATTGCAGCAAATATTGGCGCTACACATTCACAAGTGGAAATGCTATTTACAGCTTATATTTTCACAATGGCAATTATGATGATTCCAATTGGTATTGTCGCTGGAAGATTAGGAGATAAGCGCTTAATTGTCATGGGTTTATTTATTGTAACGATTTTTGCCTTACTATGTGGTTTTTCAGATAGTATAACAGCGCTTTCTATTTTTCGAGCTGGTTGGGGATTTGGGAATGCAATGTTTTTAGCCACTGCAATGACTATGCTAATTGGACTTTCTATCACACCAAGCCATGCGATTGGTCTCTATGAAGCAGCAATGGGGCTCGGAATGGCATTTGGCCCATTACTTGGTGGTATACTTGGAAATATTTCATGGCGTTATCCATTTTACGCTACAGCAACATTAATTTTTATCGCCTTTTTATTAATTTTATTCAAAGTAAAAGAACCTGACAGAAGAGTTGTTAAGAAGACGAAACAAAACGTTCCTATTAAACAAATGCTACACTTATTTACACATAAACCTTTTCTCCAAATTGCATTAAGTGGTATGTTTTATTATTATTGTTTTTTTACCATTTTAGCTTATTCGCCACTTATTTTAGGGTTATCAGCTATCCAAATTGGATTTGTATTTTTTGCATGGGGATTATGCTTAGCTTTAGGCTCTGCAAAAATTTCACATCTACTTGAACAGTATTTAAATCCTAAACTAATTCTTAAGTTTTCTTTATGTATATGCGCCTTAATCTTGCTGTTCCTTGGAGTGATTGATATACGCTGGGTCGATATATGCTTAATTATTTTGTCTGGTCTTGTATTAGGTGTTAACAATGCGTTATTTACAACAACCGTCATGGAACATTCACCACATGAGCGTAGTATCACAAGTGGTGCGTATAATTTTGTTCGTTGGTTAGGCGCTGCATTTGCACCGTTAATGTCAGGGCTTATTAGCGAAATGTTTGGTGCTAACATACCATTTATTGTCGCTGCCGTATTATGTATAGCAGCAATAGCACTTTTATTTTTAAAAATTAAACCGATTGAAGAAAAAGTGAAAGATAAAATCCATTCCATACACCAGGCTTCATAAGTGAAAGTGAGTTTGGTTTGAGTAAAAACCTGATCAGTTATTCAGGTTTTTATTTCGTTTATTACTTCCTATAATATATATTATGTAAACTAGAAAAATGAATTAATATTCGATAGCCGGATCCCATTAAAAAAATTCTAAAAATCATTTGCTTTACTTCTCCTGCTCTATTTTATTTAGAATAAAGCAAGTTGAAAATCAATTAACCAAAAAGAAATAATAATACTACTAATACAAGTGCAAATAAAATATTCCATTTAAATTTCTTCGTATCTTTTCGAATATACATAACAGCAGAGTCAATCAATACAATAATTATATATATCGCTAAGGCTACCCATAATTTTAAATCAAAAAATAAAACAAACAATAAAACTATAAACATAACAATGGGCCAATTTATGTAACTATACATTTTACTTAGTTTATCCATTTAAACACACCTTTCTTTTACAAATCTTCTTATTTCTCAAATTAGATTTGCAAAAAATGTTCCTATGGCAAAGCCAAAAACTGCAATAATAATATCCAAAACAAACTCTACAGGGGTTTCTTTTGTTTCCCTTCTCCATAGAAATATAGCCGCAATAATAATGCCCACTGGAACAGCTAAATAACTATAAAAAGTATTCAAACTATTTAAAAAACCAATTAACAACGATAATACAAGTGTTCCTAACAGTAACATATGATTCATTACTTCTCCACCTTTTTGTATATGGTAATTTAAGCATAGCACAAAGAGAAAATAAAAACCAAAAATGCCCATTTTTATTCATAAGTAACAATTAAAAACATAACTACAGAAATATTGATAATTTTCTTTTCTTACATTAAAAACCTCTACCCTTGCAAAAGGTAGAGGGCTCTTTTTCAGTTTCATCATTCTCCAATGCTATTTGAACGAGTTCCCCATTTATTCACTCGAAGCGTACAAAGAGCAATAAGTCTAACAATATGAATCGTAAAGAAATGAAATAGTCCATAGATCGGTGCTAGTAAATAACAAAACGGATACTTAAGCATATAATGAACGTTTCGCGCATAAGCGGATAAGCAAGCTAAAACCAAGTAAAATAACCAATCTTGCCATGTAAGATCAAAAAAGTAAAAGATAAGATTATAAGAAATGGCCAATAAAAAAACAAGCCAAAGTCCAAGTTCTATCACTGACCAAATAAAAATAACAGGTTTCTTTTTAACTAGCTTCATCGAAATAAAGGTTTCTCTAAAAAATGATTTGCTCCATCTTGTTTGTTGTTTCAAAAAAACACCTATTTTTTCAGGAACGTCTGTAATACATTTAGCCGTTTCTTGATATACGGTTTTACCAAGCTCATTAGCGTAATTGGTTAAACAACGATCATCCCCAACATGTGCTGGAGCTCCTAGGACCGTCTGATTTAAATATCGATCCAAGTTGTCTATAACAACAGAGCGACGATAACAGCTAATCGGACCAGAGCAAACCAAAATATTCCCTGTTACAGATTGTGAAGCACGCTCCACTCGAAACGCATTATCATATCTCATATCCAGTAAATAGGATAGTAAAGAATTTTTACGATTACGCGCATTGATGTGTCCTGTAACTGCCTGAACTTTTGGATTACTAAATGGGCGCATGAGTTCATAAAGGGTATCCGGATAAATTTCACCATCTGAATCCATTGTGAAAAAAATCTCTCCTTTACCTCGCTTAAAAGCATAGGCTTGAGCAACTCGCTTCCCTTGATTTTCCTTTAATTTGTGCATATGGATTTTTTCTATAAAAGCTGGATTCATGTTCTTCTTTAAATCTTGTTTCAAATCATCAATAATATCTACTGGGCTTCCATCATCGACAATAAAAATTTCTTGTACTGGATAGGTCTGCTTTTCAAGCCCAACTAAAAGCTTAAAAAGGGCCTCTTTCGATTCATTATACAAAGGGATCACAACCGTAACTTTTAAATCAGGTGGCGTACTTTTATCTACTTTATATAACATTGATAAACCAGTTTTAATGACAAGGTAAATGATCATTCCCCATCCATAAATACTGAAAGCTGTTGAAACAGCACCTGTTCTCCAGAATCCTATCATACCGATTAATAAAGCACATAACACAAAAGTAAATAGCGACAAAAATATGTGTGTTCCCTTTTTGTTCTCTTTTTCCATTAACACCCTCCACCAATTCTATGAACTTTATCTATCTTTTGCTCTTTATAAACATGACACATATCAACAATGATCTTACTTTCTTTCATTAATTCATCATAGTTGATCGTACTGTGTTTCGTTAAAAGGACCACACAGTCATATTGACTGAATTGACACATATCACTTTTTGCGACATGGACAAGCTTTCCGTTTTGGTCACGAAAATTCGCAACGAAGGGATCTAATACTGAAACAACGGCCTCTTGTTTTTTTAAAATTTCATATATATCTAAGGATGGCGATTCACGAACATCATTAATATCAGCTTTATAAGCGGCTCCAACTAAAAGTACCTGTGAATCTTTCAGCGATTTCCCCTGTGTATTCAGTGCATCTTGAATTTTATTCACTACATGATATGGCATATTCATATTAATTTCTTGTGCTGTTTCAATAAATTTATTAAAAAACTTATTTTGTTTTCCTTTCCAATGAAGGTACATTGGATCTAAAGGAATACAGTGTCCACCAACACCAGGACCTGGATAAAATGGCATAAATCCAAAAGGCTTTGTCGCTGCTGCATCAATTGCTTCCCAAATATCAAGTCCCATTCGCTCACACATCAATGCCATTTCATTCACAAATGCAATATTTACACTTCGGAATGTATTTTCAAGTAATTTACTCATTTCCGCTGTCTCTGGTGAACTTACAAGTACAACTTCATCAAGCACTTTACTGTACAATGATTCTGCTAATTCAGAACTTCCTGGAGTCAATCCACCGATAACTTTTGGAATACTTTTTGTTTGGAATTTCTCATTTCCTGGATCTACTCTTTCTGGTGAAAAACATAAAAAATAATCTTCATCTACCCTTTTTCCGGAATATTCAAATTTATCAGCAAACAGTTCACGTGTCGTTCCTGGATAGGTTGTACTTTCAAGTAAAATTAATAGTGGGTTCTTCATATGAGCAAGGATTTTTTCTGCTGTAAAGGTAATAAAACTTATATCTGGTTCTTGGTTTTCATTGAGTGGCGTTGGCACACATACACTCACCGTATCCAATTCACCTATCATTGAAAAATCATCAGTTGCTTGAAACTGACCTCTTTGAATTGCTTTTTCAATATGCTCTTCTGGCACATCTAAAATATGTGATTTTCCTTGATTTAAACTTTCTACCTTAGTTAAATCAATATCAATTCCAACGACTGTATATCCGGCAAAAACAAGCTCCATCGCAAGTGGTAAACCTACATAACCAAGACCAATAACACCTACCTTAGCTTCTCGTGCTTTAATTTTTGACAATAATAATTCTTTTGGTTGTTCTTGAATATTGACCGCTATATTAATCATTCCTTTCGCTTGTATTTAGGCAATAATTCCTTGAGAAAGAACCAATCGTTTTTTATGTAGTGGAAATTATCTAATTGTTATGATTGTTAGGATAACACATTTCATAAATCATAACAAGAATTTTTCGATAAAAGACAATAAATTTGACATTTAATTTTAAAATTTGTAGAATATAAAAAATATAGATATCCTTGTAAAATAAAATTTACTGTCAATGAAAAATAAAGAGATCAATAAAAATAGGATATAATATAAAAACAGCAAAAGAAGAAATACTATTTTCCCTTGCTGTTTTTTATTTTAATCTAAAAAAACACCCAGTGAGCGGTCAAAATAATAGTTTATAGAATATAATACTAAAAAATCGTTTTATTTCACACGTTTTGGCACTATCTTCATTATAATAAATGATCGTGTATAAAGCTTATAATAGTTAAGTAAAAATAGTACATAATATGAAAATTTTATGATAATTTCCATAAAATAATGATTGTCTTTAAATATTTGATTCATGAAATTGTTTTCATTAAAAAATAAGAATATAAAAAACAGTAAGGGAGATTACTTACCCCTTACCGTTTTTAAAACTATAAATTACAATAAATCAAGAAAAAAGCCTTCTAACCCCCCTCCTCCGATAAACAAAAAAATACATAGCAAGCGGCCAAAATAGGATGCCAAAAATTGGATAAATGGCCCAAATCACATGAGGGGTTGTAATCACATTCACCGTAATAAAGAAAATACTAAGAAGCAAAGTGGCTAAAATCGAATATGCAAAAAGATAACGTGCAAAAAACAACGAAAGCGGCCAAAATAATAAGGCAAAAACAGGATAAATCCACCAGATTGTATCAGTTGTGACTAGATTTGTAACCATAAAAAAAAGAGTCGTCCAAATTGTACCCACAACAGAGAATATTCGCAAAAACCTTGCAAAAGTAACGGCAAGTGGCCACCAATAGATGACAAAAGTGGTAAAAATACTAAATGGAAATCGAGTTTCAAAAGACAAATTTAAACCAATATAACTAAGGGCAAGCATTGTACTTATAAGAAAAGCATAGCCAGACTCCCCGCTCTTCTTTCCGCCAATAATAACCGCCGGCCATGCACATACTGCAGGAATCGCAAATACCACCCAGGCGTATATTGGTGATTCAAAATAATTGACTAAGGTAAGTGCGGTCAAAACGAATAAACTAGAAAAAACAGCATGGCTTTTAAAATATTTTTTCCCAAATAAAAAGAAATAAGCGGGTGATAAAAGTAAAATAGATAAATAAATAGACCAATGTCCCTTATCAAAAACAAGCAAATTCAATGCAACAAGAAAAGCAATGACCAAGCAGCAGCTAAAAAATAAAAAGCTACGTATACTTTTATCCATCTATTTTACCTCCTCTTTTTTACGATGCCAGTAATAAAACATGGCGAGTGGCCACCATAAAATGGTAAAGGTGGGATAAATAAACCAAATTGTTTTTGGTGTATAGTAAAAATTAATAAAAACAAATAACAGAATAAATAGCCCACTTCCCCAAATTGAAAAATCTAAATTTAGTTTTGCAAAAGCCAATTTTTTACTGTCTCCAATTTTAAGCGCTTCCTTAACCTCATCAAAATCGCCAAAATCGACCAATACTTTATTGATTGCATCTTCTTTTGACTTCCCTTCGTTCATTAAGTCATGTGCTTTCTCTTCCATATCAAGTAATATCTCTTCTTTCATTTGCTTAGCATGATGACTATCAGGTACATCTTTAAAAAGTTTATCAACAAATTCATATATTATTTCCAATTTTCTCTCTCCTCCAAAAACACAGCCATAATTTCTTTAATTTCTTGCCATTCTTGGGTCATATCATCTAGATACATTTTTCCTTGCGCCGTTATTGTGTAATACTTTCTTTTTCCACCATGACTTCGATCCCCATAGTAACTTTTGATAAAGTTCTTCTTTTCCAAGCGCTGAAAAACAGCGTATAATGTTGCTTCTTTGATTTGAAATCGCTCGTTTGTCCGTTCACTAATCTCTTTTGAAATTTCATATCCATAAGAATCATGATCTAGTAAAATACGTAAAATAATCGAATCCACATGGCCTCGCAAGATATCACTTCTTATCATGATCCCCTCCTAAAACAAAAAATTACTCTACCTGGTAGAGTTTAACATCAATTACTCTATCTGTCAAAGTAATTATCAAAATAAAAACCTCTAGCACATTTGCTAGAGGCATCAACCACTTATTTTTTCACTTTAGGGGTTTTTTCAAGTAAATGTTCAGCACGATCTGTGACACCAAGAATATCTAAGAAAAACATCACAACAGGAATCCCAATAATCAGACCCCAAACGCCAAACAAGTGCTCACCAAATATTAAAATAATAAATGTGTAAAACACCGGTAAATCCGTTTTTGCTGACATCAACTTTGGGTTTAAAATATAGGATTCAAGCGCATGAATCACAACAACAACAATAAGAATATAAATAACATATTGGATGTCTCCAATGGTGTAGGCGATGATAACAAGTGGAATCATTGAAATAATTACTCCAGCAACAGGGATCAAGCCAAGTAAAAAGACCATAATCGAAAGTGTGACTAGCTGCGGGAAACCAAGGATCCATAATGCAATTGTTGTCAGCACACAATTTACAATCGCAATCAGAAACTGTGCTTCAATCACTTTACCAAATGTCGCAGTAAATTTACTACCAAAATATTTCATTTCTTCATAAATAAAATCAATTTTACTTGTAGCAAATTGTTCTGTAAAACGAATTAAATGCGTTCTTCCAAGTGAGAAAAATAAACTTAAAATAAGCGCGATAAAAACATTCATAGCTACTGCACCAAGATTCTTTAAGTAGGTAATGGCCACTTGTACACCTTGTTCAGTATATTTCATAAAGTCAATTTCATTCGCTGTTTTGATAAGATAATTCACGAAGTCGTTATTCGTATTTGTTGTAAAAAAAGTATTAACAAATTTAAACAACTGGCTAAGCTGGTCAGCTAAAACAGGCGAATACGTAACAACGACAAACGTTAGCCCAGTTGCAATAAGCACATATAAAACAAGGACGATAATTGGTCGATAAATCGATACCCTTTTTAAAATAAAATTCTCTAAACGAGTAATTAAAAATGAAAAAATAAAAGTTAGTAAAATAATATTCATCATGCTACGCAGTAAATAAAGAACAAAAGCAAGTAAAATAAAAACAAATATCCTTCTTACGCCACGTTTTTTAAATAGCTCTGTTAATTCATTTATCAAAATTCTTCGTCCTCTCTTTAGCATCTTCTCCGATGATTTTTACTTCGGTTTCAAGTAACACACCAAATTTATCGAAAACAATCTGTTGCACGTGTTGAATTAGTCGCAAATAGTCAGTCGCCGTTGCATCCCCTGTATTGACGATAAATCCAGCATGCTTCATGGATACTTGTGCCCCACCGATCGACTCTCCTTGAAGTTTTGAGTCTTGAATTAATTTACCAGCAAAAAAGCCTGGTGGTCGTTTAAAGACACTTCCGCAAGAAGGATATTCAAGTGGTTGTTTCGATTCGCGCGCTTCTGTTAACTCTGCCATTTTCGCTTCAATGATTACATGTTCTTTAAGCGTAAGAGCAAATTTTCCTTCTAAGACGATATAGTTTTTTTCAGCAATTGTACTATGTCGGTATTGCGCTTTTAGTTGTTTACGATTAAGCTGAAGCAACTCACCAGACATGGTGAGGACGGTAGCCTCTTCTAATACATCACTAATCTCACCACCATAAGCACCAGCGTTCATATATAATGCGCCCCCTACTGATCCTGGAATGCCACACGCAAACTCTAGCCCGCTTAACTGAAAATCAAGTGCTGCTTTAGAAACTTGAATTAGCTTTGCCCCACTTCCAGCAATAATCGTAGTATTTTCACGTTTAATATGATCTAGTAAATCAAGATGGAGAACAACGCCACGAATGCCACCATCTTTTATAATTAAATTCGAGCCGTTTCCAAGAACAGTGAGTGGCACATGATTATCATGGCAGTACTTTACAACTTGTGCCGCTTCTTCACTTGTTTTTGGTCTGATGAAGTAATCAGCATTACCGCCCGTTTTTGTATATGTGTAATGAGCTAATGGTTCATTTTCTTGTATCAAAAGTTTCGCATTTATTCTTTTTAAATCATTAAGTATCATCATTACTCTTTCAAAACCTCTCATCAATATGTGTCTCCTTTTTTCATTTTAACATGATTATAAAGATAAAGCGAAGTTAAATATTTGTATTTATGGTTAAAAACTGGTAAATTCGGGTATGGAACAGATATTCGCTTTCTGGCATAAAAAGGAGGAACTTATGATTCGCTTTGAAAACGTTACAAAGGAATATATAGAAGATAAAATAGCTGTTGATCATATCAATCTTGATATTAAAGATGGAGAATTTTTTGTATTTATCGGCCCAAGTGGTTGCGGAAAAACAACGACGCTTAAAATGATCAATCGGCTTATCTCCCTCACAGATGGAACGATCTATATTAAAGAAAGACCAATCAGTGATTATGACATTCATGAATTGCGCTATAATATCGGTTATGTTCTACAACAAATTGCTCTTTTTCCGCATATGACGATTGAAGAAAATATTGCTATCGTTCCAGAAATGAAAAAATGGTCAAAAGAAGAAATTTATAACAGAACCACCGAATTACTTGAAATGGTTGGACTTGATCCTGCTAGCTACCGAACTCGGAAGCCAGAAGAATTGTCCGGTGGTGAACAACAGCGCGTTGGCGTCGTTCGAGCGCTTGCTGCTAATCCAAGTATTATTTTGATGGATGAACCATTTAGTGCGCTTGATCCCCTTTCACGGCAAAAATTACAACAAGATATTTCCAATTTACAGAAGAAAATAAAAAAAACAATTGTCTTTGTAACGCATGATATGCAAGAAGCGATTGCGCTTGGTGATCGGATTTGTTTAATGCAGGACGGAGAAATTGTGCAATGTGACACGCCAGAAAATATCTTAAAAAATCCTGAAACTGACTTTGTACGTGATTTTTTAGAATCAGGTAATATCGTAACCCCACAGCTTACGCCAAATGATGTGTTTGTACGAGACTTAGTTGAACGCGACTTCTTCTTACCTTACAAAAAAAACGATGGCGAAGCGACCATTTCATTAGACGAAACCGTTGAAACATTAGTAAAACGCTTAGCAAATGAGCATATTATTCCTGTTATGGATGAGAAAAAACAAATGGTTGGCGCCATTTCTGCACAGCATGTTATGAAATTTATGGCTGAAGAACTAGCAGGAGGTCACAAGCAATGAATACGCTTTTTCAAACATTTATCGAACGTAAAGATAGCTTGTTAACAGCGCTTATTGAGCATATGCAGATTTCATTTATTTCATTATTTATTGCTGTTTTAATCGCTTTACCGCTTGGAATTTTTTTAACAAGACATAAGCGCTTATCCGAACCCATTATTCAAATTGCAGCTATTTTTCAAACGATACCCTCACTCGCATTACTTGGCTTACTTATACCGATTGTCGGAATTGGAACTCTTCCTGCAATCGTAGCACTTGTTATTTACGCGCTCTTGCCAATTTTACGAAATACATATACTGGCATTAAAGAAGTAGACCCTGCCCTCATGGAAGCCGCTCATGCAATGGGGATGAACAGATGGCGCAGACTTTACAAAGTACAACTACCTCTTGCTATGCCTGTGATTATGGCTGGAATTCGAACAGCGATGGTTCTTATCATTGGGACAGCAACTCTGGCCGCTTTAATTGGTGCTGGTGGGCTTGGGGATTTGATTTTACTTGGAATTGATCGGAATAACAATAGCTTGATTTTACTTGGTGCCATTCCAGCTGCGTTACTTGCGATTTTATTTGATTTCATTTTACGCTTCTTGGAAAAAGCCTCCTTTAAAAGCACTTTAATTACAATTTCAATTGGCATTCTACTTACAGCAGCCATTGTCATTGTTCCTCATCTAACGACAAACAAAAAAGAAATTACAATTGCAGGAAAACTTGGATCTGAACCTGAAATCTTAATTAATATGTACAAACTTGTCATTGAAGACGAAACTGATTTAAAAGTTAATTTAAAACCCAATATGGGGAAAACAAGTTTTTTATTCAATGCTGTGCAATCTGGAAATATTGATATTTATCCTGAGTTCACGGGTACGGTGCTTGAGACTTTCCTTAAAGAGAAAGTTAAAACGCATAACGCTAAAGCAGTTTATCAACAAGCAAAAGAAGGCTTAAATAAAAAATTCGCAATGAGCTATCTTGAGCCGATGAAATATAACAATACTTATACGCTAGCTGTTTCTAGTCAATTTGCTAAACAACATCATCTGGAAAAAATTAGTGACCTAGCTCCTGTTGAAGATCAAGTAAAAGCGGGCTTTACACTTGAATTCAAAGATCGTAATGATGGTTACAAAGGGATTCAAGATAAATATGGCATTCAATTTGCTAATTTAAAAACAATGGAGCCTAAATTGCGTTATACAGCCGTTAAAGAAGGCGACATCGATCTTTTAGATGCCTACTCAACGGATAGTGAGTTAGAACAGTATCATCTTAAAGTATTAACCGATGACAAAAAGCTCTTCCCACCTTACCAGGGCGCTCCGTTAATGCTCACTAAAACATTAAAAAAATACCCTGAATTAAAAAAACCACTAAATAAATTAGCCGGAAAAATAACTGATGCTGAAATGCGCAAGATGAATTATGAAGTGAACGTTGAAAATAAATCAGCAAATGAAGTGGCTAAACAATTTCTAAAAACGCATCATTTATTAAAATAAATAAAAAAATCTAGGATATCATGCAATCCAAGCTCTATTTTCTTGAAAAATAGAGCTTGGATTTTACATTTTGAACACGACAAATCGAACGAAAGCGTTTGTACTAAAGAAGTTTGCCAGAAACCGAAAGCCTGGCAAACTTTTTTAATGCGAACTGCAAGCGCTTGTCGCCGATTTATTTTGTGTCTATCAAAGATTTTTATTTTAATCTTACATATTTAAAACTATAAGGAGAGCCAAATGAATGCTTTCTAACTCCTGTTAACTTAGGATTTTGTAAAACAGCTGTTTGATGCTGATAAAGAGGCACAATTGCCGCATCTTCATCAAGTAAAACTTTTTCAGACGCAATAAATGCTTGATAGCGCTCCTGTTTCTTTGTTGCAAGTTCAGTATCGGTTGATTTCACAAGCTGATCATATTTAGGGCTACTATAGCTCATGCTGTTGTTATAATAATCCGATAAAAATAAGCTGCTATACGTCCACGGATCTTTAAAATCTGGAAGCCATGAACTAAGTGACATATCGTAATGGCCATCAAGCGTAAGCTGCATCGCCGCTTTTGCAGGCATCGTTTTGATGTTGACAGTTAAGCCAGGAAGGTTTGCTTCCCACTTATCTTTTAAATAAGTAAATAGTGTTTTCGTTACTTCCTGATCATCGCCAAGAAGTTCAAGTGATATTTGCTTCATATTTAATTCTTTTTTGGCTTGCTGGAAGTATTCTTTGGCCTTGCTTTTGTTATAAACTAAATGGGACCCGCTATCTTTCCTGAAATCAGCACCTGTTTCGGGGTTTTGTGTGAAATCTTTTGGAATCCAACCATTGGCAGCAAAAGAGCCATCACCAAGGATTTCTTTTGTTAACTGATCTTTATCAATCGCTAAGTTTATTGCATGACGTAAAGCATTATTTGCAAGTGGTGTCTTTTCGCCATCACGTTTTTGGTTGAGTCGTAAATAAGTGATCATCGAATCTTTCTCTGTTTTAAAATCAGTGCGGTTTTTATAGCGTTTTGCATATTCTCCTGATAAAGGAGCAAGATCAGCTTCTTTTGTTTCAAATAAATTAATCCCAGCATTAATATCTTTGGACACATTCACATGAATCATATCTATTTTTACGTTATCTTTATCCCAATAATTTTTGTTTTTTGCATAAACCCATGATTTAGCAGTATTTCCCTGCCATTCTTTCATGATAAAAGGACCATTGTACAATGTATGACTAGCTGTTGTTCCATATTTATCTCCTTGTTTTTTGAGAAAAGCTTCTTTTTGTGGAAAAAATGTTTCAAAAGAAAGCAGTGAAAGGAAATAAGGAACAGGCTTTTTAAGTTCTATTTTAAGTGTTTCTTCATCTACTGCCTTTACACCCAATTGTGTTGCAGGGAGTTTTCCAGCATTGATTTCTGTGGCATTTTTGACTGTGTCTTTGAAAAGCGATGCATATCCAGTTGCTGTTTTTGGATCGACTGCTCTTCTCCACGCATAAACAAAATCAGCTGCTGTAAGTTTTGAACCATCTGACCATTTTGCATTAGAGCGCAAATGAATGGTATACGTTTTTTGGTCCTCAGAAATGACTGGCATTGCCTTTGCGACAGCTGGTACAAACTCATCTTTTTCATTTAATCCATATAATCCTTCAAATACTTGATTTTGAGCTGTAAAACTAGCAAAGTCTTCATCAGCCGTTGTATTTAATGTCAAAAGTTCGCTTGTCTCAAGAAAGTTTGCTTCTTTACTGCTTCCATTTCCCTTGTTACTTTTATTTTCACAAGCTGTAAAAGTAATGAATAAAAAAACAATGGCCATTAAAAAGGATACATATTTTGTTAAGCGTTTCATCTGAAAAACTCCCTTTCTGTGCATGATTGAGCTCATTGTACCATGAATTTGCTTCCCAACAAATCAATTAGGATCCAATGACATTAAATTATCATAAATAAAAAACCTTGAACTAAGAAAAAGGTCTTAGTTTCAAGGTTCAATTTCGGATTAAATGGCTTATTTTATTTGTATTTGGTTTAAAGAAATGGCAACGTGCTGCATATTCTTTATTAAATTCAAAAATACGCTTTGTTAGTATTTGCTCTTTATCTAGCATTAAGCCTTTTTCAAGTAAAGGAATCAGTGAAATAATTTGATCGAAAACAAGTCCTGCGCTCATATCACTTAAAAGAGATACTAGTTTTCCAAGATCTTTACGTTCACGATTTGGAAGCTGTTTTTGATTTTCGTGATACCATTTTATCAATTGATGCCGATTTTTACGTGTTTGTTCTAAAGCAATACTTTGTGCATAAGCTGTTGTTTTATACTCAATAGAAAGATTTTCTGCTGTTTTCCAGTCTTCTGAGAGGATTTCTTTTTGTTCTTTGATTTTTTCGTTTAATAATGAAATATCATCTTGGTAGATATCAAGCTTATGTTGCTCTTGCTTGTAGACTTCAAGTCCTAAAGCAAGCTCGTTTACCACCACTTGCATCTTTTGGCCGAATAGGTGTTGTTCATTTAAGATGAACTGGGATTGCTCAATCTTTTTAGCTACAACACTATCTCGTTCTTTAACAGAATGCGCTCGTTTACTTAAATAATCAAAGTAGAATGTATATTTCTGTAGTTGATGCGCAATTCGTTTAGCTTCATCCGATGTTGCTACGTTCCCCTCTTGATTAAAAATAACGATTCCAGAAATTTTGCCAAGCATTCGATAAATGGTAATTGAATAACGTTGATTTTCATCACTCAATGTATACGGCAAACGATGCTCTTGCTCTAATAACTTTTTCTGCTGTTTTGCAAATTTATTCGTCATTTTCATCACACCTTTATTCTTATATATCTTTATTATAAAGGATTGAAGTGAAAATTTCGAGGGAAAGAGATGAGTTATTTTTAATGTTTATTAAAAATCATAAAGCTTGTGTAAACGATTTTTTCTTATTTTTAATAGGACTTAGTAAACGCTCAACAAAACCGAGTAGAATATCAGCTAGAATGGCCATGATTGCTGTTGGAATGGCTCCTGCTAAAATAATAGCCGTTCCATTGGTCGCATTTGTACCACGAACAATAATATCCCCAAGCCCACCAGCGCCGATAAATGTCCCAATGGCAGCAACACCAATAGCAATAACAAGGGCATTTCTGATACCAGCCATAATAACAGATAAAGCAAGTGGCAATTCAACTAACCTAAGCACCTGCCATTTCGTCATCCCCATGGCTCGTCCAGACTCAAGCAATGCCCCATCCACATTTTTAATCCCAGTATATGTGTTTTTTAAAATGGGCAGTAAAGAGTACAAGAACAGTGCGATAATAACGGTATTTGTACCTAAGCCCATGATTAACATCAACACAGCAAGCATTGCTAAAGCAGGGATTGTTTGGATGATATTCGCTATTTGAATCACCCAACCAGCTAAACGTTTATTTCTTGCAATGTAAATACCTACTGGAATCGCCACAATGCTCGCAAAAAGGACACCATAAATACTCATCAGAAAGTGGCGCCAGAATTCGATCAGTACATAACTGCCATTTGTATCATAATAATTGATTAACTGTTTTAATGTCTCCATGCTCTAGGGCCCCTTCCTTTATTTCTTTTTCTCAAAGTAGTTATGTTTTTGTAGAAATTCTTTAGCAACCACTGCAGGTTCTTTTAATTTCCCATCGGCTTGGTAATTAAGACGCTGCATTTCTTCTGTTGAAATCGTCCCTGCTAACTTATTTAATGATTCTTTGATTGCAGGATGTTTTTTCAAAATTTGATCTGTTGCAACCGGTGAAGCGTCGTATGGAGGGAAAAATTTCTTATCATCTTTTAATACGCGTAAATGATATGTTGGAATCCGTCCATCTGTTGAGTACCCTAAGGCAACATCCATTTGTTTTTCTTTTAAAGCGGTGTAAATCAAACCGATTTGCATTGGAAAAATTTTTTTAAAGTCGATATGATAATCGCTGGAAAATGCTTTATAGCCATCGCCTTGTCTTTCCATCCAAGAATTGTCAACGCCTGCCACTAATTGATTTTGTACAGAGTGCATATCACTTATTTGTTTTAAATGATATTCTTTTGCGGTATCCTCGCGTACCATAAAAGCATAGCTATTCGCGAATCCATAGGAATTAAACCATGTTTGATGAAATTTCTCTTGAAAGCCTTTTTGAACAGCTAAAAGGGCTTTTTTAGGATCTTTGATGGGTGCCTCTTTTAATGGACCAACAAGATCTGTTCCTGTATAGCGGGTGGCGGTAATATCAACATCTCCATTAACCATTGCTTGGTGCTGTACAACGGATGAACCTAGGTTATTAACAAGCTCAACATTTAAACCTGTATCATGCTCAATTAGTTCCTTGACAATATTTGAAACAATTTGGGATTCAGTGGTCGTCATTGAGCCAATACGAATCGTATCCTTTCCAGCACCTCCAAGTCCAGGAAGTGCACATCCAGCCAAAATAACGGTGAAGGATAACAACAAGCTTACACATAAAATCAGTTTCTTCTTCATTTTGTTTTCCTCCTCACCCATCACTTCTTGATTCACGAATCGCTTTTGGTGTTAAATGAAATTCGAGTTTACCAAGTGCAAATTCAACAATAAGCGCTAAAATAGTAACAGGAATGGCTCCTCCAAGAATCAAATCTGGACGATATAAATTTAAACCATTAAAAATAAAATCACCAAGTCCGCCTGCACCAATGTAAGAAGCAAGTGTTGCCCAAGCGATAATATAAACTGCCGATAAGCGAATTCCAGCCATGATCACAGAAATCGAATTTGGAATTTCTACGTAAATAATAAGCTGGAAATTTGTCATCCCCATGCCGCGACCTGATTCGATCAAATTTTTATCCACAGATTTAACGCCAATAAACGTATTTCTTAGAATTGGTAAGAGTGCGTAAATAAATAACGCAATAATCGCTGGAAGTGTCCCGACTCCAAGAATTGGAATAATAAATGCTAAAATAGCAAGCGACGGAACGGTTTGTAAAACGCTAACAATTCCGATAACAAAATTAGCAACTTTAGGCGAACGCGTGAGGAGGATTCCCAAAGGAACAGCGATGACGATACCTAAAAGCACCGATGCAAGCGAGATATAAAGGTGTTGCCAAGTTTGAACGAAGAGATTGTGTCCATTTTCTTGAAAGAAATTAATGAATGTCTGCATTTAGTCTTCCCCCTGTCCGGATGGCACAGTTGTCTTCTCTTCTTCGTCCTCGCCCCATATTGAATCATATACCATATCAACTAAGCTAGCACGCGTTACAATCCCAACAAGACGTTTATTATCATCTACGACAGGTACATATTTATAACCTCGTTTTAATATTCTTTGCACTGTATCACGAAGCAAAGTATTTTGATTAACGTAAAACACATTCTTTTCTAAGATATCGATAACAGATTTAGCTGTTTTTCTGTTTAGATTAATTTGCTCCACGTCAATGAAGCCTTTAAGTACTTGATTTTCATCAACAACAAGAAGTGTATCTACGCGTCGTTCTTTCATTGTTTGAATCGCAATTTGTAATGATTTATCTGCTGTAATGGAGACTGGATTGGTATTCATAATTTGTCCTACTTGTGTTACATCTGGCTGCGCTTGGATAAGTCGATCTTTGCCGATGAAATTTTCAACAAAAGTATTAGCTGGACTTCTTAAAATCTCATCTGGCGTATCAAATTGGACGACTTCTCCTTCCTGCATAATAACAATTCGATCTGCAAGCTTAAGCGCCTCATCCATATCATGTGTAACAAAAATAATCGTTTTCCCAAGTTCTTGTTGTAAATTTTTAAATTCTTCTTGCAAAGTATCACGCGTAATTGGATCAAGCGCGCCAAATGGCTCATCCATTAGGATCAAATTTTGTTCTGCAGCGAGTGCGCGTAAAACACCAATTCTTTGTTGCTGTCCTCCGCTTAACTCATATGGATAACGATCTAAGTATTCTTCAGGTAAATCAACCAACTTAATCAGTTCTTTTGCCCGTTTTGTTTTACGTTCTTCTTTCCATTTTAATAGTCTAGGGACAAGAACAATATTATCACGGATAGTCATATGCGGCATCAAACCAATTTGTTGAATGACGTAGCCGATCGAACGGCGAAGTTTGACCGCATCTTCTTGCATAATATCCTTATCATTAATAAAAATTTGCCCTTCAGTTGGTTCAATGAGGCGATTGATCATTTTCATCGTCGTTGTTTTTCCGCAACCACTGGGGCCAATAAAACAAATAAATTCCCCTTCCTTAATATTTAAATTAAGGTTGTTAACCGCTTTTTTACCACCTTTATATATTTTAGATACGTGTTCAAACCTTAACACATGCTACACCTCCGTTTTTCTTTATCTAGTTGAAAATACAACTTTCCCAGATAACCTTTTTATTTTTCCCTACTTTTTTCAAATAAAACCTCACAAAAAAACTCTGCGTAAAAGCAGAGTCATTTAGGTAAAAATAAGCGGGGGGCGACTTTTATCATAATCGAAACAACTACTCCACAAACGATAATTGTCGCTAAACAACTAGCCCCATTCATAACAAGCGAAAATAACTGAGCGCTCCATCCTTTAAAAGCATAGGCACCCCAGAAAATAACACCCGCTACATAATGCCAAAAATAACGGGCAATGCCACCTAAAAGCATGGCAACCCAGGCTTTACCAATGGCTTGTTTAATCTTACTTTGTGAAATTAGTAAACGAATATTAGCAGCAAATACACCAGAAAAAGCAACAAAAACAAAAGCAACAATGTATTCAAGTCCTGCCTGAGACAGTGTTAAAATATAAGCTTTTCCCGTTAAGAAATGTAACAATCCCCAAAGCAGTCCAGCAAAGCAAGCGGCCCAAAAACCTCTTCTCATCGCCAAAATATAAATTGGAATCATCCCAAGCGATATCGCAAAACTCGAACCAATATCAAGCGGGATAAAGCTAAGAACCATCGCGATTGCTGCAAAAATAGCGCATTCAAGCAAAATAAGTAATCGTAAATTTCTCATAAAAAAATAAACTCCTCTCTTCTATAAATGGACAAAAGCGTACCCCAGAAGAAAGCAGTTTCACTTGGAAAATGCTACCTGCCACAATCCCTACGCTCGTATTAACGAACAGGTTCAAAGGGTTAGAAATCTAGTGAAAGACTCAATCTCAGCTTAAAGCTCCCCCTGTGGTAACATATTCATTTGTCGAATATATTATAGCATGCCTTTTCCAATTATAAAAGTTTTAAGAGAAACTTTCTTTAATAAAACGAACATGTTAAAATGAAAGTAATTGTGCTTTTAGATAAAAAGCAAGCATTGGAGGAAAAACATGTTAACTGTAAATAACGTTAGTCTGCGTTTTGCTGATAAAAAGCTTTTTGAAGATGTATCGATTAAGTTCACTCCTGGAAATTGTTATGGCCTAATCGGAGCAAATGGTGCAGGAAAATCCACTTTCTTAAAAATTCTTTCTGGTGAACTTGATTCACAGAGCGGCAATGTTCACATTACACCTGGAGAACGCCTAGCCGTTTTGAAACAAGACCACTTCCAATATGATGATGAAGTCGTTTTAGATACTATCATTATGGGTCATGAACAACTTTATAAAATCATGAAAGAAAAAAATGATATTTATATGAAAGAAGACTTTAATGATGCAGACGGGATTCGTGCTGCTGAACTAGAAGGTGAGTTTGCGGAGTTAAATGGTTGGGAAGCAGAAGCAGACGCTGCTGTTTTATTAAATGGTTTAGGAATTGAATCCGAACTCCATTCTAAACTGATGAAAGACTTAAGCGGAAGCGAGAAAGTGAAAGTCTTACTTGCTCAAGCCTTATTTGGTAAGCCAGATATCCTGTTACTTGATGAACCGACCAACCACCTTGATATCCGTGCAATTCATTGGCTAGAAGAATTTCTAATCAACTTTGAAAATACGGTAATTGTTGTTTCACATGATCGTCATTTTTTAAATAAAATTTGTACACATATTGCTGATCTTGATTTCAGTAAAATTAAACTTTATGTTGGTAATTATGATTTTTGGTATGAATCAAGTCAACTTGCTCAAACCATGATGTCCGATCGCAATAAGAAAAAAGAAGAGAAAATAAAAGAACTCCAAGATTTCATTGCTCGTTTCAGCGCCAATGCTTCAAAATCAAAACAAGCAACCAGTCGGAAAAAAATGCTTGATAAAATTACCCTTGAAGATATTGCGCCATCAAGCCGAAAATATCCTTTCATTCAATTTAAACCCGATCGCGAAATCGGAAATGATCTATTAACGGTTGAAAATTTAACCAAAACAATTGATGGCGTGAAAGTTCTCGATAACGTATCCTTTACAATTAACCGAGATGATAAGGTCGCACTAGCTGGTAATAATGAAGTAGCGAAAACAACGCTATTACAAATTTTAGCTGGTGAAATGGAACCTGATTCTGGTACTTTTCGCTTTGGTATCACAACTTCAACCAGTTATTTTCCAAAAGATAACTCCGCTTTTTTTGAAGAAAATGAGCTTAATCTTGTTCAGTGGTTACGTCAATTTTCACCAACTGAAGACAGTGAGGCTTTCTTGCGTGGCTTCTTAGGTCGGATGCTTTTTAGTGGCGACGAAGTTCTAAAAAAAGTGCGTGTTTTGTCCGGTGGTGAAAAAGTGCGTTGCATGCTTTCAAAAATGATGCTTAGCGGTGCAAATGTTCTTCTTCTTGATGAACCAACAAACCATCTTGACTTAGAATCGATCACTGCATTAAATAATGGATTGCTTGGTTTTAAAGGTGCTATTATTATCGCATCACATGACCATCAATTGCTTCAAAGTTTAGCAACGCGTGTGATTAATCTCGATCAAGATGCTTTTTACAATAAAGCGATTTCCTATGATGAATATTTACAGGAAACCTATCACGTTGATAAATAAAAAAGAACGCTAACATAAACAAAATAAATCGGCGACAAGCGCTCACATTTAAGGGGATTATCAGTCTTCCGGTTCTCACCCGGCTGCTGTTAATCCCCCTGCTTTCGCTTGATTTATCGTATTCGAAATGTAGAGTCTGCGCTCATTTTTTAAATCGTATTTTCTAAAAAAAGATAGCTGAATCACATGATGTTAAAGACTTGTTCTTTTTTATTCATTTAAGAAATCAAATTCGATTTGATCTTTATTTTTAGCGATACTATGAAGTAACAAATAAGTATTTACGATATCATCCATATGTGCGGTTTCAATGGGTGAGTGAGAATATCGTCTAGGGATGGCGATCGTTGCTGTTGCCATTTGGTTATTGACATAAGCTAAGCGTGAATTATCTGTTGTATACCCTCCACTTAGAATAACTGCTTTTTGAAGGGCTATGTTTTTTGTTTGTGCAAGATCTGTAACTAATTTTTTAATCGCTGGATGGAAGTTAGAGAAAAATTGACCCTGAACGCCGTCTGTTATTGAAAGTACTGGCCCTTTCCCGAGAGCTACGGGAAGTTCTTTCACACTGTCTACATCTGGTGTATCTCCTGCTGGTATCGTATCTAGCACAATGGCCAGATCAGCTTGACACTTTTCTTGAACAGACAAGGCACCGTATAAGCCAACCTCTTCTCGGACACTAAAAATACCAATGAATTGTCCTGTAAAATCTTCTCTTTTTAAATTCTTAAATAGCTCCAGTAAAACTGTGCAGCCCACTCGGTCATCGATTGATTTAGTTGAAATTAAATCCGGATTTTTAAATTCCATAAAATCGCTTTGCCAAATAATTTGATCTCCAATATCAATTCCCATATCAAGCACTTCTTGTTTCGAAAAAGCACCCACATCAATATAGCATTCTTCTACAGTTTTTACTTTTTTCAATTCTTCGCTCGTTTGTAAATGGCCTGGTTTAGAACCAATGACGCCTGGAATAGCTCCTTTTCCAACCGATACTTTTCGTCCTTGGAGTAAAGGTTCTGGTACTCCGCCTACCTTATCGAAAAGAATAAAGCCACTGTCTAAAATATTTTTAACAACGAGCCCTACTTCATCCATATGTGACATGACCAGCATTTTTTTCCCATTCTGGTAACCATTTTTTCGTGCAATAATATTGCCTAAAACATCTACTTCAATCTCATCTGCGTTTGATTTTAATAAAGTTAAAATTTCACGGATGACGTGTTGCTCTTGTCCTGATCCCCCGTTCAATCCTGTTAAGGTTTTTAACGTTTTTTTTAAATTATTTTTTACATTCATCAACGTATCATCTCTTTCCTTCTATTTTCCATGGATCTTCTACTAACACTGGACCTGATTTAGTTTTTACTAAAATTGTACGTGTTGTTTTATTCAACCATTCTTGTAAAGAGAAACCACCTCCTAAAGTTATGATTTGCACATCGATATGAACTGGATATTTTTCAAAAAAAAGCTGCCATTGTTGTAGATTTTCCTGTGATACTTTTTCTGGTAAATAAAGAAGTAGATCTAAGTCACTCGTCTTTTGTATGCTTTCTTGATGGGTCACACATTCGAATCCTACGCTTCCGCCAACACCAAATGGCAAGGTTGGATATTGCTGATAGATGTGACTAAGCGCTTTAATTCCTGTTAAAGATTTTCTTTCAACTGGTAATCTTTCCCACATTTTTTGTTTAAAAATATGATAAGGCGTTACTTTTTTAATGACATCTTGTAATGAAATTTCAAAAGCTAAACGTTGATTTCGCTTATGTCCTCTAATACCTACTGGGATATTTGTGGTTTCATCTCTTCGGACGACTACCCATGGAGCTTTATTTAGCGATTGTAATGCCCAGCTTGTCAGTTCTTTTTCATAAGGTTTTACATGAATTTGAAGTAGATCATGTGGACTTATTTCCATTCTTTTTTCAACTTCTTCCTCACTTCAATCGTCGCCTTTCTTCCATTCTCTTTTGCTAGTTTTGACTGGTAGCGAAATGATAAGTCTCTTGGTCCATTTTCTGCTTGGTTGATTGTATCTACTAAAATAGCATTTATTTGGTTAATTTCCAAATCATCAATGAGCTGATAAACAGCTCCTAATTGATAAAAGCTATGGATATCATAGCCAATTGCAGGGACTTCTTCTGCAGCTGCTTCGATTTCTTGTATGGTTCTTTGTGTGATTCGTGACGCACTTTCTTTTGACATCGCTTGAACATTTACAGCAGAATCGTTTAATGCAAGGATATAATTTGATTGTAAACCATGGGCTAAGAATCCACCTGAAATGGCATTGCCAACGATTAATGTAATGATAGCATGCCCTTTTTGGCGCGCTTTAGCATACTGTTCAACACTTGAAGCTAGTGACATATGAATACCTATTAATTCTTCGTTATAGCCATAAGCCTGACTAGGCACATCTACAATGGCAACAATCGCTCGTTTTTTTGCTTTTTCTTGGTCCTCAGAAATAATTTGTTGAATGGTCTTAGCTAATGTGAATCCTTCCATAAGACCCATTTCGCCTTTTTGGGCACGTGAAAAACGATTTCTTTTATCAGGAATAATGGTAAGAAAAGCGATTTCTTTGTTTTGTATTTTTTTATTTGCATATAAGACGGTTTTTGTTGGACTAACTGGATTTTTTATCCCTGTAAAAGCGGAAAACCATGTTTTTCCTAAACTCTGATTATCATTTTTCCCTTCGCTCGCTTCCGGGATTTTATGTTGAATCGACGTGTTTTCTTTGTAAAGCTGATTATATTGTGCGATTTCTAAAGGTTTGCTGCTATCTATTTTTTCTAATAATGAAAGATAAAAATCGATCTGCTCGCTGCGATATCCTTCTTTTTTTGGCGCCATCGCTTTTACAATGGCTTGCTTTATTGTATCAATGTCATCCACAACTAATTCATCCACACATCCAGTCGCTAGCCTTTGCTTTGCACCAATTGTTTTCCAAATAAGTGCTTTATCACTTGCATCAAATTCTTCAATACCAGCTTCTTGTTCGATAACTTCTGGCCCATTTAAACCAATTCGTGCTTTTTTAGTAACAATCAAATAAGAAAGTAAAGCAGAAGTAATGCTCATACCACCAAATGAACCAACAATTCCTGGAATAACACCGATAACTGGAACATATTCTTTTAAAGCAACGATCATATTTTGAATTTCCGAGATGGATAATAAACCATAGTTCGCTTCTTGCAAACGAACGCCACCTGTATCTAAAAGCAAGATCGGATAAAGCAAGCGTCCGTTTTGGTTTTCTTTAAGTACAAGTTCTAAAGAAGCACTAATTTTTGCACCACCTATTTCGCCAATTCCCCCTCCTTGGAATGTACCTTCAATTGAAATCATAAGAACATCTTTTTGATTCATCTTTCCTCTTACTAAAATGATGCCATCATCGCTTTCTGGAACAATATTTTGTTTCATTAAGTGAGGTGATATCAGATTAGCAAACGGCCCTAAAAGTTCAATCCCTTCTTGATCGTCTAACAAGCTAAAAGCCCGTTTTCGCGCACTTATCTCAACAAAACTATTTCTCATCGTTTAAAACCTCCACTGCTTGCATTAACCGTAAAGAAACAACACCTGGAGTCGCTCCAAAATCATGAATTTCAATTGCACAAAGAATAGGATAACGATCAAAAAAACGATGCAAGACATTTTCCCAAATTTTTTGAAAGCCATCGCTTCCAGTAATGACTTGAACAACGGTTTCTTTTTCTGTTGTTGGTTGGATCAAAATTTCTAAATCTCCAGAAGCAACAACACCGATATGGACTTTTTTCTGAACTTTATTATTTGCGCGATATGAAAATGTTAATTTTTCCAAGATAACCCTCCTCTTATAAATCAAACAAATGAATCAAAAATAAACTTGCAGCAAATAAATCTGCACTTCCTCCTGGTGAAAGTCGTTTTTCATGGAAATAATTTTCTAACGCTTGATCAGCTAATCTGTTTTCTGCTAAATTAAATTGTGCTAGTTGTTGAATACGCCTTAGATCAGCTAAACTGCCGCGATAGATGATGCAAGTGTCATCCAATGTAGCGATTAACTTAAGTAATATCCGCTGAAATGAACGTGTTTTTTCGTATTCTATTAGTGCTAATAAAATATGGGGGAATCCTGCTTCTGCTTCTTCTTTTGCCCCATTTATGAAGTATTTTTGCTTGATTAAGCTTCCATGTGTTAACTGTTTACCATTAAAATAGCGATCAGGATAAGTGGCTAGTTCCCCTGCTTTGGCCAAAAGCTCTAGATACGATTTGCTAGGGAAAGCGGCAACCGTTGTGATAATTAGACCAAGTGCCCAAATCGCTCCTTTATGTGTGTTAACTCCATTTGTAGTTACCAACATCGCTTTTTCTGCAGAACGACCAATAGCCGCAATTTCTTCTCGTAAAAGTTGATTAAATGGTAACTTTTCACCAGCTTGATACATCTGCTGAAAATAAGGTTCAAGTGTAACAGCCGAACGCTTAAAAAGAGCAACATCCATATCCGAATGACTTCCATTGCCACGCAAATCAACAAGTCCTGGCTTTGGTGTAAATGTCACCTCATCAATTAAAGCTTGTGTCACTTTTTGGGCCATTTGTAAATCTTTACTTATAACTAAATTTTCCATCAAGACCAGTTCCTAAAACGAGCAGGTGGCTGGTACAAACCACCAGACCAATCCACAAGATCATCAATGCTTTGCGCTGCTAATAAAGAACGCTTAGCTTGGCCACGTTTTACACCTAAATCTTCTGGTAAAGCAACTATGCCTCTTTTTTGTAAATCTTTGAGCTTTTTAATATCGCTTTTTAAACCAGCAGGCGTCACACCTGCAATGGCTGATATTGCCTGCTCTTTCTCGCTTTCACTTGTTGTTTTATATAAGTAAGCAACCCCTTCTTCTGTGACAATATGCGTGGTGTCTTCACTGTAAATCATGACAGGTGCTGTTTTTAAGCCTGCTTCTTTTTGGACCTCTAAAGCATCTAATTTAGAAACAAAAGTTGGTTTTTTATTTGTGCCATAAGTTTCAACCATTTGAACAACAAGTTTTTTTCCACGTGCCAATTCACTAGAAGAATTACATAAATCAAGCCAAGCTTTCGTTGTATGTCTTCTACCACTGGGGTTACTTCCCATATTAGGAGCTCCACCAAATCCAGATAAGCGACCATTTGTCACTGTTGAAGAATTTCCTTGTTGATCGATTTGTAAAGTTGAGCCAATAAATAGATCGACTGCATACTGCCCAGCAATCTGGCTAAGCGCACGATTCGAACGCATTGAACCGTCTGCACCAACAAAGAAAATATCTGGTCGTGCTGCGATATATTTTTCCATACCAACTTCTCCACCAAAGCTATGAATACTTTTTACCCAGCCAGATTCAATGGCAGGAATAAGCGTTGGATGCGGATTTAACGCCCAATGTTTGGCAATTTTTCCTTTAAGTCCAAGCTTTTGACCATATGTTGGTAATAATAATTCAATGGCTGCTGTATTAAATCCAATCCCATGATTTAATGATTCAACATGATGCTTTTCATAAATGCCACGGATAGCTAACATAGCCATTAAAATTTGAATTTCAGTAATATTTTGGGGATCCCTTGTAAAAAGCGGTTCTAATTGATAAGGTCTATCTGCCGGAACAATAACGTCTACCCAAGATGCTGGAATATCAACGCGCGGTAACTCATCTACAATCTCATTGACCTGGCAAATAACAATCCCATCTTTAAATGCTGTCGCTTCGACAATCGTTGGAGTTTCTTCTGTATTAAACCCTGTATATAAATTACCATTTTTATCAGCTTTATCAGCAGCTACTAAAGCGACATTTGGTGTTAAATCAATAAATAAACGCCCATAAAGTTCTAAATAAGTATGTAAATCTCCAACTTGGACTAAACCGTCTTTAATCATTTGCGCCATTCGAACACTTTGTGCGCCTGAATAAGAAAAATCGAGTTTTTTTGCGAGTTTTTTTTCAAAAATGTCTAAATGTTCTGCTCTTGAAACGCTTGACATAATCATATGAAGTCCTGAGACTTTCTCAGGATTTAAAGCAGCCAAACTACGAGAAAGAAAATCAGCTTGTTTTTGGTTATTTCCTTCAAGCGCCACTTTTGTTCCCGGCAAAAGAAGTTCTTCTAGCACTTTAGCGATATCTTTTGTAGCGATGAATTTTCCCTTTTGATAGCCCGCTATTTTTTTCATTAATTCTGCTTTGTTATCACGATTTTTTGTCCATGTTTGCTTCATTTCATTTTCCCCATTTTCTTATAAAAAATTTTGTTCCACTTATTCCAATCTGGCTGATTGAAACGGCTTTAACTTCTGTTGATTTTGCTTGGATTAGTTTACTTAGTGTATTTCCTGGGCCAAATTCTACATATAAAGTGCCGCCATTTTCAATAAGGACGTCGGTCATTTCATCCCACAAAACAGGATGGACTAAATTTTCACTTAAGTCTTCACAAACTGCAGCCTTTGTTTGAACGCTTCTAGCTGAATAATTGGTCACATACTTTATGCTAGGTTCTTGAAGTTCTACTTTAGCTAGCGCTTGTTTTAATTCCTTGACAGCAGGTTTCATTAACGGAGAATGTGAAGGAACAGTGATGTTGAGCTTTTTAGAATATGGCGCTCCATTTTTTTGAACAATAGTTAAAAGTTCAGTTAAAGCACTATTTTCACCAGAAACAGTAAATTGCTGTGCTGCATTTTGATTTGCTAAATAAAGGATTTCTCCACGTTTAGTAAGCTTTTGAATAAGTGGTTCTAATTCTTTCTTTTCTAAACCAACAATAACGGCCATCCCATAGCCACTTGGAAAAAGTTTCTCCATTTGTGTACTTCTTATATAAACAAGTTGAATGGCCTCCTCTAGAGAAAGAACACCAGCAATAACTGCTGCCGGATACGCGCCAATAGAATGACCTGCTACTTGTTCTGGAATAAAACCAGCATTGACTAATTCCTTTGCTTGAAAGGTTTCTAAAAGAAGTAAGCTCAGTTGTGTTACTACAGTCGATTGATAAGATTTCGCTGTATCTGGTAAAAGCACGCCTACCTTTTGAAAAACGAGTTTTTTGTCATCATTAGGTACTTCAGCAAGCATCCCTTCTTTTTGGGAGCCTTGTCCTGCAAAAATAAAAGCAAGTGACATCTTCTCCACTCCTTTTTATAATCCTCTTTTCTACTACCCATTTTAAATGAAAAGTAATATAATAAAAAATATAAATTTATGCATATTAAATAACCATTTAGCTATAAGGAGGATCTATGAATCTACTACATTTACGTTATTTTCAAGTGGTCGCAAGCACGCAAAATATCACAAAAGCTGCTGATCAGCTCTACATTTCACAACCGGCTTTAAGTAAGACTATCCATCAATTGGAAGAAGAACTTGACATCTCTTTATTTGATCGTAATGGTAAAAATATTTCATTAAATTCTTTTGGCAAATTATATTTAAGCTATATTAATGAAGGGCTAGCCTTAATTGATCAAGGAAAAACCGCTTTACAAGAATTAAATAAAGGCTCAGAAAATTCACTATCACTCTATACACCTGTTGGCTCTTTATTACTCCCTAATTTAGTAAAAGTACTTAAGCAAAAATTTCCTGAGATTCAAATTACATTAATCCAACATTCTGAAAAAAATATCCACAACGTATGTTATGATTTAGCAATCACAACCAACCCCTCCGAAGCAGATGTAGCACTTCCTTTACTGACAGAAAGCCTTCATCTCGCAATCCCAACAAATCATCCACTTAGCGAGCGCAATATCGTTACACTGGCTGATTTAAATGGCCAAAATTTCATTGGTTTAACGAAACATACCCCATTACGCAAAACAATCGATACCTATCTTGAAAAGCATGATGTCAAGTGTCATTATATCTTTGAAAGCGATGATCCAGCAACCGTCCGTGGTTTAATCGAATCCGGTTTAGGTATTGGTTTTATCCCTAGTATTTTATGGAAAGGCCTTCTTTTTAACAACTTGAAATTTATTAAAGTTGCAGCAGAACCTTTACAGCGTAGTATCTATCTTTGTTGGAATAAGCAAATCGAACTGACTTTTTTCCAAAAGCTATTGATTGAAGAATTTCAAGCGTTTTATTCTAATCTCCAAAGAGAATAAATAGGCCAAGCTTAGTCTTGGCCTAACTAAGCTTGGCGTCATTTTAATTTAATTGTTCCTGTCTCCGTTGTTAGTGGCGTAGAAGAATCGCCAAAATAACTTAGCCATGAAAGCGAAACCTGATCAATAGCTGTGACTTTTGTGATTTTTTTTATGGGAAAAACAAGCGTGCCTTTAATTGTTTTTCCGGGTTTAACCACTGACTCAGGAAAATCTGATAAAATCGCATCGCCACCAGTTATTTGCTCCTCTGGTGTTATCAATTCTCCCTGGTTAGGATAAGTTTTTAAAACAGACGAACTATCATTTTTAATTTCTAATGTAATTGAAATACTTCCAGGAACATCTTTACCTTCTATTGTTGAATAGACTGCTTTTTTCTGCACTTTGACAGCTGTAATTTTTTTTGTAAAACCATCTTCTTTATTTTGATAATCCGTTTTATACGTATGTTTCGCATTTCCTCCGGTATCTTGTGTCACTTTCCCGGATGAATAATTCAGCAAATCATGATTGACTTGTTGGATCTTGTTAATCGAAAGAAAAATGCCAATTATTGCAGCAACCATAAAAAGCATACTGACACTTATAATGATGGCGCCAATTTTTCTTTTCGTCTGAAAAAATAAAATAACAAGCCCTACTAAAAATAAGATAAAAGAAAAAACAGCAATAATTAGCCACGTAATCATCTCTAAACTCCTTCACATATCATTAGCTTTATCATAACATATGTTTCAACTACAGCAAAGAAGTTAAATCATTCGCTGCTCCTGGATAAGCAAAAATATATTGCTTGAGCTCATCCAATGTTAAATGAGCATTTATAATCAAAACAAAATAATTAATCATTTCCTCTGCTTCCTCGCTGATAAGAGAAACACCACACACTTTGCCAGTTGTTTTTTCTGTTATAATTTTCGCAGCAGAAAGAGCTTCATTGGTACGACGATAAGTGTACCAATTCGTCATATCTATTTCATTCACATGATACTTTTCTAAATCCTTCATAGCTTCTTCGGCGGAAATACCTATTTGTGCCAATTTAGGACTCGAGAAAACAACACTTGGAATAACAGGATAGCGAACTTCTTTTCTTCCAGATAAAATTTGCTCAACAACTGCATTTGCCTCAAAACTGTCTACAGGTGTAAGTGGCAATCCCTTAGTATTCGCAACATCACCACAAGCATAAATGTTTTTAGTTGCTTCAAGGTATTGATTTACGTTTATTCCGTGATTATCATAATCAACTTTTGCCTTTTCAAGTTGAAGCGCTTTAGTGTTAGGATGCCTTCCTATAGCAGAAAAAACAAGCTCTGTCTTTAAATTAAAGTCGTTTCCTGTTAGTAAATAATGAGTTTCTTGTTTCAACACTTCTTGGACGTCTGTATCAAAATGAAAAATAACCCCCATCTCTTGTAATTCAGAAACAAGAAGCGCAACATGATCCGGATCAAACGCTTTAAGCGGCTTTGAATTATGCAAAATAACATGAACTTCACTACCAGCAGCACTTGCAATGGCTGCTAATTCAAAAGCAATATAACCGCCACCAATAAAGGTTATATTTTGTGGCAATGATTCGAGCGATAGGAAATCATCACTTGTCTTTAAATGTTCTTTCCCTTTGATATCCAAAATAACTGGACTTGCACCTGTTGCAATAACGAAATAATTAGCCGTTAATCTTTGGCCGTCAACTTCAATTGTATGCTCATCAATAAATTTAGCTTCTCCTTTAAATGTTTCAATACCTGCCTCAATAAAGCTTTTTTCAAGTGAAGCTGGAACATCTTCAACAAAACTCTTTTTAAAAGCCATTAAATCAGGCCAGCTAATACTTGCCTTTTGTTTTATTCCATGACCTCGAAGTCTTTTTGAAAGATGAACAGCTTCCATTCCACCAACTAATACTTTTTTGGGATCACAACCGCGCAGCACACAGGTTCCACCAAAATCCCGTTTTTCAACAATAGCACAACGCATTTTTTTGCTTAAAGAAAAAGCGACTTGTATACCGCTTACGCCGCTTCCAATAACAACTACATCAAACTGTTCCTTCATTTTGCCACATCCTCTCTTGTTGTCTTTTTCCCGGAAAGGATGCTTTTCTAACCTTGGCATAAACAAAATAAAGCGGCAACAAATGCTTGCAAATGAAAAGGTTTGCCAGACTTCGGTTTTCACGTACAGTCGGCAAACCTCTTCAATACAATTGTTTTCGCTCGGTTTGTGATATTCAAAATGTAGAGCCTACGCTTCTAAAATAGAGCTGAATCGTATGTCACTCCTGATCTTTAAACTTCCATAATAATTGCTAGAATCATTGGCCGGCGCTTTGTTTGTTCAAACAAATAACGGCTTAATTGATCACGGATATCTTGTTTTAATTTTGACCATTCAAAATCACTATCCTGTAAATTTTTGTTTACAATATTCGTTACGAGTTTAGCAGATTCTTGAATTAATTTCTCAGATTCACGAACATAAATGAAACCACGAGAAATCATTTCTGGTCCCGAAACGATTGTCTTTGTTTTACGATTTAATGTCACAACAATAATAAAAATACCATCTTCTGACAAGAGTTTACGATCACGCAAAACAATATTTCCAACATCGCCTACACCAAGACCATCTATGAGCATATTCCCTGCATAAACACGGTTTCCAACAGTCATATCTCCATTTTTATATTCAATAACATCCCCTTTGCCAACAACAAAAACATTGGTTTTAGGCATGCCAATTTGATAGGCTAACTTTGCATGACTGATCAACATACGATATTCACCATGAACAGGAATAAAATAGGTTGGTTTTAAAAGGTTTAGGAGTAGCTTCAAATCATCTTGACTAGCATGACCCGAAATAAATAAGTCCCGACTCATTGTAAGCACTTTTGCACCTGCACGATATAACATATCAATTGTTTTGGCCATAACCGTTTCAAGTGAAGGGCTTGGTGTCGTTGTAATATAAATGGTATCCCCTGCTTTAATATTTAGCTTGGGATGGCGGCCTTTTGTCATTTGTTGTAGGGATTGAATCGGTTCACCTAAGTTCCCTGTTTCAATAATCGTAATTTCGTCATCTTTATATTTTTTTATCTCTTCAATTGGGATAATTAAATCTTCTTCTACAACAAGCTTGTTTAAACGAGTCGTAATCTCAACTACGCGTTCTAGTTCTTTCCCAACGATAGCTACTTTTCGTTCTGTTGCAGCAGAAGCATCAAAGACCTGTTGTAAACGAATAACATTAGAGGCTACACAAGCTACAATAATCCTTCCTTCAGCAGAACGAAAGGCATGTATAATCTCTTCACCAATCAAGCGATCACTGGATGTAGTCCCTGGATGTTCTGCTTCGGAACTATCCGAAAGAACTGCCAGAACACCTTTTTCTCCAATATCAGCAATGGTGCTAAGGCTAGTTTCATAATCGCCTTTCGCTGATTGATCAAATTTAAAATCACCAGTGTAGACGATGGAACCTTCGCTTGTTTGTAATACAATTCCTAACGAATCAGGAATTGTATGCGTCGTTTGATAAAAAGAGACATCAATTTTTTGAAAAGAGAGTACAGTGTCTTTATCGACAACATGAAAGTCTTTAAAACGTAATTTGCGTTCAGCCTTAACAGCTGCTTTAGCTAACTCAATAGTGAGTTCAGAACCATAAACTGGCGCTTTGACTTTTTGTAAAAGATAAGGAAGTGCACCGATTGCATCTTCATGACCATGTGATAAAAAAATAGCCCGTACGCGCTCTTTATTTTCTTCAAGATATCTAAAATCAGGGACAACAATATCAATTCCCAGTAATTCATTTTCTGGGAACATCAGTCCTGCATCTAACACGAACATGTCATGGTCAATTTCGACCACATACATGTTTTTTCCACTTTCACCCACGCCACCTAGCGGGATGATTTTAATATGTTTCGCTTTTTTTATCGTCAAAGCAGAAACCTCCTTTAAAGCTTATCATAAACTGCCTGTAATTTTTCACTTTGTTCTGCCGTTAAACCAATGAGTGGCAAACGTGCTTCACCAACTTCTATGCCTATTTTATTTAGCAAATATTTCACTGGTGTAGGATTAGGCGCAGAAAATAGTGCTTGTACAAGCGGTAGTAATTGCTGGTGAATTTGAGCTGCCTTTTGAATATTGCCATCTTGATAGGCTTGGACCATTTCAGCCATTTGTTTACCAGCAACGTGGCTAGCTACTGAAATCACACCATGCCCTCCCACAGAAAGAATAGGTAATGTCAAGCTGTCATCGCCACTATAAACCGTAAAATCATCATCTGTTTCAGTAATAATTTTTGTAATATTATCTAGGTTTCCACTAGATTCTTTTACCGAAACAATATTTTCAAGTTTGGCTAGCTCAATCATTGTTTCGGGTTCAATGTTAACTCCTGTTCTACCAGGAATGTTATAAATAATGACTGGTAATGGAGACTCTTCAGCAACAGCTTTAAAATGTGCATAAATCCCGGATTGGTTAGGTTTATTATAGTAAGGCGTAACGATTAATACTGCATCAATACCGCCTATTTCAGCAATTTCTTTTGTAAAGGCGATTGTTTCTGCCGTATTGTTACTTCCTGCACCGGCAATAATTTTTACACGCCCGGAAGCAGAAGATACCGTTTGCTTGAATAGCTTTATTTTTTCATCATGAGATAGGGTTGGTGATTCTCCTGTTGTCCCACCAACAACAAGTGCATCCGAACCATTTTCAATTAAAAAATGAACCAATTTATCAATTCTTTTTTTGCAAACTTTATTTTTTTCGGGATGAAATGGCGTTACCATAGCGGTAATCACTTTTCCAAAGTCCATCTCAAAGTTCCTCCTTAAAAGCTTAATCAATCGTTAAGCAAAATTCATCATGAAGTGCGTTCACAGCAGCGATCAAATCTTCTTCTTTCACAAGCACCCAAATGGTTGTATGACTATCCGCTGATTGTAAAATGGTAATTCCTTGCGACGCTAATGCTCGGACAATTTTAGCAGTAACGCCTGGTACTCCAGTAATTCCAGCTCCTACAATTGAGACTTTTGCACAATGATTTTTTTGCGTTAAAACGTAATCCTTATCTGATAACAGCTGCTCTGCGATTTCTTTTTTTTCATCTGGAACAGTAAAAATAATGCTTGATGTTGTGATGTTAATGAAATCTAAACTAATTCCAGCTTCAGCCAAAAGTTCAAAAGCTTGTTTTTGCGACTTTACTTCATCTGTTTGAACGGTTATTTGTGTTAAGTTAGTGACATGGGCAATGCCCGTAACTAACCGTTCTTCCACATCATATTGATTCGCTGCTTCAGCAAGTTGTGTAACAAGGGTCCCCTCTCCTTCTAAATATGTAGAACGAATGCGCATTGGTATTTTCCCTGTCATGGCGATTTCAACCGCACGTGGGTGAATCACTTTTGCACCTTGATAAGCCATGTTGCTTACTTCATTGTAGCTAACTTGAACAAGGCTTCTGGCATGTTCAACGATGCGTGGATCAGCCGTCATCATCCCATCAACATCGGTAAAAATATCCACAAACTCAGCAGAAACAGCAACACCCAAGGCAGTAGCTGTCGTATCACTTCCCCCTCGTCCAAGTGTTGTGATATCTCCATTTGGCGCGAAACCTTGAAACCCAGCAACGACAACAACATCACTTTTTTCTAAAGCATTTAAAAGACGTGCAGGCTCAACTTCTGCGATTTTTGCCGCAAGATGATCAGCTGTTGTTTTTATACCGGCTTGGCCACCTGAAAAACTAACAGCATTGATGCCTTCACTTTTCAGCATATTTGTAAAAACAGCCGCTGAAATCGTTTCACCAACAGAAACAAGCATATCTTGTTCTCTAGCGGAAAGAAGACTTGCTTTTGCACCAATAAGTTCAAGAAGTGTATCTGTTGCGTATGGATCACCGAAGCGACCGATGGCTGAAACAACAACAATGATTTTGTATCCTTTTTCTTTTGCGCGCTTGATATGACCGAAAGCTAATTTTCTTGTTTCTGGGCTTTGTACAGAAGTTCCGCCAAACTTTTGGACAATGATTTTCATAATTTACACCTCAAATAGCTTTAAATAATATTTAATTTGATTAGACTTTCTGCAATTTGAACGGAATTCCATGCGGCACCTTTTAATAAATTATCGGATACAATCCATGAATGAAAGCCATTTGTACAGTCTAAATCAGCACGGATACGGCCAATAAAGACTTCTTTTTTCCCAACAGCAGTAGCTTGTTGTGGATAAAGTTGTGTTTTAGGATCATCTTGTAAAATGACACCAGGCGCATTTTTTAAAACAGCTTGAATTTCTTTAACTTTAACATGAGATTGATCAATTTCAAAATAGACAGATTCGGCATGGCCTGTTATTACAGGAACACGTACACAAGTTGCAGCGACTTGAATAGAATCATCTTCCATAATTTTTTTTGTTTCATTGATCATTTTCATTTCTTCATAAGTATAGCCGTTTTCTGTAAAAACATCAATTTGTGGGAGCGCATTAAAAGCAATTTGATAATGCTTTTGATCACTTTTTACAGGCATAACCTCTGGTGTAAAGGACTTTTGATCAAGGATAGCTTGTGACTGTTCTTTTAACTCATTGATCGCATTTAAACCAGAACCAGATACTGCTTGATATGTAGAGACGATAATTCTTTTTAACCCAAATGCCTGACGAATTGGCTCGAGTGCTGCAACCATTTGGATTGTCGAACAATTAGGATTGGCAATAATGCCTTTATGTTTTTTTAAAGCATGCTCATTCACTTCAGGAACAACAAGCGGAACATCTGTATCCATGCGAAACGCACTTGTATTATCGATCACAACTGCGCCTCTTTTACTTGCTTCAGGTGCAAGGACTTTAGAAACCGATCCTCCCGCACTAAATAATGCAATATCAACACCAGCAAAACTTTCAGGAGTAGCTTCTTGAATAACAATTTCCTTACCATGAAACGTTAATTTTTTCCCAGCTGAACGCGCTGAAGATAAGAGTGAAATTTGCTTTATCTTGATATCAGCCTCTTCTAGCAATTCAATCATTTGCGTCCCAACTGCGCCAGTCGCTCCAACAACTGCAACGTGATAGCTTTTTGTCATTTTCCTGGTCCTCCTTGTTTGTGGGGTTTTGTTTTTTCTTGATATTCTTTGAAGTGTTACTTTATTTGTTGTTTAGTGGTTATTCAAAACTACATAGCTCTAAAACTTTGGAGGAGTGAGGCTGTCGCGAATCATTGTTTTGGAAGCATTCAAAACTACATAGCTCTAAAACCGTAGAACTTTTTAGCCCTCAAAATTTCGTAATCGCGCTACTTGTCCATAGCAAGACTTCAGTTTAAATGCTCCCTATATGCAGTTTTCCTTACTATTTAATGCTTGTTTGTTGATTATACCATATTTTCCAGATGTAAAAAACAATCCTCATCTAAAATATATTGCGAAAAACCATCGATTTTCCTTGGTTCTAAGAATAGCACATTTACATTGTATAGTGAAATATACTTGTTCAACTCTACCAATTCTTCGTTGGTAAGGTATGAACAAACATTAACCAATATAAGCAGTTTTTTCTTAGATAAATATTTATACACTTGAATAACCTCAATAAGTTTTTCAAAAATGGTATCACTCTGTGTCTCAATTCGTATGCCTAACGCTTTAAACAACTCTAAAATGGTGATTTCATCTTCTTCTAGATCAAGTTCATGCTCAAGTAATTCATATTCTATTAATTCACTGATTGTCGAAGTTAATTTATCGATCATTGATTTTACTTCAGGCTTTTCATTTAATTGCGCTTCTAAGTCTGTATAAATTAACTTCAATATCCCAGGTGAATTGATATCATAACCTAGTACATCCGTAATTAACATCAACTCTGAACTTTTTAACGACTGATGTTTCTTATCAAATAATTTAAGCTCACATTCTTCATCATATTGAAAGAACCACTTAGATAGGTTAGCAAACACCCTAACGTCTTCAATAACAAAAATGGTAGATGACATAATTTCAAGAGGCTCATCTAATAAGCCAAAATTAAGCTTCATCATAATTATCACCTAAAAAAACGATTCGTGCATCTGAATTTCCAATGCATTTTTCCTGTTCTCCACTTAAATAAAGCATACGAGAAAATTGTTTTTCTGTTATCGTAAGGAGCGTAATTAATCCTTTTTTAGGATTGTTTTGATGTAAGCGTGCGACCATTGCCTTACTAGCCGTATCATTTAACAATATTTTACTGTATACAGAAAATTGATGCATAATAAATCCTTCATTCAATAAGAATTTACGAAATTTGCGGTATGACTTTCTTGCAACTGCGGTCTCGGTGGGCATATCAAACATTAAGATCATCCTCATATATCGGTAACTCATATCCTAAATTTAGGAACTCCTTTCACCTCATTATTCAATGCTTTGACCACTTTTTTTGTGTAATCACTAGCAATATTCGTTAAAAACATGTTCTTTTTATGATACATATAATTTGTTGTAAAGAGTTTAAATAATGCTCTTTTCATAACCGGGAAAGGTTCATGACGATGATCATAAATAATTTGATCAACAATGGGGCGAAAAGGTTCCATTAAATCGCTTGCTAGATTAAAATCATTAAATTGATTGGTATGTTTCAAACCAAATTGTGTCATGCAACCTGCTCTAACAATTTCTCTAGCAAAAATGCTAAGCAAAAGCGTGTAACCATAATTCAATCCCGCATTGATATCATTTTCATCTTCACGTGTAAAATCAAGTCCAAAAAGCGTATTAAAATAAATTCGTGCTGCATGTCCTTCTCGGTTAGTCGGATCAAATGGCTCCAAGCGATTATGTAAGTTTACTAATGCCTCAGCCTTCTCGCAATGATCCAAATATTTCAAATGCTGGATTTGATTTGAAATTTTTTGCGAGATAATTTCCGTCCAAACTTCTGCTTGTTTTTCAGCAGTCCATTTCATTTGACGTGCTAGTTGCAAACTACTGTCATGTCTACCATAAAAAGGAAGTAATTTTCCAATCGGAAGCCGCTTATCGTCACAAAATAAGACGAGAATATTTTCATCTGCTAATCGCTTGATTAACATCGTCGTAATCGTTATATCAGTTGTCTCAAGTAGTAATACATCGATTTCAGACAAATGAATCATTTCCTGTTGGCTAACAGATTTGAAAAGCAAATAATTATTTTTATAGGACAGTTTTGAATGTGTATTAATAATAACTGTGCGCCAACCCATTTATCCATCTAACCTCCGATAGGTTTCACGTAATCCTGTAATGGATTGATAGATTAAGATGGTTTCCCCAACGATCAATGTGTCTTTTTTTGTTGTATAACGAATTCGTTCATTAATGGCTTTTGTTTTCTTATCTTCAAGTGTATAGCTATTTTTAGCCGTAGTGCCTCGACTTGCAATGTTTAGTAATGCTAAAATGACTTCTAATTCTTGTGAAACACTTCTTTCTTCTGGAATATGGATGTCCATTAGTTTAGCAAGGTGATTTTTGCTAATAAAGGAAAAGACACTAGCACGTAATTTCTCAAACAAATGACGATTTTGATCGATGTAGGTTTTTTCTTCTACCTTTAAATCGTTGTATCGTTTTAGCAAGTAAATATATTTAGTTAGCTGCGCATCTAAATGTAGCTGACTCCATTTACCGCTTTCAGTTGAACTAGAAACCGTTCGATAAAAACCATCTTTTTGTAAAAACACTTGGTTTCGTAAAATTTTAAATCTTTTTTCATAGTGATTAACTTCAGTTCTTTTAACAGACTTTATTTTTCCTTTATCGATCGTAATAAACGCTTCTTTTTCTTCAATATAGCCACCATACTTATCGATACTTAAAAGTAGGACGCTGCCATCATTTCGTCTAAACTGCGTCTTAATCGGATTTTTCCCTTTTCCCCCTCGACCTTCAATGGTAGATTTGAATAATTCTTTTCCATCTTCATTTGAGGCACGATTTGTCAGTTTTTTCGTCATATTAATTTGACGATAGCTGATCACTTTTTTTATCATGGCAATCGTTCGGTCTTTATCCCAAAGAATTTCTCCATCCTCACTAACTATTCTTTCTTTTTCTGTAAAAAATCGCATAATGTTTGTATAAAATTGTTTTTTTGCAGTCGCTTTATTTTCTTTTTCTGTGCTAAATTTTGGATATTCCCCATAAACAAACTCTGGCGCAAGCTTTGGATAAACAGCAAGCAAAGTATTCGCAATAACACCACCTAAGTAAGCGTCGTGAGCATGATGGTAATCACTTATTTCACGTACTTTATAAACACTAAAATCTTTTCGAAATTGGCTAATTAAAGCGGCTTTTAAATTAATAATATGAACCTTCCGAATGACTTCCCCAGAATCATCCTTGACTTTGTTATACCGACTATCCAAGATGCGTGCAACATGCTTTGTTATTTGGCGCGTTTCAACGAGTTGACGTTTAATAAAATCAGCTTTATCTTTCTCGGTTAAACCACCACGCTCTGCTTTCGTTAAATTCTCGAGCTTTCGTTTACTGATTAAATTTGACTTGTGGAGAGACTCCCAGAACGGTTTCATTTTTCTTATAATTTTCGTGCTAGGAACATCATCGCTTTTTTCTCGATTAGCTGCTTGGCTTACTAAAACGCGATTATCAAACGAATTGTCTACAGTGAACTTTTGTGGAACAATATGATCAATATCATAATAATTAGGTTCAAACATCACTTTATGAAGATCTAACTGATCGCCAGTATACATGTCTTTTCCATTTTGTAGATAGTAAAGATATAAACGATCGTTTTGCAATGCTTCATTTTTTACCGGGTGGTCGCTTAAAAGATGACTGCCAAAATCTTTCAACATGTCACTTAATGATTTTAAACGTGACCTTGTTTTTGATGTTTTTTGATTTTCACGTGCCATTTCAATGACAATATTTTTCGGCGGGTAACCGATAATTTCTACTAACTCATCTACTATTTGTAAGCTTTGAAGGATTCCACGTTTAATCGCTGGACTTCCTGCTAGATCTCTAACGGATTTCCGCAGATCATCTGGACTGCTATTCGTCTGGATTTCTTGGATTTTTGCTTTGAAAGATAAGTTGTCATCATTTATTAACTGCATTAAATTTCGATTGATGTTTCTCTTAGGCCCATCATCGTTCATTAAATAGTCTAAAATCGTTTTCTTTGTTTGTTTATCGTAAATGCCATGGATAAGCTTTGCTGATAATCGCCCCCAGCCAGTATAATGACGCCGCTCCATTTTTTTCATAACCTCTTTAGAAAAGTTCTCTGCAAATGGCTTTAACTGTTCATGTGTCATACGACGATCTTCAAAAACGGTCATGATTTTTACAATTTCCTCAAACGTTTCTTCATATTTAGAATCCTCTAGTAATGCTGAATTTACTCCCATACTAATAAAATCATGATACGTCGCATAACTTGCATTAAAAGAATTTTCAATGCCAAGAACAGTTGGCTGATCGATATTGTACTCATTTCTTAAAAACTGTTCTAACGCTTTTTTAGTCACTTTTCGCTTTTGTTTAAACAGGTCTGTAAAAATTTTTTCCTTTTCAGCACCTGAAAAATTGTGAATTATTCCTCTTTCATCTTTATATTCTACTTTCGTGAGCTCATTATAAACAGCATATTTCTGATACAATAAACTGTGTTTAGGTAATACCTTTTCATTGGGCAAATATTGATCAAAATTTGTCATCTTGCTAATAAATTTCGTTGCGGATTCTCCTAAATTTACTACCTCTTCTAGATTCCATGGCGTAATTTTTTCATTTGATTTTCGAGCTAACCAAGCAAAATCACTATTTCCATTCGCTAAAGGCCCGACATAATAGGGAATTCTAAACGTCAGGATTCCTTTAATTTTAGTCAACTGTTCTTTTAAAAAAGGATAATACTTAGATTGCTTGTGAATCACTGCTTCAAGTTCTTCTAAATGGATCTGATGTGGAATAACCCCATTATCGAAGGTTCGTTGTTTTCGTAAAAAATCTTTTCTATCCATTTTTTCAATAAAATACTCAGCGTTAGGTATTTTTTCAATTGCTTTTCTTACATAGCTATAAAAATCATCCTGACCTGTTTTTTTACTATTTCCTATGTAACCAGCATAACCATTTACTGATATATCCTTAAAAAAAGCTGTATATTGTTCGGGCAGATGTTTAGAGATGAAGGATTTTAGTTTGGCTAAATCTTTTTGATGATTATCATAACGCTCCACCATTCCTGCTGAGAATTTAGCTGTTGTTGCTTTATCTTTTGCTGTCAAAATGTCAGATAGGATCACTGCATGATATGCTTGTTTCGCGCTTTCAAATACATCTATGTACTCACCGTTTACATTCTCTAAGAAAGCTTCTAGCGACGTTTCATAGTCTTCCTTAGAAAACTGCAACACAGCATCCTCAGCCAGCGAAAAGCTTTTTTTAAAATTTCCTTGCAAACCAACAATCATTTTGAGTAGTTGATGGAAAAGGGTATTTTTCTTTTCATCAGGAAATAAGGCTAATACAAGTTCAGCTTTTCTTAAAGGAGAAACTTTTTCCGTAAGAGCAGCGCTAACATCTATTGTTTCATCCACTTTATTTATTGCGCTGTCTTCTTGAAAGGCTTGGTTATAAGCCTTTAAAAAAGCTCGAAATGTTTCTTTTATAGAAGAATTTTCTGTACTTAATTTTCCCTCAACTAAAAAATTCCCTCGATATTTAATCATATGAGCTAATGCAAGATAAATATAGCGCAAATCTGCTTTTTCCGTGCTGTCCACTAACTCTTTCCGTAAATGATAAATGGTTGGGTATTTTTTATGGTAAGCCACTTCTTCTTCAAGCGTTCCAAAAAGCGGATGGCGTTCATTTAATTTGTCTTCTGTTACCAAAAAACTCTCATTTAAGCGAAAAAAGAAGTTTTGATCTAACTTGTTCATCTCCTCAGCAAAAATAGCTTGTAAATAGCAAATTCTCTGCCGACGTCGATTATAACGGCGTCTAGCTGTTCGCTTGATACGCGTAGACGCTGCTGTTTCACTTTCATCAAAAAGCCGCACACCCCAAAAGTTTTTCTTTACAGAAGCTTTATCAACATCCCCCATAATCTTCATCCGTCTACGCATCAAATTATTATCCTGTGTCACTACTGCCCAGCCAACACTTGCCGTACCAATATCAAGTCCTATCGTATACTCTTTTTTCACCTTACTCCATCTCCTTTATTTATTTTCCAATTCCTGATCTTAATTGTTGTATATTTCTCAAAGTTTGTTATAATAGAATTGTTGGTAGCATTCAAAACAACATAGCGAGTTAAAATAAGGCTTAGTCCGTAATCAACTTTTTATTAAGTGACGCTGTTTTCGGCGTTTTTTTATTTACCTCCTTTTCTTAGTATGGACTAAATAAACGATCGTATTTTTTGTGATAGCGCTTTATTATTTCACTATTCTATTTTGAAGAAATGCTCTATGCTTTTATTATACCATAAAAATTAAAAATATGCTGAATATTTAATAGAAAGTACAAGACGATTGTATAAAAAAATAGCTAGATAGTTATGTTCTCACATAGCCATCTAGCCATTTTTTATTTTGCATTATCGTAACGCTTGCCAACTTCTGACCAATCAATAACGTTCCAGAAAGCATCAATATATTCTGGACGACGATTTTGAAATTTAAGGTAATATGCATGCTCCCAAACGTCAAGGCCCATAACGGGATACTTGCCATCTGTCAACGGGGAATCTTGATTTGGCGTGCTAATAATTTCAAGCTTACCATTGTTTAGTACTAACCAAGCCCAGCCAGAACCAAAACGACCTGCAGCCGCTGCTGCAAATTTTTCTTTAAAGTCTTTGAAATTGCCAAAAGTACTATCAATCGCTTCTTTTAATGCACCAGTTGGTTCGCCACCACCGCTTGGACTTAAAATCGACCAAAACAATGTATGATTTGCATGGCCACCGCCGTTATTGCGTACAGCTGTTTGAATATCTTCTGGCACACTATTTAAATCAGCAACAAGCTCATCAATTGGCTTAGCCGCTAAATCATCATGTCCTTTTAAAGCATCGTTTAATTTTGTCACGTAGGTATTATGATGCTTTGTATAATGAATCTCCATTGTTTCTTTGTCAATGTTAGGTTCTAAAGCATCAAAAGTATACTCCAGTTTTGGTAATTCATAAGCCATCGTAAAATTCCTCCTTAGTTTTTAAGTGAATAATTGATGCGCAAAAAACGAGCGATAAATGCCTCAACATTTTTCGTGTTTCTCTACGCTTTTTAGACTACCATTCATCTCTACTTGTTGCAATTTTTCTGCTTATGTTGCTTTTACAGGAAAATCACGCTATCATAAGTGAGTAGAAGATAGTTAGCAAACAAGCTATCCGTCTTTATCTTCCCCGTATTTTTATTTTCAAACAAAACTGTGAGGTGCAAATAAAAAAATGAATCTATTTAAGCGCTTTTGGAAAAGTCTTTATTCCCCTGCTGATATTGCTACATTTCGTCAAGATAAAACAAGTAAAAGTATCATCTATCTTGTTATTTTATCGTTTGTTGCTTTCTTGCCACTCGCTTTTTACACAACAATGACGGTCAGGGACGCACTTAAAATCGGACAAGAAACGATTAAAAATGAAATACCTGAATTCAGTACAACAAACGGAAAATTAGTCACGAAGAATAAAACCCTACCGATAGCCATTGATAAAGGCAAACTACATATTTACTTTGATTCGACTGGTACACTTGATTCAGATGATATTGATAATAAAGTTTCTTCCTATGATGGAGCTATTGCTTTTTTAGCTGATAAAATTTATTTTACAGGGCCAGGTATATCACAAAGTATTGGCTATGATGCTGCTGGTATTCATAACAAAGCTGATTTGTTGAACAATTATCAAGCGATTGACAAATTATCAAAGTATTTAAGTCCCATTATTTTAGTGTTTGTTTTCATTTTCATGTTAGGTGTTACTTTTTTACGTGTTGCCATTTATGCTTTGTTTGGTTTTATTTTATCTGGATTTGGCAAAGCAGGTATTTCTTACCGCGAAAATTGGATGATTGCTGCTTACAGTATTACGCTAGCAACAACGTTTGAGATGATTATGAGCTGGCTCCAAACTGCTGTACCCTTTGGAACTGAAATTAACATCATAGTGAGCTTAATTATTATTTTTCTAACGCTTAGAACAATTCCTGCTAAACTGGCTGAGTAGTAGATTACTTTTTCTCAGCAAATTCTCATTGTTCTCGTAGTGCTTTCTTTGTAAAATAGTGGTATGATAAGCTAATGAAATCAATCAAAAGGAGCGAATGTTCTCTTGAAAGAAAGAACTCATCGTACAAATACCCGCCCTGTTAAAGTTGGTCCATTGACAATTGGTGGCAGTAATGAACTATTTATCCAAAGTATGGCTACAACAAAAACACATGATGTTGAGGCAACGGTCGCTGAAATTCTTCGTTTAGAAGAAGCTGGTTGCCAAATTGTTCGTGTAGCCTGTCCAGATGAACGCGCAGCTAATGCTTTAAACGATATAAAAAAGCGCATCAATATACCACTTGTTGCAGATATTCATTTTGATTACCGCTTAGCACTGAAAGCGATTGAAGCTGGTGTTGATAAAATCAGAATCAATCCAGGCAATATTGGTCGTAAAGAACGCGTCGAAAAAGTTGTTACAGCAGCAAAAGCTAAAGGTATCCCCATTAGAATTGGTGTGAATGCCGGAAGCCTCGAGAAAAAAATCATTCAAAAATACGGCTATCCAACAGCTGATGGTATGGTTGAAAGTGCACTCGACCATATTAAAATCTTAGAAGATCTAGATTTTCATGATATTATCGTTTCACTCAAGGCCTCTGATGTGAATTTGGCCGTTGAGGCTTATGATAAAGCAAGTCGCGCTTTTGATTATCCCCTTCACCTCGGTATTACAGAATCAGGCACCCAATTCGCAGGTGGAATTAAAAGCGCAGCAGGATTAGGAGCTATTTTAAGCCGTGGCATTGGAAATACATTACGTGTTTCTTTAAGTGCTGATCCTGTCGAAGAAATCAAAGTTGCTCGCGAATTATTAAAATCATTTGGCTTAGCGTCAAATGCAGCAACCCTTATTTCTTGCCCAACTTGCGGACGAATCGAAATTGATTTAATCAGTATCGCAAATGAGGTGGAAGAATATATTTCATCGATTAAAGCGCCAATTAAAGTTGCTGTCCTTGGTTGTGCAGTTAACGGTCCTGGTGAAGCTCGTGAGGCAGACATTGGAATTGCTGGCGCACGTGGGGAGGGCCTTCTTTTCCGCCGTGGCAAAATTGTTCGTAAAGTTCCTGAAGAAACCATGGTTTTGGAACTAAAAAAAGAAATCGATATTCTAGCGAAAGAGTATTTTGCTAAAAAAAGTGCCGAAGAAGCTGAATAACGATTTTCATAGGTATGTAAAATAAAGCGTCTTTGTCATCATGCGATTCGTGTGTTCTACATGCCGAACACAACAAATCGAGCGAAAGCATTTATTAAAGAAGTTTGCCAGAATCCGTGAGCATACGGAAATCTGGCAAACTTTTTTAACGCTTGTCGTCGATTTATTTTGCTTTCTGACAATCGGGGCATTTTCCATAAACTTCAAACTTATGTCCATCAATTTCATATCCAGGTAAAGCTTCTGTTAAAAAATCCATTGGACACATCATAATTTCTCTTGTTCTGCCGCAAGAAAGGCAAATAAAATGATGATGGTGATGATCGTGCGAACAAGCTAATCGGAAATTTTTCTCTCCCGAAAGATCTGTTTCTTCAAAAATGCCTAATTCAACAAATAATGATAAATTACGATAAATGGTATCGAAACTTATGCCTTTAAAATCATCTTTCATATTATCCAATACGTCGCGTGCTGTTAAATAACAATTTTTTCTAGCAAAAAGGTCAATCAAAAATTCACGTTTATCTGTATGTTTATAACCTTTATCTTTCAATTTAGCTAATGCTTCATTTGCTGTAAAAACCATTTTTTCACCTCATTTAGAAATTGAACGCTTGATTTGAATTTTTTGTGTAATCATTGTTACAATCAAAATGGATACTGAAATAAGGACAATCGTTCCCCCCGGTGCCAAGTTAAGGTAATAAGCGCTAAAAAGACCGCTAATCACTGCAATTTCGCCAAACAAAATGGCTAAGAAAATGGCCTGTTTAAAACCTTTAGCAATTCGAATAGCTGCTGCAACCGGAAGTGTCATTAAACTCGATACGAGCAAAATACCAACGATTCTCATCGAACTAGCGATAACAAGCGCAACAAGCACCATAAAAATAACATCAAATACCTTCGCTTTAATACCCGAAACACGTGCATATTCTTCATCAAAAGAAAGCAAAAATAATTCTTTGTAAAGCGAAATAATCACACTAAAAACAAGAATGGAAACAACGATAATCGTATACATATCTACTTTACTTACCGCGCTTACACTTCCAAACAAATAACTAAATAAATCGGTATTAAAACCGTTGGCAAGTGAAATAAAGATAACAGAAAAGCCCATCCCAGCTGACATAATAATCGGGATAGCTAGCTCCTCGAAGTGCTTATAAACGTTACGCAATTTCTCCATCAGTAAAGACCCACCTGTAGCAAAGCCGAAACCTAGATACAAAGGATTAAATCCAGCAAGTGGCGCATACGTTTTGCTTAAAAATAAACTAACTGCAATTCCTGCTAAACTCACATGACTAAGCGCATCTGCCATAAGAGATAGTCTGCGCACTACGATGAAACTTCCAAGAAGAGGAGCAACAATCCCAATGACTAAGCCAACAATAAATGTATTGCGAATAAAATCATAGTGAAAAAGTGTTGCAATCATAACATTCCCCTTTCTTTTCTCCATTAGAATCAAGTGCTTCTATTTCGCGTTCTTCTAAGTACAGCTGGTAATCCCGTGCTGATCCATCAAACAAAATACGCTGATTGATACTAACAACGTGATCGACATATTTATTTACGGCTAAAAGGTCATGTGTAACAAGGAGCAGTGTCATTCCGTGGACTTGGTTAAGATGCTTTAATAATTCATAAAAAGCTTTTACATTTTTTGTATCAACACCAACAGTTGGTTCATCTAAAATTAGCAACTCAGGATTACTAACAAGCGAACGTGCAATAAATACTCGTTGCTGCTGTCCACCTGATAATTCGCCAATATTTCGGTTTAAAAAAGCTTCCATAGAAACAGTGTGTAGTGCTTTTTTAATTGCCTGCTGGTCTTTTTGGTTAAGCATCTTAAATAGCCCTTTTTTCTTTGTTAATCCACTTGCGACTACTTCTTTAACCGTTGCTGGAAAGGCAGAATTAAATGAATTGGCTTTTTGTGAAACGAAACCAATTTTTTCCCAATTGCGAAATTCACTTTGTTTTTGTTGAAAGAGCATGATTTCTCCTCTTTGCATTTTTAACAAATTCAAAATCAATTTTAATAATGTGGATTTTCCAGAACCATTAGGGCCAATAAGACCTGTAAAACTTCCTCGCTTTATTTCTAGCTCTATATTTTGCAAAACTTCTTCCTTATCGTAATGAAAGGATAAATGCCGAACATTTAATACATTGGACATCGGGAAAACTCCTTCATAAACAAATTACTTTATCCAGTATAGCGAAAAAAAAGAAAAATGTAAATCGTAATGAATCCTATTAACAAAAAAAGATTGAGCTATCGTTATTTTGGGAATAAAAATGAAAGGAGGTTTTTTAATGAAATTAATTTGGATGTATATCACGTTTTTATTAATGATCGCAACAAATATTTTAGCCGAATCTTTGCCACTAAATGGATTGACAACTGGTGAAATAAGCCACAAATATCAAGCGCTTTTTACACCGGCAAATTATACATTTATTATTTGGAGTATCATTTATCTAGCACTTTTTATTTGGCTCATCATGTTAGTCGTCAAACGAATCGAAATAACAGAACAAATCGCTGCTTGTTTTATTGCGACCAATGTATTAAATTTATTTTGGCTTATTTGCTGGCATTTTGAATGGATTTTCATTTCGCTTGTTATAATGGGATTTTTGCTATTTGTTTTAAGTTTATTATATCGTTCTTTACGTGGTTACGGGAAATTTAGGTGGCCTATTTCGCTTTACATAAGTTGGATTTTTGTAGCTATGATTAGTAATATTAATTATTTTTTTCATACGTTTGGGCAAGCCAATTTTTTCGGAATTCAAGAAGCAACGTGGAGTATTTTATTTTTGATGATCGGGTTTATAGTAGGTTTATATGGATGTTATCGCTTGAAAGATCGCATCTTTTCTCTTGTTATCATTTGGGCTTATCTAGGAATCTTCTTTCATGATTTCCATTTAAGCAGTGCGGTTAGTTACGTGGCGCTTGCTTTAGCTATCTTGCTTTTTATCTTAATACTAAAAAAGAAATCCCATGCTCATTAAAAGAACGTGGGATTCAGATTCTTATTTAGAAAAATGCTCTGTTAAAACTGGGACAACTTGTTTTTTACGAGATACAACACCTTTAAGTGGTGCTAGATTGTCAGCTAACGTTACTTGGTAGGCTCCTTCTATGACCGAAGCTTTATCTCCAATAGCAAGCCCGACAGAATCATTTGTAAGAATATTTGTAATCACAAATAAGTATAAGTCTAAATGTTTAGCAGCAATCGTCTGCTTGATAACTGCTTCGATTTCTGTTTTGCGTGATAAAACGTCTTGTTCATCAATAACGTTAATTTGAGCAATTTCAACTTTACTACCATTCATGTTAAATTCTTTAGCATCAAGTAGTAATTCAGCCACTGATTTTTTGCTTACATCAGCACCTTTTCGTAGCATTTCCATACCATATGTTTCCATATCAACCTCGGCAATTTTAGCCAACTGTTCTGCAGCCTGTTTATCTTCTTCTGTACAAGTTGGTGATTTAAATAAAAGCGTATCAGAGATGATGGCAGATAACATTAAACCAGCTACATCTTTTTTTATTGTTATCTTTTTTTCTTGATACATTTTTTGTAAAATCGTTGTTGTACAACCAACTGGCTCAGCACGATAATAAAGTGGGTCTGCTGTTTCAAAATTGGCGATACGATGATGATCAACAACGCTTATTATGGCTACTTGCTCAATATCATCTACGCTTTGTTGCTTTTCATTATGATCAACAAGACAAACTTGCTTTACTTCATTTGCAACTGTTTGAATTAAACGGGGAGCCTTTACGCCAAATTTTGCTAAAGCAAATTCTGTTTCTGTATTTAATTCGCCTAAGCGAACGGCTTCAATGTCCGCTCCTTCTGCTTTCTTTAATTCACTAAAAGCAATTGCTGAACAAATTGCATCTGTATCGGGATTTTTGTGCCCAAAAACAAGTAATTTTTCCATCTTTATGTCTCCTTTAAATTATTATTGTGCCATGATTTTATCAAGTAAATCGGGATCAAATTTTTCATTTCGAAGCATCTCGATTTCAAAGCGATAAGGAGGCTTTTTATTCTTCTTATCTGTACCAACATATGGTGTTTCAAGTATTCTTGGGATGTTTGGTAGATCCTTATGATGGACGATATTGTTTAATGCGGAAAAACCGATATGGCCAAAGCCGATATTGGCATGTCGATCTTTATGTGCACCACATTCATTCTTGCTGTCGTTAATGTGCAGAACTTTCAAGCGTTCGATACCAATCATTTTATCAAACTCATTTAATACCCCATCAAAATCATGGACAATATCATAGCCAGCATCATGGGTGTGACAGGTGTCAAATGTAACCGAAAGCAACTCATTATGTGTTACACCATCAATAATTTGTGCGATTTCTTCAAATGTGCGTCCTACTTCTGTTCCTTTTCCAGCCATTGTTTCAAGGGCAATTTGGACATCATGTCTAGGGTCAAGGGCTTCATTTAATCCTTTAATAATTTGCTTAATGCCAGCACTTGCGCCTTCTCCAACATGGGAACCAGGGTGGAGGACAATTTGTTTTGCTCCAAGGGCTGCTGTCCGCTCGATTTCTGAGCGTAAGAAATTCACGCCGAGCTCAAAGATTTCTGGTTTTATTGTATTTGCAATGTTAATAATATAAGGGGCATGGACAACGATATCGGCTTGATTATTTTGTTCCATGTTCACTTTGGCGGCTTCAATATTCAATTCATCGATAGGCTTTCTGCGCGTATTTTGTGGCGCTCCTGTATAAATCATAAATGTGTTCGCATGATACGTTGCTGCTTCTTCACTTGAAGCAAGTAGCATTTTCTTTCCGCTCATTGAAACATGTGAACCAATCCTTAGCATGGCTTATTCTCCCTTCACTTTTTCATACGTCTTTCACGGCGCTTGATTTCTGCCATTTTGTAGTTGATTTTCTTTTTATAATTTGGCTTTCTTTTTTGTTTCGCTTTTTTACGCATCCCAATTTCACGTGGATCTGCTGCTTCGCGTTTGGATTCGCGCTTGGCCCGGCGGTTACGGTCTTCAATTTGAACAAATTCGCCGCGTTTCAAATCAACATGGACAAACTCAATCCCCAATTTTTCTAGTTGGATAAGCTTGTCTTCATCAGATGGTGTATAGATGGTTAAAGCAATACCTGAGTGCCCTGCTCGTCCAGTACGGCCTGTGCGGTGGATATAAAAGTCAAGGTCATTTGGAAGCTCATAATTGATAACATGACTAATACCTTGCACATCAATTCCTCGTGCAGCTAGATCAGTCGCTACAATATATTGGTATTCCATATTTTCTACTTGCTTCATTGTTCGTTTTCGTTCACGTGAATGGACATCTCCATGAATTTTAGCCACTTTCAAGCCACGCTCAATTAGTCCTTCAGCAACTTCATCAGCTTTTTGTTTTGTGTTCGTAAACACAATAGCAAGAAATGGCTGCAAAGTTACTAACGTCTCTTTTAAAACGTCTATTTTATTTCTACTACGCAATGCAATGAGTTCATGTGTAACCGTTTTTGATGCCACTACTTTTGGCTGAATGTGTTCATAGCGCGGGTTTTCCATATATTTTTTAAGGAAAGGCTTTAGTTTTTGTGGAATCGTTGCTGAAAAAACAAGCATTTGTAGTTTTGGTGGCATTTTCCCTGCAATTTGGTCGACATCATTTAAAAATCCCATGTCAAGGGTCATATCGGCCTCATCGATCACAAGCATTTTTGCCGTATAAACGAAAAGAGCTTGTTCACGAATCATATCATTAATTCGTCCGGGTGTTCCAATAACGATTTGTGGTTGCTTCTTAAGCTTATCGATTGCTCTTTGTTTGTCAGTCCCACCGATAAGCAGACGTGTAGTGATTTCTCTTTCGCTATACTTCGTTATTTTTTTTATCTCGTTATGAATTTGAGTAGCAAGCTCGCGACTTGGTGTGGTAATGACAGCTTGTACTTCATCTTTTGTTGGATCTATTTTTTGTATTAATGGTAGTAAAAAAGTATGTGTTTTTCCTGTACCAGTTTGTGACTGCCCAACAATACTTTCACCTCGTAAAATACCTGGGATAAGCTTTTGTTGTACTTCAGTGGGTTCAAAAAAGCCTAATTTCTTTATCGCTTCTTCAATAAAAGGCCGAAAAGAAAATTGGTCGAACCTTGTTTTTTTAGACATCTAATTTCACTCCGTTTCGTTCTTCGTTGTCATTATAGCATTTATTGAGGTGTGACACTACAAAAAAGTGAAAACGCATTTAAAATTTAGCTTTTGTCAAATCGATCTTTTTCATCTATAATAGAGTTAAGTAGTGGACAATTGAACCCTGCTTAGGAGGAATAACCAAAACAATGGAAATTATTAAAATCAGTCCACGAGGTTATTGTTATGGTGTTGTTGATGCAATGATTATCGCTAAAAACGCTTCACTTGATCCAAACTTACCTCGTCCGATTCATATACTTGGCATGATTGTCCATAACAAGCATGTCACCGATGCTTTTGAAGAAATTGGCATTTATACTGTAGACGGAGAAAACCGGGAAGCCATTTTAGATAAAATTAACGAAGGCACAGTCATCTTCACTGCCCACGGGACTTCCCCCCGCCTCAAAGAAAAAGCGAAACAAAAAGGGCTTGTGACAATTGATGCAACATGTCCAGATGTTATGCGCACATACGATTTAATTTTAGAAAAGAAAAAGGCCGGCTACCATGTTATTTACATCGGTAAAAAGGGCCATCCAGAACCAGAAGGCGCTTATGGGACAGCGCCAGATATTGTTCATTTAGTGGAAACGAAAAGCGATATTGATGAGCTTTCTCTCCCTACCGAAAAAATCTTTGTCACGAATCAAACAACGATGAGTCAGTGGGACGTACTTGATTTAATGGATTATATCAGTGAAAAATACCCTCACGCAAAGCAACATAAAGAAATTTGTATGGCAACACAGGTGCGCCAAGAAGCTGTGGCAGAACAAGCAAAAGCTGCAGATTTAACCCTTGTTGTGGGTGATCCCCGCAGCAATAATACAAATCGCCTTGCGCAAGTTTCCATCGAAAAAGCGGGTGTCCCCGCTTACCGCATCGCTAATGTAACAGAAATCGACTTGAACTGGTTAATGAACATCAAAAAAGTTGCAGTAACTGCTGGTGCAAGCACACCAACTCAAATCATTCGTGAAGTGCTTATCTTTTTAGAACAATTTGATCCAAGTGATCAAGCAACTTGGGAATACAACCATCATGCTGATGCTCATAATATTTTACCTCGTGCTAGTAAAAAAAATATGGAAGAAAAGCGTCGCGCTCGGTTAGAGCACTTAAAAAATGGCGGACGCTAAAGTTTCAGACCATGATTAAGAGGTTATCCAGGGTTCTCACGTACAGTCGTACGCTCCGCTTCTGGCTAACCTCTTTCTCTTTGATCGCAAATGTTTTCGCTCAATTTGTCGTATTCAAAATGTAAAACAATCCACGCTATCATTTTTAGATCCTATTTTCTTAAAAATGATAACGTAGTTTTTTATAAAAATTGAAATGGATCCGTATTGATTTCAGAAACAATGAGGTCAACTTCATAGTCAAGCGCTTTACATCTTGCTACGAAGCATTTTTTTAAATAACCTTTCATGATTTTCTCGATGTTGTGTCCAGCGTCAATGGTTGGTAAATCAAGGGCTAATAAATCGTGTGCTGTATGATAGTAGACATCTCCTGTGATAAAGATATCGGCACCCGAATGCTTAACGTAGTAAATAAATTTATTTCCATCGCCACCGATGACCGCAACTTTTTGAATGGTTTTACTCGTATCACCTATGTAGCGAACATATTCAAGGGCAAGTGCATTTTTCACAATATCGATAAAAGCATCGGCAGTGATTTCTTTTTTTAATTGACCGACTCTGCCAAGTCCGGTTGTTTTAGACATATTTTCCAACTTATATACATCAATAGCTGGCTCTTCATAAGGATGGACTAATTTTACAGCTTTTATGAGCTGGTCTTTTTTTGAAAAAGGAAATACTGCTTCGATTTTTACTTCTTTGACTTCTGTTAATTCTAATGCTTTACCAATGCTAGGATTAGCATTCTTGTTTGGTTTGAATCGGCCTGTTCCTGATACCGTAAAAGAACAATGTTCATAACCTAAACCAATTTCTCCAGCACCATTATTTGCTAAGGCCAGTCGTACAGCTTCATGTGATTCTTCTGGTACATAGACAGCGATTTTAGCATAATCCTCGTGGTAAGTTGGGACAATAACTTCCGTGTTTTCAAGTTCGAGCAACTCTGCAAGTAAATCATTCACGCCACCATCTGCTATGTCAAGGTTTGTATGTGCAGCATAAACAATGATGTCATGTTTGATCAATTTACGGAGCATTCTTCCATGAGCGGTCGTCATATCAATTTTAGAGACGGGGCGAAAAAGAAGTGGATGATGAGCGATGATCATGTCGACATTTTTTTCAATGGCTTCGTCAACTACCGTTTCAAGCACATCTAACGCAAACATAATTTTGCGCACTTTTTTTGAAAGATCGCCAACTTCTAGGCCAATGGGATCGCCTTCCATTGCTAATTTTTTAGGAGCAATTTGCTCTAACATGGCGACAAATTCGTAACCGTTTGCTACTTTCATGAAAACACATCCTCTACTATTTGAATTTTTTCCTTCAATTCTTTTATACGCTCTTTATTTTCTGTAGTCACTGAAGAGCCTGCTGCTATGTTTTGCAAGATCGTTTGCCAAGTGGCTCGTTCGCGGTTCCATTTTTCTCTAAAAACCGGACTATTTTCGGCGATTAGCTTAGGGCCAAGTAGACGTTCACTTTCACTATAAGTGATGGGCTTTGTTGTTTTTTCTAGCACGATAATTTCATAAATTTTGTGATCTTCTTTTAAAATGGATTCGGCGATAATTTGATAATCATTTTCCTCCGCCCAAGCACGTAATTGCCATGCAGCGATGTTTGGTTGTAAAATGAGCCGTCTAACGCTATTTAATTTATTTGGATCTTTTTCTAAAATAGAGCGGATAAGAGCTCCTCCCATACCTGCTATAACAATGGTGTCGATTTGATCTTCTGGGCGGATGACAGCAAGGCCATCTCCTTTACGAACAGTAATTTGATTGGTTAAAGCTAATTTGTGCACTTGATTTTTAGCTGATTCAAATGGGCCTTCTACAACCTCTCCGGCAACAGCAAATCGAGCCATTTGATGAAGAATCACATGACACGGGAGATAAGCATGATCGCTACCAATGTCTGCTATATGGCTATCCTTTTTAATGTAAGAAGCAACCGTTTTTAAGCGTTTTGATAATTTTTCTTCGTTCATTTTTTACTCCTATTTATCTCTAATAAAAGCCGAATTCGCGAGTTAATTAAAGGGAATTCGGCTTTCTTTTTTTATTCTAGAAAATCTCTTAGTTGCTTGCTTCTACTTGGATGGCGCAATTTGCGAAGAGCTTTAGCTTCAATTTGACGAATACGTTCACGAGTGACACCAAAAACACGGCCGACTTCCTCTAATGTACGTGTTCTGCCATCATCAAGGCCAAAACGCAACCGTAAAACGTTTTCTTCACGATCAGTTAGTGTATCTAAAACATCTTCTAACTGTTCTTTTAATAGTTCATAAGCTGCGTGATCAGAAGGAGATGTGGCTTCTTGATCTTCAATAAAGTCTCCTAAATGGGAGTCATCTTCTTCACCAATTGGTGTTTCAAGCGAGACAGGTTCTTGTGCTATTTTTAAAATTTCACGTACTTTCTCTGTAGGGAGGTCCATTTCTTCACCAATCTCTTCAGGAGAAGGATCGCGACCTAAATCTTGTAGTAAAGAACGCTGTACGCGAATTAATTTATTAATCGTTTCGACCATATGGACAGGAATACGAATTGTTCTAGCCTGGTCTGCAATAGCACGGGTGATTGCTTGACGAATCCACCAAGTCGCATAGGTACTAAATTTAAACCCTTTATTAAAGTCAAACTTTTCAACAGCTTTCATTAATCCCATATTTCCTTCTTGAATAAGGTCAAGAAAAAGCATACCACGGCCCACATAACGCTTGGCAATACTTACAACAAGTCGCAAGTTAGCTTCAGCTAAACGGCCCTTTGCTTCAATATCACCTGTTTCGATTCGTTTTGCAAGTTCAATTTCTTCATCAGCACTTAAAAGATTAACGCGTCCAATCTCTTTAAGATACATACGTACTGGATCGTTAATTTTTACACCTGGTGGAACACTCATATCCGTCAAGTCAAATTCTTCATTCTCTTCTTTTACAAGTTCAGTTTCATCAGGATCCTCATCATCATCGCTATAAGTGACTTCTACTCCTGCTTCAGTTAATTGCTCAATGAAATCATCCATTTGCTCAGATTCTACTGTAAAAGGAGCTAATCTGGCAGCAACCCTAGTATATGTCATTATCCCTGTTTTTTTACCTTCTTCGATCAGGGCTTCTTTTACTTGTTCGATTGTTTCTGGGCTTTTTTCTTGTGGCTTATCGCTCATAACCGCCTTTTCCTCCTTCCAAAATACCGCTTCCGGATACATTTGTATACCATACCATCTTTCCGCGGTTTTAAAACGTAACGCATTTAATCAAATTGTTTATTCATAAGCTTTCGCTGTAACTCGATAATCTGTGTTGTGATCCGTGTAACATCCTCTTTATCATCGTGTGGATCACAAGCTTGCAGTTCTTTTTTTAGCTGCTTTAATTTAATTTCCAATTTGAATTTTTTTAAACCATGAATATAATCTTGATATTCTGCTAACCCTTGTTCAACTGGGGAATCAATCATCTCAAGACTTGAGACTAAATTCTTTAATTCAGCATCTCGTAAATAGTCTATCAGGCGAAAAACATCGGCCTTATTATCTTCTGCATAGAAACCTATCAAATGCGTGTAAAGCGCTTGATACTCATCATGATAAAATTCCTCGCTGCCAAGCATTTCTTGAATTTGCCAAAAAGCTTCCCGACTTTCGATCATTATTTTCATCAATTGTTGCTCAGAAACGACATGTGCTTCTAGCTTCTTCTTTGGAACTGCAAAAGAAGCAGTAGCTGTGATTCGTTGATCTTCTGGTGGAATCATTCCAGCAAATGGATCGAACTGTGGCTTCTTTTTAAAAAACCCCATCAGCTGTTCTTTTAAAGCGTCAATCGTTAAATCAAATTCGCTTGCAAGCTGTTTTAAATAAATTTCACGATGGGTCGCTTGGCTTAGCTCGGCAATTTCTTTTAAAGCTTGATCAATATAGCTTAATTGTTCAGTTTCATTTTGCAAATTATGGTTCCGACGTAGATAAAGAAGCTTGAATGCTGTCCACGTCAAACGCATGTGGTCATATACTTCTTTAAACTTTTCTCCACTATTTGCTTTGATGTATTCATCTGGATCTTTTCCATTTGGTAATTGTAAAACAAAGATTTCCATTGAACTTTTTTCACGGATCATTTGTCCAGCACGATAAGCAGCTTCAATTCCAGCCTGGTCCCCATCGTAACAGATCACAACACAATTCGTTATCCGACGAATGAGCGCGACATGTTCCTCTGTCAAACTGGTCCCCATCGAAGCAACACCATTTTTAAGATCTACGCCAAATACAGAAATCACATCCATAAATCCTTCTAGTAAAAGGATTTCTTCTTTCTTACGGATCGCTTGCCTACCTTCTGAAAAATGGTATAGTAGCTTTCGCTTGTTAAACAGCGGCGTTTCTGGGCTATTTAAATATTTAGGTCCCTGATCTTGCTCAAATGCTCTCCCAGAAAAGCCTACCAGCTGGCCTCGATCGTTCGTAATTGGAAACATAATTCTCCCACGAAAACGATCAATCAATGTGCCATCTTCTCTCCTTGAAAGTAAACCACTCTTTTCAGCAAGATCCAAATCAGCGCCGCGCTTTTCTAAGAAGGATGTAATCGTCATATGGTGCTGAGGTGAAAAACCAATTTGAAACGCTGTCATCATCTTTTCCGACATACCACGTTCTTTTAAATAGTTAAATGCTTTCAGGCCTTCGTCTGTTTCCATGAGTAGGTAATGGTAAAGCTTAGCTACAAGTTGATGCAATTCAATCATCTTTATTGTGTCGCTCGCTTCTTGCTCAAAGCCTGAATTAAGCTCTAAGCCAGAAGATTGCTCGGGTAGTAAAACTTCAATATGGCTAAATTCTGCTACTTTTTTGACAGCTTCTACAAAGCTTAAATGATCATGTTCCATCAAAAATGAAAAAACATTACCACCTTTCCCACAGCCAAAACAGTGGAAAATCTGTTTTTCAGGTGAAACAGAAAAAGAGGGCGTTTTCTCACCATGAAACGGACAAAGACCAATATAATTGCGCCCTTGTTTTTTTAGCTGAACATAACTACCAATAACATCAATAATATCTGTTTCCGCTCGGACTCTTTCAATGGTTTCTTCTGGAATCCGTCTCACATGTGTTAACCTCCTTTTGCTTATTTGCAATAAATGCTTTTAAATGCAAATAAAAGCGTTGGTTATCTACTGCTGTCATTTTGCTTGGTCCTTTGCTGTAGTGTCCGCTGCGTCTTGCTTTTGCATTTTGATGGCGAATATCGAGGAGGCGCTCAATTTCTCGCTCTTGATATTTTTCACCACGATTGGAAAACACATCACACTTTGCAAGAAGCATGCTAGAAAGACCGATATCCTGCGTAATAACGATATCACCATAGTTCGCCGTTGATACGATTTTAAGATCTGCAGCTTCTTTATTTGTATCGACAAAAAGCCACCGTTCTTTGCCTCGGTTTACACTAAAATGATTATATGAAGCGACATAAATGACATCTAACTGAAATTCTTCAGCAAGTTGATTAATTTCAGCTTTCACAGGACAAGCATCTGCATCAACAATAAGCCTGAACATGATTATCACTCCTTTGCTGCACACAAATCAAAAAACGAGTCGAAACCCGTTTTAAAACGAAGAGACTATTTTTTGCTTATTCTATCCACAATGAAAATTCTATTTTCGAGTAAAAATCATTGCCATAATATATATATTCGCCATAAAATAGAAAACTCCTTCTATAATTCTAAATTTTCATCAACAATTTCTCCTATGCGAATTAAAATCTCATTCGCTGTTTCTTCAATAGCCTTATTCGTTACATCTAAAACAAAACAGCCCAATTTATCCGTTAGTTTTTTAAAAAAGATCAGCTCTTCATCAATACGCATATGACTAGAGTAAGTCCCATCTCCATTTAAGCCAATAGAAATTAATCGTTCTGAACGAATTTGATTTAATTTTTTTTTGCTGATTTTAAGTCCAATGATTTTATTTGGATCAATTTGGAATAATTCATCTGGTACGTTTGCTTCTGGAACGATAGGAACATTAGCAATTTTCAGCCCCCTGAGTGCCAAATACTGGGAAAGCGGTGTCTTTGAAGTACGCGAAATCCCAATAAGGACATAATCTGCTTGCAAAATCCCCCGTGGGTTACGGCCATCATCATTTTCAACAGCAAATTCAATGGCCGCCACCTTATTAAAGTAAGCTTCGTCGAGTGAACGAACTTTTCCAGGTTCAGAAAGTGGCTTAATTTTATACGTTTGTTCCAGTTGAGCTAAAAGCGGACCAAATAAATCGATAATTGGCACACCAAAATCTGAAGCCGTCTTATTTAGTACTTCACGAACTTCTTCAAGCACAATCGTATGAACAATAATCCCGTTATTGACCGCTACTAAATCAACAATTTCTTCAATCATTTCTGGTGAATCAATATGATGAAAACGATGGATAAACTTCGGCGTTTGACCAAACTGGCTTAATGCAGCACGAGTGACAAGTTCGGCCGTTTCCCCGGTAGAATCAGAGACAACATAAACAGCGGGTTGTGTCACTTTCATTCTCCTCTCTATAAAAAGCAGGAATTCACTTTAAATGTCTTCCTGCTTCTTCGCTTTATTTTACATTAATTTCATTGACTTGAGCAAATTCCCTAATCATCGATCCAAGCTCGAATAAAAGAGCTAAACGGTTGTTTCGAATGGCATCATCATCACTCATAACAAGTGTATTTTCAAAGTATTCATCAATGACCGGTCGTAAATTGATAAAAGCTTTAAGGCGCTCACTAGCTTTCATGGATGAATAGACTTGCTTTAATTCTTTTGCTGCAGTAAACAATTTTTGTTCTGCATCATTTTCAAATAAAGTAGGATCCGTGATAACTCCGGCCTGATGTTTTCTAGCAATATTGAGGACGCGCGTTAAAGACTCGATTGTTGGTCTAAACCAATCATCTGCTTTATGTTCATTCAAAAGGTTCGCTCGCTCGATTAACTGTGGTATTTTATTTGGATTACCAGCAACGACAGCATCGATAATATCTGCCCGGATTTTTTTATCCTGCAAGATAACACGTAGTCTGTTTTGAATAAAGTGTGAGATTTCTTGATATACATCTTCAGTAGAAAAATGACCAAAACCGCCATCTTGCTCTAAATGAATAATTTCTTTTAGGATTTCCATAAGTGGTAAATTCCAATTGTTTGCTTGAATAATACGCAAAATCCCTAATGAATTGCGTCGTAAACCAAATGGATCTGCTGAACCAGAAGGCGTAATACCAATACAAAAGAAACTAACGAGTGTCTCTAACTTATCAGAAATGGCAAGTAAACGACCTAAGTCACTTGCTGGCAAAGCACTCTCTACTGAAATAGGAAGATAATGTTCACGAATGGCTTGAGCAATGTCTACTTTTTCGCCTTGGAGGATAGCATATTTCTCCCCCATAATCCCTTGAAGTTCAGGAAATTCTCCAACAATATTCGTCACTAAATCAAACTTATAAATTGCTGTTACTCGTTTAATATCTGATTCATTTAAATCTAAGTTAAGATGCTTTTGTATAAGTAATGCCACTTTTTGAACGCGTTCCATTTTATCCGTTAATGTTCCTAATTTTTCATGAAAAACAATTTGGTCTAACTTTTGAACGGCATCATCAATGTTTATTTTTAAGTCTTCTTGATAGAAAAAGTCGGCGTCCGACAATCGGGCTCGTAATACCTTCTCGTTCCCACGCTGAACAGTTGCTAAATAGTTGTGATCACCATTTCTAACTGTAATAAAGTGGTCTAACAGCGCTCCTTGTTCATTAAATACTGGGAAATAACGCTGATGTTCTTTCATTGTTGTAATGAGGATTTCTTCTGGTAATTCAAGATATTTTTTTTCAAAATTACCGGCTAAAACAGTTGGATATTCAACTAAATTAGTAACCTCTTCTAGCAACTCTTCGTCAATTGGTATCGTCCAACCTTCTTTATGAGCAACTTCTTTTATTTGATTCGTAATCGCTTCTTTTCTTTCAACGCCTGAACAAATGACAAACTGCTCGAGTAAACGTTCTTGATAATCATTTGGTGAAGAAATAACGGTATCTTGTCCAAGAAAACGATGCCCTCTACTTATATTCCCAGTTTGAACGTTTGTGATGTTAAAAGGAATAACCTCTTCTCCGTACAAGGCAACAAGCCATTTAATGGGGCGAAGATAACGCAATTCATTCGCTCCCCAGTGCATGCTAATCGGAAATGTCATGTCTGTAATTATTTTTTTTATTTCTAACAATAAATTAGTTGTGCTTTCGCCTTTCATTTCCTTATTGATATAAATGTATTCTATACCCTTTATATCGCGAAAAGTAAAATCATCTGGATCAACCCCTTGGCTTCTTGCAAAGCCAAGAGCAGCTTTTGACCAATTACCGGCATCATCTAATGCAATTTTTTTGGCGGGGCCTTTTGCTTCTTCTTTTGAATCTGCTTGTTTTTCTGCTAAATCTTTAATCACAACTGCTAAACGACGAGGCGTCGAATAGTTGATCACTTCTTGATACGCTAATTTTTTTTCTTTAAGCCACTCGGTAACGCGTAATTTTAGTTGTTCGCTTGAAGCCGTTACGTATTTCGCTGGCATTTCTTCTAAGCCAATTTCAAGCAAAAAATCTTTACTCATGATCTGTCACCTCCTGTTTTTTTAAAAGTGGGAAGTTGAGTTTTTCTCGTTCTTCATAGAAAGTTTTAGCAATTTTACGAGCGAGTTTACGGATTCTACCAATGTATTGCGCTCGTTCTGTTACTGAAACTACCCCTTTTGCATCGAGTAAGTTAAAGGTGTGCGAGCATTTTAAAACATAATCATACGCAGGAAAAACAAGTCCTTCTTCCATTTGGTTTTTAGCTTCACGCTCGTACGTATCAAATAAACCAAGTAACATCTCTGTACTGGATGTTTCAAATGCGTATTTTGAATGCTCATATTCTGCTTGATAAAAAATATCACGGTAACTTAATTGGTCCGTCCATGCCAAATCAAATACATTTTCTTTATCTTGGATATAACTTGCTAAGCGCTCTACGCCGTATGTGATTTCTGATGTGACTGGAAAACATTCTAAGCCGCCTACTTGTTGGAAATAAGTAAACTGCGTAATTTCCATCCCATCAAGCCAAACTTCCCAACCAAGTCCTGCACAACCAAGTGAAGGGTTTTCCCAATTATCTTCTACAAAACGAATATCATGTTCCAGTGGATTAATCCCAATTTCTTCTAAAGAACGTAAATAAAGTTCTTGAATATTATCTGGGGAAGGTTTCATGACCACTTGAAATTGATGATGTTGAAATAAACGGTTAGGATTCTCCCCATAACGTCCATCTGCTGGTCTTCTAGAAGGCTCAACATAACAAGCTCGCCACGGCTCTGGACCGATAGCTTTTAAAAAGGTATAGGGGCTCATTGTACCTGCTCCTTTTTCCACATCATAAGATTGGAGCGTCACACATCCTTGTTTTGACCAGTAATCCTGTAACACGCGAATCATTGTTTGTAAATTCATTTTGACACACCTCCAAAGAAATTAGGCTTTCAAAAGACAAAAAACTCGTCTCTATATGCCTGGATAAACATATAGGGACGAGTTAACTCGCGGTTCCACCCTATTTGGAATTTATGAAAAGCTAAATTCCCACCTTGATTTCGCTATACTCCGGAGTGCCTTCAAAAAAAGATAATAACTCGGCTCTCACTATCCCGAATTCGCTTAAATTAGAGCTCTTTTTTACTACTTTCCATCAACGTACCTATTCTTAATATAACTAAGATACTTCACTTTCCATCATTTGTCAAATGGCTTTTGCTCGTTCTGTAAAAGCCCACTCCACTGATCCATCTTTCTTAAAAACTTGCGACTTTTTAAATACAGACCAGAATTTTCATCGTAATACGTATCAATGGTTTTTTGAAGTAGCACTTTTGTTTCGTCTTTTACGCTAATATTCCCTAACCGATCAAGCTGAAAGATATAAAATAAACGTAGTAATTTCACAACATTTTCTGGAAGATGGAGCCGATAAGGGTCCTTTTCAAAACAGCGATGACAAATGATCCCATTGCTGCGTGTTGAAAAATCGAAATGTCCCTCCACTTGACCACAAATAGCACAACGATCCATGACAGGATATAGCCCAAGCACGTTTAACATCTTCATTTCAAAAATATTGGTCAAAATTTGCGGATCATAGCCCTCATCAATGTCACATAAAATCTGATAAACAAGTTCATATAAATATGGATTTTTTTTGCGCTCTTCTGTTGCTTTATCGAGCAACTCACATACATAGGATGCGTAAGCTGTCAAAAAAATATCCTGATGAATACTAACAAAATTTGTTAAGACGTCACCTTGTTTCAATGCCATAAGTCCTTTCTTATTGCCACTGAAAAAAGTGAATTGCCCATGCGTATAGAGTTGCGTAACAGCAGCTAGTCGGCTTCGTGTTTTCTTAGCCCCGCGTGCAACCATACCGATTTTACCTAATTCGCGCGTGTAGAGAACGACAATTTTATCTGCTTCTTTGTAGCTAGATTGCTTAATAACAATTCCTTCACATTTATCCATGTCGCTTCAACTCCTGCACGTAATATATCAGATTTTTTTATGAAGATTTCAATATTCGTCTTTGTTAAAACCATAATCCTGCAAGTAATGTTCTTTGTCTCGCCAATTTTTCTGGACTTTAACCCAAACTTCAAGAAATACTTTAGAACCTAGCAACAATTCAATTTCTTTTCGAGCGCGCATTCCGATTTGCTTTAGCATTTGTCCTTGTTTGCCGATAATGATCCCCTTTTGTGTTGAACGCTCAACGATAATGGTTGCCATAATTGTCAACTTCTCCGTTTTGCTATTTTTTTCGATACCATCAATGGTAACCGCTACAGAGTGAGGGACTTCTTCACGCGTCAACTCAAGTACTTGTTCACGAATTAACTCTGAAATAATAAATCGTTCAGGGTGATCCGTGATTTGGTCTTTTGGATAATACATTGGTCCTTCTTCTAACTTAGCCGTCGTCTCGCCTAAAAGTTGCTCTACATTATTTCCCTCAAGTGCAGAAATAGGCATGATTTCAGCAAAATCTAAATGCTCCTTATATTGAACAATTAATTCTAGTAACTTTTCGGGTGAAACAAGATCAATTTTATTAATGAGTAAAAAAACAGGAGTGTTCACATTTTTTAACTTCTCAATGATAAATTCATCCCCACGGCCAAATCCACTACTTGCATCAATAACAAAATAAATTAAATCTACTTCACGAAAAGTGTTCAACGCTACTTTGACCATAAAATCGCCAAGTTTATGCTTTGGCTTATGAATACCAGGTGTATCAATGAAAACGACTTGGGCTTGCTCTGTTGTATAGACACCTTGCACTTTATTTCTAGTCGTCTGTGCTTTATCGCTCATAATCGCAATTTTTTGTCCGATAATACGATTCAATAACGTTGATTTACCGACATTTGGGCGGCCCACAATCGCAACAAAACCCGATTTAAATTTTTCATTCATTTATCCATATCCTCCGCTTTAAAAGCCCCAGGTAAAAGCTTGCCAACGGTCACTTCTACTTGATCTCCTTTTAGATTCGTCAAAACAACAGGCATGTCTGCATCACAAAATTCACTAATCACTTGTCTACAAGCTCCACAAGGTGAGACAGGATCTTCTGTGTCTGCTACAATCACCAATTTAGTAAAATCACGTTTTCCTTCTGAGACAGCTTTAAAAATAGCTGTTCTTTCTGCACAATTCGTTAAACCAAACGAAGCATTTTCAATATTAGCCCCAAGAACAACCTCGCCTGATTTAGTAACAAGCGCTGCTCCTACAGGGAAATGAGAATATGGCACATACGCATATTCACGTGCCTGTTTTGCTAAAGAGATGATATCATTTTGTTTCATTGTTCATTACTCCATTCTTTATTTACTAAAATACATATGGGATAAAAATGATTAAGCCAATAATAACGGAAAAAAGCGAAGCCAAAAGAACAGCCGCTGCTGCCACATCTTTCGCCTTTTTTGCCTCAGGTAAAAATTCTTTCGTCGCTACATCAACTGCTCGCTCAATCGCTGTATTAACTAATTCTAAAGCAATGACTAAACAAATGACTAATAAAAGCAATAACCACTCACTTTTTGTAATATGGAAAAAGAAACCACAAAGGATAACAAAAAGTGTTGCTACAAGATGAAAGCGCATGTTTCTTTCTTCTAAAAAAGCGGTTTTAAATCCATGAATTGCATGACTAAAAGAATCCAAATAACTTTTACTCCGCTTATGCTTTCTATCTTTGTAAACCATAAGCATCCAACACTTCTTTTTGTAATCCGAACATTACTTTTTCTTCTTTTGCTGTCATATGGTCATAACCCAGTAAATGAAGCAACCCATGAACTGCTAAAAAACCAAGCTCTCTTTCTGCTGAATGTCCGTACGCTTCTGCTTGTTCGCTTGCTTTTTCAACGGAGATAATAATATCACCTAAAACTCTTGGGAGGCCCTCATCTTCTTTAAAATGAATGGCTGTTTCACCTTCTACAAGCTCCTCAATGGCAAAAGAAATGACATCAGTCGGTTGGTCTTTTCCACGATAATCCCGGTTAATCGTTTGAATGTGCTCATTATCAGTAAATGTAACCGACATTTCAGTATCCGGTTCTATTTTCAAATGTTCGGCAGCAAATTGTAAAAGATCTTCAACAAATTGATTTGTTTTCGCAGGTAAATGATCGGTTTCATCAATCATATCAATTTCTAAAATGGACATCCGTTCATTCTCCTTTCTTTTCATCAGGATATGGGATTCTTGCGTGATAAATGCCGTTTAATGTTTGATTTAATGTTACGCGAACGGTTTCGATTTGTTTCATCGTTATATCACATTCGCTAAATTGGCCATCCAACATCCGCTCTTTCATAATTTGGTCAACGATTTCTTTCATTTTTTCACTTGTCGGTTGAACACAGGATCTCACTGCTGCTTCAACACTATCAGAGATATTGATAATCGCAGCTTCAACAGTTTGGGGCTTAGGTCCATGATAACGAAAATCCGCTTCTTTCGCATTGGGGTTACGTTCTCTTTCTTTATAATAAAAATACTTAAGTAACGTGGTCCCATGATGTTCAAGCGCGATATCAATCACTGGCTTTGGCATATGATTTTCTTTTAAGATAGCAGCCCCATCTGTCGTATGTGCTAAAATAATATCACGACTTTGCTTCGGTGCTAGGCGTTCATGAGGATTAAGATCATTTAATTGATTCTCAACAAAGTAAGGTGGATGAATTATTTTTCCGATGTCATGATAAAAGCAGCCCACGCGAACAAGTAAGCTATTTGCACCAATTTTATCGGCGCAAGTTTCAGCCAAGTTTGCTACCATCATACTGTGATGATAGGTTCCTGGTGCTTTCATCAGTATTTTTTTTAATAGTGGATGATTAGGATTAGCAAGTTCAATCAAGCGACTAACTGTTAAAAGTCCAAAGATCGCTTCAAAAATTGGTATCAGGCCAATAACCAAAATAAAGGCGCCAAATCCACCTAGAAATGCGTAAGAAAATGAGCTAACCGTCTTCCAAGTAAGCAATGGCGAATTATTAATTAAAAATAATAGCAAAACAAAGCAGCCATTAAGAATACCAGCAACTAAGCCATATTGAACAATTCTTATACGTTTACTATAATCGCGAAGAAGAATGATACTTGCTAAACTGCTAAACAAAATAAAAACAGAGATAATATTATTGGTCGCGCTTGCCGCATCACTTTGGAAAACGAATAAACTCGTTGCTGTAATAAAGATAACACTTAAAAAAGCATATTTTTCATTCAAAAGAACTTTCAAAATAACTGGAGCAAAAGCGGCCGGAAATAAAAAGGCAATATTATTTAAATTAGCATCTTCTAAAAAACGAATCATCGTCAATAATATGAGAACAACAAGATAGACAGATGTAAAGATTAACATTCGTTTGGTCGTTTCAGTTTTTTTCTTTTGCGTTTGGTTTTTTGCAAAAAAGTAAAGTAAACTGAACAAGGCTAAAACAAAAAGCGCATATCCTGCATATTGTTTAATTGGCATTTTTTGATCAAGTAAATGGAGCAAATTGAGCTCTCTATAAGTTTCTTGATCCACAATTTGGCCTTCTTGAACGATGACTTGGCCGTGTAAAATTTTTACTGGAAGAACGGAATTTGCAGCATCCTTACGCCTTTTTTCTGTTTGCTCTTGACTGTATGTTTCATTTGGGACAATAGCATAAGAAATAATGACCTTACTGATATTGCGATAAGTGGAAGAAAGTCCGGAAAGTTCAACGTTGTCACGAGCTTTAATTTTTGCTGTATTTAATTGATCTGGACGGATGCTATTTTCCATTTCATGAGCGAGTTCTGTCGTAATTGTTTTACGCATGGCATCAAGATCTTGCACATTTGCTTCTAGTAGTTTTTGTAAAAGGCGATCATTTAAATTCGTGGTTATGTTTTTAGACACATTATCTGACAATTTAGCTTTCAAAAGCTTGATTTGATCATAAATGGTACTATTTTTTTTATCCGCTGCTTCTTTTTTGACTTCATTGATATAATCAAACAATGAAGAGACTAGAGCTACACGATTTTGGCCTGTTTCCCGGTTAAAAACATAGACATCTTCTACGGCGTTACTAGCTTTTTTCTGTGCTTCATTTGTCTTTTTGGTGTCTTCAATGGTTTGTGGGGAACGGAGGGTTCGCTCAGCAACGGAAAACAACTTCACATTATAAGAGACTGGCTTGGTTAACTCACAGATTAGCAAATAGCTTACAAGCATTAAAACAGCGAGTAACACGCGTAATAATAATTGATTTCCATTGTTTTGATACCAATCATACCATTTATTTGAGATCTTCAAGCTAGATGCACCTACTTACCTTCATAAGCTTTAATAATTTCAGCAACGAGTGGATGACGGACAACATCATGATGTTCAAAGTAAACAAAGCCAATATTTTTCACATCTTTTAGTACTTGTTCAGCGTTAACAAGTCCGCTTATCGCCCCTTTTGGTAAATCGATTTGTGTCATATCGCCATTTATAATCATTTTTGATTCATATCCTAAGCGTGTTAGAAACATTTTCATTTGGGCAATGGTTGTATTTTGAGCTTCATCAAGAATAACAAATGCATTATCTAACGTTCGACCACGCATATAAGCAAGCGGTGCGATTTCAATGACACCTCGATCCATTAGTCTTGTTGTATGCTCAGTCCCTAAAATATCATATAATGCGTCATATACAGGACGTAAATATGGATCGACTTTTTCCTTTAAATCTCCTGGTAAAAAGCCTAAGCTTTCACCTGCTTCAACGGCTGGGCGCGTTAGAATGATTTTGCTAACCTTTCCTTTTTTAAATGCGTCTACTGCCATGACAACTGCTAAATAGGTTTTTCCTGTTCCTGCTGGGCCAACGCCAAAAACAATGTCATATTTCCGCACCAATTGCATATATTCCCTTTGGCCAAATGTTTTAGGTCGGATGGGTGTGCCTTTAGCATTTTTGGTGATCTCATCTTCAAATAGCGCTGGAAAATAAATAAGTGTGCCATTTTTTTCCATTTTTGTTGCTTGCGTGACGTCTCGTCCATCAATATGGATGCCTTTTTCTACTACATCAATAAGTGCTAAAATAACTCGCTTTGCTTTTTTCACGGCTTCTTCGGTACCCGTTATTGTAATCGCTTCACCTCGAGAAACCAGCTGAACATCTAAGGCTTCTTCAATCACCGCAATATTTGTATCGTTGTTGCCAAATAAGTCGCGAGCATAAGTAGCATCTCTTAATTCGACAACTTCATTGTAATTTTGCATTGTCTAGCCCCTTCACATCGAATAACTTTTAACTTTATTATACATGAATGGCTTAGTTTATACAAAAAAACTTGATTTATTTTCATAAAAACAAAAAGCCTGAGATAGAATTTCTATCTCAGACTTTTTGTTAAAAGAGTTCTTCAAAACTCGAAATCTTTAACCTCATGAAAGATATTGTTTTACAAATTGATTGACAGCATTCCCGTCTGCTTTGCCTTTTACTTTAGGCATAATTGCTGACATAACTTTGCCAAAATCGGCTTTAGATGTCGCTCCAACTTCTTTAATCGTTGTTTGAACGATTTTCTCTAGTTCATCATTTGAAAGTTGTTTAGGTGAATATTCGCTAACGATAACCATTTCAGAGCGAACTTTTGTAACTAGATCTTCACGACCTGCTTTTTCAAATTCATCTAAAGAATCACGACGCTGTTTCATTTCACGTGCAAGAACAGTCACTTCATCTTCTGGTGTCAGTACACCGCCCAATTTTATGGCTTCGTTTTGTAGAGCTGCTTTTAACATGCGGATGACAGAAAGCCGTTCTTTCTCTTTATTCCGCATAGCTTGCTTCATATCTTCATTTAGCTTATCAAGCAGTGTCAATGAAATCATCGCCTTTATCAATTAAAATTTACGTTTTCTAGCTGCTTCTGATTTTTTCTTGCGTTTTACGCTTGGTTTTTCATAAAATTCGCGCTTTCTCGATTCTTGCAAAGTTCCATTCTTAGAAACAGTGCGTTTAAAGCGACGAAGAGCATCTTCAAGCGATTCGTTTTTACGAACTACTGTTTTTGACATCTCTCTTTCCCTCCCTCCGACACTTACATGGACTAGTGAAGGGCCTTACAACACTTTAAAATTCTTAATCGAATTCCAAAACGATCAGACAACTATTCACTCACTAAAAATTATATACGAAAGACTAACAAGCGTCAACACGAAATCGTCACTTTTTTGTCAAAGATTCAATTCAAAATGAAAAGATGTTGCAGCAAGCAAATAAAGTGGTGCGGTTTCTGTGCGTAAAATACGTGGCCCAAGTCCTACAAAAAGGGCACCACCTTGCTGCATTTGCTCAAGTTCAAGCTGGCCAATACCGCCTTCTGGTCCAAATAAACACAATAGTTTTTGTCCAGGCGTTATTTTGTTAAAAAGTTTAGCGAGTTCTTGTTTTTCATTTGCTCGAGCACTTTCCTCGTAGGCACAAATTACATAATCATAGTTTTGAAAATCTTTCACTAAGTTTTCAAAATGTGGGTAAAAACAAACAGTTGGTACAAAAAGCCGATGGGATTGTTCTGCTGCTTCTTTAGCGATTTTTGTTAATCTAGCTAATTTTTTATCACTTTTTTTGCTTTCCCATTTTGAAACAGAGCGCTCAGCTGCAAAAGTAATAAAATGAGCAGCTCCAAGCTCTGTTCCTTTTTGGACAATCCATTCAAGTTTATCGCCTTTTGGGAGGCCGCTTGCAATGGTTATTTCAATAGGAAGCTCCACTTCACTCGTTAAAGTTTCACCTAACGTAAGCGTCACTGTATTAGAGCCTACCTCATTAATTGTAGCTAATCTCACCACTTGATCAGTACCAACTAAAATCACTTGTTCTTCCGGCTTCATACGCATCACATGAATGATATGATGATGATCTGCACCACCGATTTTAACATGTCTTCCCTCGGCTAAATTTTCCTCAACAAAATAACGCTGCATGGTTAAACTTCACCTCGTCTAGCAAGAATCATTACCCAGTCGCCTTGTTGTTCTTGTTTAATTACCGTAAGCCCTGCTTTACTTAACACTTCAGATACCGCTTTAGCTTTTTCTAAAATAATACCAGATGCGATAAAAAGTGCTCCTGGCTTTAACGTGTGATAAACATCGTTTGGAAACAAAAGAATCACCTCAGCCAAAATATTAGCCACAATGATATCAGCTTTCTGGTCAATGCCTTTTAACAAATCATTTTGTTTAAGTTCTATCTTTTTAGCAACGTGATTTTGCTTGATATTTTCACTAGCTGCGCGAACTGCTACTTCATCTAAATCTAATGCTAACACGCTTTTTGCTCCAAGCTTTACGCTTAAAATGCTTAAAACACCGCTTCCCGTTCCAACGTCAATAATAAAATCATCTGCTTGCACATATTTTTCGAGTGCGCGCATACAAAGTTGAGTTGTCGGGTGAGTTCCTGTTCCAAAGGCCATACCTGGATCAAGCTCAATGATTAGTTCGCCTTCTTGTGCTACATAATCTTCCCACGTTGGTACGACTGTAATCTGCTCACTGATTTGTACTGGATGATAGTATTTTTTCCAGGCAGTCGCCCATTCTTCGTCATTCACTTCATGAACAAAAAACGCTAGATTCCCTAAATCGATATCAAATGTTGTGAGGTTTCGGATTGCAGCTTCCATTTCAGGTAAAGTATTCAAAAAATCGGCATTTGTTAAAAAGTAAGCGCGGATAATCACGCCATCTTCTGGATAGTCTTCACGATCTAATGCATAAATTTCACCAAACTTGTCTTCATGTTCTTTAAAAAAATCAGCGACATCAATTATTGCTACACCACTTGCCCCGTATTCTGTTAACAAATTAGCGATCGGCTCGATGGCTTCATTGATCGAATGAATTTCAACTTCAGACCATTCCATATTTTCTCCTCATTTCCTTATGTAAAAAGCCGAATGAGGTTCTATACTAAAACATCATTCGACTTCTCATTAGTCGCCTTTAAACGCTTTTTTCATTTTATCAAAAAAACTAGAGGTTTGCTCATCAACCTTATCGCCTGTTGTGGAAGCAAATTCGCGCAGTAAATCTTTTTGCTTGTCATCAAGTTTTTTTGGTACAATTACTTTAACAGCAACGTGCTGATCGCCTGTTCCATTACCTCTAAGGCGCGGCACACCTTTACCACGAAGTCTGAAATTTGTACCTGTTTGTGTACCACTAGGGATTTTCAAGCGTATTTTCCCATGAACTGTTGGAACATCAATTTCATCCCCTAAAGCTGCTTGCACAAATGTAAGCGGCACTTCAACAAAGATGTCATCGCCTTCACGTTCGAAAAATTCATCGGGCTGCACGACAAAAACAACGTATAAATCGCCGTTTGGACCGCCATTAAGGCCAGCCTCGCCTTCACCAGCAACGCGCATTTGTTGTCCATCATTGACACCTGCTGGCACTTTAAGTTTAATTTTTTTCTTTTTCGTTACGCGCCCTGATCCATGGCAAGTTGGGCATTTTTCTTTAATTTCTTTTCCAGTACCATGGCAATATTCACATGTTCGTTTATTAACAATTCTACCAAATGGTGTATTTTGTTCAACATTAATCGTGCCTTTACCACCACAATGCGAACAAGTAACAGGATTTGTACCCGGCTTGGCTCCAGATCCATGACAAGTCTCACAGTTTTCTTCACGTGGGATTTCAATTTCAGTTTCTTTGCCAAAAATAGCGTCTCTAAATTTAAGGCGCATTGTATACTGAAGATCATTTCCCTGACGTGGGGCATTTGGGTCTTGTCGGCCACCACCACCGCCAAAAAATGTATCAAAAATATCTTCAAATCCAGAAAAGCCACCACTAGAAAAGCCGCCAGAGAACCCTCCGCCACCACCAAATTGATTGGGATCAACGTGACCATATTGATCATACTGTGCGCGTTTATTTTCATCGCTTAGCACTTCATAGGCTTCAGAGATTTCTTTAAACTTATCAGCTGCATTTTCTTCTTTATTAATATCCGGATGGTACTCTTTAGAGAGCTTGCGATATGCTTTTTTTATTTCATCTGCAGTGGCGCTTTTAGAGATGCCCAATACTTCATAGTAATCACGTTTTGCCATCCGCCATCACTCCGATCGTTTATTTATTCTTAGGTATTGTAACATAATTTATTAAAACTTGATATCCAGTAAAGAGAACTTGAAGATAGACGAAATAAATCGGCGACAAGCACTCGCATTTAAGGATTTTAGCAGTCTTCTGGTTACACCTACAAATCGTGCGCTATCCGCTAAACTCTTGACATACGATTGCTTGTCGCTCGTTTTATTTTGTTTATGCTCCAAATCCTTGGTTAAACTCTTTATTTTTTATCTTTATCATCGTCATTAATTTCTTCAAATTCAGCATCGACTACATCTTCACTACCATCAGCTGCTTTTTGTTCTGGATTTTCACCTTGTTTTGCTTGCTCAGCCGCAGCTTGTTCGTAAAGTTTTACAGAAAGATTTTGCGCGATTTCATTTAATGCATCTGTTTTTTCTTTAATTGCATCAAAATCTTCGCCTTTTAGGGCTTCTGTAAGCTCATCACGAGCAGTTTCTGCTTTTTTAACTTCTTCCGCATCAACTTTTCCTTCAAGCTCTTTAAGTGTTTTTTCTACTGAAAAGACAAGTTGATCTGCATTGTTCCGAAGTTCAGCATTTTCTTTTGTTTTCTTATCTTCTTCAGCATTTGCTTCTGCATCTTTCACCATTTTTTCGATTTCTTCGTCGGTTAGGCCTGAAGAGGATTTGATGACGATATTTTGTTCTTTACCTGTGCCAAGGTCTTTTGCACGAACCGTTACAATCCCATTTTTGTCAATATCAAAAGATACTTCGATTTGCGGAACGCCACGTGGTGCTGGTGGAATATCGGCAAGTTGGAAACGACCCAGTGTTTTGTTATCTTTAGACATTGGACGCTCACCTTGTAAGACATGAATATCAACGGCTGGTTGATTATCAGCTGCTGTTGAGAACGTTTGTGATTTAGACGTTGGAATGGTTGTATTACGATCAATTAATACAGTCATAACGCCACCCATTGTTTCAATACCAAGCGAAAGTGGTGTTACGTCAAGTAAAACAACATCTGTCACGTCTCCTGTAATCACGCCGCCTTGAATTGCAGCTCCCATTGCTACTACTTCATCAGGGTTAACCCCGCGGTGAGGTTCTTTTCCAAGTTCTTTTGTAATGGCTTCTTGTACAGCTGGAATACGTGTTGATCCCCCGACAAGAATAACTTGATCAATATCTTTAGCAGAAAGTGAAGCATCTTTTAAAGCTCTACGCGTTGGTTCAAGTGTACGTTCTACTAAATCGTGTGTTAATTCATCAAATTTAGCACGTGTTAAATTGACTTCTAAATGAAGGGGGCCTGCTTCACCTGCAGTAATAAATGGTAACGATATTTGCGTGCTTGTTACACCAGAAAGATCTTTTTTAGCTTTTTCAGCAGCATCTTTTAGACGTTGTAATGCCATTTTATCTTTAGAAAGGTCGATGCCATTTTCTTTTTTAAATTCAGCGACCAAATAGTCGATGATTTTTTGGTCAAAATCATCACCACCAAGCTGGTTATCACCAGCTGTTGAATGAACCTCAAAGACACCATCACCAAGCTCTAAGATGGACACATCAAAAGTTCCGCCTCCAAGGTCAAATACAAGGATGGTATGATCGGTATCTGTTTTATCTAAACCATAAGCTAAAGCTGCAGCAGTTGGTTCGTTGATGATACGCTCCACTTCAAGTCCAGCAATTTTACCGGCATCTTTTGTTGCTTGACGTTCAGCATCATTGAAATATGCTGGAACAGTGATTACTGCTTTATCAACTTTTTCACCAAGATAATCTTCAGCATAATTTTTTAAATACTGTAAAATGATCGCACTGATTTCTTGGGGAGTATAGTCTTTATCTTCCACGTTTACTTTATAGTCTGTACCCATATGACGTTTGATGGAAGAGATTGTATTTGGGTTCGTGATTGCTGCACGTTTTGCTACTTCACCTACTTGACGTTCACCATTTTTAAAGGCAACAACAGATGGTGTTGTGCGTGCGCCTTCTGGATTAGGGATGATTTTTGCTTCTCCACCTTCAAGTACTGAAACAGCTGAATTTGTTGTTCCTAAGTCAATACCAATTATTTTACTCATAATTAAAATTCCTCCTGTTAACTTGCTTTAAAATTATTTATTTACTTTAACCATGGATGGGCGGATCACCCGATCTTTAATTTTATAACCTTTCTGTAGTTCCGCAGTAATGACATTGCTTTCTTTTGATTCATCTTGATCCTGCATAATAGCTTGATGATAATTAGGATCAAACGTTTCATCTAGTGCTGAAATTGCTTCAATTCCTTCTTTTTCAAAAGCGGTCAAAATTTGCTTATAAGCCATATCCACACCTTTTAGGATGGAAACAATTTCTTCATTTTCTGACGTTGTAGCAAGTGCCTTTTCAAAACTGTCTAGAGCAGGTAACAAATCTGCTGCTAAACTTTGTGAACGATATTTTAACATCGCTTCTCGTTCAGCCACATTCCTTTTGCGAACATTTTCAAAATCGGCTTGCAAGCGTAGATAGCGATTCTCCGCTTCTTCTAGCTTTGCTTCAAGTTCAGCCCATTTTTTTTCATCAGCTTCAAGATTTGCTTCTTGCTCAAAGCCCGCTTCCACTTCAGATTGCTCTTCGCTCGCTTCTTTTTCAATTTCTTGCTCTAATTTTGCTTCTTTATCTTTATTTTCAGCCATAAAAGTCACCTCCTGAAAAAATAGTTATTTTTTCAGTCCTTTCTAATTTTGTTTATCCTGATACAATCTAGTCAAAATTGAAGTAAGATCTCGGCTAAAGACATCTACAAGTCCTAACATTCGGCTGTATTCCATCCTTGTTGGGCCAAGTAAAATGATGCCGCCAACACGATTTTCCGCAATTTGATAAGTGGCTGACACAATGCTCAAGTCATTCAGTAACGTATTATTTAGTTCTTGACCAATTTTCACTTGAAGTCCATCAGGCATCGCTCGAAATAGCTCATGTAAGCTTTCTTCTTCTTCCATCAACCTAAAAAGACTACGAATCTTATTCACATCATGAAATTCAGGTTGATTTAAGATGTTCGTTTTCCCGCCAAAATAAATTTTTTCTTGGCTAGCGTGGCGAAAAGCACTTTGAAGAACTTGGCCAAGCAGTTCAAAATTATCAATATGCTGATTTAACAGTGCCTCAACTTCAAGTGGAATTTGCTTACTAAGGTCATCCAGTGACAAGCCAACTAATCGATCATTCAAAATATTCACCATACGCTCTACATCAGCAAGTGTTGTTCCCTTCGCAAGTGACACTAAGTGATTATCAACATGCCCTTGATTAGTGATTAAAACAAGCATAGCTTGCGTTTCACTAATTGGAACAAAACGAAAACCACTCAACTTATTCGAGCGCGATTCTGGACCGAGCAAAATCGAAGTGTAACTAGTAAGTTCTGAAAGCATCGAAGCCGAATTTTGGATCAATTGTTCTATCTCAAAATAATTCGTTGAAAAAAATGATTGAATCGTTTCTTTGTCCTGCTTAGTTAGTGCTTCTGGATGAAGCAAGTAATCCACATAGAAACGGTATCCTTTCTCAGAAGGAACTCGTCCAGATGACGAGTGCATTTTTTCAATAAACCCATACGTCTCAAGCACGCTCATCTCATTACGAATCGTGGCAGAACTGTACGGTAGCGAACTTTCCTTCAATAGATTTTTTGAACCAACTGGCTCAACTGTCCAAGTGAAATGATCGATAATGGCTTTGAAAATCTGAAGCTGTCTTTCAGTTAACATATCTATCACCTCTTTTTAGCACTTGAAGTATCCGAGTGCTAAATACAATTATAAATTTACCAAACATATCACACTTCGTCAACTGAAAACACTTATTTTCAGCCTAAAGTTTGATATGTTTGGTCAAAATTAGTCAATATAGCGATTTTAGAGAAATTCGCGAAAGACATTATTTCCTAAAAAACGTCCTTTTCTTGTTAAAGCAATATGCTCATGATCGTTTATAAGCAAGCCTTGTCCAGATGTCTTCTCAATCGCTTCTTGAAATACCTGATCCATTGGCTTTCCAAATTTATGAAGAAAATGAATTTTATTCACACCAGAAACCTTGCGCAAACCAAGAAATACTTCTTCTTCCATCTCTTCTTTTAGTGATAATTGTTTCGTTTCAAATGTCGGTAATTGCAATGTTTTAAGCGGCTCCATGTAACGGCGCAATGGACCATGGTTACTGTAACGCATATCTTCTAAATAGCCATGTGCTCCCGCACCAAAGCCGAAATAATGTTCATTACTCCAGTAAACTAAGTTATGCCTACTCTCATAACCAGGCTTGGCAAAATTACTAATCTCGTATTGTTTTTTACCATGCCGCTCCATTGTTTCCATAAGATAATCATACATGCTAGCCTCAGCTTCTTGGCTTGGCAAAATAAGTGTACCTTTTTGCATTAAATTATAAAAAATGGTTTTTGGTTCAACAATTAATGAATAAGCAGAATAATGGGGTAAATCAAGCGCTAATGCTTTTTGTAACGTATTTTGAAAATCCACTTCGGTTTGTTTTGGTAAACCAAAAATTAAATCAATACTTATATTATCAAATCCCACTTTTTTCGCGTGTTCAATTGACTGATAAACATCTTTTACTTTATGGACACGGCCTATTTGTTTTAATAAATCATTATTAAAACTCTGCACTCCTATGCTTAAGCGGTTTACGCCTTGTGCTTTCATTGTTGTTAATTTTTCAATAGATAAATCGCCAGGATTGGCTTCAAAAGAAAATTCAACGTCCACTGTCAATGGGAAAATTCTTCTTATTGCACTGCATAATTTAACAATCTGCCTCTCGTTTAATGTAGTGGGTGTTCCTCCACCTACAAAAACAGTTTGTACAGGAGAAAGCACACGATTTTTTGTTGCCAGCTCCATTTCAGTAATAAGGAGATCCACATACTCATCCACAGGCTGTCCTTCAAGAAAAACTTTATTAAAATCACAATAATAACAAATATGCTCACAAAAAGGGATGTGAATATAAACTGCTGTCACGCGGAGTATTCCTTCTTTCTAAAAAAGTTGCTGGTTATTTTTCACCGGCAACTTTTTATTTTATTTCGATTCATCCATTTTCAAAATGGCCATAAAGGCTTCTTGAGGAACTTCTACAGAACCAATTTGTTTCATTCGTTTCTTACCTTCTTTTTGTTTTTCAAGTAGCTTACGTTTACGTGATACGTCACCGCCATAACATTTAGCAAGAACGTTTTTGCGTAAAGCTTTAATTGTAGAACGTGAAACAATTTTTGTTCCTATTGCTGCTTGAATGGGCACTTCAAATTGCTGACGTGGGATTAATTCACGTAATTTATCAACAATTAATTTCCCGCGCTCATAAGCAAAATCTCGATGCACGATAAAACTTAAAGCATCCACCTTTTCCCCGTTAAGGAGAATATCCATTTTTACAAGCTTAGATGGTTTATAACCAATTAATTCATAATCAAAGGAAGCATAGCCTTTTGTACTTGATTTTAGTTGGTCAAAAAAGTCGTAAACGATTTCTGAAAGCGGAATTTCATAAACAATACTTACCCGGATGTCGTCCAAATACTCCATCGTGATAAAATTCCCGCGTTTTCCTTGAGCAAGCTCCATCACGGCACCCACGTACTCATTTGGAACCATCACGGTTGCTTTGACGTAAGGTTCCTCAACCGAATCAATAACACCCGGTTCCGGCATCTCAGCAGGGTTGTCGACAACGATTTGCGTTCCGTCAGTCAAATTAACATGATAAATAACACTTGGAGCCGTCGTAATTAAATCGATATTAAATTCGCGCTCAATCCGCTCTTGAATAATCTCCATGTGTAGCAATCCTAAAAAGCCACAACGAAAACCAAAACCTAGTGCTTGCGAAGTTTCAGCTTCAAACTGCAAGGCCGAATCGTTCAGTTCAAGCTTTTCTAAAGCATCCCGGAGATCATTATATTTAGCTGAATCGATTGGATAAAAACCGCAGTAAACCATAGGATTTAATTTCCGATAACCTGGTAAGGGCTTGTCAGCAGGGCGACTAGCTAATGTGATTGTGTCCCCCACACGTGTGTCACTCACGTTTTTTATAGAGGCCGTCAGATAACCAACATCACCGACCATAAGATAGTCTTGTGGAGTCGCTTTTGGTTTGAAGACGCCAACCTCTGTTACTTCAAATTCTTTTCCATTTGACATCATTCGAATTTTATCACCTGGCTTAACAACTCCATCAATAATCCGAATGTTAGCAATAACTCCTCTATAAGCATCATAAACAGAATCAAAAATAAGGGCTTTAAGCGGTGCATTTAAGTCTCCAATTGGCGCAGGCACTTTTGCTACCACTTGTTCTAAAATATCTTCAATTCCAATGCCATTTTTGGCAGATGCAAGTACTGCATCACTTGCATCAAGTCCAATAACATCCTCTACTTCTTGCCTTACGCGCTCAGGATCAGCAGCTGGCAAATCGATTTTATTAATAACGGGCAAGATTTCTAAATCGTTATCAAGCGCTAAATATACATTAGCAAGCGTTTGTGCTTCAATTCCCTGTGCAGCGTCAACGACTAGGACTGCGCCTTCACAAGCAGCCAAACTTCTTGATACTTCATAAGTAAAATCGACATGCCCTGGCGTATCAATCAAATGAAAAATATAGGTCTCACCATTTTTGGCAGTATAGGAAAGTTGGACAGCATTTAATTTAATTGTAATACCACGTTCTCTTTCTAAATCCATGGAATCAAGCAATTGATCTTTCATTTCTCGATGACTTAACGCATGTGTCTTTTCAAGAATACGATCGGCAAGTGTTGATTTTCCATGATCGATATGAGCGATGATCGAAAAGTTTCTTATTTTTCCTTGTCTTTGTAACATTTCTTCTTTGTTCATTATCACAGCTCCTGATTCGGGCTCATCTTTATGGATGGCAAACTAAGATAATTATATCATGTGAACGCACCTTTATACAATGCTTCGGTTGTTCTTGAAAATTATTTTTTTAAATAAAATCATAAAGTATTATTGCATTCTAAATGGGTTTTCGGTATAATAACACTTGTTCATGTTTAATTAGAGGGTATGTGCACTTATCGATTAAGTGCTGTGATAACTTCATTCTTATCACGGAGAAATACTGCCTCATTTGTTTGGACGGAGGTGAATGGAATGCCAAATATTAAATCTGCAATAAAACGTGTAAAAACAAACGAAACTCGCAATAACCGCAATGTTGCTCAACGTTCTGCTATGCGTACTGCAATCAAAAAAGTTGAAGTAGCAGCAGCAAATCACGCTGAAAACACACAAGAACTTTTCGTAGCAGCTTCTAAAACAATTGATAGTGCTGCAAGTAAAGGCCTAATTCATAAAAACAAGGCTGCTCGCGATAAATCTCGTCTAGCGGCGAAAGTTGCTGGTAAATAATACTTGCTTATAAGCGGTATCAACATCACACAATTAAATTGTGTGATGTTTTTTCTTTTTATCGCTAAGTTCAAATAGAAACCACTCAAACTTCTGTTCCTTATTACCATAACCACTTTTCATTTCCAAATCAATTTCAGATAAACGTAATAATAAGCTTTCCAACTCTTCTTCTGCAAACGCTCTTGCTTGTTTTGTAGCCATTTTCACACGAAAAGGATGAACCTTAAGTTTACTAGCTGCTTGCTGAGCGCTATAACCTTGCTTTTCGAGAATTTTAAGTTGTGTGAGCAAACGAAACTGGCTAGCGATGAGCGCCATAATCTTAATGGGCTCTTCTTTTTGTTTTAATAAATCATAATAAATTCTAAGAGCAGAAGCGATATCTACTGCAATTATTTTATCGATTAATAGAAAAATATTTTCTTCTAGGGAGCGAACAACAAGCAGTTCAACATCAGCTATTAAAATCTCTTTTGTGGCAAATTTATAAAGCATCTGTTTTTGCAACTCATTCATAGCTGTGGTTAAGTTCCCTCCAGTTAATTCCATTAAACGGATGATGCTTGGCTGATCCATTTTAAATTGGGTTACTGTTATGGTGTTTTGAATCCATTTAATAAAACCAGCTTCATTTGGACGTTTAGCTTCAATTATCGTGGCTTGTTGCTTGATTAATTTTGTTAATTTTTTTCTTTCATCTAGTTTATCAACACGTGCTACAAAAATTAAAATAGAATAATCGGCAGGGTCTTGTAAATACGCTTCAAGTTTTTTTGTATGATGCTCGATTTTACTTTTCGTTTTTTCTGTCGTTAGGAAAAATGGGTTGCTTGCAATGACAATGCGTTTATCACCAAAAAAAGGTAGTGTTTCTGCCTCCTCTAGCACTTCATCTATTGAAGTATCTTCTAAATCAAAATGAACGTAATTAAACTCCATTTCCTCTTCATTTAAACTTGCAGCAAGTATTTTATTTTTGGTTTCATTGATAATATAATCCTCTGTTCCAACAATTAAATACACGGAGCTTAATTCTCCTGCTTCGATTTTTTTCCATTCAGCAAGCATGTGATCTGCCTCTTTTCTTTCATTTCTATTACTTATCGTAATCGAATAAAACAACAATTTCAAGTTTTAATTTAAGGCCGTTTGAAAGCCTTTTTGGAATGAATAAGTGATTTCACCATTTTGATCTGTTCGGTAAATATTTACTTGATACTTATTTAATTTTTTGAGGGTTTCTTCATGAGGGTGTTTAAAACGATTATCTTTGCCACATGAAATAATTGCTACTTCTGGTTTCACTTGTTCAAGAAATTCTTCTGATGTAGACGTTTTACTACCATGATGGCCTACTTTTAAAATATCAGCTTGTAAATTTTCTTTTAATAACGCCTTTTCGCCTTCCTCTTCTAGATCCCCTACAAAAAGCCAGTTTTTTTGATTAATATTGGCTTTAATAACAATCGAATCATTATTTCCACCCTGCCCTTCTTTTTTTGGATAAATAATATTGAAGCTTGAGCTTCCAGAATACCAAGATATACCAGCTTTTACCTCCGTTATCTTTTCCTTATCATATTCTTTTAATACTTGTTGCATTAATTTTTGTGAAAAGCCCCCCGAACCAAGAATGACTTGGTTTACTTTCATGTTTTTGATCAGATCAGGAAGTGCAGCCATATGGTCTGCGTGACTGTGTGTGATAATCACTGCATCAAGACTGCTAATTCCCTTAGCCTTCAAAGTGGGGACTAAAATATTTTTACCAATAGTAAACGGTTTTTTTCTGACTTGCCAAGCTTCTTTTTCAAAAGTCATTTGACCACCCGTATCAATGAGATAGGTTCCTTTTTGAAAAGGTAATTGGATTAAAATACTATCTCCTTGTCCAACATCAATAAACGAAATTTTTCCAGTAAATGGGAAGGAAACAAAGTACAAAAGCAGAAGATAAAGCAGACAAGGCATCCAAACGTTTTTTTGCTTTTCTAGATTATAAAAAATGAGGAACGTTAGCAAGATAAAGAAGGTTAAATAAAGCCAACTAGGACGGCCTGTAACCACTGTTTGTATTGGTATTTTCATGAATAATGCTGTCAATTGCTCAACAAATAAAAGGAGCGATGAAAAAATGGAGTCTAAAAATGAAGAGAATGGGAAAGGGCTTATGAAAAGCAAGACAAAGGCAAAGGGTACAATCAATATCGAAAAAAGTGGGACATAAATAAGATTTAATACTAAGCCAATTACTGAAAACTCATAAAAATGATACATCATGATTGGTGCTGCTGAAATTGTGGAGATAAAGGAGATCATAAAGCCTTGCAAAATACGATGATGGTAGCGTTTCATAATATACGGTCCTGATAGTAAAAGGGCTAGACAAACAGCATAAGATAACATAAAGCCAACGTTAAAAATAATCATTGGTGTGAAAATAAAATGAATTAAAAAAGCGATCGAAAAAGCTGTAAGACCTGTAATTGGTCGATTGTATTTCGTAAATATTATGAGTAACATCGCTGTTAAAACTGCCCTAATAACTGGTGCATTCAAGCCAGCTAAAATCGCATAACAGGGTAAAAAAAATAGCAATAAATTTTGTGCCGATTCTCGTGAGATACTAATTCTTAACATCACATAATAAATTCCCGCAATAAAAAGATGAACATGGAGCCCAGAAATAGCAAGTAAGTGCACGATTCCAAGTTGCTGATAGTCCTGATAGCGATCTTGGTCAAACGACTCCTTTTCACCAAGTAATAGGGCTTCTAAATAAATTGCTGTTTTTTCAGAAAAGTGTGTTTTTAAGTAGCGAATCATTGTTAAGCGGATATTTTTTAATGCAGTGGAAATTGTCAAATGACTTGATTGTAGTGATTTAATTGTATTTGCTTTTAGTTGAAAGTTGATCCCTTGCTTTGCTAAATATTCTTTATAATTAAATTGGGCAAAATTTCGATTGGCTTCAGGTTGTATGAGACTTCCAGTAATTTCTAAATGTACACCATAAAATAACCGATTTAAAACTGCTTTTTCCTTCGCTGATTTTATTTGATAGCTTAGTTTAAAGCGTTCATTTTTAGCTGATAAAATCGTGGCTTGAAATTGATCACCGTCCACTTTATATTGATCAATCATCGTAAATACACCGCTTTCGGTCTCTTTTTGCTCACTTGCCTTGTTTTGAGAAAAATATTGATAGCCAAAAAGATAACTCACCGTAAAAATAATAAGTAGGAAAAAAGAGAGCCCCGATTTCTTTCTTTTCCAGATCGTTAAAATCATAAATAAGACACTGAAAATGATTAGGAGTGCGATAGAATAGTAAAATAAAATCGCAATCACAAGCGTTTGGACCGCGATAAGAAAAATCGTACGCTCGATTTTCCTTCCCTCCCTTTATGATAATTTGTCTTGAATGTGAATGAATAATTGATTTGCGATATTTTCGTCAAGATTAGATTCTTGTAAAGCTTCTTTTATAGCGGTTAAAAGTTTTCCGTTATTCATGTTTAGTATGCTTTCATCGAACGGTACTTTTTTTATATTGACGTTAGCTTGGTCAAATAATTCTATTGCATAAGGATGATTCTTATAATCTTCCGCATAGTAAACAGACTTTATCCCAGCTTGAATAATGGATTTACAGCAAGCAACACAAGGAAAATGTGTGACATAAAGCTCCGCTTGATCTGTTGAAACTCCAAACTTCGAACATTGCAAAATGGCATTCATTTCGGCATGAATCGTGCGAATACAATGACCGTCGACAATCAGGCATCCTTCTTCTGAACAATGATCACAACCAGCAACTGATCCATTATAACCGCCAGCAATAATTCGTTTATCGCGAACAATCGTAGCCCCGACCATTAAGCGCGTACAAGTGCTCCTTGTTGAAATTAAATGACTTTGTGCCATGAAAAATTGATCCCATTCGATACGTTGCACTGACAAAACTCCCTTGTCTTTTTTCTTTAGTATAGTGCTTTTTTTACAGAATCGTCAACTAACTATTCCACCGTTAAATATTCGGCTAGTTTATCGATTGTTTTGGCACCGATGCCGGATATATTTTTTAAATCTGCTACTTCTTTAAATAGTCCTTCTTTTTCCCGATAGTCGATAATGGCACGCGCTTTGGCTGGACCAATTCCTGGAACGGTTGTCAATTCTGCTTCTTTGGCTTCGTTTAAATTGATTTTTTGCTTGTCATTACTTTCTTCGCTTGTTTGTATGGAGTCTTTTTCACCTTTTGAATAAACGGTGACAACCATTTCATCTTTCAACTTAGCTGCTAAGTTAATGCTTTTTGGGTCGGCATCGTTTAACAAGCCCCCAGCTTTTGCAACAGCATCTTTTACTCTGGCATCTTTTTTCAGGGTGTAAACGCCAGGGCTTTTTACTGCTCCTTTTATATCAATTGTAACGGTTGTGGTTGCTTCTACTTCATTATTTTCCTTTACTTTATTCGGTGGTTCTTCTTGCTTCTTTGTTTGCTGCTTTATTTCAGGGGTTTTATTTTGCGAAAAGTAGGTTAAGCAAGCAATGATTGAAAGAATGAATAGGATGGCGATAGCAATTTGTACAGGGCGCTGTTTTAATTTATCTTGCCACATCTTTTTTCCTCCTGTTAATTACTTATTCGCTATTTCTATAAAAAACCCTTTTATTTTTTTACAAGCAATGATTGCTTTTCTTCCTAGTAAAAATCAATTTATTTCTACAAAAAAACACTTTTCATCTAGAAAAATGTTTATACGCAACAAAAAAGATGCGTTCGCTTGTTTCATCCGGCTTTCTTTTTTTAAAATCAGCAAATACTTCGACCTTATCAAATCCTGCTTGAGATAGCTTTTCTATATAAACGCCTACTGGATATGTACGCTCCTTATGAAGCTCGTCACGGCGAAAATAGTTCCCGTCCTCCATCTCTACAAAAAAAGTGAGCTCATGATTGACTGAATGTGGGAATTCTCCTTTAAATGAATTCCAAATCGTCGCAACAAATTCATCACTATCCCCATAAGAATAATCTTTAAAGCCAACATCCATTTTATAAATAGAATGAACATCAAAAAGAAAAATTCCTTGAAAAGAAAGTGTTTTATATACAGCTGCTAGCGTTTCGTCTAAGTCTTTTTCCGTCTCCAAATAATTAAGCGAATCACAAAAGCAGGTGACAAGATCTACCTGATAAGGCAAATTAAGCGTAGTCATATTTTGCTCGTATAGTGGCACCTCCATCTCAATTTGAGCAAATTTCTTTGCTGCTACATTTAGCATTTCACTAGATAAATCTACACCAGACGCATCAAAACCAGCTAGTTTCATCCGCAGCAAAAATTCCCCTGTCCCACAAGCAAGGTCTAATACCTTTCCGCCTTCTTGCTTAATTAGTGAGAGGGTGAAAGAAAGCCACTCATCATATAATTCCTCATCCATCAATTGATCATAAACTTGCGGAAAAAATTCGTAACTCAAAATACTTTTCCTCCCAATAAAAAAGCCAAAAAGCGCGAAGACTCATTGGCTTTTTCTTTTAAGATGTGAATGCTGCTGTCACATTTTCAAGAGGCGCATCGCCCCATAATTTTTCAAGATTATAATAAGAACGTTCATCTCGGTTAAAGACATGCACAACGATTTCCCCTAAATCAATTAAGATCCATTTCGCTGCATCAAAGCCTTCTAAGCGCTTCACTTCGATTTGATTTTCTATTGCTTTTTCTTTAATTTCACGGGCAATGGCTTGCACCTGCTTATCAGAATTTCCGTGACAGATAACGAAATAATCAGCAAAGCTCGAAATCCCTTGCATATCTAATGCCAAAATATCCTCTGCGCGTTTATCGTCTGCTGCTTTAGCAACAATCATTAAAAGTTCATGATTAGTCAAATTTTAAGACAACTCCTTTATTTTCTTACGTACAAAATCATTATAAGCATCTAATGTATCAGGGAAGATCAAACTATTTCTTCCTGCTAAGAAAATCATTGTCTGCTCAAGAGCATACAGCATAGCATCATCTAATGATTTTTCAACTAGCTCTCTTGCTTTATCTACACCAGGAAAATCACGTCCTGGTTCCGTATAATCTGCTAGATAAATAATTTTATCAAGCGTACTCATAGCTGCTTTACCAGTTGTGTGCACACGGATCGCTTCAATAATTTCTGGATCGGTCACCGCAAACGCTTGCTGAATAAGATAACTGCCGACTGGCCCATGCCAAATCGATGGATGGAAATCAAGTAGCCGAGGATCTAGCTTTTGGTTAATGATGACTTCTTTTGCATGCTCATTGGAATAATATTTAGCATAATCATGTAAGATCCCAGCAATACTTGCTTTTTCAGTCGGAATATTGTAATGCTCAGCTAAATGAATGGCTGTTGTTTCAACGCCAAGTGAATGTAAATAACGCTTTTCGGGCATAGCTTGTTTCACTTTTTCAAGCATTTCAGTTCGTTTCATAGCATTTATGCTCCTTTATATATTGGACAACCTCAGCGGGTGTATAATAGTCAATTGGTTTGTTAGCTGCTATTTTCCTGCGAATAAGTGTTGAGCAAATCGCTGTTTCTGGCACATCTACCCAAAGAACATCAAACGCTGATTGCTTCAAATAATTAGGGCGATTCACACCAACAAATTGAACAAGCTGAACAAGCTCATTTACATGATACCATTTTGGCAAATATTCTACCATATCTCCACCAATAATAAAATAAAATAAGGTCTCTGGCTCTTCTGCCACCATTTCTTTCATCGTGTCAAATGTATAGGATTTTCCCTTGCGATGAAGCTCTCGTGGATCAATCTCAAAATAAGGGTTCCCTTTGATCGCAAGCTGAAGCATAGCAAGACGCTCCTCGTTGGATGCGAGAACGGTGGTTTCTTTATGTGGTGGCTGATTATTAGGCAAAAAAATGATCTTTTGAAGACCGAGCTTGTTGCGCACTTCATTAGCGATAATTAAGTGCATGATATGCGGTGGATTAAATGTTCCACCAAGGATGCCAATTTTCTTTTTCATCAAAAGAACTCCTTTTATGGCAAAATAATTTCTTTTTTACTTCTTGATTCTTTGTAGAGAATGATTGTACGACCGATCACTTGAACAAGCTCTGAACGCGTTCTCGCGCTTAAGGTTTCAGCGATTTTTTGACGATCTTCTTCAGCGTTTTGTAAAATGGATATTTTAATTAACTCGCGCGCTTCAAGAGCTTCAGTAATTTGCTGTACCATATTGGGATTCACGCCACCTTTTCCAACTTGAAAAATTGGCGTTAGCGCATGTGCCTGTTTTCTTAAATAACGTATTTGTTTTCCTGTTAACATGATGTCCTCCTATTTTGAAAGTGCTTCAAGTACAGCTTCTTTCATTAATTTACGATCTGGGGTAATTCCTGTCCAATATTTAAACGCGAGTGCTCCTTGACCAATAAACATCGATAAACCATTTTGTGTCTTCGCTCCTTTTTCACGAGCCACTTTAAGAAATCTGGTTTCAAATGGATTATAAATAATATCTGAAACAAGGGTATCTGCGGATAAGTTTTTAAGTGAAAGTGGCAACTGATCCTTTGTTTCTATAAGGCCAATGGATGTCGTTTGAATGATGATCGAATACTCACTTAAGCGAGCTTCTGCTTCAGCAATCGAAAGCGCTGAATCTTCTCTTGAAATGAGCATCTCTTTTGCACGCTGGATCGTACGATTGGTAACGTCAATGCGTGCCAAACTTCTTTTTTTCAACGTTAAATAAATTCCTTTACTTGCACCACCAGCACCAATAATTAATATTTTGTCGTTTGGATGAATTTTATAAATGTCCATCAATGCTTCAAAATAACCGTCACCATCTGTGTTATAGCCATGCCAACGATTATTTTCACGAACGACCGTATTGACTGCATAGCAGCTTTTGGCTAAACCATGAATTTCATCTAAATAAGGAATAATCCGTTCTTTAAAAGGGACAGTGACATTAAAACCTGATATATCCGATTGTTTAAGTCGCGTTATTTCGGCATCAAATCGTTCTGGATCTATTTGTATCGCATCATAATGCGCATCTAAACTAAGCTCTTGAATCAGGCGGTTATGGATGATTGGTGATAGCGAATGATGAATCGGATTTCCAATGACGGCATATTTTTTCAAGATGAATTCGCTCCTTTTTAAATAAACGCATCGCGAATCGTTACATTAACACCTTTTGGCACCCACGCGATTATTTTTGCCTCTCCTGCTGGAAGTGTAACCCAACCTAAACCAGAAAAAACAATGTCAGAGCGTTTATTTATTTTAAACTGATGGGGGACTAGTTCTGGTAATAAATCTAATTCATCGGTTGTTGGTGGAGCTAAAACTTCACCTTTTTGTCTTTCGTATAACTGGTCGGCATTTTCTAGTTTCGTACGATGTGGCTTAAGTTCTCCCGCCATATAAATGATGAATGGCTGTCTTTTACCTTGAACAAAATCAAGACGTGCCAATGCACCAAAAAATAGCGTTTGCTCTTCATTAAGCTGGAAAGTAATTGGTTTAATTTCTTTTTTAGGTGTAATCAGTTTAAGCGTTTTTGGTTTGATAAAATGAGCCATTTGATGGTGATTAATAATTCCTGGTGTATCAACTAATACATGATCATCTTCTAAAGGGATTTCAATTTTATCAAGTGTTGTTCCCGGAAATTGAGAAGTTGTAATGACATTATTTTCACCTGAAACAAGCTGAATAATTTTATTGATTAATGTTGATTTACCAACGTTTGTACAACCAACTACATAAACATCTTTCCCATGTCTAAGCTCTTCAATTTTATGAAGTAACAGTTCAACCCCATAATCTTTTTTGGCACTAATTAAATGGACATCTTTTGCCTGAACGCCTAAATCTTTTGCTCGCGTGCGCATCCAGCGAACGAGCTTGTCTCTTTTTAGCGATTTAGGAAGTAAATCTTCTTTATTCCCTACTAGAAGAATTGGATTGTTTCCAGCAAAGCGAGGCATTCCAGGGAGGAAGCTTCCATCGAAGTCAAAAATATCCACAACATAAACGATTAAAGCTTCTTTTTCACTTATCTGATTTAAAATCCGCAAGAAATCGTCATCGGTAAGTGATACATCTTGAATTTCGTTATAATGTTTTAAACGAAAGCAACGTTTGCAAATCATATTGCCCTTTTTTAAAGAAGAAGCTGGTACATAACCTGGTTTTGTTTCATCTTCTGTTTGAATAATTGCTCCGCATCCAATGCATCTTAATTCTTCTGTCAAAGCGACTCCTCCCACTCTAATTTTTGTTGTTTACTTAACTGTTTTAAAATAAATCGTTCCATCAGGCGATTAAATTTCGTCGCTAGTCCGTCGGTTTCCTTTACTGGACGAACAAAAATGGTCATCAATTTTTGTCTATTTCCACCTAAAATGTCAGTCATAATCTGATCACCAATCATAACCGTTTCTTCAGGTTTTACGTCTAATTCTGCTAATGCTTTTTGAAAATTTTTAGCAAGTGGTTTTTTTGCTCTAGCAATAAATGGAATATCTGCCCGACGTGCAATGCGTTCTACTCGCTCAACTGAATTATTGGAAAGGAGCATCACTTTAATTCCCTCTTCCTCTAACAGCGTAAACCAGTTAATAATTTCATCGGTTGCATCAAGCTCATCCCATGCAAGGAGTGTATTATCAAGATCTGTGAGCACGGCTTTTTTTCCTAAGTCGCGTAAATGTTCTGCTGTAATCCCAAAAGGAGTTAGCAGCATCTTATCTGGTGAAAATTGCTTTAACAATCAGTTGCACCTCAATTCAAAGTATACGTTCTTATCTATCTTAAGTAGATATTCTACAAAATTTTAACATCTTTTGCCCTTTTTTACAAAAAAATTTTTGTTTAATGCTATAATAGGGTATATTTTACCTGAGTAGTTTGCGAGGAGGAATAGATATGTCAGACCAGTATCAAGATGTTTTTGAACTTGATTCCATTTATCAAGGTGGAAGCTCTTCTACAGAATTAAAAGAAACATTAGAAAAAGCAAAAGAAACATTAGATCACTTTATTTCAGATATCAAAAACTGGAACATTCCTGAAAGCAAGGAAGACAGTGCTGAATTTTTGCTTCTTATCAATCAACAAGCTGATATTTCCAAAAACTTAATGAATGCGAGTTCCTATTTAGAGTGTCTTGCTTCTGCGGATGTAACTGATGAAAAAGCGGTAGAAATTAGTGCGTTGATTTACGCGTATGATGCGCTTTTACAAACGGCTGAAGACGAATGGCACCAAAAATTTGTCCAAATTGAAGACCTTGTTTGGGAAGAGCTCCTTCAAATCAACGGATTGGATTCTATCCATTTTGTTTTAAATGAAGCACGTGAAAATCGTAAATTAAAAGGTAGTAAAACACAAGAAGAGGTCATCAATGCTTTGTCTGTTGACGGCTATCAAGGCTGGTCAGATCATTATGACACCATCGTTAACAATATGCGTATTAAACTAGACGAAAAAAAAGAAATATCCCCGGGTCAAGCGCTCAATTTATTAAATGATCCTGATCATGCTGTTAGAAAGGCTACATTTAAAGCTTATACAGAAGCTTGGCAAAATAATCGTCGTATTTTTGCAGACACTCTTAACCATTTAGCAGGATTCCGCCTTGCTAAATATGCGATTCGCGACACGAAAGAAGTGCTCAACGAACCGCTTACATTAAATCGAATGCAGCCTGAAACACTTAAAGCAATGTGGCATGTTATTCGTGAGCAAAAACCGATTTTTGTTTCTTTCTTAGAACGGAAGGCCAAATTACTTGGTTTAGAAAAATTGAGTTTTTACGATGTTGAAGCACCTTTACTACTTGAAGGTGAACCAAAAAAATATAGCTACCAAGAAGGTGCTGAATTTATTCTTCGCCATTTTAACGCATTTAGTCCTAAAATGGCAGAATTTGCTGAGCATGCTTTTAAAAATCGCTGGATTGAAGCAGAAAATCGTGATAATAAGCGTCCAGGTGGTTTTTGTACAGATTTTCCAATCAATAAAGAAAGTCGTATTTTTATGACCTATGACGGGGCCCCTGGAACAGTAGCCACGCTTGCACATGAACTTGGGCATGCTTTTCATTCTTATGTGCTCCGAGATGAACCTTATGAAAATACACATTACGCTATGAATGTTGCAGAAACAGCATCTACTTTTGCCGAAATGATCATTGCCGATGCCGCAGTCAAAGAAGCAAAAACAAAGGCAGAAAAAATAACATTATTAGAAGATAAAATCGGACGAAGTATCGCCTTTTTCATGAATATTCATGCGCGCTTTTTATTTGAAACACGTTTTTATGAAGCACGAAAAAAAGGCGTTTTAACTGCCAACAGTTTAAATCGCTTAATGGAAGAAGCTCAGCGTGAAGCTTATATGGACTCACTCGCTGAATATCATCCTGAGTTTTGGGCTTCTAAACTTCACTTTTATATTGCTGACGTGCCTTTTTATAATTTTCCTTATACATTTGGCTATTTATTCTCACTTGGCATTTATCAGCATGCACGCAAAACAGGTTCAAGCTATGAAGACGATTATATTGCTTTATTAAAAGATACAGGGAAAATGACAACAGAAGAGCTTGCCCAAAAACACCTTGGTGTAGATCTAACGACAGCTTCTTTCTGGGAAGATACACTAGCGGTAACGGAAGAAGATGTGCGAGAGTTCTTGCGTTTAACTGAAGATATGTGATCCTACTACCAATTTGCAAGTAGTTGCATAATACAAACAGAAGAAGCTTTGGCAGCGGTTTTTAAAAAGGCATCAAACGAGACCGCTGCCTCTTTATCAGCAACATCTGAAATCGCACGAATAATAACAAATGGCACGCCAAATTGATATGCTACTTGGCTGATTGCAGCAGCTTCCATTTCGACTGCTTTGACTTCTTTAAAGTGGGATTTAATTCTTTCGCGCTCTTCTTCTGTTGCAATGAACGAATCCGTTGTAACAACTAAACCATAACTTGCCACATTGGCTGTTTGGGCAAAATATTTCTCATACATACGTTTTGCTTTCTGGGCAAATCCACTATCTCCTAAATAAGAAGCTGGCATCTGCGGCACTTGACCATACTCATAACCAAAAGCAGTGGCATCTACATCTCCGTGAACAACTTTATCAGAAATAATGACATCTCCAATATTTAATTCTTTAGAAACGCCCCCTGCTGATCCTGTATTAATAATAACTTCTGGACTAAAATGATCCATTAAAAGGGTCGTACTAATGGCAGCATTTACTTTCCCAATTCCAGATTCTAATAGTACAACGCTTTTGCCACACAGCTTCCCGTCGTAAAATTTTACATTTGCGATCTGACTCTCCACTACTTCTTCCATTTCTGCTTTTAAAAAAGTGATTTCTTCTTTCATTGCACCAATAATACCAATTCTTTTCATTCTTTTTCTCCTCATACTAAAAACACAGGTAAAGACACGAATTCTCCCTGCGTTTGTTATCTTTTATCATTTGATTTAAGTTCTTCCATTTTTGTTGTCTGCCAACCCTCGCCATCGCGCCAAGCAATATACACACGATAAGCTTTATCAGGTGTTTGTTTTTCGCTAATGGTTCCTACACTTTCTGTAGCAGGATCCTTACCACGCCCTACAAACCAAACTGTCATATTATTTTCCTTGATTCCCGTTGCACTAGAAAAAGTTTTGATTTTTTCTTTCCAATCTACGCTTGTTGCGTCATACGAATTAACATGATTTCCTCTTTGCTCTGTTCGTGTTACTTTCCAATCTTTTGTAATCACTTGTTTAACATTAGGATCATCACTTGTTTGTTTTTCATCTTTTTTTTCATCTTCAGACTTTGGTTTTTTGGCATCTTCTTTTTTATGGGTAGAAGATGCCGTTTTGACTTCTTTTGGCTGAGTTCCTTTATCGGTTGTATAAAAAACAACATAAAGCGAGCCGATAATGAGCAAGGTTACGATAATGATTAAAATATTTAACACAATATTGGTTTTCTTGCGTTGTGTATTTTGTTTTAGACGTGAACCCTCTACTTGATTTTGTTTTGTCCGTTTATTTGGTTTTGGCCTTTGGTTTCGTTCCAACTATTTCACCACCTTAGTTGTAAAAAGAGCAGTTAAAACAAGCCATTCTAAGCTTCATTTTACATCTGCTCTTATTTCATCATGGCATTATGCCTCAATTTTAATAATTTTTACTTTCATTTCGCCATCTGGCGTTTGAATTGAAACTGTTTCACCGATACCATGACCGAGTAGTGCTTTTGCAATTGGAGAATCATTTGAAATACGTCCTTCAAAAGGATCTGCTTCTGCACTACCAACGATTGTATAAGCTTCTTCTTCGTCGCCTGGAACTTCAGTGAATGTCACTGTTTTACCTAGAGAGACAAGATCATTGCTAGCATCACCGCTATCAATAATTTGAGCATTTCGAAGCATCATTTCAATGGTTGTAATGCGCCCTTCAACAAATGCTTGCTCATCTTTCGCTGCATCATACTCGGAATTCTCGGATAAATCACCGAAACTCCGGGCAACTTTAATTCGTTCAACCACTTCTTTACGGGTAACCGTAATTAATTTATTTAATTCTTCTTCAAGTTTCAATTTACCATCTAATGTCATTGGGTAACTTTTTTCTGTCGCCAAATTCTTTCTCTCCTTTATCTCAACATTTACAATATGTGCCTTTGACATAAAGCAAATAAATCGACGACAAGCGTTCGCATTCTTGGATTTTAAGGCTTCTGACTTCTGCCAAAACCAAGAAATACAAACGCTTTTGCTCGATTTGTTGCACTAGCATTCATTGATTTATGTCCCAGACGCTTTGTTAAATATCTACTTCAAATTTTTTCATTTACTAGGAAAATTTTAACGTAAAAAGAACCATTTGACAAGTCTAATGAGTTCTTTTATAGATTTTCTTGTAAGACGGCGGCAATTTTGGTTGTCATTAAATCAATCGCTACATGATTTTGCCCGCCTTCTGGGATGATAATATTCGCGTATTTTTTAGTTGGCTCAATAAATTCATTGTGCATTGGCTTAACGACAGTTAAATATTGTTCAATAACCGAGTCAAGTGAACGTCCACGCTCTTTAATATCACGCATTAAACGACGGATGATGCGGATGTCATCATCTGTATCGACGTAGACTTTAATGTCCATTAAGTCGCGCAAACGCGGATCCTCTAAAATTAAAATGCCTTCTAAAATGATCACATCTTTCGGTTCTTGAAAAATTAACTTATCAGAACGAGTGTGCGTAGCGTAATCATATACTGGTTTTTCGATAGGCTGATAGTGCAGCAATTTTTTTAGATGATCGATGAGTAGATCTGTATCGAACGCTAGTGGATGATCATAATTCGTTTCTAAGCGCTCTTTGAAAGATAAATGCGATTGGTCTTTATAATAATAATCTTGTTCAAGCATTAAAATGGAATGACCCTTAAAAGATTCAAATATTTTCTTGCATACGCTGGTTTTTCCGGATCCTGAACCTCCAGTAACACCAACAACAACAGGTTTTCTACTCACTTTTTCCACCTCGTTTTCGTTTTCTTTGGGTGATTCCTAGTCCATCACCAAGTGGAATAATAAACGTTGTAAACTCGGACTGTTTGTTTAGAAATTCATTGAATTCACGCATTTTACGGGCAACACGCGCTTTTTTTTGTGCTTCTTGATCTAATTCTAAAGCGAGGCCCTTAAATAAGACATTATCGCTATAGATCACACCATTTTGAGATAAAAGCGGGGAATATAAATAGAAAAATTTCTCATATTGTGCTTTAGCGGCATCGATGAAAATAGCATCATAAGGCCCATTTTCTTGCAAAATACTCGTATCAACGAGTGCATCCCCAAGGCAAGCTTTAACGTTTTTTTCAGCACCAAATAAAGCAATATTTTTCCGAGCTTGCTCATAGCGCTCTTCATCACGCTCCATTGTCGTAATTTCTACATCTTGAAGCGCTGCAAACATTCTTAGCGCAGAGTAGCCAATCGCTGTCCCAATTTCTAAAATTCGTTTTGGCTTACTAATTTGCATGATTTGAAGCATCGCAAAAATGGAGTCTGGCTCCATAATCGGTACGCCATGTTCTTTAGCATATTGTTCTAATTTCAAAAAAAATGGTTCGCTCTCAGGTACTTGTGAAAGCAAATATTGGTGGATACTTTCATTCATGAATAAAATCCCTCTTTTTAATGATCCTTAGTAATATGTTCTTCTTTTAGCTTGTTATGTTCTTCTAGTGTTTTTGAAAAATAGACTTTACCTGTCTTTTCATTTGCCAAAAAGTAAAGGTAATCTGTTTTTTTCGGATAAAGTGTTGCCTCGATTGATGCTATACTACTATTTGCAATTGGGCCAGGGGGTAGGCCTTTATTCGTGTACGTGTTATAAGGCGAATCTATCTTTAAATCCTTATACACAACTCGACTTTTATGTTTTCCAAGAGCGTATAAAACAGTTGGATCTGTTTGTAATGGCATTTTTTTCGCAATCCTATTATAAAAAACGCTGGCAATTTTCTTACGATCAGCATTTTTTGTTGCTTCGGTTTCGATGATTGATGACATGGTTAAAAGCTGATGAATCGTTTTGTGCTGTTTTTTTAGCTCAGCTTCATAAGGAACAATTTTTTCAGCTGTTGTTTGAATCATCGTTTCGATCATTTCGCTTGGCTTCGGTTTTTTCTCTTTAAATGTATAGGTTGCTGGGTAAAGGTAGCCTTCAAGTGGATGTTTGATCTTATCATTCAATACTTCTTTTGTAAGTAATTTAGGGTATTTCTTGATCATCTCATTGATAAATGCTTGATTATCCATTTCTTTTAGGATATCTGCTTTTTTTAATTGCGGCATAAAATAAACCATGCGATCAGCAATTTGATCTAGTGAATAGCCCTCTGGGATAGTAAGCTTATCTGTTAGAAATGTTTTTCCTTTTTGTAAAACGTTTACGATCTGCTCTGTACTCATCGAAGGGCTAAGTGCATATTTACCAGCTTTTAACTTAGTATTTCCTTTATATTTTACATAAAAGGAAAAAATTTTAGCATGCGTAATGACTTTTTCCTTTTCTAAAATTTCGCTGATTTTAGTCACATTTGAGCCACTTGGTATTTCAACAATGATCTTTTTCTGGTCATCAGGATTCTTTGCTTCTAGTTGATTTTTGACATAAAAATACCCTAAAAGAGTAACAATGACAAGAACAATTACAATCGCAGTAATAACTATTGTAATTATTTTGCCTTTTGACTTTTGCATATGGACCCTCGTTTCTTCATTTTCTTTGTTTATTATACCTATTTTTACTAGATAATGCTATGTTTTTGTTAAAATTTTAACTTGAGAAGCATTTTTTATATGCTATAATAAAAATATGTTTTTTATGAATAGAGAAGGAGTCTTTTTATGCTGCACTCGCTTATTCAAGCTTTGCAAGATTTTGTGATGTTCTTAATTAATACGCTTGGCCATGTTGGCATTTTCCTTGCGATGTTGATTGAAAGTGTTTGTATCCCTCTCCCAAGTGAAGTTGTTATGCTCTTTGGCGGTTTTATGGCCGAGCTTGGTAAATTAAACTTTTGGCTTGTGGTGATTGCTGGAATTCTTGGCAATTTAGTAGGATCGTTCATTGCTTATTATATTGGGAAAAAAGGTGGACGGACACTTGTTATTCGGTATGGCAAATACCTTTTTTTAAACCTAAAACACTTGGATAAAGCCGAGCTATGGTTTAACCGTTACGGTGCATCTGCTGTTTTTTTCGGGCGAGTGTTGCCTGTCATTCGAACGTTTATCTCCCTTCCAGCAGGTATGGCTAACATGAATATTACAAAATTCATGCTATATACTCTTCTAGGTTGTATTCCGTGGAATTTATTTTTAACTTGGTTTGGTTACACACTTGGTTCAAATTGGGGAATTGTTGAAAAATATACACGCCCGATTACATATGTTATCTTAGTCCTATGTTTGTTAACCATTGTTTGGCTAGCTTACCGAATTTGGAGTAAAAAAGCGCATAGAGAAAATGAGCATTGAATATAAAAAACTGTTAACTAATATTTTAGCTAACAGTTTTTTTATTATTATTCCTCTTCATCAGCCAAAAAAGTAGCTAAAATTTCTTCAATCATGTCCCATTCTTCATCGGTTTCTACAGGTTCAAGTCGGCCTTGCGTTCCGTCTTCATCTTGGATATAGGATGAAGCCATAATTTCAATTTCTTCGTCTTCGCTAGCACCTGCTGGGAAATAAAGGACATAGGATTTACCAAATTCATCAGAATCAAAGTCAAAAAGAATCTCAAATTGTTCCTCGACTCCTTCTTCGTTTACAATCGTAATGATGTTTGCTTCTTCATGATCATGCTTTTCAGCCATATTATTCACCTCTCCTTAATTATGTGCATCTAAATAAGATTGCAAAATCATAACTGCTGCTAGCTTGTCAATGACTTGCTTTCTTTTTTTGCGACTAACATCTGCTTCAAGTAGCGTTCTTTCAGCTTGAGCTGTCGTTAAACGTTCGTCCCATAAAACGACTTCTTTCCCTAAACGATTGGCAAGAACTTCGGCATATTTTTGTGAGCTTTCCGCCCGTGGTCCGATGGTATTATTCATATTTTTGGGTAAGCCGACAACGACTTTCTCCACTTGATAAAGCAGGACAAGCTCTTGAACACGTTTATAGCCAAACTGCTTGGCTTCTTCATTAATTGTAATCGTTTCAATCCCTTGTGCAGTCCAACCTAGTTCATCACTTATTGCCACACCAACTGTTTTTGAGCCAACATCTAAACCCATGATTCTCATTTTCCACCGATTTCATTGTTTTTTAAGTAGGAACGAACAAGTTCTTCAAGAATCTCGTCTCGTTCTAAACGACGAATTAAATTCCGAGCATCATTATGTCTAGGAATGTACGCTGGATCGCCTGAAAGTAGATAACCAACAATCTGATTAACGGGATTATAACCTTTCTCTTGGAGCGCGCTATACACTGTTCCCATCAAAATTTTGACATTTTTTTCAATGGAATCATCCCCAAAATTATAAAACATGGTTTGTTCTTTTGAGTCCATAATGAATGTAACACCTCATTTCTTTCTAGTATCCAGCTTTGTTTCTATTTTACACTATGGAGAGTTAAATGACAAAGGAATAAGACCTTTTATTGTGCTGCTAAAATCTCTTTGACAGCTGCAAGCGCTTGTTCAAGTTCAGCTGGGTTTTTACCACCTGCTTGTGCTAGATCTGGTTTCCCGCCACCGTTTCCACCACATCTTATAGCAACTTCTTTAATCAATTTCCCAGCATGATAACCTTTTTCCTGCGCTTCTTTTGAAACAGCTGCAAGCAAATTAACTTTTTCGCCTTGAAGCGCACCTAATACTAATATACCGCCAATTTGCTTTTCTTTCCAGTTATCAGCAAACTGACGAAGTGCTGCCATATCTTTGGCATTTACTTGTTTTGCGATCACTTTTTCGCCATTGACATCTACTGGATTGCTAAAGATATCTGAACTCGATGCATGGCTAAGTTTTGCTTGTAAGGAATCATTTTCACGACGCACTTCTTTCATGTCTTGTTGTAATGTTTCAATTTTTTGTGGGATTTCTTTACTGGTTGTCTTTAATTGTTTTGCAGCCTGTTTTAAAAGTTGTTCTTGTTCATTCATAAATTGATAAGCTGCTTCTCCTGTAAGTGCTTCGATTCGGCGAGTCCCAGCACCTATACCTGTTTCACTTTGGATTTTGAACAAACCAATCTCAGCGGTGTTTTTCACATGAACACCACCACAAAGCTCGATGCTATAATCACCAATTTGAACGACGCGAACAATATCGCCATACTTTTCACCAAATAAAGCCATGGCACCAAGTTCTTTTGCTTCATTAATTGGCATCTCAGTAATAGAAACTTTTAGTTGTTCCCAAATCTTTTCATTGACTATTTGTTCCATTTTATTGAGTTCTTCTTCGCTAATTTGACCGAAATGCGAGAAATCAAAGCGTAAGCGATCAGGTGCAACAAGTGATCCAGCCTGATTAACATGTTCACCTAATGTATCTTTTAAAGCACGATGAAGTAAATGGGTCGCTGTATGATTTTTAATGGTGGCTAACCGTTTTTTAGTGTCAACCGTTAATTTTACTGTGTCTCCTAATTTGAGGGAGCCTTCTTTAACCGTCAAGCGATGCAAATTTTGTTTATTAGGCGCTTTTTGAACATCTGAAACAAAAGCAAACCCCGTTTCTGCTTGAACGATCCCATGATCTGCAACTTGCCCACCACTTTCAGCATAAAATGGCGTCTCTTTAAAAATCACTTGCACTTCTTCTGAAGCCTTGGCTTCTTCAACTAAATGATTTTCTTGGATCATATAAAGAATTTCCGACGTACATTCAAGTGTTTCATAGCCAACAAAGACACTTTCATCTGTAAGGCTTCCAAGCAAATCGCCTTGTACATTCATTGATTTTGTATCTGCTCGAGCAGATCTCGCACGTGCGCGTTGTTTTTCCATCTCAGCTTCAAAGCCAGCATGGTCCACACTTAAATGATGATCAATCGCATACTCTTCAGTGAGTTCAACTGGAAAACCATACGTATCATACAGTTTAAAGATTGCTGTACCACTAATTGCGGTTTTGCCGCTTGTTTTTGCTTCTTCAAGGATCTCTTCTAAAATAGCCAAACCTTCATTTAATGTCTCATGGAAGCGCTCTTCTTCGTTCCGGATCACTTTTTGAATGAATGCTGCTTGTTTTTCCACTTCTGGATAAAAACTATTCATAATTTGTCCAACTATAGGAACTAATTTATACATAAATGGCTCATTGATATTTAAAATTTTAGCATAACGTACCGCACGACGAAGTAAACGACGAAGGACATAACCACGGCCTTCATTAGATGGTAAAGCTCCATCACCTATAGCAAAAGCAACGGTCCGAATATGGTCACTAATCACTTTAAAAGCGACATCTTTTTCCGGCGTTACTGCATATTTTTCATTAGAAATTTGCTCTGTTTCGCGAATAATTGGCATAAATAAATCTGTTTCAAAATTTGTCGGAGCGTTTTGAATGATTGAAACCATTCGTTCAAGCCCCATCCCGGTATCAATATTTTGTTTTGGTAACGGTGTGTAAGTACCATCTGGGTTATGATTAAATTGAGAGAATACTAAGTTCCAGATTTCTAAGTAACGCTCATTTTCACCACCTGGATAAAGTTCAGGATCGGTTGGATCATCACCAAAAACAGGTCCACGATCGTAGAAAATCTCGCTATCTGGACCACTTGGACCTGCTCCAATGTCCCAGAAATTATCTTCAATCTCGACAATATGATCCTCGCTTAAACCTATTTTTTCTCGCCAAATTGTCTTCGCTTCTTCATCTTCTGGATAGACTGTTACATATAACTTTTCTGGATCAAAGCCGATCCATTTAGCGCTTGTTAAAAATTCCCACGCCCATTCAATCGCACCTTCTTTAAAATAATCACCAATCGAAAAATTGCCAAGCATTTCAAAAAAAGTATGATGTCTTGCTGTTTTCCCTACATTCTCGATATCATTTGTTCGAATTGATTTTTGTGCGTTAGCCATTCTTGGATTATCTGGGGTTACACTTCCATCAAAATATTTTTTCATCGTGGCAACACCACTGTTAATCCAAAGTAACGTTGGATCATTCACAGGTACAAGGGGCGCGCTTGGTTCAATTCGATGCCCTTTTTCTTTGAAGAAGTCCAAAAACATTTGTCTGACTTCACTACTTGTTAATTGTTTCATCATTTTTTCCTCCTTTAGAATAACAAAAAAGCCCTATATCAATGCTTTCAGGGACGAATGCTCGCGGTACCACCCTGATTGCAATGATATAAGACATCATTACCTCTTTTAAGTATCTTTAACGTAGATAAACGGATTTAATCACCTGTGAAAGAGCAATTACGAGAACGAGCGACATCTTTCTTTCAGCCAAAGGAAAGATTCTCTTATAGAAGTGTCCCGCGCAACCATATTTTCACTTAAACCAAAGCAATATTATAATAACTAAATTATAGGGTAGTCATGTTCAGTTGTCAACTGTCTAATGAAGCCATAAAATGCTTGATCACTCCATAAACTGATAAGGCGAAATCCCATCCATTCCAATCATTGGGTCAATCGAGGAGATATTTTCTTCAGTGAGTGTTTTCTTGTTACTCATTTGTTCGAGTTCTTCTTCACTGAGCAAACGTTCATATAATGTTGTTTTACGACTTGTTTCAGCTGTTCTTTCGACACCCATTCGAAAAGCGTCTTCCTCGCCGCATAAAATCAAAAAGCGCTTGCTCCTTGTTACTCCTGTATAAAGCAAATCACGCCTAAGCATGCGATAATAACTACGAACAATTGGCATAATCACAATCGGGAATTCACTGCCTTGCGCTTTATGAATCGAGCAGCAATAAGCATGTGTCAATTGATTGAATTCTTGCCGGTAATAGGTGACTTCGGTTTGATCGAACTTCACGACAATCATATCTTGTTTTTCAGTATTTTCACGTGCGTACATTAGTGAAACGATTTCACCAATATCCCCATTGAACACATTTTTTTCTGGCTGATTTATTAATTGCAAGACTTTATCATGCACACGATATTTAATGTCGCCAAATACGATTTCTTTTCGCTTTCCTGATTCATTTGGGTTAAAAATTTCTTGCAAATTGCGATTTAACACATTAATACCAGCTGGTCCGCGATACATCGGTGCAAGGACTTGGATATCTCTAGCACGAAAACCTTTCTCCCTGGCATTTTTAACTACTTGTTCAACAACATCTGCAATCTGATTCGCATGACAATGAAAAAAAGAACGATCTGCGCTATTTTCAGCAAAATTATTAGGCAAAAAACCACCTTTAATGTGATGCGCCATTTCGATGATAGACGAACCATCTTTTTGACGATAAATATCAGTTAACTCAACAGTTGGAATGATTTTCGCCTTCAAGATATCTTTTAACACTTGTCCAGGGCCAACAGAAGGAAGCTGATCTTGGTCTCCTACTAAAATAACTTGCATGTGATTTGGTAAAGCACGGAACAACTGATTCGCAAGCCATGTGTCAACCATTGACATTTCATCAACAATAAGCATTCGTCCATCTACAGTGCGCTCAGCGTCATCATCAAGTGCTTCTTGTCCATTCATACCTAGCAAACGATGAATGGTAGTTGCTGGAAGACCTGTTGACTCACTCATTCGCTTAGCTGCACGTCCAGTTGGAGCAGCAAGTAGGATTGGCATCTTTTCTTCGCCTTTATAGGAATGTGGATCTAAGCTAACCCCATTTAACTCGCTATAAAGTTCAACGATGCCTCTAATCACTGTCGTTTTCCCCGTTCCAGGTCCACCAGTTAAAACAAGCATCGGTGACATAAGCGCATCTTTTAAGGCATCTTTTTGCGATGAGCCATACGTCACACCTAGACGTTCTTCAAGCTCACCAAGAGCTAATAAGAATTCGGATTCAGGGAACTCTTCCGCGTATTCTGTTTGCTTCATGATTCTTTTTAAATGATGGGTTAAACCATTTTCAGCAAAATAAAGGGATGGCATGTAAACACGCGTATTTTCAATGATTAGCTTTTCTTCTTCTTGAAGTGCGGCAAGTTCACGTTTGATGCTTTCGTTTTCGATTTGAATTGGTGCACTTTGTTCAAGGAGTTGTTTCGCATAGTTTAGAAGTTCGTCCTTTTCCAAGTAAACATCACCTTGTTTTAAAGACTCCACATCCAAGCAATAAATAATCGCTGCACGTAACCGCATAGGATGGTCTCCTTCAATCCCAAGCTTTCGTCCAAGTTCGTCCGCTCGTTGGAAACCGACACCTTTGACATCTTCAATTAGGCGATAAGGGTTTTTTTCGAGTATATCTAAAGCATCTTGTTTATAAACTTGAAAAATTTTCATTGAAAGTTGTGGTCCAAAGCCATATTCATTAAGACCAACCATCACGTGTTCTAGTCCTTGATTTTCTCGTAATGTTTCAACAAGTGTTTCTGCAGCTTTTTTAGGGAGTTTTGGGACTTGACTTAACAAACTAGGATTTTCAAGTACTCTACTAATCGCGTCTTCACCAATGGTTTCAACAATGGCTTCCGCTGTTTTTTTACCAATCCCCTTAAAAAGCTCGCCTGATAAATAATTAATCATTGCTTGCTTTGATTTTGGCATTTCTTTATGAAATTTTTCGGCTTTAAATTGCTGGCCAAACTTCGCATGCTCCTGCATGATTCCAAAAAACTGGTAAACTTCTTGTTCTAAGAGTTTTGGGAAAAAACCAGTTACGATAATATCTTTTTCTTGCCAGTCTGTATTGGTATCTGTAACAGCAATTCTCACTACAGAAAAAAGGTTCTCAGCGTTATGAAAAATGGTTGAAAGCACTGTTCCCTTCATATATAATTCTTCATTTTTTTGTTCAAATAACTGAAACGAACCTTGCTCTTCCATTTTTCACACCTTCTTTCGCTTACTTTTCCTCTGATTCTAAATCAGAAATGGCATTGATTGCATTCTGTGCTAAGAGATGATTGCTGTCAGACTGAAGGGCTCGTTCAAAATAAGTTTTGGCCAAAACAATATCTCCTTGCCAGGTTAGATAAACTGCACCAAGGTTATACAAAGCATCGGCATCTTCCTGCTTAAGTGTAAGTGTTCTTTCAAGCATCGCAATGGCTTCTTCATATACGCCCTCTTTTGCAAGCGCAATTCCGTACTGAAAAGTTGCCTCTCCGTCTTCAGGGGCTAGTTCTATGCTCCTTAAAAGATACGGCAACGAAAGCGCGTTTTTATCCAAATTAATAAAACTCATACCAAGCATAAAGAAGACGTCCCCATTTTCCAGTCCATCTTTCACTGCATTTTGAAAACATTCAGCGGCTTCTTGAAAACGCTCAAGTTCAAAATATAAATTACCTAAACTATAGTAAGCTGCTGGAACATGATCATCTAATGCGATCGCTCGCTTAAAAAATAGCTCAGCTCGTTCAAAATCATCCAGCGATAAAAGCACATTGCCAAAATTAATATAACCAACTGGGTCATTAGGATGCTCTTCGATAACTTCAGTAAACATTTTTACAGCTTCTTCTAAATTACCTTCTTGCATCAATTGAATACCTTGCTCGTTTTTATCCATCTTCCTAATCACCTGACTTTTCTATTTTTAGCTATCTATGCTTTACATTTTACCATAAAGCAGATTAGATTGGTCGACAAACAAAATAAATCGGCGAGAAGCGCTTTGCTTTCGCTCGATTTATTTTGTTCAAAATGTAGCCGAATTTTTCTAAATCAGCCAACATAATCTAATTTTTTCTTATTTTTCCATACCGTATCAATGGTTCCACCGCCGAGACATTCTTCACCTTGGTAAAAAACGACCGCTTGTCCAGGTGTCACTGCACGAACTGGCTCATCAAATACTACTTCTGCCTGGTTGTTTTCAAGCAGTCGAACTTTTACGCCAACATCAGCTTGACGATAACGAAACTTCGCTGTGGCAGAAAAACAGGTTTCTTTTGGCAAATCCGATGTAAATGATAGGTCGGTTGCTATTAAAGCATCAGAATATAAACTTTCATGATGAAAACCTTGTGTAACGAATAACGTGTTTTCTTGTAAGTCTTTACCTGCAACAAACCATGGTTCCCCGTCTCCACCAATACCAAGCCCATGGCGTTGACCAATCGTATAATACATTAACCCGTCATGGTTCCCAACTTCTACACCAGAAAAAGTTTTCATTTTACCAGGTTTTGCTGGTAAATACTCACTGAGAAATTTTTTAAAATCACGTTCTCCAATGAAACAAATCCCTGTGCTATCTTTTTTTGTTGCCGTCGCTAAGTTAGCAGCCATAGCGATATGTCTTACTTCGCTTTTTTCCATATGCCCAAGCGGAAACATGACTTTTTTTAATTGGCTTTGAGAAAGTTGGTTTAAAAAATAGGTTTGATCTTTATTTTGATCCAGTCCTCGCAAAAGCTTTATCTCGCCATTTTCTTCTTTAACACGTGCATAATGACCAGTTGCTACATAATCTGCCCCTAAACTTTCCGCATGTTCTAAAAATGCTTTGAATTTAATTTCCTTATTGCACATGACATCAGGATTTGGTGTTCTGCCTAATTTATATTCATCTAAGAAATAAGTAAATACTTTCTCCCAATACTCTTTCTCAAAATTCACAGCATAATACGGGATATCAATTTGATTGGCTACACGAATCACATCTTCGTAATCTTCGGTTGCAGTACATACACCAGATTCATCCGTATCATCCCAGTTTTTCATAAAAATACCTACGACATCATAGCCTTGTTCTTTCAATAAATAAGCAGTAACTGAGGAATCCACGCCACCAGACATGCCCACAACAACGCGTGTCTTGCTATTATCTGTTGTCAACTTTCTCTTCCTTTCAATCATTTTGCTAACCGCTTAACAATAGTAATCATCTTCTCAGCGACTTCTTCAATTTCATCGAATGTATTGCCGAGGCCAAAACTAATTCTAACTGTCTCTTTTACAGCTGGTGCATTTTCACCAAATAACGCCGTGAGCACATGCGAAGGATCAACCGTCCCCGCTGTACAAGCAGAGCCACTTGAAACAAAAATACCCTCCATATCCAAGTTCATTAGAAGTTGCTCAACAGAAACCCCGTGAAAACGAATGCTAAAAATATGTGGCAATGTTGTTTTCAAAGCACCATTTATTTCAAAATTTAATCCAGCGTCTTCAAATTTTTGGATCATACATTTTTTATATTCATTGTAGTCATCTATTTTTTCTAGCCGTTCTAAAGTCATGATTTCTGCTGCTTTTTTAAATCCACAGATGCCAGCTAAATTTTCGGTTCCAGGGCGGCGCTTACGTTCTTGTTCGCCACCGTGAAATGGAAATTCAAGCTCTGTGCCATCTTTGACATATAAGAGACCAACACCACGAGGGCCATTGATTTTATGTGATGATGTGGTTAATAGATCAACGCCAAGCTGCTTCACATCGATTTGAATTAAACCAAATGCTTGGACTGCATCTGTATGGAAAGTCGCAGAATGCTGCTCTAAAAGGCTGCCAATTTCAGCAATCGGTTGAATCGATCCAACCTCATTATTCCCATACATCACACTGACTAAAATGGTGTCTTCCCGAAGCGCTTTTTTAAACTCATCCAAGCGAATAACACCATGGTCATCTACTGCAAGATAAGTCACTTCAAAGCCTTTTGTCTCAAGATACGCACAGGATTTAAGTACAGCAGGATGTTCAATTTGTGTTGTGATGATATGTTTGCCTTGATCTGCTTTTTTTAGTGCAGTTCCAATGACTGCTGTATTATCGCCTTCTGTGCCGCCACTTGTAAAAACAATTTCTTTTTCATCTGCATGAATGAGTTCGGCTAATTTCTCTCTTGCTGAATCTAACGTTTTTCTCGCGCTTCTTCCAGCCGAATGGATACTTGAAGGATTACCGTAACTATTTGTAATACAACCTAGCATTTCTTGAATAACCTCTGGATGAATCGGGCTTGTTGCTGCATGATCTAAATAAATTCTATTTTCCAATGAAATCTCATCCTTTTGCGGTAAAGTTTCGTACTTTATTGTAACAGCATTTAAATGATTAATCAAAACTCTAAATCACTAAGTTATTTAAACGAAGTATATTTGGATTTCTTCCTGTTCTTTTCACAAAAAAGAAACCCCAATCGTACCGTTTTTAGGATTCCTAACCTTTGAACCCGCAGAAAAAGCAGGTGGGTGCTCTGCCAAACGTTTTGCAAGTCCTCGTGTAAAGGCATGTGCGCTGCATCTGAACGCCAAGCTCCCAAGGTCTAAATAATTGTTCGGTTCAAATATATAGGAATTATAACGAATACATTAGGGTTTCTCTACTTTCCTTAGGATAGCATATTTTAATATGGATTTCAATTTGCGCAACTTTTATTGTCTTTTTATAATGATGCTAATGCCTCGCATGAATTAGCAAACATTTTTTGGATGGGCATTTTATCAAAAGCAGCCATGATTTCATTTCTAACTTTACGATTTTCATCATTTTTTATTAGCGGAAGATCTCCCCAAAAGTAGCCATTATGATCCAAAAATGGTGTCGTTTGATTATTCATCCGCCGACCAATGTTTTCAAAAAGAATGAGCTGCTTTTGTTCATTTTCCCATAAGTTCTGATAAACATGACTTTGGTGATGATCGATCCGAATATAAACGCACTTTTTTAATGGGGCTAACGTTTGAAATGTTCCAATTCCTATTTCAGAAGGCGTGATTCTTTTTTTAATATCCCATTCATCGAGTTGTTTTTTGGAAGAAGCTTCAAATGCTGGTTTAAGAAATGATAAGCATTCTGATGAATGAACTGCTGTTTTCCTGACAAGAAACCAGTCACTCCCTCCTTCTGTATATAGATTTGAATCAATTAGCCGTAAGCGCACAACATCATTCCCAATAAGTTGATATCCTTTTTGTTTACAAAGTGTTAAAGTGAGCGATGTTTTCCCTGCGCCTTTTTCACCTAAAATCAACTGGGCGGCTTTCATTTGGTCAGAATAAATCGCTGCTCCATGTATCAAAACACTATGATTTTCACAAGTTAATAGGGATTCTGCTAAATACTCGCAAGCATAGTACATTGAAGTCGTTAGCTTGCCTGATTGAAATGGCCCGCTTATTGTTAATTTATTGGTCGTTGGTGAAAAAGATGCCTGAAATGAATCGGCTGTTTCAAAAACAACGATAGCAGAAGCAATGATCTCGCTTTCTTCAGTGCTTTTATACAGTCCAATTTTTTCTTTTAAATTTTGAATGTGTGAATAGACTCCAGGTATGAGCGTATCGATTGCTATTTTTATACCGCTAAAGTTAAGTGTAGGCAGTTGATGAGCCAACTCACTTACCCCCTAGTTTAAAAGTGTCAGTTCGTGGAAGAAAATATTTGCTGGATACAATGTGACTTGTTATTTTTCTTCCCTCTGAAAATATGCTTTCTACTAAGGCATCTACTTTCTTTTGATCGATTTCTGCTTTGGTTGAAATGATGATTTTAGAAGGTGAAAATAATGGATCTCCGTTATTTACTTCCATCACAACGACGCAAGGTTGTTTTGTTTCTTCATAGATTTTTTTGGCGAGTTGATCTGTTGCATAACCAAGTACTTTTCCTACAAAGTAAGTAGGATTTTTCCCTTGAGGTGCTTCCATTGTGTTAGGTCGTAAAGAAGCAATCACTCCGTGGGTTTTGTTTCCTCTACCTACAGCACCCTCTTCGCCAAAGTCGATGGCAGATCCAGCTGTTACCATATAAAATCTGCGTTCTTTTTTATCCTTAACTGTATTGACAATAATTTTGATATCTTCACTAGGGAATGCATCCGCAATATATTCTCTAATTTCATTTTCCATTTCATCTAACCTTGCCATGTAAGCCTCTTTTGATTTAGTAAGCGTTGTAACTAATGGCAAAGCAACGGTTACATTGTAGCAGTTGTCATTTCTAATAACCATTACTTTAATATCTTGTCCAATATCCTTAAAGCGAGGTTCTGGTAAGCCAGATTCATTATCACGATAGAAGTACCCTTCAATTTTAAGTGCTAATTGTTCAGCGATTGTTAATGGCCAGTAACTAATCATTGCTGCTGTATCATTTGCCACTGGATTTTCTTTATATTCAGGTAGATCTTCTAGCGATTGGGGAGAAAACCAATTTTCACGAGTGCTGCGGTCACTAGTTAAAGATTCGAATTGGATCATATTTGGATCATTAACATCAAGATGTGGCAATATTCGTGCTAGATAATCTTGTGCTGCTTTTTTTTGTATTTCAAACAAAGGGATTGGCTCGCCATTATACGACGTACTTGCACGCCCCATAAATACCACTCGAATTGGTTTAGAAAAAGCCTCACCACCATAAACTTGTTGACTTAATCCACCAAGAATCATTAATTTATCAAGATTGTGATGTAAGATAACACCAAAATGGTCTAAACAGTATTGGCAATAGGCTAGTTCAGTCGCTTCAGCTAAACCATCTGCTAATGTATCGGGATGTCCTAATCCTTTTCTTTCTACTACCTCGTATGCGCTGTCTGATGGAAGAATAAGGTTATTATCATAAAAAATATTCATATATATCTCCACTCCGTTCTCCGTATATTTTATAAATTTTTTTATTGTTACTTAACTAAGATCATTTTTTGAATGAAGGGCATCTGAAATTTTGCTCGTAGGATCAAATGTAAAATCTAAACCATGAATAACCGCTAAGGGAACCCCTGTACCACGTTGTCCCATTACAAGTGCAGCTGAAGCAGCTAGCAGATCACAAAGTGTCTCTTTCGGTTTTTTTTCAGTGGGTGAATTAGCGTTTGTTCTTAAAGCAGGTAACCCAAAAAGCCCAATAGCTATCTGTGTGGCGCCAATTTTTTCTTCGCGTCCATCGCTATCTGTGATGATAACAGCCACTTTTTTCTTATATCGTTCAGATAAAAAGTTTGATATTCGTTGTGCGCTTAAATCCGGATCTTCTGGAAGAACAACTACAGCTTCGTCCCCGTATTTATCCACGCCTGCGCTCGTTAACTTATTACCATTAGGAAGCCAACCAGCAATGTAATCTTTCTTTACCTCCACTCTTTCACCACTTAAATCTCCAGTTTGTTCTAAAATAATTTGAATAACACGAGGATCTTTACGTGGAATAAAGTCACGCTGAATTTTGATAGCAACATCTGATGGTGTGACATCATTTAGCTTGATTACCCTATTTTCACAAATGGACACAACTTTAGAAGCAACACAAAGGATATCCCCATCAGCAGGTAATTGGTTAAGGCTTTTTATCCCTAGCTCAATAAAATCCAGTAAATTAGTTGCTGCGGTAACTGAAGGTAAATCATGGATACCTATGATTTGAATTCCAGTTTCTGTCATATCTTTTCCTCCTCACAAATTAGTTCTTCTAAGAAACGATCTCTTGTAAACGTTTTCCCAACGACTTCTTTGAGATCTTCGTCGTAATAGTTAGCCACAATAATCTCACTTGTTTGTTGAAAAGATTGGAATGACTGCACAACTTTCATTCCATTAAATAAATCAGTATCTAGTAAAGGTTCAAAAATCTGAATCTCTTGCTTAGGCGATATCGACTTAATACAATTGATTATTTTAATTGATGGGCTTTCTCTAAAATTATCACTTGCTTTTTTCATCGTCAGTCTATAAACACCTATAACTGAAGGCTTAGTTTCTAGAATCTTAAGTGCAATATTGATGGCTCGTTGCTCATTAGAAGCAATGATAGCAGGAATAAGTTTACTCGTTTGTTTATCGATAAGCGAAACCAAGGCCCTTGTATCTTTTGGCAGACAATAGCCGCCGAATCCAAATGAAGGCGTATTATAATAATCCCCAATTCGTTTATCATGAGAAATCCCTTGAATAATCTTGTTGCATCTTAAATTTTTTTGCTGAGAAAACTCATCAAGTTCATTGAAGAAAGCGACTCGCATAGCAAGATAGGCATTAGAAAACAGTTTCACAGCCTCTGCTTCTTCTTCAGACATATAAAGAATGGGTACATTTTTCTTTTGAATAACTGAAAGGTATAATTGTTCAAGTGGATACCATTTTTCAAGATCTCCACCAATAACAATCCGGTCAGGCCGTTCAAAATCTAAGATCGCAGTGCCTTCTCTAAGAAACTCTGGAATGATACAAATGTTTGCTTGAGGATATTTTTCACTGAGACTTTTTGTAAAACCAACTGGAACCGTTGATTTAATAACAATGGACGCCGTTGGATAAACAGAAACAATACTCTTTACTACCTTCTCGATCGATGTGACATTCATTTTTTTTGTTTCTGCTAAATAATCTGTTGGTAAACAAATGAAGTAGATGTCAAAGCTTGTTTCTAGTAAGCTATCTACATGCTTGACAGAAAAATTTAAGTTTTCCTTCCCAACTTTGTGGACCCAATTTCTTGATTCTAAGGTAAGATATTGCTGCTTTTCTAGCGCTAAGATCTTCTTCTCATCGTTATCAAAACCACTAACAGCGATGCTTTTTGAAAAAACTAATGCTTGTGTTAGGCCAACGTAACCAAGGCCAATAACTGCTATTTTTTTCATGGTTTCTCCATCAATCCTTTATGACATTTTAAAGCGAATAGCTTATCTACTATTTTACTAGCATGGGACACATCAAAATAAGTTGGCAATTGTCCAGAGAGTGTTCGTTGTACCACTTGATCCAACATATCATCAAAAAAATAATTGATTTCTGTTTGGTCACAAATGGAAGAATAGTACCTCGAAAAATTAGGAATAGGATCAAACCACGCAGCCCATTGCTCTCCTGTAGCAGATGTAATTGCCACATTTCGCTTAATATTTTTTGCATCTAAATGGCTTTTTAAGATGATATTGATCCCACTAGATTCACCTTGAACAGTGACCCCTGAGTAGAAACTATCTGGCTCAAGATATTCAACATCTGTAATTTCAAACTGCTCAAGAAGGTTAAGTTTATCCAAAATAGCTAACATATGAGGAAACTCAATTCCAAATGTCCCAAGCACTGTATCCTTAAATCTTCCTTTTTCTTCATCCAATGTTCGATCTTTAGACATTTCGATCTCCATTTGGATAATCTCATTTGTTCCGCAAATGATTTCCAAAGCTTCCAATGCACTAGAAAGATAATACTGTTCTTGAACAAATACTTGAATCCCGACTTGTGAATATTTCTCAACCAAGTTATTAATTTTATTTAAAGCATGGATATCATTCGTTAGTGGCTTCTCAATTAGGATCTTTTTAAACGGGTATTCTGCGATTAAAAGTTCTTCAATAATTTGCAAATGTTTATCAGTAGGAACACATATATAGACAACATCATAAAAAAATGAAGGAGAAATGGCCTGGTTAAGCTTTTCTAAACTGGAATAAAATTGAACGCGTTTTGATATTTTTTCGGTAGGGTCATGGTTAATATCAACGACATCAACGTTTTCTACATAATTGAGCCATTTCTTCAGCATGATTCTTCCCATCGTTCCAAAGCCAACCATTAATACTCGTTTAGACAATTTTTTATTCATCTTACACCTCTCTAAAATCGTGATTACCTTTATCGTCAGTTTTAAATCTTAAGTATCTCTTTGATAAAATAAAATGACTTGAGTGAAGCATATTCTTTCCGGTCTGGATTTTTCTCGTGTGTTTCGATACTTAATATCACGTTATTTTGTGTAGGTATCTCTTGGATAATCTCTGGTAATAAATCCGCATACGGGATGATGCCATCACCTACAGGGACATACTGAATGCCTCCACTTGCATCGAAGACATAGTCCTTAAGGTGAATATACTTAACAAGTGGCAATAATGGATAAATATCTTGAAGTGTCATCTGTTTTTCTAGTTGAAATAAATTAGAAATATCTAACCAAATCCCTAAATTGCTAGCCTTATACTGTGTGATCTTTTTAGCTAGATTGGTCATTTCTGATAGACTAGATATTGAACAAACTAATTCATTTTCAATAAGATACGTATGAGATTGATCAGTTAGAATTTGTTGAAAGTCAGGTTCCTGAAATAAATTTTCAACTGGAAATTCAATATCCCCGAGAAAAGAGAATATTCTAATCCGATCAACTTCAAGAAGATTAGCGAATTGGCGTATATTCTCGATATAAAAGTTTTTCTTCGTGCTAGATAAGTTTTGATCGATTCCAAACAAGTCCAAATTGGAAGGGATATTTTTGCTTCTGTTACTAGACCACTTTAATAATGGGCTACTTATAGCAATTGGTGAAATATCATAAGAATTGAGTTGTTTTTTTAACTTCTTGATCGCTTCAACATCCAGCGTTACAATATTTTGATCATCAATGGTTCTTAATTCACACGTATGGATATGATTTTTTTTTAAAACTCGCATCGCGTAAGCTGTATCTGCTGAAATTTCATCAAGGTTGATCGTTAACTGTATAGCCATTAAAAACACTCCTTAATTAAATTTATGCCTTCTTAGATGGTGGTACAGCAGGAAGCAACTCATAGACTCTATCAAAAAGCCCAATATTTTCTGTGTGTACTTGGTGCGTGACCATAACTAGCGTGATTTTACGATTGGATAGAAGCTCTGTTTCTATTTCAATGGCTAACTCTTTGTCCAAGCTATTGGTACTTTCATCTAATAAAATCACATCATATTCTCGGATCAAAGCTCTAGCTAGTGCCAACCTTTGTAACTGCCCGCCTGATAAGCTTTTGCCCATTTTTCCTAAATAGCTATCCAATCCCTTAGGCAATGCTGAAATGACTTCTTCCATTTTTGTTTTTTTCAAGGCATCCCAAATAACTTGATCAGAGTAGTCATCACCTAATGTAAGGTTCATTCGTATTGTGTCCTCAAAAATATAAGGATGTTGATTAAAATACAAAATATGCTTTCTTAAAGTAGCTGTTTCAATTTTAGAAATATCTTCTCCACAATAGAAAAACTTTCCCTGATCCGCTTCTACTCCACCTATCATCATTTGGAGCAATGTACTTTTCCCTATACCAGATGGGCCAATTAAAGCTAACTTTTGCCCTTGAAAAAGTTTAAATGTAGCAGGCAAGAATAACTGTCTATCATGAATCTTACATGTAATATCTGTAGCCTCTATAATGGGGACTTCTTTAGTTGATGGTAATTCTAAAAATTTTTTTCTTGAAAAGTTGTTTACCTCGTCGCAGGATAAACGCGCATGCTTTGAATATATTGGAAAAATACTGTAAATATCTGCAAGTGCTGGCGCTAATCTCATTAATCCGTCGTATATATTCTTTCCTAATGAATTGATAGCGATTACGCTGCCAATACTTGTTATCCCACTATACGAAAGCCATCCAGCCCAAGCCATCGTGAGGATTTGGCTAAAAACATTTGAAAGCGTGCTCAGTGCCGTAATCTGACCTTGAGTTGCTGTTAGACGAATTTTGGCTGTTTTCATTTTTTCACTCAACATCTGCATTTCTTTTTCAATAAAGCTTGTCCTATTAAAGAAAAATAACAGATCGAAACCATGAAATAGATCGCTTGCCTTCTTATTCAATTGTTCATAGTTGTTAACGACTTCATTATTTTTTCTTTTTAGTTTTCTACTCAATACTTGGGGTAGAAAAACGGTAAAAATAGAAAAGAAAGTAATACATAGGATTAAGCTCCAATGATAAGAGAACAACGCAATCAGTGAAAACATGGTATCTAATACGATTGCACTTACAAGAAAAAGCTGGGACAATGATTGATTTTCAATAATGGTCATATCATTCGTTATCCAAGATACTAATTTTCCTGTGTTTGTTTTATGAATTTTATCAATATTGGCGTGTGCAATATTGCGTGAGATTTTCATCCTCATCGATTGGATCATTTTCTGACTAGCTACTCCCGCTAAATATTGATAAAGATAATAAAAAACGGCAAAAAGCAACCAGAAAAGAAGAGATAATCCTGTATAAATAAGAAACTGATCATATTCTTTCTCCACTAAACTGTTAAGCATGTCAGCGCTAAAAAAAGCTGTAAACACTTTTAAGATAGAAGCTACTGCTCGGCAAAGAATGGTTATCAACGTAACTGTCTTATATTCTTTCAAAAAAGTTTTCACTTGTTATCTCCTATTATCGCAGTAGTGGTAATCTATATTTATCAGTGTTCTTCGTTAAGCCTGATACTTAGGTTCATTTGACGCGCTAATATCAGCCATTAATTGTCTGTGTACTCTTATTAATGCATTTGTAGAAAAATTCAAATTCTTATTTGACCAAAAAGATAGTGCTTGGATCGCTTGAAAAATCATCATCCATAGTCCATCAATTGTCATCGCTCTATTTTTGAATAATTTCAAAGTAGGAGTTTCAACTGGATTAAAAACAGCATCCACATAACAATTGCAACTACCAATATCTTTTAGAAGATCAGCTAACACTGCGTCATCAAAAGGGAATTGAGTATTTGTCCCAATCATTCCAGCTGACGTTGTTTGAATAATACACTGGCTTGTTCGTATCGCCGGCACTGAAGCGTCATATGGGACCATTTCAATACCAAGTTCGCTACTTTCTTCCATCATTTCCTGACTATTTGTACTAAGTGGATTAGCACGATAAACGACTACCACTTTAGCAGCTAGCTTTTTAGCAGCGTAGATCGCAGCTCGACTAGCTCCTCCTGTGCCTAATATTGTAATCTTGTCAATGGACTGATAATCTTTATAGAATGTTTTGATTGATTGATATAGGCCATACCAATCTGTATTGCACCCCACCTGTTCACCGTTTCTAAAAATAACGGTATTCACTGCGCCAATCGTTTTGGCTTCGGTGCTTAGATCATCAAGCAGTGGCATGATGACTCTTTTATAAGGCAAAGTAACATTATATCCAAACCTTACATTTTTCGTTGCGGTTTTAACGAATGCTGAAAGATGTTCTACTAACATTTTTTGATGCTTGTAATCTTTCATATCTGTCAGTTCCGCTAAATAGCTAAACAAGAGATTGGATACTGAATGACTTACTGGATTTCCAATTAATGATGAACTTGGTAATTTACTCAAATTTAATCATCCCCATATTTCTTGATTATAAATAAGACTCTTCCACATCGGATTTATTTTTTTATTTCTGTATTGGATAATTGAAACAGGGAATTAATTTCTTGACAGAAGTGTTCCCTCGCTTCTTTAATGCTATGAATTTTTAATAAATAATTTTTTACTTGTACTAGGAAAAATGGTGTCAATTCTTTCACAATCGAATCAATATCTTCTCGCTTATCCTGTTCAAAATCGCATAATTTTTTTGCCCAAGAGAATGGCTGTTTTGTCTCTGGAAAGCCTGTTACTAAATCAGTAATTTTCTCATAAACAATAGGATCTTTAGGATCTAAGAAGTGCATATTGGAGTAAATCTGCTGTTGTAATTCATTGTTCACTTGTGCAGAAGGGGTTTTATCATCATTCCAAAAACTTCTAGATGTACTCAAATACGATGTTGCTACTTCTGGAAACATTTTTGCCATTTTTAAAAAGCTTGCATTGTGAATTTTTTTATCTAAAGAAATCTCTTTCACTGTATAGGCTCCGTATAAAGCATTTAGCGTTAAAAAGATATCAATGCCATACCTTAAAACACTAGGTGAGGCTATTTCTGATGAAAGTACTGCTCTTATTAACTGGAGAGAAAGAGCACAATCACCAGATATTGGTTGTCTTGGGCAAGCTTGTCCAAAATGGTAAGTAAGTAGTGGAAATACAAAATGATTTGTCGTATTCCCCTCTTGAAAGTTGCGCTTATAATTTGGGAGAACGTAATCCGCTCCGTCGATTAAAGCAGCCGTAAATTTCTTTATCCATGCAGGTGTTAATGATTTAATATCCCCGTCAATCAGCAAACACCCCTTAAGATCAGAAATCGTTTCTGCGTGCTTAAGGATTCTTAAAACGGCTCTCCCTTTACCTTGTTGTGAAAGCTTAAAGGATCTTTTTTCACATTTTGTCTCTGTTTGTAAAAATTTTTCTGGTGTCCCGTCTATACTACCGCTATCTGCATTAATTAAAATAATCTGTATGCCGATTTCTTGTGCATATTGATCGATTTGCTTAGTCAATTGAACAATGTTGTCTGCTTCGTTAAGCGTCGGTATTCCAATACAAAACATTTTTTCACTACTCCCATATAAAAATAGTTTGTTTAATGCTTTTAAATTAAATTTTAGAACGATCACCCTCTAACAAAAGGAATAAAACCGCTTTCTTTTTTTCTTTGAATGTTCATTAACAGATCAAACAAAAAATTAAAATCTATATACCTAAATTTTTAGAGTATTGGAACGTTTAGCTAATCCTTTTTCTTCCTTTCGATTTTACATGGAGTCCACCTCCTTATCGGTGAAAAAGTTTTACTATAATATAAGTTTACTTTTAAAAAAAAATATAAAATGTATTTAGAATTCGATTTCTTTCTTTATTTACGAATTTTCTGTGTATAAAAACAGAAAATTTCGCTTTTAACACTGGATTTAAGTCCAAAAGACAGACAAAATAAAAGGTTTGCCCAATTCCCGGTTCTCACGTACAGTTTCCGGTTTCTGGCAAACCTCTTCAATGCAAACACTTTCGCTCGATTTATTGTGCTCAAAATGCAGGAGCCCTCAGACTAACAAACAGCAAACTTACTTTTTCGCTTTATTTTCGTTAATCTTTTGATACACTTGAGCAATTGTCTGTTCAAATTTAGATGTGTATTTAGGTTCGTAATATACTTTATCCATGAGATTATCAGGTAAATATTGTTGATCTACCCAAGCGTTTTCATAACTATGTGGATATTTATAATCTAGAGCACGCCCTAGCCCACTAGCACCGTAATAATGTCCATCACGCAAATGAGCAGGTACTTCACCACTTAAACCTTGGCGAATATCTTTAAGCGACTTATCGATCGCAACAATAGCAGAATTAGATTTTGGCGATAAACATAGCTCAATCACAGTATTTGCTAGCGGAATTCTTGCTTCTGGAAAGCCAATTTTTTCAGCAGTTTGGATAGCAGCGAGTGTTCTCGCTCCTGCTTGAGGGTTAGCAAGCCCAATATCTTCATACGCCATAACGAGTAGTCTTCTTGAAATACTGACTAAATCACCTGCTTCAATCAATCGTCCCATGTAATGCAGTGCTGCATTTACATCACTGCCACGAACAGATTTTTGAAAGGCACTTAAAACATCATAGTGTGCATCCCCGTCTTTATCATGTGCTAAGCTTTTTTTCTGTAAACATTCTTCTGCAACGTCAAGTGTGATCTGAATTTGTCCAGCTTCATCTTTTTCAGACGAAACAACTGCTAATTCTAAAGCATTTAAAGCACTTCTAACATCACCATTACTTGCTACAGCTAAATGATTCAATGCTTCTTCCTCTACTTCTACTTGATACTCCCCTAAGCCGCGTTCTTTATCTTTTAAAGCGCGCTTGATTGCTTTGATGATCTCATTTTTCGCTAAAGGTTTTAATTCAAAAATTTGCGTTCGACTCCTAATTGCTGGATTAATCGCAATATATGGATTGCTTGTCGTTGCGCCAATTAAAATAATCGCTCCGCTTTCAAGGTGTGGTAAAAGAAAATCCTGCTTTGCTTTATCTAAGCGATGGACCTCGTCAAGTAAAAGAATAACCGTGCCACTCATTTTTGCTTCAGCAACAACCACTTCCATATCCTTTTTATTATTTGTCACAGCATTTAAAGTACGAAAAGCATATTTGGTACTCCCAGCAATAGCCGAAGCAATTGACGTCTTGCCAATACCAGGCGGGCCATATAAGATCATAGATGATAATTGTTTTGCTTTAACCATACGATAAATTATTTTATTTTTTCCTACCAAATGAGTTTGCCCAACGATTTCATCAAGCGTTTTGGGCCTCATTCGGTAAGCTAATGGTTGAATTGCCATAACTAATCTCCTTCACTTTTCTTCTACCTATTAGTATAACATAGTAGGCAGACCTCAGCGCATTTAGTGAAAGAGTTATGTTATAATAATTGAAAGCTTATTGTTTGATGGAGGTTATATAAAATGAAAATCACAACAAAAGGCAGATATGGACTGACTATCGCTTTAGAACTTGCTCGTGCTTATGGCAAAAACCCCGTTTCTCTTCGAAGTATTGCAACAAGTAAAAATTTATCCGAACATTACTTAGAACAGCTCGTTGCCCCACTGCGAAATGCTGGAATTATAAAAAGCATTCGTGGCGCTCACGGAGGCTATATCCTAAATGGCCCGCCACGTGAAATTACTGCTGGCGATGTGATCCGAACACTTGAAGGACCCATCGTCCTTGTTGAAAGTCTGGAAGATGAAGAAGCCGCACAACGCGAGCTTTGGATCATGATGCGTGATGCGATTAGACGTATTTTAGATCATACGACGCTTGCTGATTTAATTCAACATGATCCTGATGATCAGTCAAGTGGCTATATGTTTTATATTTAAGATTGATTAAAATTCGACCTGTTTTCTAAAAATACAATGAGAATTGTGTTTAGCCCCTTCCACAAAATCCCAACCTCGCTTATAATGAGAAAGGAAATGTATTTTTAGGATTGGAGGCCGCTTGTAATCTTATGCGAAAGATTCCCATTTTCACACTTATTGCAGCCTTTCTTTTAGGTGCTTCTTATCTTTATTATCATCATGCTAAATCGAGGGTTGAACTTAACTTTAATTTTGCGGTTGATAAAAAATTAAGCAACTATACTATCAGTGGTCGCATTGACGGAGCTGGTGATAAGGTTATCACTTTACCCCTTGCCAAAAGCGAATGGCAGTCGGTAAAGAAAGGGAAATACTACACGATTAACTTGACCTTTTATAATAAAAAAACGCTAGACCAAAAAGACAAAGCTAAACTTCAAGGTCCTTTTTGGTTAAATCAAGCAAACCAAGGTTTACTTGTTAATAAAGTAAAAGTCATTAAAATTGAAGAAGCTGACTTTTGATTAAAAAAACAGCTTATGCGAAAAAACGCATAAGCTGTTTTTTTTAATCAAAATGAAGTTTTAATTCGGCAAGTTGAGCTTCACTAACTTCTCCTGGTGCATTTGTTAACGGATCAATCGCACTACCAGTTTTCGGAAAAGCGATTGTATCACGTAAATTTGTTCGCCCCGCTAAAATCATCACAATCCGATCAAGCCCAAGTGCAATTCCGCCATGTGGTGGCGTCCCGTAATCCAGTGCATCCATCAAAAAGCCGAATTGGCTCTCTGCTGCTTCGTCAGAAAAACCAAGTGCACGGAACATTTGCTGTTGGACTTCTTTTTGGTAAATTCTAAGTGAACCCCCGCCAATTTCATAGCCGTTTAAAACAATATCATACGCTTCTGCCATCGCATTTTCTGGATTCGTTTCAAGTAAAGGAAGATCTTCTTTACGTGGCAATGTAAATGGATGATGCGCCGCTGTAAAACGCTTTTCTTCTTCATCGTACTCGAATAATGGCCAATCTGTAACCCAAAGAAAAGCAAGTTCAGTTTCATCAATGAGTTGAAGGTCTTTTCCAAGTTTTCCTCGTAAAGCGCCAAGAGCTGCCGCAACCACATTCTTATGATCGGCCACAAAAAGCAGCAAATCCCCTTCTTCCGCTTCTAATTCACTGATAAGCAATTGTTCTTTCTCTTCATCAAAAAATTTAGCAATCGGCCCTTTAAGCCCATCCGCCTCAACTTTCATCCAAGCCAAACCTTTTGCTCCATAAGTTGCTACAAATTCACCAAGTGCATCAATCTCTTTACGTGAATATTTACTAGCTGCTTGTTTCGCATTAATTGCCTTAACTTCGCCCCCACCTGCTATTGTCCCAGAGAATACATTAAACGTTACGTCACGAACAATACGAGAGACATCTTTTAATTCAAGACCAAAGCGAATATCTGGCTTATCGCTACCAAAACGTGTCATTGCCTCTTGATATGTCATTTTTAAGAAGGGGCGCTCCAGTTTTTCACCGGTTACTTTTGCAACGATCGCAGCTAACATCTCTTCTGTGATCGATTGGATTTCTTCTTTCGTTAAAAAGCTTGTTTCCAAATCAATTTGGGTAAATTCGGGCTGACGATCTCCACGTAAATCCTCATCACGAAAGCAGCGTACAATTTGGTAATACTTATCAAACCCAGCAGTCATTAACAGCTGCTTAAAAATTTGTGGCGATTGTGGTAAAGCATAAAACGATCCTGGATACACACGACTTGGCACTAGATAATCACGCGCGCCTTCTGGTGTACTTTTTGTTAAATAAGGCGTTTCGATATCATAAAATCCTAATTCATTTAATTTGCTACGAAAAACATTTGTTACATCATGACGCATTTTAAAAATTTTATTCATCTCTGGTCTTCTAAGATCAAGGTACCTGTATTTCAAGCGCAGCTCATCAGAAACATTAATCCCATCTTCAATATAAAAAGGAGGCGTCTTTGAAGCATTTAAAATAGCAATTTCGTCTGCTAAAATTTCTATTTTTCCAGTAGTAATTTTTTCATTTATCGCTTGATCACTACGCTTTACTACCTTTCCTTTAATCGTAACGACAAATTCACTGCGTACCTTTTCTGCAATAGCAAGGGCCTCAACGGATCTTTCAGGATTAAAAACGACTTGTACAATCCCAGAACGATCTCTTAAATCAATAAAAATTAGACCTCCTAAATCTCGTCTTTTTTGCACCCATCCATGTAAAACAACGACTTCCCCAATATATTCTTCTGTTACTTGCCCACAATAGGTTGTTCTTTTTTCCAACGATATTCCTCCTCATTTCATGCGTGTTAGTAAAGTAGCAACTAATTCTGTTTCAGCGACTTCTTCCTGCTCACCCGTTGCCATATTTTTAAGTTGATATTTTCCCGTTTCAAGTTCACTTTCACCTAAAATAACTGTATAAAGTGCGCCTTTTCTACTAGCATCTTTTAATTGTCCTTTTATTTTACGATCGAGATAGTCTTTTTCTGCTGAAATGTCTGCTTGACGTAAAGTATTTACAAGTTCAACAGCTTTTGTGTTCGCTTCTTTTTGTGCAGTGATAACGTAGCAGGTGAGAACTTCCTTTTCTGGTAAAGAAATGTCCGCTTTTTCAAGTGCAAGCAATACACGCTCTACCCCCATACCAAAGCCAATTCCTGGGGTCTGTGGTCCGGCAAATTCTTCTACTAAACCATGATAACGCCCACCACCGCAAAGTGTGGCTTTCGCACCAAAGCCTTCTTCAATACTCATAATCTCAAAAGTTGTATGATTATAATAATCCAAACCACGTACAAGTGTAGCATCCACCGTAAAATCAATTTTCATTGCTTGTAAATACGCTTTTACTTGCTCAAAATAGGCGAGCGAATCATCATTTAAAAAAGCTAAAATAGCCGGCGCCGTTTTGACAAGTGGATGTTCATGATCTTTTTTACAATCTAGGATCCTAAGTGGATTCTTGTGCAGACGCTTTTGACAATCTTCACAAAACTCATCAATTTGCGGCTCAAAATGGTTGATAAGTGCTTCTCTATGACGTAGTCTACTCTCTTTATCACCTAAGCTATTCATAACTAGTTGAATATTTTTCAAGCCGATCTTATAAAAGAAATTCATGGCAAGTGAAATCACTTCAGCATCGATTGAAGCATCAGCACTTCCGAGCGCTTCAATACCTATTTGATTAAATTGTCTTTGCCTTCCCCCTTGTGGACGCTCGTAGCGAAACATTGAACCACGATAAAATAGTTTCACAGGCTGGTCAACGTTACCATACATCTTGTGTTCAACAAAAGCACGCACGACAGGTGCAGTTCCTTCTGGTCTAAGCGTCATACTACGTCCACCTTTGTCATTAAACGTGTACATCTCTTTAGAAACGATATCTGTAGAATCACCAACGCCACGTTCAAAAAGCTCCGTATGCTCAAAGATAGGCGTACGAATTTCACGGTATTGATAATTATCCGCAATCTTCATAAATGCTTTTTCTAAAAAATGCCATTTTGCCACCTCTTCAGGCAAAATATCTCGTGTGCCGCGTGGTAATTGAAATTTCATCTCATTAGACCTCCTAAAATTCTCTTAAATACACAAAAAAAACTCACGTCACTTGTCAAAAAACAAGGGACGAGAGATTACTATTCACCCGTGGTACCACCCTAATTGGAACTAAAATTCCCACTTTTTCCGTTAACGCCGAAATACGTCTTGACCTACTTGAAAAAATCGTTTGGCCAAAACCTCTAGAGTGTCTTTCCAAAAAATATCACAATGAATTTCTTTCAGCATCCGAAATTCTCTCTACAAATTGGAGGGATTTTTTGTACTTTTCTCCGTCTCTGGTTTCTTATTATGAATTATTACTAGATTACTAAAAATCATTTAGAAAGTCAACATTCTGTCCGTTTTTTCAAAAAATGGCAGTAAAAGGTTTCCCGAAAAGCGAATTTATGGTACGATTTTAATGTTATGATAAGTTAATAGAGAAGTTTTAGGTGGTGTGCCCATTTCGTGAAAAAGAATTTGTTATTGATTACCATTATTTCGTTTTTACTGATTGCTGCAGGAATTATGACAACCATTGCCATGGCAAATGCCAATACAGTGACGGTTCAAGCTGAAGTTATCAACGTCAGGAGTGGCCCAGGACTTGCTTATGATGTAACCCATCAAGTAAGAAAAAATACTGTCTTAAAAGTAATCGGTGAAGAAAATAAATGGTACAAAGTAAGATTTAAAGATGGAAATACTGGTTTTGTCGCCAGCTGGTTAGTAAAAAATACCGAAGTTAGCGCCGCAAGTAATAGTATCGCTGTCGTTACTTCGAGCGGTGGCTTAAATATCAGGAAAAAACCAACATCTGACAGCGAACGCCTTGGTATGTTAAACACTGGTGACCAAATTAATGTCGTTAGTGAACAAAATGGTTGGGCTCAAATCCAGTACAAAGGTCAAAATGCTTGGGTAAATGCTTCATACATCAAAATTCGCGAATCAACCACAAAAGCAAGCGGATCTAATCTACAAAAATTAACCATTCGTGATAATGCAACCAATATTCGTAATAAGCCCAATTTAAATGGTTCAGTCATTGAAAAAGCCGACTCTGGCCAAAGCTATTCCATTGATGGCGTACAAGGCGATTGGTACAAAATCACAACAACTTCCGGAAAAGAAGGTTATGTAGCAAACTGGGTAGTCGACATCTCAAGTTCAAAAGAGGCTGCACCTGTCGAAAAATCCAAAACAACAAGCTTGTCTGAAGCAACGATTGTTATCGATCCCGGCCACGGCGGACACGATCCCGGTGCAAAAGGTGCAGATGAAACAATCGAAAAGAAAGCTACATTAAAAACGGCCAAAATCCTCGCTGAAAAATTACGTAAAAGCGGTACAAAAGTGATTATGACGCGTGAAAGCGATGAATATGTTTCTTTAAAAACACGCACAAATATTGCCCAAGAATATCATGCAGATGTTTTCGTAAGTCTACATTTCGATAGCGTTGAAGAAGATCAAAAAAGCGTCCATGGACAAACGACTTACTACTACAAAAATAAAGATGAAAGCTTGGCCGAATCAATTAATCAAAGCCTAGGCAAAGAACTTCCTACTTCTAACCGTGGAGCTCGTATTGGTGACTTCTATGTCGTTCGTGAAAACACTCAACCTGCTGTCTTACTTGAACTTGGCTATCTAAGTTCCAAAAGCGATGAGAAAAAAATCAATTCTAAAAGCTACCGTGAACACGTAGCAACAGCAGTTTACCAAGGCCTTTCAAATTATTTTGCTAACTAAAAGAAAAGGAACCCATCCGGATTTTCATGAAGCTACGGATGAGTTTCTTTTTTTATTTGAATCGCTGTCATTTTAATAGAAATATTCTAGCATTTCTAGAAACTATGGTATAATGAATTAGACGTTATTAAATACTGGAAGTGACTAAATCATAAAAAGCATTCAAGCTGAAGTCTTGCTATGGACAAGTGGCGCGATTACGAAACCTTGGGAACTAGGACGTCCTACGAGGTTTTAGAGCTATGTAGTTTTGAATGCTTCCAAAACTATTTTAGAAAATATTTCTCAAATGGATTTGTTTTAGAGCTATGTAGTTTTGAATGCTTCCAAAACACGCTTGTGTTGAGTAATGAAGATTGTGGTGTTTTAGAGCTATGTTGTTTTGAATCTATTATAAAAAAATCAGATCATGTCTATAAGTTTTAGAACTACATTATTTCGAACAAACAAGTTCTTTAAATCACAGAACATTACAACTCACCCCCTGATCATAAACTGCCTTTTTCAAACACAACAATTCAAGCTTTTCGTTTTGAAAGTCTAGTAAGATTTACAAAACGAAAAGCTTGTTTTTGTTTTATTCTGTTTGTAAGGATCAGTCCAACAATTCTTCTGTATCAAGCATTATGGTAACTGGTCCATGGTTATTAATGCGAACATCCATGTCTGCTCCAAATACACCACGTCCAATGCCGATTCCGCTGTCTTCTAGCTTTTCGTTCAGTAGTTCATAAAGAGCTTCTGCTTGTTCTTTTTCAGCAGCTTGGATGAAACTTGGACGCCGACCTTTTTTAGCATCTGCATATAACGTGAATTGTGATACTGAAAGAATATCACCTTCAATTTCTGTAATTGAGCGGTTCATCTTTCCTGCTTCATCTTCAAAAATTCGTAAGCTGCTAATTTTCTTTACAAGATAATCGACTTCTTTTTCAGTATCTTGATGTGTGACGCCAACAAAGAGTGTCAGGCCCTGGGCAATTTCAGCAATGACCTCATCATCAATCGTAACACTTGCTTCTAAACACCTTTGAATTAAAACACGCACTGCAAAAACCTCCTAATTCATTAACCTGCGAACGGTATAAACATCTGGGATTTGCTTGATTTTATCAACAACACGTTGTAGATGACTGATATTATGGATTTGAAGTGTGACAACAAGTGTTGCCATCTTGTTATTATCCACTTTCGCATTCACTCCATTAATATTAGAGGTTAAACTGTTGATCACTTGAAGAATATCATTTAACAGCCCACTCCGGTTATATCCGTAAATCTCAATATCAACATTATAATCTGTTTTAGCGTCAAGATCTGCCTCTTCCCATTCCACTTCGATAAGACGATCCTTTTCAGCAGAGTGCACATTGGGGCAATCCTTGCGATGAATAGAAATACCGCGTCCTTTCGTGATATAACCGACAATGGCGTCACCTGGAACCGGATTACAACAACGTGACAAGCGGATGAGTAAATTCCCGATGCCCTGAACGACAACTCCTGCACTATGCTTGATTTTTAATTTTTCATTATTAGCTTCTGTGCTATTTGTCTCAGGTTGGTTCAAAAGGCGTCCTGTCTTCTCTTCATTCGCGCGTTCTTTACGTAATTTTTCAGTCAAACGATTGGCTACCTGAAGCGCCGTAATGCCATTATAGCCAACAGCCGCAAAAAGATCATCTTCATGTGAGAAGTTTAATTTTTCAACAAGTCGATGAAGATTTTCTGTTGTTAAAATTTTCTTTGGATCAAAATCGAGCTGACGCAATTCTTTTTCAACTAAATCATGGCCCTTTTCAACGTTTTCTTCTTTCGTTTGTCGTTTAAAAAATTGTTTGATCTTATTTCTTGCTTGTGACGTTTGCACCAATTTAAGCCAATCACGACTTGGGCCATAGGAATGCTTTGATGTCAAAATTTCAATGATGTCTCCTGTTTTTAATTTATAATCAAGTGTGACAATTTTACCGTTTATTTTCGCGCCTATTGTTTTATTTCCAACTTCTGTGTGGACACGATAAGCAAAATCAAGTGGTACTGAACCATTTGGTAGCTCAAAAACGTCCCCTTTCGGTGTAAAGACATACACCACGTCAGAAAATAAATCGAATTTTAATGATTCCATAAATTCTTCTGCATTATCTGATTCATTTTGGTATTCGAGAATTTCACGGAACCAAGACATTTTATTATCAAATGAGGTTTTGCTATTCATCTGCCGGCCTTCTTTATATGCCCAATGTGCTGCGACCCCATATTCAGCGATTTGGTGCATTTCATGTGTTCTGATTTGCACTTCAAGCGGCTCACCTTGTGGACCGATTACCGTTGTATGAAGCGATTGATACATATTTGATTTAGGCATGGCGATATAGTCTTTAAAACGCCCAGGCATTGGCTTCCAGCGCGTATGAATAATGCCAAGGACAGCATAACAATCTTTAATGCTACTAACAATAATTCGAACAGCTAGCAGATCGTAAATCTCATTAAATTGCTTGTGCTGTTCGCTCATTTTACGATAAATAGAATAAATATGTTTTGGTCTTCCAGAAATGTCTGCTTTAATTTTCAGCTCATCCAAATTCTCATTTACGCCGTCAATCACATCTTGTAAATAGCGCTCCCGTTCCCCGCGTTTTTGCTTCATTAAATGTACAATTCGGTAATATTGCTGCGGGTTTAAATAGCGAAGTGCTGTATCTTCAAGCTCCCATTTTACACGGCTAATCCCTAACCGATGAGCAAGTGGTGCAAAAATTTCTAAAGTTTCATTAGCAATCCGCTGCTGCTTTTCAACAGGTAAATGTTTAAGCGTTCGCATATTATGCAATCGGTCAGCTAATTTGATTAAAATAACACGAATGTCCTCTGCCATAGCAATAAACATTTTTCGGTGATTTTCAGCTTGTTGTTCTTGATGTGATTTATATTTGATTTTACCTAGTTTGGTAACACCATCAACAAGCATAGCTACTTCAGCACCAAACGCCTTTTCTAAATCAGCTAATGTGATGTCTGTATCTTCTACAACATCATGCAAAAATCCTGCTGCAACAGTTGATGGGTCCATTTCAAGTTCAACCAAAATGCCAGCGACTTGAATAGGATGAAGGATATAAGGTTCACCTGATTTACGAAATTGCTCAATGTGAGAATCACGAGCAAACTCGTAAGCTTTTTGAACGATTGTCAGATGTTCTTTATTCATATAATGAGAAGCCATTTCAATGACTTGTTCTGCAGTTAAATTCTTTTCTTTAGCCATCTCATTTCCCCCTCTTTTCCCATTTTTTAAAGCTAAAATTTAGAAAAGCCACTATAAAAGTAGCAAATCCTTTCAAAAAATGATTCTTATTTTTTATTATATCACGATTAAATAACCTTTATAAAGTAATTCGGGTTTAGAGTATAAACGATAAACACTCGCCCTTACGTGATTTTTGACAGACTTTCGAAAACTTGCACAAATACTTGTACAAAATTGACTTATCCTCTACATTTATTTCTAAAAATCCATTAAAATCAAACGGTCATAGCCACTTAATTTTTTATGTCCTTCAAGTTCAGTTAATTCGATTAAAAAGGCACATCCTGCTACAATACCGCCTAATTTTTCAACGAGGTGAATCGTAGCTTCGATTGTTCCGCCTGTTGCAAGTAAATCATCTGTGATAAGCACACGTTGCCCAGGCTTAATGGCATCTTGATGCATAGATAAGATGTTCGTTCCATACTCTAAATCATATTCCATATCAATCGTTTCTCGAGGCAATTTATTAGGTTTTCGAACAGGTGCAAAGCCGATTCCTAATGCATAAGCTACCGGGCAACCAATGATAAAACCTCGCGCTTCAGGGCCAACAATAATATCAATGTCAAGTTTACGTGCATACGCAACAATTTGATCGGTAGCAAATTTATAAGCTTCCCCATCATTCATAAGTGGGGTAATGTCTTTAAAAACAATGCCTTTTTTAGGCCAATCATTGACAATCGCTACATAATTTCTTAATTCATTTAAGTCCATATTTTCTTTCCTCCAACGTTTGGCAAACAAGTTTAAGTTTCAAGAACCTGCTTCATCCATTGATATAAATCGTGATAATTGGAATAAAGCAACTTTTGATGTGTTTCAATTTGTTGCTGTTGTTTTTTGTAATAATTTGATTCTGTTAAATCTCGTTTAGATTGAACAGGCGTTAATGTAATCGCTCCATTATCCATTTCAGCAAATTTCAGCTCGAAAAACACATTGGCCATAAATTCGATCTGCGCTTTTTTCCAACCAAATTTTTGTGATAAGCGCGGGATATATTTATCTAAAGTGAAAGGCTGAAATTCCTTGATTAATTTATAAAAAGTAGCAAATTCTGCTCTACTTGGTAAACGATCAAATCCTTCTGTCTGTGAGTTACCAAAATGGACATAAAGTCTCTTTGGCTTGATTTCCCTAATAATTTGCTCAATAGCTAAAAGATCGTTTGGCATATCCGCAATAATCAACTCATTGATTGTCGTTTTTTGCAACTGATGAGTTGTTGGGAGTTGTAAGACTGGTTGATGCTCAGCTGCAAGTTGCTGATAGGTTTCTTCAAGAAAACAAACGAAAAGCCGATCATCTATGGCTTTTTCAGCGATTAATTTTTTCCAAGTTATTTGATTTCTGGCATCGAATAACTGCCAGTGTCTGACAGCTACATCTACTAACTGTAGTTGTGCTTTTTGGCTACCGTTCCATTCATTGATGGATAGTTCCCCAATGACATCCACTTGTGCATTGATAGCGATCTTTTCTGCTAAAAAACCGACATGAAAACCAACCGCATCAAGTCGGCTGTTTTCTTTAGCAAGCGTTGTTTTTAAATGGGTTTTATCTGCACCAATCCTTCGTGTATTCGCAAATTCTATCTCTTTAAATAAAAAGATTGGCTTAGGATTGCAGATACCAAATGGCGCTAGCTTCTCGATTTGTTTTATGAAAGGAAGGCTGACCGTACTTAATTCTAATTCGGCTTCAATGCATTGTTCCTTACGAAAATCTTCGTCATGAAGTTGCTTAGCTTGTTCATTTAAGTTTTCAATGAGTGACTGAAGATGGACCATTTGAACTGTTAATCCTGCTGCCATTGGGTGTCCACCAAACGCTTCTAAAAGTGCTCTATTTTTGTCTAATGCTTGATATAAATGGAACGCTTGGATACTTCGCCCTGAACCTTTAGCAAGACCTGTAGCTTCATCAACTGCAAGAAGAATTGTAGGGCGACTATATTTTTCTACAATACGTGAAGCAACAATCCCCAATACACCAGGATTCCAATCAGGGTTTGCCAGGACAATAACGCGCGGTATTTCGCTCTTATTTTCTAATAAAGCGGTTGCTTCCGTTGTAATATTTGCCACTATTTCACGGCGCTCTTTATTAGCCATATCAATTTTCTCTGCTAAAAAAGTGGCTTCGTTATCATCGACTGTTAAAAGAAGATCACAAGAAGCATCAGCAGGACCAAGACGCCCAACAGCATTAAGACGTGGCGCTAGCGCAAATCCAATCGCTTCTTCACTTACTCCTTCTAGCTTGACACCTGCTTTTTTAGCGAGTGCTTGAAGGCCTAAATTAGGACTTTGCTGCAATTTCATCAGTCCTTTTTGAACAAAAAGACGATTCTCATCTGTTAGTGCAACCAAATCAGCGACCGTTCCAACAGCAACCAAGTCAAGAAGCTCAGTCGGTTCTTCTCCAAGTAAAGCGTGAGCCAGCTTATAACTTACACCAACGCCAGCAAGCTCTTGAAACGGATACTTCGAATTAGGATGTTTAGGATGAATAACAGCAATCGCTTCAGGCATTACCGCGCGAGCTTCATGATGATCTGTCACAATAACATCTAAAGCAATTTCTTTTGCAAATTTCATTTCATCAAGTGCAGCAATTCCATTATCCACTGTAATAATTAAATGATACCCTTGATCCTTCGCTTTTTTTAAAGCCGCTTTATTTGGGCCATATCCTTCAGTAAAACGATTGGGGATATAATAGTCTGGCGCAGCGCCTAATTTTTTAAGTGCATAATGAAGAACAGCAATACTCGTGACCCCGTCCGCATCGTAATCGCCGTAAATTAAAATACGCTCTTTATTTTGAACAGCTTGGTTAATTCTTGAAACAGCTTTATCCATTTCAAAAAATAAAAAAGGATCGTAACCACTATACTTTTCGGGGTGCAAAAATTTATCCAATTGATCTTTTGTTGTTATACCACGTTTTAAAAGGATTTTTGCTAACTGTTCATCGATTTGAAGTGCATCTTTAACTTGTTTGGTCTTGTTTTCATCTACTCGATCAATTTTCCAGGAGTATTTTGCATCAATCATTTGCTCCCCACCTTTCAACTTTCCTATTATAGCGAAAAAATAAGAAAATGCCAATTGTTTACGGTTTTTAGTTGTTTTCGCCAGCAAAAAAATTGGTATGCTATGTAATGAGTTAAAACAATGCGCTCACTTTTTAGAATTCTTGCTTCGATTCATTTTTTTCCAGTTCAATCTTTTTCATACCGAGTGCTTCTTCAGCTGCGAGTTGTCTTTTCAAATCGTTAATTTCTTCGTTCAATTGTCTGACTTCTTTTCTCGCTTGTCTTGCTTTTGCGATATTTAAAAAGAACATGATTAAACAACCGATTAAAACTGAACCTAGAATAAGTAAAATAAGCGGCCAGTCTGCTTTAGTAAATAAAAAATTCACTTCTACTGGATCCGTATTAATGACAGCAAACACTGCAATCATGAGAGCAAGAACAATCCCTGTTACGACTTGCCATTGTATTTTCATTTAAAATCCCCCACTTCTCTTATAAAAAAACCGGGAACACCTCTGTTCCCGGTTCATGTATTTTAATTATACAACTGGTTGACCAGCATTGCGTTTTTTCTTTTTCTTCACTGTATCAAGTGGCCCTTTTTTATTTACTTGATGGGATTTAAATACGTACCAAAGCTGCATCGCCATAAATATGGACGAGAATACACTGGAAATTAATCCCACAAGAAGAGCGATTGAAAAGCTCAAGATTGATTCATTACCAAAGATAACAAGTGCTAAAACGGTAATCAAAACAGTCACAATAGTATTGATGGAACGAGTAAATGTCTGTCTTAAACCATGGTTAACTGCAAAAGCAACATCTTCTTTCGTTTTGTACCGTTTCATTTTCTTACCGATATCGCGAACACGGTCAGCTGTTACAATCGTGTCATTAATCGAATAACCGATTACGGTCAGAACTGCTGCAATAAAGGTTAAATCTACTTCAATTCTAAAGATACTAAAGAAGATGAAGATCGTAAAGGCATCAAATAAAAGTGACAGAATCGCTGCAATACCCATGTAAAACTCAAAGCGGACCGCAATATACAACACAATTAAAACAGAAGCGATGGCAAGTGCATAAATGCCGTTTTTGGCAAGCTCTTTTCCAACTGTTGGTGTTACGGTGCTAATGCTTGGTTCGTGTTTGTATTTATCACTGAAGTAAGACTTAAATTTAGCTACTTCATTTTGTTTCAATGCGCCTTTATAAGAGATTACTGCCGTTGTTGAATTTTTACCTTGGAATGTAATATTATCCGATGGCATATTAATTTCTTTTAGATCTTTTTCAACCGTTGATTGTGTGATCTTCGCATTTGAAGTAATCTCAGCACGAGTACCACTTGCAAAGTCGATGCCAAGGTTCATTTTGAAAACTGCTAACAAAATAATACCAACAATCGTAATGGTTGTAAAAATACCTAAGAACAAACGATGATGTTTTACAAAGTCAAAGCGATCGAAACGCGTTTTCAAGTCATAGGTGCTTACGCCATCATGCAGACTATGAATTTGTTTTTTATTAACAGAAAATAATCCTGGTTTATTATTAAGGACATTGCTTTTAACAAGAAGGCCAAGTAAAAGACGAGATCCCCAAACAGCTGTTAAGAAGCTTAATAAAATACTGATGATTAATACTGTTGCAAAGCCTTTAATTGAACTTGTACCGAAATAAAAGAGGACACAAGCAACAATTAATGTCGTAAGGTTTCCATCCAAAATGGCCCGGAAAGCTTCCTTACTCCCAACATCAAAGGCCGCTTTTGTTGATCTTCCGACTTTGAGCTCTTCTTTTATCCGCTCATAGGTAATCACATTGGCATCAACAGCCATACCGATTCCTAGAATTAATCCAGCAATCCCCGGAAGTGTTAACGTTGCATTTAACAAACTTAAAACAAGCAGCACTAAATACGTATAAGCAATGAGTGTAATCGATGCAACGATACCTGGTAAACGGTAAACAGCAATCATAAAGACAAAAATTGCTAGCACGCCGACGATTCCAGCAATTACTGTTTCATTTAGAGCATCTTGTCCAAATTGAGCACCTACAGAAGTAGAATAAACCTCATTCATTTTAACAGGAAGCGCACCAGAGTTTAAGAGATTAGCCAAGTTTTTCGCTTCGTTTGCAGTGAAGTTTCCTTCGATTTGAACATTGTTGTCATCAATGACTTTGCTTACATTAGGTGCAGATAAGTAAGCCGGATTTTTTTTACTTTTCTCAGTTTCATATTTTTGACCTTTTTTGTAATCTAGCCAAATAACCAATTGATTGTTTGGTGTTTGATTTGCAATTTCTTTTGTTACTTTAGCAAATTTGTCAGCACTTTTTAATTTTAACGTAACAATTGGATTATTATTTTGACCAAAAGCTTGTTTAGCGCCACCAGGAACGAGATCAGATCCATCTAGCTTTACGTTATCTTTTGCATCTCTAAAAGATAACTCAGCTGTCGTTGAAAGCATCTTTCTTGCTTCATTTTGATCTTTAATTCCCGCTAATTGCACGCGGATACGATTATTCCCTTCAATTGTAATCGACGGCTCAGCTACACCAATGCTGTTAATCCGACGATCAAGTGCACTTACAGTATCAGTAAGTGTTTGTCTGTCCACTTTTCCTTTTCCATTTGCAGGCTTCACTTCATAAAGAACTTCAAAGCCGCCCTGCAAATCTAGTCCGAGATTGATTTTTCCAAGCATCATTTTAGCAGTACCAAAAACGACACCGAAAACAATCGCCACGACTAAAAAGAAAGTAATTAACTTGCCTTTTTTAACCATTTCCTTATCTTTCCTCCTTATGGAACACTCAGTCCGCGTCGCTCTTTAAAACTTCTTGAACAAGCGTCTCATCTAACAAACTTTGTTTCACCTGTTTTTTAGATGGTGTTGTGATAAACTGCATCAATTGCCCAATGTTCATCTGCATAATATCATTAATTCCTTCATGCAGGCTTGGAGGTGAAACATTTCTCCATTTTACTTCTGTTAAAAAGGACCATATGTGACTCATCTTTATTTCCCGGTAACCAAGGATATGAAAATCTTCTACTTTAATTAAAATTGCTGGTTCCAGCCTCTTATACCAGTTTTCAAAAGCTCCCGTCATAAATTCCCCTCCCCATATAACAATCAACTATTCTCATTTTATCGAATTATTGACAAAATGGAAAGTATAATTTTACTTAAACCTGCATAAAAAATATAAAAAACGCCATTCTAACTAGGAGAATAGCGTTTTTAAATTATTTCTGTTCTTCATCTTTTTGTTCTGTTTCTGGCGCTTTTTCTTCAGTACTTGCTTCTACTCTATTTCCTTTTTCAAGCACAGTACGAATGGCATTTCGATCGAAAGTTAATTTCGTATTGCCAGATTTTAAAACAACCGTACCATCTTCAATAGCCTCAACAACACCATGAAGTCCTCCGATTGTAATAATTTTATCACCTTTTGAAAGTGAATTTTGCATGTTTGCTACTTCTTTTTGTCGCTTTTGTTGTGGGCGAATCAATAGGAAGTAAAACAAAATAATCATTAAAATTATTGGAATAAAAGCTCCTAAACTTGCCAACTATTTCAGCTCCTTTCAAGCTATCTAACAGTAATATATTTAGAAATTTTTCGCATTTGGACGGTTAAACCCATATTGCTCAAAAAATTCTTCCCGAAATTCAAATAGACGATCCGCTAAAATTGCTTTTCTGACATCTTTCATTAAGTTTAACAGAAAATATAAATTATGGTAAGTTGTAAGCCTGATACCAAATGTTTCTTCACAACGAATTAAGTGGCGAATATAAGCTCTTGAATAATTACGACATGTATGGCAATCACAATTTTCATCAAGTGGACGAAAATCACGTGCAAATTTCGCATTTTTAATAACTAAGCGCCCGTTTGAGGTCATACAAGTGCCATTACGAGCAATCCGCGTAGGTAGTACACAATCAAACATGTCAATCCCACGAATCACACCATCAATTAAAGAATCAGGCGAACCTACACCCATTAAATAGCGTGGCTTATCACTAGGTAAATGAGGTGTTGTAAATTCAAGCACTTCATTCATAACCTCTTTTGGCTCCCCGACCGAAAGCCCACCAATGGAATACCCAGGAAAATCTAGTGAAACAAGGTCACGCGCACTTTGCTTACGTAGGTCCTCATAAGCGCCACCTTGTACGATTCCAAATAAACCTTGATCATGCGCACGTGTATGCGCAGCAAGACCTCGCTCAGCCCAACGTGAAGTCCGTTCTACCGATTTTTTCATATAATCATGTGTGGCTGGATAAGGTGGACATTCATCAAAACTCATCATGATGTCCGAACCTAGTGCATTTTGAATTTGAATTGCTTTTTCAGGTGAAAGAAAAAGCTTGTCCCCATTTAAATGATTGCGAAAATGAACGCCTTCTTCTTTAATGTCCCGCATATCGCTCAAACTAAAAACCTGAAACCCACCTGAATCAGTTAAAATGGGCTGATCCCAGTTCATAAATCGATGAAGCCCACCAGCTTCTTTGATTAAGTCTTCACCAGGACGAAGCCATAAGTGATACGTATTGCTTAAAATGACACCGGCTCCCATTTGTTTTAGTTCTTCCGGGGACATCGTTTTTACTGTAGCAAGTGTTCCCACTGGCATGAACATTGGCGTATCAAATGTCCCGTGTGGTGTATGAAGCTTGCCAAGACGTGCGCCCGTTTTTTTATCAGTTTTGATTAATTCATAACGAATGGCAGTCATTTGTTCCCTCTTTCTCATTTACTCTAATTTCTAGCATATCGAAAAAAAGCACAGAACACAAGTCTTTTATTCATTGTTTTTTTAGTAAATCAACATTGCATCGCCAAAACTAAAAAAGCGGTATTTTTCAGAAACGGCATGCTTATAGGCATTTAAAATATTTTCGCGTGTTGATAAAGCAGATACAAGCATAATTAATGTTGATTTCGGCAAATGAAAATTCGTGATGAGCGCATCAACTGCTTTAAATTCATACCCCGGTGCAATAAAAATATCCGTCCACCCAGAATCAGCAACAAGATGACCATCATGCTTTGTTGCAATCGTTTCTAGTGTGCGAATCGATGTCGTCCCAACAGCAATAATTTTGCCACCCTGTTTTTTAACACGCGTCAATTCTTCAGCCACCTCTTCTGTTAAACGATAAAATTCAGCATGCATCTTATGTTCACTTGTATCAGCAACATCTACCGGACGAAAAGTACCTAATCCCACGTGTAATGTAACGAAATTGATGGAAATGCCTTTTTGCTTTATTTTTTCTAGCAACTCTTCTGTAAAATGAAGTCCTGCGGTAGGTGCTGCTGCTGAACCCATGTCTTTTGCATAAACCGTTTGATAGCGATCTTGATCCTCAAGCTGTTCTTTGATATAGGGTGGAAGTGGCATTTTACCAAGTTTTTCTAAAACCTCATAAAAGATTCCTTCGTAATGAAATTCAAAAACACGGCCTCCATGTTCTAACTCTTCTGTACAAACCGCGCGTAATTCACCATTTCCAAAAATGATTTCGTTCCCAACATGAACGCGTTTTGCTGGTTTGGCTAGTGTTTCATATGCTCCGTTTTCAAGCGGCTTTAAAAGAAGAACTTCAACACGCGCGCCGGTTTCTTCTTTTATACCATAAAGACGCGCTGGTAAGACGCGTGTATCATTTAAAACAAGTGCATCACCCGGAGTAAGATAATCAAGAATGTTCGTAAATGCTTGGTCTTTGATCGCTCCTGTTTTTTTATTTAAAACCATCAAACGACTAGAAGAACGATCTTGTAGTGGTGTTTGAGCAATTAGTTCTTCTGGTAAATCAAAATCAAAATCTTCAACTCTCATCATTAAACACCTTTTTCATTTGGAATTCCAAGATGCTTGTATGCAGCATCTGTAGCGAGCCGCCCGCGAGGTG